>JAKCDC010000017.1 GCA_021838635.1 Pseudomonadota bacterium
GTGCGCAATCGCTTGATTTACTTGGAGAAATTGGAGCGGGAAACGAGGCTCGAACTCGCGACCTCAACCTTGGCAAGGTTGCGCTCTACCAACTGAGCTATTCCCGCACCGCAAGGCGAGCGCGCATTTTAGGGGCACGCCGGGCGAAGTCAAGGCATCTGCGTCACCGCGTGAGCTCAGGCCAAGCCGCACGCAGGTAGGCCACCATCGACACCAGCGTGGCGGCGGCTGCGAGTTCCGTCAAGAGCACGCCACTGGAATAAATCGGCAATCCGTGGATCGGCAGCCGGTAGAGCATCATCGAGAGTCCGACGATCTGCAGCACGGTCTTGACCTTGCCGAGCTGCGACACCGCCACTTTGCGCCGTGCACCAATCTCGGCCATCCACTCGCGCAGCGCCGAGATGGTGATTTCACGCCCGATGATGACCACGGCGGTAAGCACGATCAGCGGTCGGGTATCGCGGCTCACCAGCAGCACCAGCGCCGCCGCCACAATCAGCTTGTCGGCCACCGGGTCAAGAAAGGCCCCGAGCCGCGAGGTCTGCCCGAGTCGGCGCGCGAAGTAGCCGTCCAGGGAATCCGTGATCCCCGCGGCGGCAAACAGCAGCCCCGAGGCCGGATCGGCCCAGTGGTACGGCAGCATGAACAGCAGCACGATGAGCGGAATCGCTCCAATGCGCAGCCACGTCAGCGTATTCGGAACGTTCCAGGGCATTCGCAGCTCACGATCCGGGATGCAGGTGATCATAAAGGGTGCGCGCGAGGCTTGCTCCAATTCCGCTCACCTGGGCCAGATCGGCGACCCCGGCGCGCAGCACCCCCTGCAGTCCGCCGAAATGCGTCAGCAGCGCCCGCCGCTTCGCCGGCCCCAGGCCCGGGACGGTCT
Organism: Pseudomonadota bacterium; assembly: GCA_021838635.1. Lineage (GTDB taxonomy): Bacteria > Pseudomonadota > Gammaproteobacteria > Steroidobacterales > Steroidobacteraceae > 13-2-20CM-66-19. The sequence continues at coordinate 890 of JAKCDC010000017.1, forward strand.
CGAGCACCGATTCGGTGTAGCGGCGGGCCCGCTTGCGGCGGTGGCCGGTGATCGCGAATCGGTGGGCCTCGTCGCGGATGCGCTGGATCAGGCGGGACGCCGGGGAATGGGCCGCCGGGATCCGCGCCGTGGGCTCCCCGTAGACGAACAGCCGCTCCTGGCCGGGCCGCCGGTCCGGTCCCTTGGCCACCCCCACCAGCGCGACGCCGGCGACGCCGAGGGCCGCCAGTTCCGCATGCACGCCCTCGATCTGGCCCACACCGCCGTCGATCAGCAGCAGATCGGGCGCCGGGACCTCCTCGTTGCGCACCCGCGTATAGCGGCGCTTGAGCGCCTGGCGCAGCGCCCCGTAATCGTCTCCGGGCGTGATACCCGTAATGTTGAAGCGCCGGTACTCCTTCTTCAGCGGACCCTCGGGCCCGAACACCACGCATGAGGCCACGGTGCCCTCCCCGCCGGTATGGCTGATGTCAAAGCACTCCATCCGCGCCGGCGGGGTCGGCAGCTCGAGCGTCTCGGCGAGCGCCGCGAGCATCTCCTCCATGCCCTGGCGTCGCGCCAGCCGCATCCTGAGCGCCTGCGCGGCATTCTCATGGGCCATCTCCACCCAGCGCGCCGCCAGGCCGCGTGCCGGGCAGCGCACCACGAGTGCGTGGCCGGCGCGCTCGGCGAGCGCCTCGCTGAGCGCCTCGGCATCCTCGAGCCGACGGCCCACCAGCACTTCGGCCGGGGGTTCGTGTTGGGCGTAGTACTGCATGAGAAACGAGGACAGCGCTTCCTCCGGCTCGGCGAACGCCGCGCGCGGAAAGCTGCTGGTCGTGCCGAGATTGCGCCCGCCGCGCACCAGCAGCGTGGTGACCGCATACTCGCCCGGCTCCCCGGCGATGGCGAACACATCGACGTCGCGCTCATGCTCGGCCGTGACCACCTGCTGCGCCTGGATCTCGCGCAGCGCCGCCAGCTGGTCGCGCAGTTGCGCGGCCCGCTCGTACTCGAACCGCTCGGCGGCCGCCTCCATGCGGGTGCGCAGCAGCGCATTGACCTCATCGCTGCGCCCTTCGAGCACTTTCACCGCCGCCTCGATGTCCTGGGCGTACGCCTCGGGACTGATCAGCCCGACGCACGGCCCCGAACAGCGCCCGATCTGGTGCTGCAGGCACGCCCGACTGCGGTTGGCGAAGAAGCTGTCCCGGCAGTTGCGGATCCGAAAGAGCTTCTGCAGCTGATTGAGCGTCTCGCGCACCGCCGTGCTGCTCGGGAAGGGTCCGAAATAGCGCGCACCGGGGGTGCGGGCCCCGCGATAGAGCGTCAGGCGCGGAAAGGCATGATCGGTGCCGAGCAGGATGTACGGGTAGCTCTTGTCATCGCGCAGCACCACGTTGAAGCGCGGCCGGTGCGCCTTGATCAGGTTGAACTCGAGCAGCAGCGCCTCGGTCTCCGAATGCGTGACCGTGACCTCCATGTCGGCGATCAGCTGCACCAGCGCCTGGACCTTCGGAGTGACGTTGCCGGCGTTGAAGTAGCTGCCGACTCGGTCCTTCAAGCTCCTCGCCTTGCCGACGTAGAGCAGCTCGTGCCCGCGATCGAACATGCGGTAGACGCCCGGCCGCCGCGGCAGCGCGGCGACGAAGGACTTGGCGTCGAAGGCGGCGTTCACCCGCCCATTTTAAACGCCCGCGAGCGTGCACGCGCGGGCAACCACGCGCTGGAACATCGGGGCGGTCAGCCGGCGGGTCGAGGTGTTGTATCGGCTGCAGTGATAGGAGTCGAGCAGAACCCGCCCGTCCTCGAGCGGATGCTCGCGGCCATGCCCGAACGGGAATGTCGAGGGCTTCAGGCCCAAGGCGCGCAGAAACGCCTCGTGGGCGATGCGCCCAAGGGCGAGCACCACGCGCACGTGCCGGAGGCTCGCCAGCTCCGCGCCGAGATACGCGTTGCACGTGCGGATCTCCACCGGGGTCGGCTTGTTCTGCGGCGGCACGCACTTGACCGAATTGATAATGCGCGTGCGCAGCAGCTTCAGCGCATCCTCGCGCGTCTCGGACTGCGGCCGGCTCGCCAGCCCCGCCTCGTAGAGCGTCTGGTACAGCAGGATGCCGGCGTAATCACCGGTGAACGGGCGACCGGTGCGGTTCGCCCCGTGCAGACCGGGGGCGAGGCCGACGATCACGATGCGCGGATCAGCCGCCCCGAAGGACGGCACCGGCCGTGCCCAATAGTCCGGATAGCGCGTGCGCACCTCGCCGAGGAAGCCGGCCAGACGCGGGCAGCTGCTGCAGTCCGGATCGAACTGCGCGCGCTCAGTCATCCATGTGACGGATGATGGCAGTGGCAAATCCCGAGCAGCTCATGAGCGTGGCGCCCGGAATGAGCCGCTGCAGATCTTCCTCGACGTTCTTGCGCGCCGCCAGCTCGCGCTTCGGCGCTTTGATCGCCTCGCGCAACCGGGCCAGATCGTAGGTGAGTTCCTTGTGCGCGATGGTCAGGCTCACGCCCTTGACGATGAGGTCGGCGGCCTCTTTCCAGCCGAGGTAGCGCAGCATCATCTCCGCCGAGAGAATCAGCGAGCCGGGATTCACCCGGTCCTTGCCCGCAAAACCCGGCGCCGTGCCGTGCGTCGCCTCGAACACCGCGAGTCCATCGCCGATGTTGCCACCCGGGGCGATGCCGATGCCTCCGACCTGCGCGGCGAGCGCATCGGAAACGTAATCGCCGTTGAGGTTCAGCGTCGCGATGACGTCGTATTCCTCAGGGCGCAGCAGCACCTGCTGCAGGAAGTTGTCGGCGATCACGTCCTTGATCACGATGTCGCTGCCGGTGAGGGGGTTGCGGAATTTAAGCCACGGACCACCGTCGAGCGGCTGGGCACCGAATTCCTCCTGGGCGAGCTGGTAGCCCCAGTTGCGGAACGCCCCTTCCGTGAACTTCATGATGTTGCCCTTGTGCACCAGCGTCACGGAGACCCGATCGTGCTCGATCGCGTACTGGATCGCCTTGCGGATCAGGCGTTGGCTGCCCTCCTTGGAGACCGGCTTGATGCCGATCGCCGAGCTCGACGGGAAGCGAATACCGGTGACGCCAAACTCCTTCTGCAGGAAGGCGATCAGCTTATGCACGTCGGCGGAACCTGCCGGCCATTCGATCCCGGCGTAGATGTCCTCGGTATTCTCTCGGAAGATCACCATGTCGGTGAGGCTGGCATCGGCCATGGGGCTCACGACACCTGGGAAATACTGGATCGGACGGACGCAGGCGTACAGATCGAGGTTCTGGCGCATCGCCACGTTCAGCGAACGGATCCCCCCGCCGATCGGGGTCGCGAGCGGCCCTTTGATCGAGACCACGAACTCGCGCAGCGCCTGCAGCGACTCCTCGGGGAACCACTCCCCGTAGCGCGCACTTGCCTTCTCGCCGCAGAACACTTCCATCCAGCAGATGCGCCGGCGCGCGCCGTAAGCCTTCTGCACGGCCGCATCGACCACGCGGCGCATCGCCGGCGTGACATCGACGCCGATGCCGTCGCCCTCGATGAACGGGATGATGGGCGCGTCCGGAACATTCAGCGAATGATCGGGGTTGACGGAGATCTTGCGTCCCTCGGTCGGGACGGTGATGTGCTGGTACTGCATCGGCGCATTGTACCGGCAAACCCGGGGCCGATCGTGAATCAGTATGAGGAATCAGCCCACCGGCTTCAGGGCGGACGGCAGGGATCTCAGAGGTGCGCCAGACGACGGCTCTGGCTGCGTTCGGCGATCAGCATGGCCAGTTCGAGCGCCTGTTCGTGGTTCAAGCGCGGATCGACGGTCGAGCGATAGGCGCGCTGCAGGTCCGCATCGGTGAGACCCCGCGCCCCGCCGGTACACTCGGTCACATCATCCCCGGTGAGCTCCACGTGCACCCCGCCGAGACGCGAGCCGTGCTCGGCGTGGATGCGAAAGGCGAGGTCCACTTCCTTCAAGATATTCTCAAAGCGCCGGGTCTTCAGTCCCGCGGTGCTGGTCTCGGTGTTGCCGTGCATCGGGTCGCAGACCCACAGCACCGTCTGGCCGCTCTGGCGCACCGCCTCAATCATCTTCGGCAGCGCCGTCTCGATGTCCTTCACCCCGAAGCGGTGAATCAGCGTCAAGCGTCCCGGCTGATCCTGCGGGTTGAGCGTGCCGATCAGCCCCTGCAGCCAGGCCGCATCCATCGCCGCGCCGATCTTGATGCCGATCGGATTGCTGATGCCGCGGAAGAATTCCACGTGCGCCCCGTCGAGCTTCGCGGTGCGCATGCCGATCCAGGGCATGTGCGTCGAGAGGTTGTACCAGCGGTCCTGACGCGGGATGAAGCGGGTCTGGGCCTGCTCGTAGAGCAGGTGCAGGCCCTCGTGGCTGGCGTAGAAATCCACCAGCGACGCCTCATGCACCCGCCGCCCACTGATGCCCTCGAAGAAATCGAGCGCATCGCCGATCGATTGCACGATGCGCTGGTAGGCGTCCTTCAGGGGCGCGTGCTTGACGAATCCGAGATCCCAGTACTCCGGGTGATGCAGGTCGGCGAAGCCCCCATCGACCAGCGCCCGGGCGAAATTCAAGGTCAGGGCCGCCCGTTCGTAGCCGCGCAGCAGCAGCTGCGGATCGGCCTGGCGCGCCGCGGCAGTGAACGCCGGGCGGTTGACCAGATCGCCGCGAAAGCTCGGCAGCGTCACCCCGTCGCGCGACTCGGTCTCGGCCGAGCGCGGCTTGGCGTACTGCCCGGCCATGCGTCCGACGCGGATGATCGGCTTCTTCAGTCCATGCAGCAGCACCAAGCTCATCTGCAGCAGGATCTTCAGCTTCTTGGCGATGGAGTCCGATTCGCAATCGGCGAACGTCTCGGCGCAGTCCCCGCCCTGCAGCAGGAACGCCTGACCGCGCTGGGCGGCCGCCAGGCGCTCGCGCAGCGCCTCGATTTCCCAGGACACGACGATCGGGGGCAGCCGCGACAGCTCGGCCACGACCTGGGCGAGTGCGGCCGGATCCTCGTACGTCGGCTGCTGCTGGGCCGGACGGCCCTGCCAGCTCGCCGGATGCCAAGCGGTGCTTTCGGGGGAGCGCATGATGATATTGATCGTAGCATGGACTGGCGCGGATCGACCCGCAGGTCCAGAATTGTCGGTTTCATTATTATTCCGGGGGCGACATGCACCGCGTTTTGATTCTCGGCGCCGGTAAGATCGGCGCATTGATTTCCGGACTTCTGGCCAGCTCGGGCGCCTACGAGGTAGCGCTCGCGGACGTCGACCACGCTGTGGCCGAGGCCGTGGTAAAAGCTCACGATCTCAAGGGCATGAGCGCCTACGGTCTCGATGCGAAGAGCCGCGCGGCACTCGATCGGCACCTGGCCGCCCACCCGGTCGATGCGGTGATCTCGAGCCTGCCGTTTCACTGCAACGTCACGGTCGCCGAGGCGGCCCGGCACGCGAACATCCACTACTTCGATCTCACCGAGGACGTGGCCGTCACTCGTGCGGTACGCTCCATCGCGGCTGGCTCGCACAGGGCCTTCGTGCCGCAGTGCGGTCTCGCCCCCGGCTTCATCAGCATCGCCGCCGCCGAGCTCATCACGCACTTCCAGACGCTGCGCGCGGTGAAGCTGCGGGTCGGGGCCCTGCCGCAGCATCCGAACAACGTGCTGAAGTACTCCCTCACCTGGTCCACCGAGGGCCTGATCAACGAGTACGGCAATCCCTGCCAGGCGATCGTCGATGGCCGCAGCGTCGAAGTGGCGCCGCTCGAGGGCCTGGAGGAAATCGAAATCGACGGCACGCTGTACGAGGCGTTCAACACCTCGGGCGGTCTCGGCTCGCTCGCCGAGACCCATGGCGCGGCCGTCGAATCGATGAACTACAAGACCATCCGCTATCCCGGGCACTGCGAGCAGATGCTCCTGCTGATGAATGACCTGAAGCTCAATCAGGATCGCGGCACGCTCAAGCGCATCCTCGAGAACGCCGTGCCGCAGACGCTGCAGGACGTGATCATCGTCTACGTGGCCGTCACCGGCATGCGCGACGGACAGCTGCGCGAGGAGAACTATGTCAACAAGATCTACCCGCAGCTGATCGCCGGGCGCTTGTGGTCGGCCATCCAGGTCACCACGGCCGCCGGCATCACCGCCGTGGTCGATCTGGTGCTCGAGCGGCCGGAGCGCTTCAGCGGCTTCGTGGCGCAGGAACAGTTCCGTCTGCCCGAAGTGCTCGCCAACCGCTTCGGCCAGTACTACGCCCCGGGCGGCACCAAGGATCTCTCCAGCGAGGTCATCGTCTCCGGCAAAGTCGGCCACCAGCGCAAACTCGGCCCGCACAAGGCGGCCTGAACGATGAGCACATCGATCAACATTCCGGCGCTGCTGGCACGACTTGAGCTCGCCGGAGAGAACCTCGGCGCCTGCGCCGGGGCGGGCGAGTGGCGTGGCGGCGGGACGCTGCTCACCGTCCACAATCCGGCCACCGGGGCTGCGCTCGCCACCGTGCGCAGCGCCAATGCGGCCGACTACGAGGCGGTGATGCGCTCGGCCGTGACCACCGCCGCGCAGTGGCGCGGCGTCCCGGCGCCCAAGCGCGGCGAGGCGGTGCGGCTGCTCGGGGAGGCGCTGCGCGCCGCGAAGGATGATCTCGGCGCGCTCGTGTCGCTCGAGAACGGCAAGATCCTCGCCGAAGGACTCGGCGAGGTGCAGGAGATGATCGACATCGCCGACTTCGCCGTCGGCCAGTCGCGCATGCTCTACGGACTCACCATGCACTCCGAGCGCCCCGGCCACCGCATGTACGAGCAGTGGCATCCGCTCGGGGTGATCGGCATCATCTCCGCCTTCAACTTCCCGGTCGCCGTGTGGGCCTGGAACGCGTGTCTGGCAGCGATCTGCGGCAACGTGTCGGTCTGGAAGCCCTCACCGAAAACCCCGCTCACCGCCATCGCGGTGCAGAAGCTCGTCAACCGGGTGATGGCGCACCACGGGCTCCCGCCGGTGTTTCAGCTGTTCATCGATGCCGGCAGCGAGCTGGCCACGCGGTTCGTCGATGACGCACGGGTCGCGCTGGTCTCATTCACCGGCTCGACCGCCGTCGGCCGCAAGGTCGGCGAGCGCGTCGCGGCGCGCCTTGGCAAGAGTCTGCTCGAGCTCGGTGGCAACAACGCGATCATCGTCGATGAGTCGGCGAGCCTCGAGCTCGCCGTACCCGCCATCGTGTTCGGCGCGGTCGGCACCGCCGGCCAGCGCTGCACCACGACGCGGCGAGTGTTCGCGCACCGTACGATCATCGATGAGCTCGCCCGACGGCTCGTGAATGCGTACCGCCAGGTGCGCATCGGCGATCCGCTCGATCCGGCCACGCTCATGGGTCCGTTGATCGACGCAGCGGCACGCGAGCGCTTCCAGGCGGCGGTCGAGGCGGCCCGCGCCGCTGGCGGTGAGGTGCTCGCCGGCGGCAAGGCGCTCGATCGGCCGGGACATTTCGTCGAGCCGACGCTGATCCGCGCGCGCAACGACTGGCCGGTGGTGCAGAACGAGACCTTCGCGCCCATCCTGTACCTAATCCCGATCGACTCGCTCGAGGCGGCGATCGACGAGCAGAACGCGAGCCACTACGGCCTGTCCTCGGCGCTGTTCACCGAGCGGCTGCGCGCCGCCGAGCGCTTCCTCGGCGCGAGCGGCAGCGACTGCGGCATCGCCAACGTCAACATCGGCACCTCCGGGGCTGAGATCGGCGGGGCGTTCGGCGGGGAGAAGGACACCGGCGGCGGACGCGAATCGGGCTCGGACGCCTGGAAGGCGTACATGCGCCGGCAGACCAACACGATCAACTGGAGCGGCGCGCTGCCGCTTGCGCAGGGGATCAAGTTCGAGCTGTGAGGACCTGCCGTGCGGGGCCGCCGGTCGCGGCCCCGCACGGCAGGTCTCAGAGCGCCGCTTGTCGGGGCACGCGCGGCGCGACTAGACTTCACACCAGTCCATCGCACCGGCGAGGCTGTCATGAAAATCGCCCTCATCGGCGCCGGCCATGTCGGCGGAGCGCTCGCACGCGGCTGGTCCCGCCGCGGCCACGAACTCCTGCTCGGTGTGCGCGACCCCTCACAGCACACCGTCCAAGCGCTCTGTCAGGAAACGCGCGCGCAGGCGCAACATCCGCGCGAGGCGGCTGAGGCGGCCGCCGTGGTCGTGCTCGCGCTGCCCTGGAACGGTGCCGCAGCGGCGGTTGCGACGCTCGGCCCACTCGCCGACAAGATCGTCATCGACTGCATGAACCCGCTGACGGTGCGCGACGGCGTGCTCGTGCTCGAGCGCGGCTTCACCCACTCCGCCGGCGAGGCCGTCGCCGCATGGCTGCCCGAGGCGCGCATCGTCAAGACGCTGAACCAGGTTGGCGCCGACGTGATGGCCGACACTCGCGGGTTTGTGGTGCCGCCCGTGATGTTCATGGCCTCGGATCACCCCGACGCGAAGGCGACGGTCGCCGGTCTTCTGAGGGATCTCGGCTTCGATCCTCTGGACGCCGGCGGTCTGCGGCAATCGCGCCATCTCGAGCCGTACGCGATGGTGTGGATCAACCAAACACTCTATCAGGGCAAACACAGTCCCTGGGCATTCGCCGCGCTGACGCGCGCGCCGCTCTGCCCCTAGCGCTGTGCGCCGAGCACCTGGAGCGCGGCGCGCGCCAGCAGTGGCTCCTCGGCCACGCGCACCGTCCAGACCGCAACCGCACTCGGGGCGGTGCTGATACGCCCCTCCCGCCCGACCGCCGCGTCATTGCGAGCCGCGTCGAGTTCCACACCCGCGAAGCGCAGTCCCTCCAGCACACGGGCGCGGATCTGCGGCACATGTTCCCCGACACCTCCGCCAAATACGATGCCATCGCACCCCCCAAGCACGGCCAGATACGCACCGATGTACTTGCGCAGCCGGTAACAGTAGAGCTCGAGCGCCCGTTCAGCGCGTGCTCCACCGGCATCGAGCAGTGCGCCCGCACTGGCGTTGCCCGCCAGCCCGAGCAGGCCCGCCTCGCGGTTGAAGGCCTCGATCAGCCGCGCCGGCGAGAGTCCGCGGCGCTCGGCGAGATACGGCACGACCGCCGCGTCGATGTCCCCGCAACGGCTGGCCATCACCAGCCCCTCGAGCGGTGAGAACCCCATCGAGGTGTCACGCGGTCCGTGCGGATCGCGCGCCGTGATCGAGCAGCCGCCGCCGAGCTGCACGCTGATCAGACGCCCCCCGCGCTCGAGTCCGGGATTGAGCTCGCACCAGCGCCGCCACATCGCCTCGTGCGCAAGCCCGTGGAACCCGTAGCGACGCACCCCGAGGTCCCATCCGAGCTCGCTCGGCAGTGCGTACTCGGCCGCCACGCGCGGCAGGCCCGCGAAGTACGCGGTGTCGAACACCGCCACCTGCGCGACGGCCCGATCGCACAGCGCGCGCGCCGCATCGATCCAGCGCAGCGCGAGCGGGTTGTGCAGCGGGGCAAGCGCCGCGAGCTCGCCGATACTCACACGAACGGCCGCATCGATTCGCACCGGGTGCGTGAAGCGATCGGCACCGTGCACCACGCGGTGTGCGAGCGCGGCCGGCGGGCCCGGCAGCTGCCGGAGAAACGCACGCAACTCCTCGGCCGGCTCGAGGTGCGTGCCCTCATGATGGACCGCCGCGATGCGCCGCAGCGGCCCGTCCCACGACGCCTCGCCGGGACTCGCCTCGAACGCGGCCACCTTGATCGACGTCGAGCCGCTGTTGACCGTGACGAGAAGCATCGTGCCCGACACCGGCCGCTCAGGCGCGCGCCGCGGCGCCGTCGGGCCACTTCCAGTCCGCCACGAGCGGCATGTCCCGGCCATGACGGCGGATGTAGGTCGCGTGCTCGATCAGCAGGCCTCGGGCGCGCTCCTTCAGGTAGGCGCCACGGTCCCCGAGCTGCGCCAGGCGGTCGATCGCATCCTGGACGAGATGGAACCGGTCCATGTCGTTGAGCACGGTCATGTCAAACGGCGTGGTGATGGTCCCCTCCTCCTTGTAGCCGCGCACGTGCAGCCCGGCGCTGTTGTGGCGCCGGTACGTCAACCGATGAATCAGCCACGGATAGCCGTGGAAGGCGAAAATCACCGGCTTGTCCCGGGTGAACAGCGAATCGAAGTCCGCATCGCTCAGCCCATGCGGATGTTCGCTGCTTGGCTGCAGCCGCATCAGATCCACGACGTTGACCACCCGGATCTTCAGCTCCGGCAGCCCCTCGCGCAGCATCGCGACGGCCGCGAGCGTCTCGAGCGTCGGCACGTCCCCGGCACACGCCATCACCAGATCCGGCACAGCGCCCGCATCGTTGCTCGCCCAGTCCCAGATGCCGATGCCGGCGGTGCAATGCGCCGCGGCCGCCTCGATCGACAGCCACTGCGGCGCCGGATGCTTCCCGGCGATGACCACATTGACGTAGTGACGGCTGCGCAGACAGTGATCCATCACCGAGAGCAGACAGTTCGCATCGGGCGGCAGATACACTCGTACGATCCCGGCCTTTTTGTTGACCACGTGATCGATGAAGCCGGGATCCTGGTGCGTGAAGCCGTTGTGGTCCTGACGCCAGACGTGCGAGGTGAGCAGGTAGTTCAGCGAGGCGATCGGCCGCCGCCAGGGGATGCCGGCGGTGACTTTCAGCCACTTGGCATGCTGATTGAACATCGAGTCGATGATGTGGATGAACGCCTCGTAACAGTTGAACAGGCCGTGGCGGCCGGTGAGCAGGTAGCCCTCGAGCCACCCCTCGCACTGGTGCTCACTCAGGATCTCCAGCACCCGCCCGGTCGGGGCGAGGAATTCATCATCCGACGCCGTGCGCGCCTCCCACTGGCGATTGGAGGCCTCGAACACCGCCTGCAGCTTGTTCGACACGGTCTCATCGGGCCCGAACAGGCGAAAGGTGCTCCGGTTCATCCGAATCACCTCGCGCAGGTACACCCCGAGCGTGCCGGTGTCGGAGGCCGCGAGTGCCCCGGGGGCGCTGACCGGTTGGGCATACGCGCGAAACTCGGGCAACAGCAGCTCGCGCAGCAGCAATCCGCCGTTGGCGTGCGGGTTCGCGCCCATGCGCCGCGCGCCGCGCGGGGCGAGCTCGGCGAACTCCGCGCGCAGCCGTCCGTGTTCGAACAGCTCCTCGGGCCGGTAGCTGCGCATCCAGGCCTCGAGCGCCCGAAGGTGCTGCGGATCGCTCGCTGGATCTGTGATCGGCACCTGGTGGGCACGGAAACTGCCTTCGATGCGCTTGCCGTCGAGCTGCTTCGGCCCGGTCCAGCCCTTGGGGCTCTCGAGCACGATCATCGGCCAGCGCGGGCGCGTGCTCGGCGCCCCGGGGGCGCGCGCGGCGCGCTGGATCGCACGCATCTGCCCGATCACCGTATCGAGCGTCGCGGCCATCAGCGAGTGCATCGCCAGCGGTTCGGCTCCGCTCACGTAGTACGGCCGCCAGCCGTAGCCACTCAGCAGCTGCGTCAGCTCCTCGCGCTCGATGCGCGCGAGCACCGTGGGGTTGGCGATCTTGTAGCCGTTCAGATGCAGAATCGGCAGCACCGCCCCGTCCTGCGCGGGGTTGATGAACTTGTTCAGATGCCAGCTGCCGGCGAGCGGACCGGTCTCGGCCTCCCCATCACCGACCACGCACGCGGCAATGAGCTCGGGATTGTCGAGCACCGCTCCGCAGGCATGGCTCAGGGAATACCCGAGCTCCCCGCCCTCGTGAATCGAGCCGGGGCACTCCGGAGAGACATGGCTCGGAATGCCGCCGGGGAAGGAGAACTGGGTGAACAGGCGCTTAAGACCCACCTCGTCCTGGGAGATCTGCGGATACAGCTCGCTGTAGGTGCCCTCCAGGTAGGTGTTGGCGACCAACGCCGGTCCGCCATGACCGGGACCGGAGAGATAAATCATGTCCAGGTCGTGCGCGCAGATCACGCGGTTCAGATGCGCATAGATGAAGTTCTGTCCCGGCGTCGTCCCCCAGTGGCCGAGCAACATCGCCTTGATGTGCTCAGGTGCGAGCGGCTCGCTGAGCAACGGGTTGTCGCGCAGATAGATCTGTCCGACCGACAGGTAATTCGCCGCGCGCCAGTACGCATCGAGACGCCGCAGTTGTTCGGGAGAGAGCGCTTCGGCCGCGGACGGCCCACCATGTCGCGACATTGCCGACTCCTTGTACGCGGCCGGGCGGCCGTCGTTCCATTCATCATGGCATCGTAATGCCGGCATGGCGTATATACGCACTCCCCGCGATGCGCTGCGGGGGCGCGCATTGACCGTGCCGGAGGCGGCTCCTAGGATGCCGTATCCGGGCATTCGAGGGAACAGGCATGCATGCGGCTTCCCACGGCGGGCGGCAGATCCTGCGTCACATCGCGCGCATCGCGATGATTGAGCGGGGGCTGCAGCCTGAGTTTCCGCCGACCGCGATGCGTCAGGCCGCTGCGCTCGGTGCGCCGGCGCGCGCAGCGAACGTGCGCGATCTGCGCACGCTGCCGTGGGTGTCGATCGATAACGACGACTCGCGCGACCTGGATCAGATCTCCGCCGCAGAGTCGTTACCCGCAGGCGCCACGCGTGTCTGGGTTGCAATCGCCGATGTCGACGCGCTGGTGGGCGCAGGCACACCGATCGACGCCCACGCGCACCGCAACACCACCTCGGTATACACCCCGGCGCAGATCTTCCCGATGCTGCCGGAGCGGCTCTCGACCGACCTCACTTCACTTAATGACCAACAGGAGCGCATCGCGCTGGTCATCGAATTAGACATCTTAAGCGACGGTGAAGTCGCCGCCTCGAGTCTCTACCGCGCGCAGGTGCGCAACCAGGCGAAGCTCGCCTATCCGTCGGTGGCGGAGTGGCTCGAGGGCCGCGCGCCGCCACCGCCGGGGCTGTCCAACCCGCGACTGCAAAACCCCCTGCGGCTGCAGGATGTCGCGGCGCAGAAGCTGCGCGCCAAACGTCACCTGCGCGGCGCGTTGACGCTCGAGACGCTCAAGACCCATGCGGTATTCGACGGCGACGCGCTGCGTGACCTCGAACGGGAGCACAAGAACCGCGCGCAGGAGCTGATCGAGGATCTGATGATCGCGGCCAACGGCGCCGTGGCTCACTTTCTCGATCTTCATGGCGCCCCGTCGCTGCGCCGAGTACTGCGCACACCGCGCCGCTGGGAGCGCATCGTCGCGCTCGCCGCGGACGTCGGTGAGCACCTCCCGGCCGCGCCCGATGCGCTCGCGCTGAATGGCTTTCTCGTCCGTCGCCGCGCGGCCGACCCGGAACGCTTCGCCGACCTGTCGCTCGCGGTGGTCAAATCGCTCGGCTCCGGGGAGTACGTGGCACAGCAGCCCGGTCGGGGCGTGAACGAACATTTCGGGCTCGCGGTGAGCAACTACACCCACTCCAGTGCGCCGAACCGGCGCTTCCCCGACCTTGTCAGCCAGCGTTTGGTCAAGGCGGTGTTGGCCGAGAGGCCCTCGCCCTATCCCTACGGGCTGCTCGAGCAGCTCGCCGCGCACTGTACGCTGCAGGAAGATCAGGCCGCCAAAGTCGAGCGCCGCGTGACGAAATCCGCCGCCGCGCTGCTGCTCGCCGGGCGCATCGGGGAGGTTTTCGATGCCCTGGTCACCGGCGCGGCGGCCAAGGGCACCTGGGTGCGTATCCTGCGCCCGGCGGTGGAGGGACGACTCCTGCGCGGCTTCGAGGGCGCGGATATCGGCCACCGGCTGCGGGTGCGGCTGGTGCGCGTGGATGTGGAGCGGGGTTTCATCGACTTCGAACGGGTGCACTGATGGACAAAAATGCTGCCACCGATATGACTCATCCTCCTGCGCTCGCGTACGAGCAGGAGAGCTTCCTCACCAGCGATGCGGCCCGGCCGCTGCGCATCCTGGCGGAGTATCTGGAGCCGCTGGAGCGCTTCCGGCGCGCCGGAGTGCACGCCACGGTCGTGTTCTTCGGCTCGGCGCGTCTGCGGCCCGATGGCCCGCTCGGCCAGTACTACGAGCATGCCCGCGAACTCGCCGGGCTGATTACCCGCTGGTCCGCATCACTCCCGGAACACGCGCACCGCTACGTGGTGTGCTCCGGCGGCGGCGGTGGGATCATGGAGGCGGCCAACCGGGGCGCCACCGAGGCCGGCGGCAAGACGGTGGGCCTGAACATCAGTCTGCCGCACGAACAGCATCCCAACCCCTACCTCTCGAGCGAGCTCACGTTCGAGTTCCACTACTTCTTCATGCGCAAGCTCTGGTTCGCCCATCTGGCGCGGGCACTGATCGCCTTCCCCGGCGGACTCGGCACGCTCGATGAGCTCACCGAGTTTCTCACCCTCGCCCAGACCCGCAAGCTCGCGCGCGATATTCCGGTGATTCTCTACGGCCCGGAGTACTGGAACGAGATCATCGACTTCAACGCGCTCGCCCGTCACGGCGTGATCGATGCGCAGGACCTGAACCTGTTCGAGTTCGCCGACCGCCCCGAGGAGGCGCTCGCGATCCTCACGCGACGCCTCACACCCGAGCCACGCGAGGCCTCCGGGTTCGCTCACTCGCGCCTGCGCGCCCGAGCGCCGCAGGGCGCGTGAATGTCGCTGCCGAGCTCAACGCCAGGCGTCGCCCTTACAGCCGTCCGGGCAAGTGCAGCTCGAAGCGCGCCCCGCCGAGCGGCGAGGTGTCGACCGACAGCGTGCCGCCGTAGAGCTCGACTGTCTCGCGCACCATGGCGAGGCCGAGTCCGTGACCGGGCACGGTCTCATCCGTGCGCACGCCGCGCTCCAGCACCCGCGCTCGATTCTCCGCCGAGACCCCCGGCCCGTCGTCCTCGACGATGAGAGTCATGTTCTCCTGCACCTCACCGGCCGGATCGATCGCGACCGTCAAACGGACCCGCTGCGTGCACCACTTGCAGGCGTTATCGAGCAGGTTGCCGAGCATCTCCATCAAGTCGGCCCGATCGCCGACGAACTGGCTCGCCGCCGGCACCGCCAGCTCGAGCGAGAGATCCTTGTCGCGATAGACCTTCAGCAGCGCAGCGCGCAGATCCGTGGCGACCGGCGCGACCGCCACGGGCGCCTGCCCGAGTAGACCGCCGCCGGAGGCCGCCGCCCGCTTCAGCTGATGCTCGATGATGTCGCTCATGCGGTCGATTTCGGTGCCGATCGACTCGCTCGCCTCAGCGGCCGCCGGCAGCGCCGAGCGCATCACCGCCAAGGGCGTCTTCAAGCTGTGGGCAAGATTGCCGAGAGTATCGCGGTAGCGCGCCAGACGTTTGCGCTCCCCGATCAGGAGCGCATTCAGATGGCGTGCCACGCCGCTCAGTTCACGCGGGTAGCCACCGCCGAGGACCTCGCTGTGCCCCTCCTCGACCTCGTGGATCTCGCGCTCGAGCCGGCGCACCGGCGCCAGCACCGCCCGCAGCAGCACCGCGAGCGTCGCCAGCAGCAGAGCCATCAGGACGCTGAACCACAACACCATGCGGCGGCGGAACTCCCAGAGCTGCTCCTCATAGGGCGTCAGGCTCACCGCCACACTGAAGGTGATCGGCCCGCTCGCACCCGGGTCATCCGCGAACGACACCCCGCGGCTCTCGACGGCGAGCCGCCGGTGTCCGGCCATCGAGTAGGAGAACGTGCGCGCCCCCTGGGGCAGCAGCGGACCGAAGCTCACATCGGCCTCGGCGGTCGAGGGGGACGTCCACTGATGGTGCGCGGAGCGGATGGCCGCATACAGCCCCGAGCGCGGCGTCGCGAAGCGCGAATCGAGTGCCGAAAGCGGCGCAACGTAGCCTTTTTTCGGTTCGCGCTCGGCCGCGGCGATGAGGGCGATGATCTGCGAGTCGAGCAGCTCGTGCAGCGAGTGGTCCGAGAGCGTACGAAAGCCATGATCGAGCACCAGCGTCATGACGCCGAAGAACAGCGCGAGCGGCAGCGCCACCGACAGCAACAGCCGTTGGCTGAGGGATTGCACCGCAGCGTCCGCGCCGTCAGCCGGCCACGTGACGCGCAAGGGAGAAGCGGTAGCCGCGCCCGCGCAGCGTCTCGATGGGCTTCAGCTGCTCGTTGGGATCGAGCTTGCGGCGCAGCCGCCCCACCAGCACTTCGATGACGTTGCTGTCGCGCTCGAAGTCCTGATCATAGAGCCGCTCGGTGAGCTCGGCCTTGGAGATCACCTCCCCGGCACGCAACATCAGGTGCTCGAGGATGCGGTACTCAAACGTGGTCAGCTCCACCGCCACACCATCGACCGCCACGGTCTGCGCGCGCGTATCGAGGGTCACCGGACCGCACTTGAGCTCCGGACTCGCCCAGCCGCCGGCACGGCGCAGCAGCGCCTGCAGACGCGCCAATACCTCCTCGAAATGAAACGGCTTGGCGACGTAATCGTCCGCGCCGGCCTGCAATCCCTCGACCTTGTCCTGCCAATTATCGCGCGCGGTGAGAATCAGGATCGGGTAGGTTTTGTGCGCCGCGCGCAGCCTGCGGATGACCTCGAGTCCGGAGAGCTTCGGCAGCCCCAGGTCGATCAGCGCCACATCGAGCGGATACTCCAGGCCCGCGAACAGCCCGTCCTCCCCGTCCTGCGCCACATCGACCGAGAAGCCCGCCGCGGCGAGTTCGCTCTTTAAGCTCTCCCGCAACGCCGCCTCGTCTTCGACCACCAACGCCCGCATCGGACCTCCCGCGTGAAATCTACAGAATCCGGCCGCTCGCCGCGTCGACGCGCACGGTGAACACGCGTCCGGACTGGTCCAACAGCCGCAGTACGTACACCGTCTGACCGTGGTTCTTGCGCGTCTCGGCCCGCACGACGCGCGCTCGGAAGCGCCGCTCGACCATGCGCACGGCCTGGTTCATGGTGATCGCGCTGTGCGCCAGGGGCGCCGCCGGCGCAGCGTACGCCTCGCGCGCCTGAAGGCGCGTGCACCCGCCGCACAGAGCGCCAAGCGCCAACGCGAGCACGAGTCCTGCGCGTATTCTGTTCATGGGAAGTCGCACGTTTGTCATGCCTCGCCGGCGCCGCTATGGCCAGAAGGCCCTATCGGCGGCCACGCCAGCCTGCGCAACCGTAGCCTATCACCCGTGAATCCTCGCTGAATACGCCCCCGACCGGTGCGCTCCGGGCTCACGGCTCGCCCTTCGCCGCACACCAGAGCGCCTCCCACTGCGCGGCGCTGAGCTGCCCGAGCGGCGCGCTGAGCTGAGCGGCCGACGCTTCCATGTGCCGGAAGCGCCGCTCGAACTTCGCGTTCGCCCCGCGCAGCGCCTCCTCCGGATCGATGCCGAGGTGGCGCCCCCAGTTGGCGAGCGCGAACAGCAGATCCCCGAACTCCTCGCGCACGTGCGCATCGGCCGTCCCCCCGCTCGCCCCGAGCGCCGCATCGAGTTCGCCGAGCTCCTCGAGTACCTTGGCGCGCACCGCCTGCGGCTCGGCCCAGTCGAACCCGACGCGCCCGGCTCGCCGGCCGAGTTTGCCGGCGCGCATCAGCGCCGGCAGCGCGAGCGCAACGTCCGCGAGCGCACTGGCATCGCCGTTGGCGTCCCCCGCGCGCTCGAGCGCCTTCAGATCCTCCCAGCGGCGCGACTGCTCAGCGGCGCTGCCCGGTGTGGCCTCGGTGTCGAACAGGTGCGGATGGCGGCGAACGAGCTTCGCATGAACCCCGGCGGCGACGGCCGCGAAATCGAACCAGCCGCGCTCCTCGGCGAGCCGGGCATGAAAGACGACCTGAAAGAGCAGATCACCGAGTTCCGCGCGCAGCGCGTGCGGATCGCCCCGCTCGATGGCCGCGCGCACCTCGTAGGCTTCCTCGATCGTGTACGGGGCGATGCTCTGAAAATCCTGCGCCCGATCCCAGGGACAGCCCTGCTGCGGATCGCGCAGGCGCACCATCAACTCCAGCAGCGCTGCGAGCGCCGCGGCCGGGTCATCCGGCCGCATCAGTGCAGCACATCCGGTACAGCGTCAGGAGCATCCCGGCGGTGGCGCCCCAGATGTTGTGTTCGCCGAAAGGGATATCGATCATGTCGATCTCGACGCCCGGATCACGCAAGCGCACGCGCCGCGGCCGGTGATTGCGCGGATCGAACACGTAGGCGAGCGGGACTTCAAAGACCACATCGACCTCCTGGCGGTCCGGACGCAGCTCAAAACCCGGTGTGACGCGAGCGACCACCGGAGTGACCCGAAAGCCGCTGATCACGATATGGTCGGGCAGGTAGCCGATCACCGTGACGAAGCGCCCCTCAAGTCCGATCTCCTCGTACGCCTCGCGCAGCGCCGCGCCAGCCGGATCGGCGTCGCTGGCCTCGATCTGCCCGCCCGGAAAGCTCACCTGGCCGGCATGGTTGCGCAGGTCGCGCCCCCGGCGCGTCAGCAGCACGGTCGGACCCTCGGGACGGTCCACGAGCGGGACGAGCACCGCCGCCGGGGCCGGCTCGGACGGGAAGCTTGCGCGCAGCTCGCGGCTGCGCGCGAGCGTCTGCCCTGGCACGAGCCAGGTCTGGGGCTGATGGTTCGCAACGCTGCCGGCGAGGCACGCCTCGATGCGCGCGAGCGTCGCGGCGTCCCCGCCCGCCACCCCGGGGCTGTCAGCCACCGCCGCCGGCACCGCCTTTGATTCCTCCACGGGTCAGCTCCTGCGGGTCGAGCAACCGCATCAGCTCCTCGCGCGGCAGATCGGTCATCTTCTCGGCCATTTCGCGAATCGGGCGACCCTCGGCATAGGCCTTCTTGGCGATCGCCGCGCCCTTCTCGTAGCCGATCACCGGGTTCAGCGCCGTCACCAGGATGGGATTGCGCTCGAGCGCCTCGGCGAGACGCTCGGGGTTGACCTTGAAGCCGGCGATGGCGCGCGCCCCGAGCAACCGCGCACTGTTGGCGAGCAGCCGGATGCTCTCGAGCAGGTTGTAGGCAATCACCGGCAGCATGACGTTCAGCTGAAAGTTGCCCGACTGACCGGCGATGGTAATGGTCGCATCGTGGCCGATCACCTGGGCGCACACCATCGCGGTCGCCTCCGGGATCACCGGGTTGACCTTGCCGGGCATGATGCTGCTGCCGGGCTGCAGGGCCGGCAGCGCGATCTCGCCGAGGCCGGCGAGCGGACCGCTGTTCATCCAGCGCAGATCGTTCGCGACCTTCATCAGACTGACGGCGATCACTTTCAGCTGCCCGGACAGCTCGACCGCCGTATCCTGACTCGAGAGCGCCTCGAAGTAATTGTGCGCCGGCGCGAACGGGCAGCCGGTGAGTTCCCCGAGCGCCTGGCAGAAGTGCGCGCCGAAGCGAGGATCGGCGTTGATGCCCGTGCCGACCGCCGTGCCGCCCTGCGCCAGCCGGTGCAGGCGCGGGGCGCTCGCCGCGAGGCGCTCAAGTCCGGCCTCGATCTGCGCGCGCCAGCCGGAGAGCTCCTGACCGAAGGTCACCGGCATCGCATCCATCAGGTGAGTCCGCCCGGTCTTGACCACCGTGCCGACCTCCGCTTCCTTCGCCCGCAGCGTGCCGGCGAGCGCATCGAGCGCCGGGGCGAGTTCCCGGCGCACGGCGAGCGCGGCGCTCACGTGCAGCGTGGTCGGGATCACGTCGTTGCTGCTCTGGCCCATGTTGACGTGATCGTTCGGGTGCACCGGCTTACCGAGGCGGCGCGCGGCGAGCGCCGCGATCACCTCGTTGGCATTCATATTGGTGCTGGTGCCCGAGCCGGTCTGGAACACGTCGATCGGAAAGTGCGCATCGTGCTGACCCTCGGCCACCTCGGCCGCAGCAGACTCGATCGCCGCGGCGATGTCCTGCGCGAGCAGGCCGAGACGCGCATTGGCGCGCGCGGCCGCCTGCTTCACCAGACCGAGCGCACCGATGAAGGCGCGCGGCATGGGGCGGCCGCTGACCGGGAAATTCTCCACGGCCCGCTGCGTCTGCGCGCCCCAGAGCGCCTCGGCCGGCACCTGCAGCTCGCCCATGCTGTCACGCTCGATGCGAAACGAATTCGTCATGCAAATGGCTCCGTGGCCCGCCGAAGAGTTTCGCCGCGCCGCGGGGGGCCGCCTGCGGTCACGGGAGGTAATGCGATATCATAATCCATCCCAGCCCAGTGACTTGTATCCCGCACCTCATGAGTGAAACGCCGCGCGACCTGCCTGCCGTCCTCGCCCTCTCGCCCGTCGATGGCCGCTACCGCGCCGCCACCGCTCCGCTGCGTGCCCTGCTGTCAGAGGCCGGACTGATCGGCGCGCGCGTCCGGGTGGAGAGCGCGTGGCTGGCACACCTGGCGGGCGCCGTGCCGGCGCTGCCCGGGGCGGTGCTCGCCCCGGCGGTGCGCGAGCGCGCCGCGGCGCTCGCCGAGGACCCCGGCGCCGGTTGCGCCGAGGCGGTCAAGGCGATTGAGGCGCGCATCAATCACGACGTCAAAGCCGTCGAGTACTACGTGCGCGATCAGCTCGCCGCCGCCGGCGCCACGCCCGCGAATCTCGAGCTGGTGCACTTCGGCTGCACCTCGGAGGACATCAACAACCTCAGCTACGCGCTGCTGCTGCGGGCCGCGCGCGAGGAGCTGCGCGCGCCGCTCGGGGCGCTGATCACGGAGCTGAGCGCCCTCGCCCACCGCGCCGCCGGTCATGCCATGCTCGCGCGCACGCACGGGCAACCGGCCAGTCCCACCACCCTCGGCAAGGAAGTCGCGAACTTCGTGGCACGCCTGCGGCGCGCTGAGCGGCGCTGGGCGGCCGTCGAGATCCTCGGCAAGTGGAACGGCGCGGTCGGTAACTTCAACGCCCACCGCACCGCAGCGCCCGAGGTCGACTGGCGCGCCGTGAGCGCGGCGTTCATCGAATCCCTCGGCCTGATCAGCAACGCCTATACCACCCAGATTGAACCCCACGACTGGATCGCCGAGTACTGCGATGCGCTCGCCGGCCTGAACGTCGTGCTGCTCGACCTCAGCCGCGACTTCTGGGGCTACATCTCCCTCGGTTATCTGAAGCAGCGGGCCGTGAGCGGGGAAGTCGGCTCCTCGACCATGCCGCACAAGGTCAACCCGATTGACTTCGAGAACGCCGAGGGCAACCTCGGCATCGCCAACGCACTGCTGCGACATTTTGCGGAGAAGCTGCCGGTGTCGCGCTGGCAGCGCGACCTGACCGACTCCACGGTGCTGCGCAATCTCGGCGTTGCGCTCGGCCACGCCCTCATCGCCTGGCGTGCGCTGGCGCGCGGTTTGGGTAAAGTCGAGCCCGACGCGGCCCGCATGCGCGCCGATCTCGACGGCGCCTGGGAAGTGCTTGGGGAGGCCGTCCAGACCGTCCTGCGCGCCGCTGGCGTACCGGACGGCTACGAGTTGCTCAAGACCTTCACCCGCGGCCGCTCGATTACCGCCGCCTCGCTCGCCGAGTTCATCGACACGTTGCCGCTCAATGCTGAACACAAGCGCCGGCTGCGCGAGCTGCACCCGGCCGACTACATCGGCTGGGCGGCCGAACTCGCCAGCGAAATATGACAAATCGATCCCGCGGGACGAGCGGCGGTTTTGTGACCGGCTCGGCACGGCCCCGGCGGCGCCGTCACTAAGATGAGCGCCACTGTCTGCAGTCGCAGACGCCGCTGAATGGGTCGGGTCCGTGTCGCCGGGTGTCGAGATCGCACAATACAACGTGCTTGAGGAGCTGGCGCATGCGCGCTACGTGCCCGAGCCCGAAGGCTTCGGCGCGAGCATTCCGCTCGAGCCGCTCGCCGTGCTGACCTCGGTGAGCGAGGCGCGCGCGGCGGTGAACCAAGTGTCCGCCCGGGCTCAGCGGCTGCTGTCGATCTACACCCCGAACCTCGAGCCTGAGCTCTACGATCAAAGCGACTTCCTCGAAGTGGTCAAACGCCTGGTGCTTGCCCGCCCCTTCGCCAAGGTGCGCGTGCTGATCGGGGAGCCCGGCCGCTGCAGCGCCGACGGTCACCGCTTTCTGGCCATGGCGCGGCGGCTCTCGAGCTGCATCGATGTCCGCAACCTCCCGGCGCGCAACGGCGCCCCGCACTGCGCCTACATGATCGCCGATGAACGGGCGATCATGTACCGGCTGCGGGCCGACTGCTGGGACGGGATCGCCGACATGGACAATGCGCCCGTCGCGCGGCTCTATCTGCACGAGTTCGAGCAGCTCTGGGACACCTGCACGCCGCCGGAGAGCCTGCGCATCGCCCGCCCCGCCTGAGCGGCGCGTCCCGGCGGATATACTTCCGCCATGTCCACCCCTGAAATCACCGTCGCGGCCGTGGCCGAGACCGAGGGCCGTTTCCTGCTCGTCGAGGAACTCATCGACGGGCGGCGCGTGCTCAATCAGCCCGCCGGCCACTTGGAGCCCGGCGAGACGCTGCTCGAGGCCGTGGTGCGCGAGACACGCGAGGAGAGCGCCTGGCACTTCACCCCGCAGCGGCTGCTCGGGGTGTACCTATGGCGCCATCCGCGCACGCAGCGCCAGTTCAAGCGCTTCACCTTCAGCGGCACCCTCAGCGATCACCGCCCCCTGCAGCGGCTCGATACCGGCATCCTCGGCACCTACTGGTTGAGCGAGGCACAGCTGCGCGAGCGCCCGGGAGATCTGCGCAGTCCGCTCGTGCTGCGTTGCATCGAGGATTACCGCGCCGGCTCAGGCGGACCGCTCGAACCCATCGGCGGCCTCGATCTGGCGGCGGCGCTCGCGGTGCCGGCGGAGGTGCTGTGAGACGGGTCATCGTCGGGCTCTCCGGAGGGGTCGACTCGGCGGTGGCCGCGCTGTGCCTGAAGGAGGCGGGCTGGGACGTGCAGGGTCTGTTCATGAGCAACTGGGAGGCGGACGAGGACGGCTACTGCACGGCCGCCCAGGATTTCCAGGATGCCCGCGCCGTAGCCGATGAACTGCGCATCCCGCTGCACCGGGTGAGCTTCGCCGCCGAGTACCGCGCGCGTGTCTTCGAGCACTTCCTCACCGAGTACCGTGCCGCGCGCACCCCGAACCCCGACGTGTTGTGCAACCGCGAGATCAAGTTCGGCGTCGCACTGCGCTATGCCGAGCGGCTCGGCGCGCAGTATTTCGCGACCGGCCATTACGCGCGCATCGCCCCCGGCCCGGATGGCCCGCAGCTGCTGAAGGGACTCGATGCGACCAAGGATCAGAGCTACTTCCTGCATGCCGTCGCACCGCACGAGCTTGCACGCACGCTGATGCCGATCGGTGCGCTGGAGAAATCCGCCGTCCGGGGGCGGGCGCGCGCCGCGGGCCTGCCGGTGTTCGACAAGCCCGACAGCACCGGCATCTGCTTCATCGGCGAGCGGCCGTTCCGGGAGTTCCTCGGGCGGTTCGTGGCCGAGCGCCCCGGCCCGATCGAGTCGAGCGACGGGGAGCGGCTCGGTGAGCATCGGGGCCTCGCCTTCTACACCCTCGGCCAGCGCACCGGGCTGAACATCGGCGGGCGAGCGGGCGCGGCGGCGCTGCCCTGGTACGTGGCGGCCAAGGACCTCGAGCGCAATGCGCTCATCGTGGTGCAGGGCGGAGAGCATCCTCGGCTCTTCAGCCGGGCGCTGCGCACCGGGGCGCTGCACTGGCTCTGTCCGCCCCGGGCCCGCGCGCAGCGCCTGGCCGTGAAAGTGCGCTACCGCCAGCGCGAGGTGCCGGCGCTCACCGAGCCGCTCGCCGACGGCACGGCGCGGATCGTCTTTGAACAGCCGCAGCGGGCGGTCACGCCGGGCCAGTACGCCGTGCTCTACGAGGGCGAACGCTGCCTCGGCGGGGCGGTGATCGAGGCGCTCGAGCCTGCTGGCGGCTGAATGGCCCGCGCGTCCCGCGCGCGCGCCGCCCCGAGTCGATATAATCCGCGCCGCATTTCCCCCGGGAGAGTTCCACTCATGACGAACAGCTTCAAGGCGCGCACCACCCTTCAGGCCGGCGACCGTTCCTATCAAATTTTCAGCCTCGCGGCCCTGCCCCGCGAGAAGGTCGAGCGGCTGCCGTATTCGCTGAAGATCCTGCTGGAGAACCTGCTGCGCTACGAAGATGGCGTCAACGTCACGCGCGCCGACATCGAGGCGCTGCTCGAGTGGGACCCGGCCGCCGCGCCCGCGCACGAGATCGCCTTCACGCCCTCGCGCGTGATTCTGCAGGACTTCACCGGCGTGCCCTGCGTGGTGGACCTCGCGGCGATGCGCGAGGCGATCGTACGGCTCGGCGGGGCGGCCGAGCAGGTCAACCCGCTCGCCCCGGTCGAGCTGGTGATCGATCACTCCGTACAGGTCGATGAGTACGGCACCGCGGATGCCTTCGACGCCAACACCCGCATCGAGTTCGCCCGCAACGGCGAGCGCTATGCCTTCCTGCGCTGGGGCCAGTCGGCGTTTCGCAATTTCGCCGTCGTGCCGCCGAGCACCGGCATCGTGCACCAGGTGAACCTGGAGTATCTCGGCCGCGTGATATTCGACGCCGAACGCGATGGGGTGACGTGCGCTTATCCGGACACCGTTGTCGGCACTGATTCACACACCACCATGATCAACGGCCTCGGCGTGCTCGGCTGGGGCGTGGGCGGCATCGAAGCCGAGGCGGCCATGCTCGGCCAGCCGGTGACCATGCTCATCCCGCAGGTCATCGGCGTGCGCCTGACCGGGCGGCTCGCGCCCGGTGCGACCGCGACCGACCTCGTGCTCACCATCACCGAGCTGCTGCGCAAGCGCGGCGTCGTCGACAAGTTCGTCGAGTACTTCGGCGACGGTCTCGCCAACCTGCCGCTCGCCGACCGCGCCACCATCGCCAACATGGCGCCGGAGTACGGCAGCACCTGCGGCATCTTCCCGATCGACGAGGAGACGGTGCGCTACCTCGAGCTCTCCGGCCGCCCGCGCGAGCGCATCGAGCTGGTCAAGGCCTATGCGCAGCACCAGGGCTTCTGGCGCCGCGCCGGCGCTGCACAGGCGAAGTACACCGACGTGCTCGAGCTCGATCTGGGCTCGGTCGAGCCGAGCCTCGCCGGTCCGCGCCGCCCGCAGGATCGCGTGCCGCTGAAATCCGCACAGAGCATCTACCGCACCCAGGCGCAAAAGAGCGCCGAGGAGCGCACCGCGCGCACCCCGCAAGCCAAAGGCACCGCCCAGGCCAGCCTCGATGGCAAGCACTTTGAGTTGAAGGACGGCGCGGTGCTGATCGCGGCGATCACCAGCTGCACCAACACCTCTAACCCCTCGGTGATGCTCGGTGCGGGTCTGCTGGCGCGCAAGGCGCGCCAGCGCGGACTCAGTGCCCAGCCCTGGGTGAAGACCAGCCTCGCGCCCGGCTCGCGCGTTGTCACCGACTACTTCCGCAAAGCCGGCGTGCTCGCCGATCTGGCTGCGGTCGGCTTCGAGCTGGTCGGCTACGGCTGCACCACCTGCATCGGCAATTCCGGGCCGCTGAAGCCGGAGATCTCCGCGGCTGTGAAGGCCGGGGACATCACCGCCTGCTCGGTGCTCTCGGGCAACCGCAACTTCGAGGGCCGCGTGCACCCCGAGGTGCGCATGAACTTCCTCGCCTCCCCGCCGCTCGTGGTCGCCTATGCGCTCGCCGGCACCCTCGACATCGATCTCAGCAAGGACGCGCTCGGCACCGACAGCGCCGGCCAGCCGGTGTACCTGGCGGACCTCTGGCCGAGCGATCAGGAAGTGCAACAGGCACTCGCCCAGTCGATCAACTCGAAGATGTTCCAGGACAGCTACGCGAGCGTGTTCGAGGGCGATGAGCACTGGCGCGCCATCCGCGTGCCCGCCGGCAAGATCTACAGCTGGGACGAGCAGTCGACCTACGTGAAGAACCCGCCGTACTTCGACGGCATGACCGACACGCCACCGCCGCTTGCGGACATCCAGGGCGCGCGTGCACTGGCGGTGCTCGGTGACTCGGTCACGACCGATCACATCTCCCCGGCCGGCAACATCGCCAAGAGCAGCCCGGCGGCCCGCTACCTCGAGGCGCACGGTGTACCGCCGAAGGACTTCAACTCCTACGGTGCGCGGCGCGGCAACCACGAGGTGATGATGCGCGGCACCTTCGCCAACATCCGCCTGCGCAACCACCTGGTACCGGGCGTCGAGGGCGGCGTCACAGTGCACCTGCCGAGCGGCGAGCAGGCCTCGATCTTCGATGCGGCGATGCGCTACAAGTCCGAGCGCACCCCGCTGGTGGTGCTCGCCGGCAAAGAGTACGGCACGGGCTCCTCGCGTGACTGGGCGGCCAAGGGCACGATGCTGCTCGGGGTGCGCGCGGTGATCGCCGAGAGCTTCGAGCGCATCCACCGCTCGAACCTGATCGGCATGGGCGTCGCGCCGCTGCAGTTCCTGCCGGGCGAGAGCGTCAAGTCGCTCGGTCTCACCGGCCAGGAAGTGTTCGAGATCAGCGGACTCGCCGCCGGCGATCGCGAGGTAAGCGTGCAGGCGCGGGATCCGAAGGGCGGCAAGACGATCACGTTCAAGGCGCGCGTGCGCATCGATACGCCGAAGGAGCGCGAATACTACCGCCACGGCGGCATCCTGCAGTACGTGCTGCGTCAGCTCGCCGCCCAGGGCTGAACGGCACACCCGAGCCGCAGCGTCGCCAGACACGGCGCTGCGGCTCGGCGTGCACCGCCGTCGCCTCAGTGCATGCGGCTCGCCATCTTCGATCTCGACGGGACCATTACCCGCCACGACACCCTCGCCCCGTACGTGGGGGGCTTCCTGTTGCGCCATCCCTGGCGCATCCCGCGCGCGCTCGGGGTCGTTCCCGCGCTGCTCGCATTTGCCTTGCGGCGCTGCGACCGTGGCCCGCTGAAAGCCGCGCTGATGCGCAGCGCACTCGGCGGAGTGCATCGCACGCAGCTCGATGCCTGGAGCGAACAGTTCGTCCATCACCTGCTCGCGCGCGGCACGTTCGCCGCGGCCCGCGCGCGAATCGCCGAGCATGCGCGCGCGGGCGACCGGCTCGTGCTGATGAGCGCCAGCCCCGACCTGTACGTGCCGGTGATCGCCCGCGCGCTGGGGTTCGAGGAGGTGATCTGCACCGGGGTACGCTGGCGCGGGGAGCGGCTCGATGGGCGCCTGAGCACGCCGAACCGCCAGGGAGAGGAAAAAGTGCGCTGTCTGCAGGTCCTGCGCGCCCGGCTGCCCGGTCCGGCGAGCGCCTACGGCAACTCGTCCGCGGACCTGGCGCATCTGGCGCAGGTCGAGCACGGCGTGCTGGTCAACGGCAGCGCCCGAGCGCGACGCGCCGCCGCGCGCACCGGACTGACCTGCGAGCGCTGGCGCTGAGCGGACCCGCAGGCGCTCACATCGAGGTGCGCACCTGCCACAGCTCTGGGAAGAACTTCAGCTCCAGCGCCTTGGCGAGGTAAGACACCCCGCCGGTGCCGCCGGTGCCACTCTTGTAGCCGATGATGCGCTCGACGGTCTTCAGGTGATGGAAGCGCCACAGCTGGAAGTGGTAGTCGAGGTCAATCAGCCGCTCGGCAAATTGATACAGATCCCAGTCCTGCTCGGCGTTGTGGTACACGCCGAGCCAAGCGCCGGTCACCTGCTTGCTGGCGCGGTACGGTTCGCGGAAATCACGGTTCAGGTAACGCTCCGGGATGCCATAGCCGCGGCGGCTGAGCAACCGCAGCGCCTCGTCGTACAGCGACGGGGCGCTCAACGCCCGGTCCAGGCGCGCGTACACGGCCCGATCACGCCGGTGGACTTTGATCATCTCGGCGTTCTTGTTGCCGAGCGTAAACTCGAGCAGCCGGTACTGATGGGACTGAAACCCCGAGGAGCGCCCGAGCGCATTGCGAAAGGCCGAGTACTCCGCCGGGGTGAGCGTCGAGAGCACCTCCCAACCACAGAGCAGCTGCGACTGCACGCGCGAAATGCGCTGCAGACGCTTGAATGAGGACCCAAGGTCATCGCGCCGCACGCACTCGAGCACGTCGGCGAGCTCGTGCAGCATCAGGCGCATCCACAGCTCACTCGCTTGGTGCACGATGATGAAGAGCATCTCGTCATGCTCGAGTGACAGCGGCTTCTGCGCGCCGAGCACCTTCTCCAGCTGCAGATACTGCCCGTAGGAGAGCGACTCGCCGAGATCCCAGTGAATCGCCTCACCGGACAGATCGACCCGTGCGCCCTTGTCGGGCCGCTTCGGACTCACGGAAGCACCTCGCCGAACACCCATCCCGGCACGCTGCGCCAGCCCTCGGAGAGCGCCCGATCGAGCCGCCGGTAGTCCGGACAACAGGCCGCCACGCACTGCCAGAAGCGCCGCGAGTGATTCATATGAAGAGTATGCGCCAGCTCGTGAATCAGCAGATAGCGCACCACCGGGGGCGGCAGGAACAGCAGGCACGCATTCAAACTGATCGTGCCGGACACCGAGCAGCTGCCCCAGCGCGAGCGCTGGCGGCGGATGGCGACACGCGTGTAACTGAAGCCGAACTCGCGCGCACACGCCGCGAGCGCCGGCTCGAGAACTTCCCCCGCGCGCTCGAGCAGCCAGCGCCGCAGCGCCTGGCGCAGCTGCTCGGCATCGGCGCTGTGCCCGCTGACCGTGATCTGCCCACCGGCGCGACTCACCCGCAGCCGCCCGCTGCCGCCGGCCAGCTGCACCGGCCACTGCTCGGCGCAAGCCGCAAGCTCAATGCGCTGCGGTGGAAACGGCTCGGCGAGCACCACCGTGCGGCGCGCTTCGGCGCGTTTGCGCTCGATCCACAGCCGGTGCCGCTCCAGAAAGGTCGAGATCAACCCCGGCGGTGTCTTCACCGGCACGACCACTTCGACCCGGCCGGAATGAAACACGCGCACCACCATGCGCCGCGCACGCCTGCTCTCCCGCACGCTCCATCCTGCGTCCTGCTCGGACCACAGCGGCAATTGCGCCGCCACTTCACCCATCACGCCAAAACCCGCCGGGCGCATCGCGCCGTCTGCTGACCGCACACAGTTTACCAGCGTGCGCATGCGTTGCCTCGGGCAGACGCGCGGCCCCGCGATCAGCTACGATGCCACTGCGCAGCGAACGAAACCGCCATGAGTCCACCGATTCTTCAAGTCCGCGACTTGGTCAAGCAGTACCCCGGGGTCACTGCCGTCGATGGCATTTCCTTCAGCGTCCCGCAGGGGGTGTGCTTCGGGCTGCTCGGACCGAACGGCGCCGGCAAGACCACCACCATCGAGATCATGGAAGGAATCCTCACCGCGAGCTCAGGCGAGGTACGCTACCGCGGCGAGCCGCTCGGCAGCCGCTTTCGCGAGGAGGCCGGCATCCTCTTCCAGGCCACGGCGCTGCAGAACTTCCTCACCGTGCGCCAGAGCCTCGCGATGTTCCGGGGACTGTACACGCACGGCCGCGGCATCGAGGAACTGCTCAAGTTGTGCTCGCTGGAGGCGCTCGCCGAGCGCGACAACCGCAAACTCTCCGGCGGGCAGCTGCAGCGGCTGCTGCTCGCGATCGCGCTGGTGAACGATCCGGAGGTGCTGTTCCTCGATGAGCCGACCACCGGACTCGATCCCCAGGCGCGGCGCAATTTCTGGTCGCTGGTGCGCGCCATCAAGGCGCAGCGCAAGACCATCATCCTCACCACTCATTACATGGCGGAGGCGGAGATCCTCTGTGACGTCATCGCCATCGTCGATCGCGGGCGCATCATCGCGCAGGGGACCCCGGAGGCGCTGCTGCGCGAGCATTTCGCGGCGGTGCTGCTCGAGCTGCCGCGCGCGGACTTCCCCTCAGCCGCGCGCGCACTGCCGCTGCAGATGATCGAGAGCGAGGAGCGTATCGAGATCACCACCGATGACCTCGATGCCACGCTGCGCACGCTGCTCGGCGCCGACGTGCCGCTGCGCAACCTGCGCATCCGTGCGCCGAATCTCGAAGATCTCTTCCTCGAACTGACCGGCCGGGAGCTACGGGCATGATCCGACGTCTGCTGTCCGTCTGGCATGCGCGCAACCTCGAGTTCGTGCGCGACCGCGGCACGCTGGTGTTCACGCTGCTGCTGCCAGTCTCGATCATCATCGGCATGGGCTTCATCTTCGGCGGCTCGCCGCGGCCGCTGTTCAAGGTCGGGGTGATCGGCGGGCTCGCCGCCGCGCACGGCGATGCGTTCCTGCGCACGCACTACGTGCAGTTCATCGGCATCGACAGCACGCCGGCCGGGCTGCACGAGATCGACCACCAGCGCATCGATCTGCTGCTCGCGCCGGGTCGGCCACCGCGCTACTGGGTGAACACCGACTCGCCCAAGGGATACATCACCGAGAAACTGCTCCTCGCCGCCGATTCCGGCGCGCAGCGCGAACCGGTGAGCGGCCGCACGGTCCTCTACCTCGACTGGCTGTTCCCGGGCATCCTCGGCATGAACATGATGTTCAGCTGTCTGTTCGGCGTCGGTTACGTCGTGCTGCGCTACCGGCAGAGCGGCTTTCTCAAGCGCCTCAATGCCACACCGCTGAGCGCGCTGGAATTCCTCAGCGCCCAGGTCCTCTCGCGGCTCACCATCATCGTGCTCATCACGACAGTGCTGTACCTGGCCGTTGGCGCCATGATCCACTTCCACAGCGCCGGGAGCCTCGCGCTGCTTTTGCTGCTGACGGTGCTCGGGGCGCTCTCGATGATCGCGCTCGGCCTCACCATCGCGGCGCGCTTCGCCAGCGAGGAGCTGGTGAACGGCATCCTCAACCTGCTCACCTGGCCGATGATGCTGCTCTCGGGCGTGTGGTTCTCACTCGCCGGCTCGCCGAAGTGGGTGCAATGGATCGCCGATGCGCTGCCGCTGACGCAGCTGCTGCACGCGGCCCGTGAAGTGATGCTCTACGGCGCCGGCATCGGCACCATCGCCCCGAGCCTGCTCTATCTGGGCGCGGTGACCGCGGTGTTTCTCACCATCGGCGCCTGGTCGTTCAAGTGGCGGATCTAGACCGATGAGGACAGTGTGATGACGGCCCAGCAGACCATGCGGTTCATGAGCGACAACACGGCGAGCGCCTGCCCGGAGATGCTCGAGGCACTGGCCGCGGCGAACCACGGCCTGGAAGTCGCCTACGGCGACGATCCGTGGACGCAGCGCCTCGATGCCGCCCTGGGGGCGTTCTTCGATACCCCGGTGCGCGCCTTCGCACTCGCCACCGGCACCGCCGCCAATGCGCTCGCACTCGCCACACTCACCCCGCCGTACGGAGCGATCTTCGCGCACCACGAAGCGCACATCGCGTGCGACGAGTGCGGTGCACCGGGGTTCTACTCCGGTGGCGCGCAGCTGATGCTGCTCGAGGGGACGCACGCCAAGTTGAGTGCCGATACGCTCGCCGCGGCGCTCGAGGGCCACCCGGTCTCGGTGCACACCGTGCAGCCGGCCGCCGTATCGGTGAGCCAAGCCACCGAACTCGGCACCGCCTACCGGCCGCAGGAATTGACCGAGCTGTGCAAGGTCGCGCACGCGCACGGTCTTAAAGTCCACATGGACGGGGCGCGCTTTGCCAATGCCCTGACCTTCCTCGACTGCCATCCGGCCGAGATCACCTGGCGGGCCGGGGTCGATGTGCTCTCCTTCGGTGCCACCAAGAACGGTGCCTTCGCCGCCGAGGCGGTGGTGTTCTTCGATCCCGCGCTGGTGCGCGATTTCGAGCTGCGCCGCAAACGGGCCGGCCACCTGTTCTCGAAATCCCGCTTCGTCTCGGCGCAGCTGCTGGCGTATCTGCACGAGGATCTGTGGCGGCGCAACGCCGCGCGCGCCAACGGGTTTGCGCGCCGCATCGGCGCAGCGGCCGGCACGCGGCTCATTGCGCCCGTCGAGGCGAACGAAGTCTTCGTGCGGCTCGGCGCCGAGGGTAAACGCACCCTGCGCGCCGCGGGATTCGAATTTTACGATTGGGGTGCCGAACGTTCGGGTCTCGCCCGGCTCGTGACGGCGTGGAACCAGGAAGCCGCGCACGTCGATGCGCTGTGCGCGGCGCTGAAGACGCTGCCCAATCCCTGAACCGAGCGCGGTGCATCGCGGTTTCGCAGACTCTGCCGCCGAGGCCTCATGCACGGCCGCACCACGGTCCGCCGGCACCCTCTTCGAATGGGGCGCCCGATGCGAACGCGGCGCAGTCCCGCGCCACCACCGTATCGCGGACACCGGCTGCTCGGCCGGATGAGGCAGATCGACGCGGTGCGCCAAAACGCGGGGGATCACCGAGCGCGACCCGCAGCGAGCGGTTCCTCATGCCCAGCGCCGAGGATGGTGTCCCGGATGTGTTGAGTGACCGCCGCAACGCCCTTCCCCGGCATACTGCACGCCTTGCCTATCGGTGATACGCCCATGCCTGCCACCCCACCCACACTCATCGACATCGGCATCAACCTCGCACACGACGGCTACGATACGGACCGGGACGAGGTCATCGCACGCGCGCAGCGGGCCGGCGTCACACAGCTGATCGTGACCGGATCGAGCGCCCCGAGCACCCGCCGCGCCATTGATTTCGCGCGATCGCATCCGAGCCACCTGTTCGCAACCGCCGGCGTGCACCCGCACCACGCCGCGGAGTGGACCGAGGCGCTTGCGAAGGAGATGGCCGAGCTCGCCGGTGCCCCCGAAGTCATCGCCGTGGGCGAATGTGGTCTGGATTATTTCCGCGATCTGTCCCCGCGCGCCGCGCAGCAGCACGCCTTTCACCACCAACTGGAGTTGGCCGCGCGCCTCGGTAAGCCCGTCTTCCTGCATCAACGCGATGCGCATGCGGACTTTCTCGCCATCCTGCGCGAACACTGGCCGACACTGCGCGGCGGCGTGGCGCACTGTTTCACGGCCGGCGCGGTGGAACTGGACAGCTACCTCGACCTCGGACTGGCCATCGGCATCACCGGCTGGATCTGCGATGAGCGCCGCGGCGCGCACCTGCTGAAGCTGGTGGCGCATATTCCCGCCGATCGGCTGATGATCGAGACCGACGGACCGTATCTGCTGCCGCGCGATCTCGCCCCGAAGCCCGCATCGCGCCGCAACGAACCGAGCTACCTGCCGCACATCGCCCGCACGATCGCCGCGGCGCGCAACGAATCGCTCGATTCGCTTGCGCAATCGAGCACGGCCGCGGCCCGGCGTCTGTTCGCACTGCCGTGTGCCCCCGAGACGCCGAGGGACTAAACCGCCTCCCCGGTGCCCCCTGAGCGAATCGTGTCAGTGGCACCAACCCCGTGCTGAGGCCATGAAGGTCACCCGTCGGAGCGGTCATCGCGGCCCGTCGAGGTCTCGGTGCCGGCGCCGCGGGCCGGTTCGGGCCGTTGACAGTCCGGATCCCCTCGTGACATGTTGGATGGCATGGTTGTCCCATCGACACCGCGAGCGGCACTGACACCTCAGTGGCGTGCCTGGATTGCCGAGAACCTCGCGCGAGGCTGCAGCACCGACTCCCTGATCGCGGACATGGTGCGAGCGGGATTCGATCCACAGGACGCCCGTCAAGCCTTGGGGCACAGCGGTACACCGGCGCCGGATGGCACGGCTTTTCGGCCCGATCCCCCGCGTATCGCGCGGACCCACCGCATCCTCGCTGCCGACCGTACGGTCACCGTCGCGATGCGGCTGGAACGCCCTGTCATTGCCGTGCTCGATGACGTGCTCGCCGCGGATGAGTGCGATGAACTCATCGCGCGCTGTGCACCGCGTCTGCAGCGCTCGACAACAATCGATCCGCAGCGCGGGACGCACGAAGTCATCGCCGATCGCAGCAGCGAGGGGTCCTACTTCCCACTCAATGCCGACCCCTTCATCGCCCGCCTCGATCGGCGCATCGCGGCCTTGATGAACTGGCCGCTCGAAAACGGCGAAGGCTTACAGATTTTGCACTATCGG
The DNA here is from genome assembly GCA_021838635.1 of Pseudomonadota bacterium. Classification (GTDB taxonomy): domain Bacteria; phylum Pseudomonadota; class Gammaproteobacteria; order Steroidobacterales; family Steroidobacteraceae; genus 13-2-20CM-66-19. The sequence continues at coordinate 34,735 of JAKCDC010000017.1, forward strand.
CAGGGCGGCCAATACACCCCTCATTTCGACTACTTCCCGCCGCAGGACCCTGGCAGCGTCGCGGCGATGGCCATCGGGGGGCAGCGCGTGGCGAGCTTGGTGATGTACCTCAATGACGTCGAGGCCGGCGGCGGCACGGTATTCCCGGAGCTGAATCTCACCGTGATGCCGCGCAAGGGCGCCGCGGTGTATTTCGAATACTGCAACAGCCTCGGCCAACTCGACGCCCTCACGCTGCACGGCGGCTTGCCGGTGCTCCGCGGGGAGAAGTGGATCGCCACCAAGTGGATGCGCCAGCGCCGCTACACGGCCTCGTAACCCGCCGCGCCGAGCGCCCGCCGAGGTCCGGCGGCCGAACCGCCGGACCTCTCCACCTGCTTAACGCCCCAGATCGGTGACGAACCGATCCGTGTACTCGAGACTCGTGCTGCCGCTCACCGAATTACAGGTGGGTGAGGCGGTGCTGCTCGCGCTCGGACACGGGGTATCGCGATCGAGCGACCAGAAGTGCACTCCCGCCAATCCGTTGCTGACCGCGTAGCTCACCACGGTATCGACGTCCGCGAGCGTGAACGTCTCGGTGTTCACGTCGTTCACCCCGATCATCGGCGTCACCTCGATCTTGCTCGCCGGGACCCCATACGTGTGCTCGAGGTTCTCGACCGCCTGGATCGCCGATTGCCCCATCTCGCAGGCGCCGTTCACCACCACGCAGACCCCGGAGGATGGCGCACCGTAATCCATGACCATCAGGTTGATCGTGTAGTTCTTCAACCCCGAGCCGAGCACGGCCTGCATCACCTCGTTGCCGAGGGAATTCACCCCTCCGTAGCTGCCATCCGAGGCCGCAAGCGTCGCGAGCGTGAAGGAGAACCGCAGGTTCGGATAGAGCGACTGCGCGTACACCGACTCACTCACCAGCTCATCGATCTGCGCTTGCGTCTGTCCGCCCTCGATGTCGTAGTCGACACCCACCATGTCCGCACTCATGTAGCGCGAGAGGAACGTCTGCATACCGGCATTGGTGCTGCAGGTGAACGTTCCGGCCTGTCCGCCCGTCGAGACGACGTACTGGATGCCGGCATTGACCAGCGACTGAATGTTGGCCGCCGCGAACGCGCTGCCGGCGACACCCCCCCAGTTCTCGCTGCCGCACTCCCCGGTGGCAAACGCCAGCGTGATGGCCCCGAGATTCGGCACATCATCGGACACTAGGCTGCCGGGCCCGACCACCGGGATGTCCGAACCGGTCACGGCCGTCTGCATGACGTCGGTATTCCAGTTGAGGTTGATGGTCACGTCCTTGTACGGACTGAACAGCAGACCGCTCGGCGCCGGAGAGGGCGTCGGAGTCGGTGTGGGTGTCGGGGTGGGGGTCGGCGTCGGCGTGGGGGTCGGCGAGGCGCCGCAGACGCCAAGTGACGTCCACGGTTCGCCGCTGCCCGACGGACCGCTGTTGCTCGCCGGATTGTTGCCCTGCGTCCACCAGTTCGCCTGGTAATTGAGGCCGGATTCGCTCGCCTCCTCCCCTTGAGTGTACGCCGTCGATGGATCCCATGCGGCCGCGCAGCTCCCGGAAGGACTGGGCGTGGGTGTGGGCGTCGGAGTGGGCGTCGGAGTGGGCGTCGGAGTGGGTGTCGGAGTCGGGGTTGGAGTCGGGGTTGGAGTCGGGGTTGGAGTGGGAGTGGGAGTGGGCGAGCTGCAGGAGCCGCCCGGCGACCAGAGCGCCGGCACATTGGGCGGCTCCCATCCCGCCCCCGCCGCATTGGTGAAGGTCTGCGTCGCGGTGTACGTCGAGCTGCTGTAGGTCACCACCTCGCCGCTCGTGTACGTGGTATTCGTGTCGGTCCAGGCCACACAGGATTGTGCGTGCGCCACCTTCAACGGCAGCAAGGCCAGGACTCCCACGCTCAACGTGATCCCCATCGCGCTGCGCACGGCAAGCCGCGTGCGGATGGTCGCTTGGTTCACAGTCATCGCGATACCTCTTGGAGGGAATGCCGGACTCGCCGGCGGTTGCGTCAACACATCGGCCGAACCGGCGGCTCGGGCCCGCGCCCGCCCCGCCGCGCGCGAATCCGCCGTGCCGGATCGAATGATCCGGGCACGGTCTCTCCGCGCGATCACCGTGACGTCATCCGGGCCGCCTCACCGCCTTGCATCGCGCTCCTGTGATGCCCAAGCGGGCTCCGGCAGACCCATCCCCCCGTCGATATCGTTATGTCATGTCAGTGTTGTCATTGACCTGAGCGACAAGATGCGCGGCAGGCTAGAACCAATGCCGACGCAATGCAATAAGACCAATTTTCTTAAACTCGCCGCCGCGCGCGGAACGCCCTGCCGCGCACGGCACGCGGGGTCGCGGATGGCGCTTACTTCCTCGCTGGGGCGGCACCTTGCACCGATCGGTGCCGATTACCATAATGGCGAATGGACGCCGGGCGCGGCGGTGCGCGCCGCCCGTGGGCACACATTTCGGGAGAGAGCGCGTGGATCTGAAAGCGTTGCGTGAACACATCGGCGCCGCCTGGCGCGGTTCCATCGTCGAGCGGCTCGCCGCGTATGTGCGCATCCCGAACAAATCACCGCTGTTCGACCCGGAGTGGGACAAGCACGGCCACATGGAGGCCGCGATCCAGCTGATGGCCGAGTGGTGCCGGACGCAGGACATTCCCGGCATGAAGATCGAGATCAAGCGCCTGCCGGGCCGCACCCCGGTGCTGCTCGTGGACGTGCCGGGCGAGTTGCCCGGGTGCGTCCTGCTCTACGGCCACCTCGACAAGCAGCCGGAGTTCACCGGTTGGCATACCGGACTCGGCCCCTGGGAGCCGGTCCTGCGCGACGGTAAGCTGTACGGGCGGGGCGCTGCGGATGACGGCTATGCGCTCTTCAGCTCACTTGCGGCCATCGCCGCCCTGAAGGCCCAGGGCGTCGCACTCGCGCGCTGCGTCGTGCTGATCGAGGCCTGCGAGGAAAGCGGCAGTGTCGATCTGCCGGCGCACCTGGCGGTGCTCGGAGATGCCCTCGGCGAACCCTCGCTCGTGGTGTGCCTGGATGCCGAGTGCGGCAACTACGAGCAGCTCTGGTGCACCACCTCACTGCGCGGCAATCTGGTCGGGGAGCTGACCGTGCGGGTGCTTGAGGAAGGCGTGCATTCGGGCATGGCGAGCGGTATCGCACCGAATCCCTTCCGCATTGTCGAGCAGCTGCTTGCGCGGCTGGAGAGCCCGCTCGACGGATCGCTCACACCCGCGGAGCTCTCGGTGAGCATTCCGGAAGACCGCCTGGCGCAGTTGCGCACCGCCGCTGCGGTGCTCGGGGACACCGTGGCCGGCAAGCTGCCCTTTGCTCGGGGTGTGCGCGCCATGAGCGATGATCCGGTCGAATTGCTGATCAACAGCAGCTGGAAGAGCACCCTCTCGGTGACCGGTGCCGACGGCCTGCCGCCCACGCTGTCGGCGGGCAACGTGCTGCTGCCGGTGTTGACGCTGAAACTCTCGCTGCGCCTGCCCCCGACCTGCGAGCCGCTGCGCGCGGCGCGCGCGGTGAAGGATGTGCTGGAGCACGATCCGCCCTACGGCGCGCAGGTGCGCTTCACACCGGGCACCCCGACCTGTGGCTGGAACGCACCCTCATTCGCGCCCTGGCTCGAGCAATCGATCGATGCCGCCTCGCAGCAGATCTACAGCCGCGGCGCGGTTCACATCGGCTGCGGTGGCACCATCCCCTTCATGGCCATGCTGGGGGAGCGCTTCCCGAGCACCCAGTTCTTCATCACCGGGGTGCTCGGCCCGCACGCCAATGCGCACGGACCGAACGAGTTCCTGCACTTGGACTACGCTGAAAAGCTCACCGCCTGCGTCTCGCTCGTACTCGCCGATCACGCGCGGACCCGGCGCCCCTGAGCACGCCGGCGCCTCAGCGCATGTGCGGTGTGGCACTCGGGCGCACCGCGGCGCGCAGTCGCTCCCAGGCCTCGCGGTAATGCGTGGTCATTGCCTCGGCGACGTCCGCCTCGAACGGCGGAAACGCCGCGCCGAGCTCATCGAGCATGACGGTCCACTTCGGCAGACCCTTCGGGAACCGGCCCTCGCGGGTAAACACGACCCGGCCCTCGATCGGCACTTCCCCGACGATCGCCTTCACGGCTGCGATACGGTCGTACAGACCGCTTTGCGGATTGACGAAGGTGAAGCGGTGCGGCCCGTCCATCACGGTCCATTCGGCCATCTGATCGCCGCCGAAGATGTTGCCTTGCACCTGGCGGACGTCGATGATGAGGATGCCGTGCACGCTGAGCAGCAGGAAATCGACGTGGTAGCTGCCGCCCATGCCATCGGGGACGGCCATGTCGATCAAATGCTCCATGCCCGCCACGGCGACCGCCGATTGCAGTGCGCGGCGCGCCCGCCGGCGCCGATACCAGCGCAGCAGCCAGACCGCCGCGATGAGGAGCGCTGCGGCACACCCGAGCAGCACCCACGGCACCCACGGTTGATGCAGAGTCGGTCCCATCGGTTCCATGCTAGATCGACTCGCCCGCCAAGGCCGCCCGCAGCGAGTGCAGATCGGCGTCGATTTCCTCGAACACGCTCGGTCGTGCGAACAACGCGGCGAGCGCTGGCGGCAGCGGCACGTCCCGCCCGATCAGCGGCGCGATGATTTCACGGAATTTCGCCGGATGCGCCGTGCCGACCAGCACCCAGCGTCCGGCGCGCCGGCGCGCCTCGGGCAGCCGCGCATAGGCCTCGGCAGCCACCGCCGTGTGCGGACACCAGATCCGCCCCAGGCGACGGTAGTCCGAGGCGATGCGCGCTCGAATCGCCTCGTCATCGACCGAGCAGGCGCTCACCGCGCCGCGCAGCGCCTCGAGCTGCGGGTACAGTGCCCGCAGGCGCTCCATGTTGCTCGGATTACCGACATCCATCGCCGAGGCCAGCGTCGCGACACTCGGGCGTGGTTGCCAGTGTCCGTCGGTGAGAAAATCCGCCACCGTGCGGTTGGCGTTGTGCGCCAGGATCACCTCGCCGATCGGCAGCCCGAGCCGCCGCGCCCAGATGCACGCCACCGCATTGCCAAGGTTACCGCTCGGAATGATGTAGGAGACCGGTTCCCCCCTCGGTCCGGCGAGCGCCAGAGTACTCGCCGCGTAATACACGGCCTGAGGCAGCAGACGCCCCAGGTTGATGCTGTTGGCCGAGGACAGGGCGCGTGCGGCGCGCAGCGGCTCGTCGAGAAACGCCTGCTTCACCAGACGCTGACAGTCATCGAACGTTCCACGCACCGCGAAGGAGCGCACATTGCCACCCCAGCAGGTCAGCTGCTGCTGCTGCGTCGGGGAGACCAGGCCGCGTGGAAACAGCACGACGACCTCAACGCCCGGCCGGCCATGAAAGGCCGCAGCAACCGCCCCGCCCGTGTCCCCGGAGGTTGCCACGAGGATGGTCAGCGGGCGCCCCGCTCCGGCACGCAGACGCGTCAGACACGCCGCCAGGAAGCGCGCACCGAAGTCTTTGAACGCCGCCGTCGGTCCATGAAACAGCTCGAGCACCCCGAGTTGTTCCCCCTCGATCGGCACCAGGGGGCCTGGAAAGTTGAACGCCTCGGCGCAGATCGGCCCAAGATCGGCCGCAAGTGCATCGGCGGCCGCGAACGGTCCGATCAACCGCTCGGCGAGCTCCGCCAGCCCGTGCGCCGTGCGCAGCGCTGCCGGTTCGACCTCAGGCCACGTTTCAGGCACGTACAGCCCCCCATCCGGGGCCAGGCCCTGTTCAAGCGCTGCGCCGAATCCGGCCGTCAGCCGCAGATCGCGGGTACTGTGAAACCGCATACTCCCCACCGCCTCGTCCGGTCCGTCAGCCGCTCGCCACCACATGCGCACCCTCGCGGTGCAGATCGACGATCCATTCATCAACCCCCGCACCGGCGGCGACGAGCGGGGCGCGCATCGCCTCGAGCACGGTTTGCGCCTGCGTCTCGAGTGCCCAGGCAAACAGCGTCGGCCCGGCGCCGGAAATCGAGCAGCCGAGCGCGCCGGCCGCCAGCGCCGCGGCGCGTACGGCCGCAAAGCCCGGAATCAGCGCTTGGCGCTGCGGCTCGATGACCACGTCCTCGAATGACGCGCGGATCATGTCCAGATCGTCTGTGTAGCAGCCGGAGATGAACCCGGCGAGGTTCGCCGTCTGCCACACAAAATCCGCCAGCGGCACGTCGCGCTTGAGAATGGCGCGAGCCTGACGCGTGGCGAGAAACATGTGCGGGTGGATCAGGACCGCGCACACGCCCGGCGGCACCGGGATGCGCTTGACCCGCGGGTGATCGATGCCCACGGTGAGCACCAGACCGCCGAAGAGCGACGGCGAGATGTTGTCCACGTGCAGCGAGCCACTGGCCACCGCCTCGCCCTGCATGGCGAACTTCAGCAGATCGATCGGCTCGTACGGTTGCTCGAGCAGCGCGTTGGCCGCCACCACCGCGCCGACCGCCGAGGCGGCCGAACCGCCGAGGCCGGAGCCGAGCGGGATGCCCTTCTCGATGCGCATCTCGAACCCGAAACTCGGCGCCAGCGCCGCATGCATCGCCTGCAGCGCGCGGCCGGCCGTATTCTGCGCCGGATCGGTCGGCAACTCCCCGGCGATGCCACTCACCGCGGTGATTGTGACACCGGGCCGCTCGCTGCGACTCACGGTCACGCGATCCCCAAGCGCATCGACGGCGAACCCGAGGATGTCGAAACCGATCGCGACGTTGCCGACCGATGCCGGCGCGAACGCCGTGGCCCATTGCGCCGCGCTCACAGCTGCGCTCCCAAGTATGCCGACAGACGCAGCAGGTCGGCAAATACCCCGCCGGCGGTCACCTCGGGACCTGCCCCCGGACCCTGCACGATCAGCGGATTGTCGCAGTAGCGCCGCGTGGCGAAGCGCACCACGTTGTCGGTGAGCGCAATGTTGGCGAAGGCATGGTGGGCGTCGAACTCGACCAGCCCGACGCTCGCCTGACCGTCGGCGCCGAGGCGTCCGACGTAGCGCAGGACCCGGCCCTTGTCCCTGGCGGCCTCGAACCGTTCGCGCATGGCCGCATCCGAGCGCGGCAGGCGCGTCATGAACTCCTCGATCGAGCCGCGCTCGAGTCCCGCCGGGACCAGCGACTCGACCCGCACGTCCGACAACTCCAGCTCGAGGCCCATTTCCCGTCCGAGAATGATCAGCTTGCGCGCCACGTCCATCCCGGAGAGATCATCGCGCGGATCAGGTTCGGTGTAGCCGCGCTGGCGCGCATCGCGCACGATGTCCGAAAACGGTGTGCGGCCGTCGTAGACGTTGAAGAGGTAGGCGAGCGTGCCGGAGAAAATGCCCTCGATGCTCGCGATCTCATCGCCCGTGTCGCGCAGATCACGCAGGGTGTGCACCACCGGCAAACCGGCGCCGACGGTGGCCTCGTACAGATAGTGCGCGCCCCCGGCGCGACGCGCCGCCTGCAATGCGCGGTAGAAAGCCATGTCCGCGCTGTTGGCCTTTTTGTTCGGCGTGATCACGTGTACGCCGGCGCGTAGCCACTCGGCGTACCGCGCCGCCACATCACCGCTCGCCGTGCAGTCGATGAGCACGGTGTGCGGCAGGTAATCGACGCGCACGTGCTCGAGGAAGCGCTCCAGGTCCGCCGGCACGGTGCTGTGCTCGTACTGCTCGCGCCAGGTGCCAAGCGCAATGCCGGTGTCCCCCAGCACCATGCGCTTGGAGCCGAGAATGCCGCGCACGCGCAGGTCGATCTTGAACTGCTCGCGCAGCCGCTCGCTCTGCGAGGCAATCTGCTGAAGCAACACCTCACCGACGGTGCCCGGACCGATGATGCCCACCGACAGCGTGTGCGCCGACAGGTACAGCCCGGCGTGTGCCGCGCGCAGTGCGCGCGTGGCCGAGCGGCCTTCCACCACAACGGAAATATTGCGCTCCGAGGCCCCCTGGGCGATGGCGCGCACGTTCACCCCGCTGGTGCCAAGGGCGCTGAACACCTTCGCGGCGACCCCGGGGGTTCCGGCCATGCCGTCCCCAACGATGGCGAGAATGGCCAAGTCCGGGTCGATCTCAACGCTCTGGATCTGACCCTCGAGCAGCTCGCGCTCGAACGCACGACGCACCACCGCAGCGGCGCGCTCGCCCTCGCTCTGGGGAATGGCGCAGCAGATCGAGTGCTCGGAGCTGCCCTGGGAGATCAGGATCACCGAGATGCCTTCCTCGCGCAGTGCACCGAACAGCCGATGCGCCGTACCGGGCACGCCGATCATGCCGGCGCCCTCGAGGTTCACCAGCGCCACCTGCTCGATGCTTGCGATCCCCTTCACCGGCAGGCTCGAGTGCGGCTCGGCGCAGATCAGCGTGCCGGGCTTCTCGGGCGCGAAGGTGTTGCGGATCCAGATCGGGATCGCATCGCCCACGGCCGGCGCCATGGTCTGCGGGTGGATCACCTTGGCGCCGAAGTAGGCCAGCTCCATCGCCTCGCTGTAGGAGAGCGAGTCGATCACCGTGGCATCGGGCACCCGGCGCGGGTCGGCCGAGAGCACTCCGTCGACGTCGGTCCAGATGTGGATTTCCGCCGCGCCGAGCAGCGCCCCGAAAATCGACGAGGAAAAGTCGCTGCCGTTGCGCCCAAGGGTGGTCTGCACGCCGCGCCGGTCCGCGGCGATGAATCCGGTGATGACCAGCGTGCCTTTGAAGTCCGCATCGACGAGGTCCGAGAGCTGCGCGCGTGACTCTTCCCACTGCACCGCCGGACCGAGCGAACCCCACTCGACCACGATCACCCGCCGTGCATCGATCCACTGGACCGGGCCGCGCCGCTGCGGGCGGGACTCGAGGTAGCGGTGAAAGAGCTTGGTCGACCAGATCTCCCCATACCCGGCGATTAGGTCGCGCACGTTGGTGGCCGCCGAGCGGGTCAGCTTGACGGTGTGCAGGATGCCCTCGAGGTCGTGACAGTCGCGGTCAAACCCGGCCAGGAACAACCGCATGGCCTCGGGCGGCAGCAGCGCCTCGGCAATGGCCGCGTGCCGGGCGCGCAGCGCCGCGATCTGCGCGCGGTAGGTCTCATCCTGCGCCTCGGCGAGATCCACCAGACCGAGCAGCGCATCGGTGACGCCTTTGCAGGCCGAAAGCACCACGCCCAGGCGCGGCGCCGGGGAGGCCTCGAGAATCGCCGCGACGCGCTCGAAGCACGCGGCGTCGGCGACGCTCGAGCCGCCGAATTTATGCACGACCCAGGGTGCGGAATTCGACATGGGGTTGCTGATCACCTGAGGGGGAAGCGGTGCGACTGTACTGGTGCGCCCGTGCGCGCGCAATGGATACTCCGGCAGATCGCCCCCGTGGGACCGGCCCGCCGGTAGAATGCCGCCATGAACGAAAGCGATATCCTCCTCGGACAGCTCGCCACCGAGCGTATCCACGCCGCCCAGGTCGCCAACGCCTGCGTGGCGGTGTTCGGCGCCGAGCGCGACGGGCTGGCCACCCCGCCGGCGGCGTTCCGCGAGGCCAGTGTCGGCTATCTCGCCTGGGTGCTTGCTCGTTTCGAGCAGCGCGACCAGCTGCTCAACGAACTCATCGAACAGCGCCGCCGCGCCGCAGGTGGGACGCTCGAGGACACCGTGCCGATCGAGCTCGGCGCACTTGCGGCGCGCGAAGGCACCAGCCGCCAGGCGCTGACGCACCTGGAGCGGGCGCTCGCGGCCGACGAGCCCGAGCACACGCGCGCCGCCTGGCAGGCGTTCGGTGAATTCTTCAACGCGCTCTGGTCTGCGCGGCGCGAGGCCGTTGAGCGGCATCTGGCCCGGCTGCCGCGCATCGGCAGCTGGCGCACCGTGGGGGCCATCGATGCCGATTCGATTCTCGAGGAGCGCACCCGCTACGCGCAGGTCGCCGCTCATCTGCCACCGGGCATCACGCTGCTCGGCTCCACCACCCGATAGGCCGACCCGCTGCGGCTCAGCAGCGCTCGTGCCCCGCGCCGGCCTGCGGGTGCGGGAAATGATCTCGCTCGTCCTCCCCTTCGCGCGGCACGAGACAGGCGAAGTCCTTCTCCAGCACGACCTGCACACTGCCCGAGGCGAGCGCCGGGGTCCCCTGCAGCGTCACCAGGTCCGTGGTGCACCAGCGCTCGGCGAGTGCTGCGGGAATCTGAAATTCGATGAGATTCCCGCCATATCTCACTGAAATATCGCTAATTTTGTCATTTCTCCGTACCCGGTAGATCAGCGCCGTACCGCCCGGGAACTCGGTCCGCTCCTCGACCTGGCCGGTGGCCGCGAATGCGCGGATCTCCCCCTGTGTCAGGCGCGCCCGCAGGGCATTGCCCTTGATTCTCAGTTTCATGCGGCAGCCTCCTCAGGTGCTCGGCGGCTCAGCGGCCGCCCCGCTGGCAAGGATACGCCGCGCGAGCAGCCAGTGCGGCCGGTCGATCATCTGCCCGTCAAGCGCCGTGACACCGGCGCCGTTGGCCGTCTCGAACGCCGCCACGACCCGCCGCGCCCAGTCGAGTTCGTGCGCACTCGGGGTGAACACCGCGTTGATCACCGGGACCTGCGCCGGATGGATGGCGAGTTTGCCGCTGAATCCATCCCCGCGGGCAAGTTCGCCCTCCCGGCGCAACCCGTCGGCATCCCGAAAATCAACGTACACCCCGTCGATGGCCGCGATACCCAGCGCACTCGCCGCGAGCAGGCAGGTGGTGCGAGCCTGCTCGAACACCGGCCGCAACGTCCCGTCCGGGTTGCACCGGGCGCGCGCCCCGAGCGCCGCCGACAGATCCTCCATGCCCCAGGTGAGGCCGGCGAGACGCCGGGCCGAGGCACGATGCACCGCCGCGGCCTGCGGGTAGGACGGCAGCGCGAGCAGTCCGGCCGGCGTCTCGGTCCCGATCACCAGCAGCGCGGTGCTGCCGACCGCCAGACCGTTGCCCGCCTCGATCGCCTCCAACGTGAGCGCGATGCGCTCGATGTCCATATAGCTGTCGACCTTCGGCAGCACCAGACCGGCCGGCCGCGCCGCGAGCACCGCCGTGGCATCCTCGTAAAGGCGGCCGCTGGCGAGCGAGTTGACCCGCACCCACAGCTGCGGCTCGGCGCACTCGGCGTTGGCCTGCAGAAACTCCAGCACCTGCCCGCGCGCGAACCCGAGCCGCTGCGGGGCGACCGAGTCTTCCAAATCCAGAATCAGCGCATCGGCGCCGCTGGCGAGTCCCTTGGCCAATTTACGTTCGCTGTCGCCGGGCACAAACAGCAGCGAGCGCAGCGCGGTGCCGCTCATGTCGGCTTCTTCAGCATCAGCGCGGCGCGGCGGCACGAAGCCACCTCCTCGTCACGTTGATTGTAGGCGCGGTGATCGAACACCACGATCCCGGAGTCGGGCCGCGAGCGACTCTCGCGCACCGAGAAGACGCTCGTCACCGCCCGCAACGTGTCCCCGACGCGCACCGGCCGCGGAAACTTCACCTCCTCCCAGCCGAGGTTGCCGATCGTGGTGCCGAAGGTGGTGTCGTACACCGACAGCCCCACCAGCAGTCCGAGCGTGAACACGCTGTTGACGATGCGCTCACCGAAGGGCGTGTCGCGGCAGTACTCGGCGTCCAGATGAATCGCTGCCGGATTCATCGTCAATGCGCTGAACAGCAGGTTGTCGGTCTCGGTGACCGTGCGGCGCACCTGGTGCTCGAACCGCTGCCCCACTGTGAATTCCTCGAAATAAAGTCCCATCGTGCCACTCTCTTGGCGTCCAGGCGATGCGCCATTATCGCACCGGGCGCGCCGACCTCATAACCGCTCGGGTCGTCCGCCAAACCACGGGGTATTTAGGCCCCAGCTGCCGAGCGCCTATAGTCGTACGCATGTATCGCTACGATCAGACCGACCGCGAGCTGCTGCGCCAGCGCACCGAGCAGTTTCGCGATCAAACGCGCCGCTACCTCGCCGGGGAGCTCCCGGAGGACGATTTTCGCCAGCTGCGCCTGCGCAACGGGCTATACCAGCAGCGCCACGCGCCGATGCTGCGCATCTCGGTGCCGTACGGACTGCTCGGCTCGGCGCAGCTGCGCGCCATGGCGCACGTGGTGCGCACCTATGACAAGGGGTACGCGCACTTCACGACCCGCCAGAACATCCAGCTGAACTGGCCGCGGCTCGAACAGGTACCGGATCTGCTCGCCGAGCTCGCCGAGGTGCAACTGCACAGCATCCAGGCCTGTGGCAACGACACCCGCAACATTACCTGCGACTATCTCGCGGGCGTGGCCGAGGACGAGCAGGTCGACCCGCGCCCCTACTGCGAGCTGCTGCGTCAGTTCGTGGCGCTGCATCCGGAGTTCTACTGGCTGCCGCGCAAATTCAAATTTGGCTTCAGCGGCGCGACGAACGACCGCGCCGCCACGCGCACCAACGATGCGGCGGTGCACGTGCTGCGGCGCGGGGGCGCCATCGGCTATCGGTTCTTCGTCGGTGGCGGTCTCGGCCGCCTGCCGATGCTCGGGCAGGAAATGAACGGCTTCGTGCCCGAATCGGACCTGCTGATCTACGCCTGCGCCATCCTGCGCACGTTCAACCGGTTCGGACGGCGTGACAACATCCACAAGGCGCGCATCAAGATCGTGCTGCGCGAGTGGGGGATCGAGCGCTTCCGGGCGGCCATCGAGACCGAGTACGCCAAGATCCTCGCCAGCGACGAGGGTGAGCAGCTGCGGCTGTGGCCCGAGGATATCGCGCGCATGGCGGCACACTTCAGCGCCCCGCCCTATCGGCCGGCGCACGAAGCCGGTGCCGACCTCGAGCAACCCGCGGCGCACGAGGCGCGCTTTGCCGCCTGGCTGAAGCGCAACGTGCGCGCACACAAGATGCCCGGCTACCGGGTGGTGTTCGTGTCGCTGAAGGCACCCGAGCAGGCTCCCGGGGACTGCACGGCGGAACAGTTCGAGGCACTCGCCGCACTGGCGGATGCATACAGTTTCGGTGAGCTGCGCGCCACCTACGATCAGAACCTCGTCCTGCCGGACGTGGCCGAGCGCGACCTGCATGCGCTGTGGATGCGGCTGGAGGAGGCGCGGCTCGCGACGCCCAACATTGGACTCACCACCGACATCGTCGCCTGCCCGGGCCTTGACTTCTGCGGTCTGGCCAATGCCGGCACGATCGGCGTCACGCACGAGATCTACCGGCGTTTCGATTCGCTCGAGGCGCAATACGACATCGGCCCGATTCGCATCACCATGAGCGGCTGCATGAACGGTTGCGGCCATCACAGTGTGGGGCACATCGGCATCCTAGGCGTCGACAAGCACGGCGAGGAGTGGTACCAGGTCACCCTCGGCGGCAGCCCCGGCAACGACGCTGCGATCGGCGAGCGCGTCGGCCGTGCGCTCGCGCGCAGTGAAATCGCCGAGGGGATCGAGCGACTGATCCACACCTACCTCGAGCTGCGCAGCGACGAGGAGGAAACCTTCCTCGAGTGCTACCGGCGGCTCGGACTCGCGCCCTTCAAGGCGCGCCTCTACGGGACCGACACCGTGGCCGACTCGGAGGCGGAGGCGGCATGAGCCGCATCCTGCGTCATCGGGCCATCGTCGAGGACGACTGGACGCTCGCCGTGGACACGAGCGCGACCCCCTCGTCCGCCGACCGCTGGATCGTGCCGCTCGCCCGTTGGCGCGCCGAGCGCGACACGTTGCACGCCGGCGCCCTCGGCGTGCTGTTGCCGAATACCGAGGATGTCGAGGCACTCTATCCGCAGATCGAGGCAAGCCCGGTCATCGCGCTGCAGTTTCCGATCTTCACCGACGGCCGTGCGCTCACCCAGGCCGTGCTGCTGCGCAATCGGCTCGGCTACCGCGGTGAGCTGCGTGCCGTCGGCGACGTGGTGCGCGACCTGGTGTTTTGGCTGGGTCGGTGCGGCTTCGATGCCCTCCTGCCGCGCCCCGATCAGGATCTGCAGGCCTGCCGTCAGGCGCTCGATGAGATTCGCCTCGCCTATCAGCCAGGCGCCGACGGGCAGACCCCGATCTGGGTGCGCCGGCGCACAGGCGCACCCGGCGCAACGGGTTCACACACGCGCTGATGCGCGGTTGAGTGCCGCCCAGTGTGCGGCGCGCTGGGCGGTGAGCGCACCGGCGGGCAGCTGCCAACTCCAGTTTTCCGCGCGCTGCGTGCCGGGGATGTTCAGGCGTGCCTCACTGCCGAGCCCGAGCAGATCCTGCGCCGGGATGACCGCGAGCGCCCCGGCCGTCGCGAGCGCAGCACGCACCATGCCTTCGGGCATCGAGTCCGGCGAGACACCGAGCGTGCGATCCACATACCCGCGCGTATGCTCATCGAGGCTCCGGTACCACCCGAGCGTGGTGTCGTTGTCGTGCGTTCCGGTGTACACGACGCAGTCCGTGTCGATGCGCGCCGGCAGATGAGGATTCTCCGGCGAGCCGTCGAACCCGAACTGCAGCACGCGCATCCCGGGCAATCCGAACGCCTGGCGCAGCGCGGTCACTTCTGCGGTGATCAGGCCAAGATCCTCCGCCACGATCGGCAGCGTACCGCGCTCGGCGCGCAGCCGCTCCAACAGTGCCCGCCCCGGCGTGGGGCGCCACTCGCCCCCGCGGGCATCCGCGGCACCCGCCGGCACTGCCCAATGCGCGGCGAAGGCGCGAAAGTGATCAACGCGCAGCACATCGAGCCGCTCCAACTGCGCCCCGAGGCGCGCGCGCCAGAACGCAAACCCGTCGCGCTGCATCACATCCCAGTTGTAGAGCGGATTACCCCAGACTTGGCCGAGTGCCGAGAAGTAATCCGGCGGCACCCCGGCGACAGCCGCCGGACGGCCGTCCGGGGCCAACTGGAACTGCCCGCGGTGCGCCCAGGTCTCGGCCGACATCGGTCCGACGTAAAACGGCAGATCCCCAAACAGACGCACGCCGCGCGCGTGCGCGTAGCGGCGCAGCCGGCTCCATTGGGCGAAGAACTCGCGTTGTTCGGCGCCGATGCGCTCGAGCGTGCCGGCGCACTCGCGCCGGATGTGCTCGAGTGCGCCGGCCTCCCGGGCGCGCAGCGGCGCCGGCCATTCCCACCACGGCACCCCCGGGCAGCGCGCGCTGATCGTCTCGAACAGCGCGTAATCCTCCAACCAGGCCTGTGTCGCGGTCGCGAACGCCCTGCGCTCGGCCTCATCGGCCGGCGGCTCGGCCGGGTCGAGCAGCGCCGGATGGCCGGCGAAGTCCGAGCGGGCGAAATACGGCGATCGGTCCGCGCCGGTGGGCGCCACCGGCAGGAACTGCCAGACGCTGAAACCGGCCGCGGCCAGCCAGTCGACGAAGGCGCGCCCGCCGCGTCCGAGCGGCGCCTCGAGCGAGGCTAAGTGAAGCAGGACCCCGGCGCGGCGGCGGTCAAACACGGAAAGCGGCGGCGTATCCAGGCAATGACTCCGGTGCGCTCCCCTAGCGCTGCGGCAGTTCGAGGTCGGCGAACAAGGCGGCGGTCTCCTCGGCGTTCGCGGCGCGGTGCGCCCGGTCGACCAGGCGCCGATCCAGGTGCGGGGCGAGCAGTTGCGCGAAATCGTACATGAACTTGCGCAGCAGCGTGCCGCGCCGAAACCCGATCCAGGTGGTGTGCGCGGGCAGCAGGTGCGAGGCCTCGAGCACCGCCAGATCATCCGCAGCCTCGGCCACGGCCATCGGTGCCACGATCCCGACCCCGAGGCCGAGCCGCACGTAGGTGACGATGACGTCGGCATCCTGTGCGGTGATGACCACGTTCGGCATCAGTCCGGCCTTGGCAAACGCGTCGTTCAGCGAGGACGCGCCGGTGAAACTGAAGGTATAGGTGATGATCGGATGCTTGGCGAGGGCCTGGTAGGTCAGTCGCTCGCTGCGCGCCAGCGGGTGCGCACGCGGCACGATCACCACCCGGCTCCAACGGTAGCAGGGCAGCACCGTCAGCCCGGCGAAGCGCTGCTCCGACCCGGTGGCGATCGCGCAGTCGATCCGGTCCTGAGCGACCATGGCGGCAATCTGCTCCGAGGTGCCCTGGTGCAGGTTCAGCCGCACGTTCGGATACCGGTCGCGGAACGCCCCGATCACCGCCGGCAGCACGTAACGGGCTTGAGTGTGGGTGGTGCCGATCGACAAGCTGCCGCGCCCCTCATCGCGCAGCTCCGTTGAGAGTCCGCGGATGCTCTGCACTTCCTGCAGCACCCGCACGGCCCGATCGATCACCTGCTGCCCGGCCGGGGTAATGCGGGTGAGCGTGCGGCCCTCGCGTACGAAGATCTGAAAGCCCAGTTCATCCTCCAGCAGTTTGATCTGCTTGCTCACCCCGGGCTGCGAGGTATGCAGCTTCTGGGCCGCCGCGGTGATGTTCAGTCCGCTTTGGGCGATCGCCGCCAGGTAGCGCAGTTGATGCAGTTTCATGCGCCGAAGCGTAACGCAACGCCCCGGAGGCATCCATAACCGCCGCGCAGCGCCTCAGAAGCAATCATTCGTTTAGGGCCGCCGGCCCTCTGGCTATAGTGCCGCCACTATGGGTGAGCTGCCAAACCGCATTGAACAGAAGGCCGAGGCCGTGCGCTCTGCGCTCGCCGCGGCGGTGCGCACGCAGGGACGGGTGGTCTATGCCAACAGTCTCGGGGCCGAGGCGATGGTGCTCACCGACATCATCTGGACACACGTGCCGCAGATCGAGATCTTCAGCATCGACACCGGCCGGCTGCACCAGGAAACCTACGACCTGATCGAGAAGCTGCAGTGGCGCTACCGGCGCACGCTGCGCCTGGTGCACCCGCGCGCCGAGGCGCTCGAGCGCTTCACCACCGAGCGTGGCGTCAACGGGTTCTACCACAGTCTCGAGGCGCGCCTGTCCTGCTGCGAGGTACGTAAAGTCGAGCCGTTCAAGCGCGCCATCGCTGGGTACGCCGCCTGGGTGACGGGGGTGCGCCGCGAGCAGTCCGCCGCCCGCGCCCTGGCCCAGCCGCTCGAGTGGGACGCGCAGTACGGTCTGTACAAAGTCAGTCCGCTGCTCGAGTGGAGCGAGGCGGAGATCTGGCAGTACATCCGCGAGCGCAAGCTGCCGTACAACGTCCTGCATGATCGACAGTTTCCGAGCATCGGCTGCGCACCGTGCACGCGGGCCATTCAGCCCGGGGAGAGTCACCGCGCGGGACGCTGGTGGTGGGAGCAGTCGGAGTCGCGCGAGTGCGGCCTGCATCCGCGGGCGCGCTCCGTGGCGGCCGAAGCCTGATTCGCGTTCGCGGCCCATGGATCATCTGCCGATCTTCCTGCAGCTGCGCGAGGTGCCCGTGCTGGTCGTCGGCGGCGGGCGCATCGCGCAGCGCAAAATCGAACTGCTGCTGCGGGTCGGGGCGCGCATCACGATCGTCGCACCGCAGCTCACCGCCGAGCTCGCCGAGCGCGCCGGGCGCGGACAGCTCGAGCACCGCGCGGCCCGGTTCGCCACCGAGGACCTCGAGGGCATGCGCCTGGTCATCGCCGCCACCGACCTCAAGCTCCTCAATACTTCGGTCTCGCAGGCCGCACGCGCGCGATTGCTCCCGGTCAACGTGGTCGATGATCCGCAGCTCTCGACGTTCTATTTCCCTGCGATCGTCGACCGCTCGCCGCTCATCGTGGCGATCGGCTCCGGTGGAGGCGCCCCGGTACTCGCGCGCTGGGTGCGCGAGCAGATCGAAGCGCTGCTGCCGGCCGCGCTCGGCGCCCTGGCACGGTTCATGGGCGCCCGGCGCGACGCGGTGCGCCGAGCGCTCGCACCGGCGGCCCGCCGTCCGTTCTGGGAACGGGTCGCGCGCGGGACGGCCGGGGCCCGGGTCCTCGCCGGCGATCCCATCGGCGCCGAGCGCGCGTACGCACGCGAACTGCGCATGGCCCAGCTGACCGCCTCGAGCGCCACCGGTGCGCAACGCCTCGGCGAGGTGTATCTGATCGGCGCCGGCCCCGGAGATGCGGACCTGCTCACCCTGCGTGCGCTGCAACTGCTGCAGCAGGCCGACGTCATTCTCTACGACCGCCTCGTGCCCGCCGCGGTGCTCGAGCGCTCACGCCGCGATGCCGAGCGGGTGTTCGTCGGCAAGCATTCGGGCCGATCGAGGCAGGAGACGACCCCGCAGGCACAGATCCACGAGTGGATGGTGCATTACGCGCGCCAGGGACTGCGCGTCGCTCGGCTCAAGGGCGGCGATCCGTTCGTGTTCGGCCGCGGGGGCGAGGAAGCCGAGTGCCTCGCCCGTCACGGCATCCCCTACGTGATCGTGCCCGGCATCACCGCGGCCCTCGGGGCCGCCGCCGCGGCCGCCATCCCGCTTACCCATCGCCACGTGGCCCAGAGCGTCACGTTCGTCACCGGTCATCCGCTGCAGGATGATGCGCTCGACTGGAGCGCCCTCGCCCGCGGTCACCAGACGGTGGTGTTCTACATGGGGGTGGCGCACCTGGAGCGCATCTGCGCGCAGCTGACGGCGGCCGGCGCGCACCCGAGCCTGCCGGTGGCGCTCATTGAGCGCGCGACGCTCCCCGGCCAGCGGGTGCTGCGCGGCACGCTGAGCCGCATTGCCGCACTTGCCGAGCGGGCCGGTATCAGCCCGCCGGCGTTGCTCATCGTCGGGGAGGTGACGGCGCTTGCGCAACTCGGCGGGGCGAGCGACAGTGCGTACGGGCCCACGGCCGCGACGGCCGGGGCGCCTCATCCCCTGGAGAGCGCGCATGAATGTTGAAGCGGGGTTCGTCGGCGCGGTCGGTCAGACCCGCCTGATCCGACTGCGCCACGTGAGCGAGCAGACCGGCTGCGAGATCCTCGGCAAGGCGGAATTCACCAACCCCGGCGGTTCAGTCAAGGATCGCGCCGCCCGCGCCATCGTGCTCGCGGCCGAGCGCAGCGGCGCGCTCGGACCGGGCGGAACGGTGGTCGAGGGTACGGCGGGCAACACCGGCATCGGACTGGCGCACATGTGCAACGCGCGCGGCTACCGCTGCGTCATCGTGATGCCGGACAACCAGTCGCCGGAGAAATACGCCCTGCTCGAGGCGCTCGGCGCAGAAGTGCACAAAGTCCCGGTGGTGCCCTACAGCCATCCGAACCAATACCAGAAGGTCGCCGGCCGACTCGCCGCGCAGCTGCCGAATGCGATCTGGGCCAACCAGTTCGACAACACCGTCAATCGCCAGGCGCACATCGACACGACGGGACCGGAGATCTGGGCGCAGACCAGCGGGCGCATCGATGCGTTCACCTGTGCCGCGGGCACCGGCGGCACCTTTGCCGGCGTCTCGCACGCGCTGAAGGCCAAGCGCGCCAGCGTGCGCTGCGTGCTCGCCGATCCGCCCGGCAGCAGCCTGTATGAATACGTCCGCAACGGCACACTGAAGGCGACCGGTTCGGGCTCGATCACCGAGGGCATCGGCATCGGCCGTGTCACGGCCAACCTGCAGGACGCGCCGATCGACGACGCGGTGCACATCGAGGACGCCGAGACGGTCCGTCAGGTCTATGAGCTGCTCTACAAGGAAGGTTTGTTCCTCGGCAGCACGAGCGGCATCAACGTGGCGGCCGCTGTCGCCGTGGCGCGCGAACTCGGCCCCGGTCACACGGTGGTCACCATGTTGTGTGACGGCGGCGCGAAATATCAGTCGCGTCTGTTCAATCGCGCATGGCTCGCGCAGAAGGGTCTCGCCGCAGCGGCGAGCGCCGGGCGCGGCGGGGAGCCGATCGACCTGCGCGCCGTGATGAACGGCTGAGCGCGCACTCGGCGCGAGCGCCTCGATGAACCTGCCGGTGTTGAGCGTTCCGCCCGGGCTTGCGGCGTTCGCACTGCTTGCAGGGGCGCACACGGCGCCCTGGGCGGCCGGTCGTCTGCTCGGCGGCCGCTGGGCCGCGCCGATCGACGGCGGGGCGATCCTGCCCGATGGCGCGCGCCTGTTCGGGGCGCACAAGACCTGGCGCGGCGCGCTGGCGGCGCTGCTGCTGTGCGCACTCATCGCGCCGCTGCTCGGCCACCGGATCGGCCTCGGTCTGGCGTTCGCGGCGCTCGCCATGGGCGGCGATCTGCTCTCGAGCCTGCTGAAGCGTCGCCTGCGGCTCGCACCGGGACGCGAGGTCCCGGGTCTGGATCAGATCCCCGAGGCGCTGCTGCCGCTGCTCACGCTCGCCGGTTCGCTGCGCATCAGTGTGCCGAGCGCGGCGCTCCTCAGCGCGCTCTTCACGCTGTTCGATCTGGCGGCAATACCGCTTCGCCATCCCCGGCAGCGGCAAAGACCCCCGTGCTGATCTGATCGGAGCGGCCCGCCTGGCCCACGCCTCGCGACGGACCGCGCATGCCCGAGGTGCAGCATTTCCTCGCCCTGCTCCAGCACCGGGTGACGCTCCTGCGGCAGCACGGCACGACGCACTTCCCGAGCGCCGCTGCGCCCGCGCACTGATCCGCCGGTCACTCGTGCGCGGCGCGCGCGAGATTGCTGCGCACGAACTGGATGTGCTCGCGCAGCTGATAGAGCTGCTCGGCGTGCGAGCCGGGCATCTTGCGCAGGATCACCGCCCGCTCGATCTCGTGCAGCCGATCCAACAATGCCGCCCGCCGCTCGGGGGTGAGCGGCCCGAGCGACTCGCGCTCAAGCGCCATCAGTTCCCCGTAGCGCCGGTGGATGCGCGAGTTGACGCGCCAGCCGTAGAGCTGCGGCAGAAACCGTAGTCCCGGAATCAACACCACGACAATCGGCAGCAGCACCACGAGGATGCGGTTGACGAGGCTCGCCACCCAGAAGGGCAGATATCGATACGTGAAGCTCTTATCGCCCGTCTTGTAGAAACGCGCCGCCTCGCTATCGAGCGGATAGGTGTACGTGGCGGTATTCGGAAACACGTGCGCTGGGTGCAGCAACGTCGCCTGTCCATAAATCTGCTGCGCGGCCTGGATCAGCAAATCGCACAACGCCGGGTGCAGGCTGGCATGCGCCAGCAGTTCGACCGAGGGGCCGAGCAGGACGACGGGCTTGTGCGGCAGGTTCGCACCGAGATCGAAAGCGCCGGCCGGAATGGGCATGGCGTGCAGGTACGGAAAGCGCCGGACGTAGGCCGGCGCCTGCACAAAATCAAACAGCCGCAGCCCCGGAGTGTGCACCATCTTGACGATCACCGCCGGCGGGGTGGAGTCCCCGGACATGAAAATCACGTTGACCCGGCCGGCCAGCAGTGCGTCGCGGGCCGCGCTGCCCTCGAGATCGGACAGCTGGGTCGGGCCGCCCGGGACGATACCGTTGGCCTTCAGCAGCGTCAGCGCGAGCGTTCGCGTGCCACTGCCGGCCTTGCCGATCGCGATGCGCTCCCCGCGCAGCTGCGACAGCCGGCTCACCCGCGGCCCGCGATAGAAGATCGCCAACGGCTGGTAGAACATGCTGCCGAGGGAGACCAGTCCGTGCCCGTCGTCGTCCTGATTGTGCTGCGGTGCCGCCCCGTCGGCTCCCGGGGGCGCGCTGCCTGACTGCACAAACGCGATGTCCACGCCCGAGTGCCGGCGCATCAGCCGCTGCAGGTTCTGTGCTGAGCCCTGCGAGGGCCGGATTTTCAATGTGATCCCGTTGCGCGCGAGAATGGTCCGCATGCGCTCGGCGGCGAGTTCGAAGGAACTGCCCGGCGGTCCGCTGCTGATGGTCAGCGTATGCGGTGGCGCCGGCTGCACGAAGTGCAGCGTCAACCAGATCGCGGCCGCACTCAGCAGCAGGATTGGGGTCAACGTGTGGGCCAGATCGGACCAGGAAATCGTGGTGATCTTCAGAGCCAGCGGCCGCCTAGCCTTCTCGCTGGACTGATCCTCGTCAGATTGCGGAGTCGGTTCCATACCGCAGGGAGTCTATCATTGGCACTGGGCGCAGAATGAAGCCCCCCGCCAGTCGTATACTGCGAAGCTCATGGACCACTGGAGACTCCTCGCATGGCCAAGATCCTGATCCTCTATTACTCCTCCTACGGGCACGTCGAGCGCATGGCGCACGCCGTCGCGCAAGGCGCCGCATCGGTCGCCGGCGCCACGGTGAGCATCAAGCGTGTCCCGGAACTGGTTTCCGACGAACTCGCGCGCAAAGCCGGTATGAAAACCGAGCAGAAGGCGCCCGTGGCGAGCGTCGAGGAACTCGCCGAGTACGATGCGATCATCTTCGGCACCCCGACGCGTTTTGGCAACATGGCCGCGCAGATGCGCAGCTTCCTCGACCAGACCGGCGGACTGTGGGTCAAGGGCGGCCTCGTCGGGAAGGTCGGCAGCGTGTTCGTCTCCACCGGCACTCAGCACGGGGGCCAGGAAACCACGATCACCAGTTTCCACAACACCCTGCTGCACCACGGCATGATCATCGTCGGGCTACCGTACGCATTTGCGGGACTGACCCGCATGGACGAGATCACCGGGGGTAGCCCGTACGGCGCCTCGACACTGGCCGGCGCCGACGGTTCGCGCCAGCCGAGTGAGAACGAGCTCGCCGGAGCGCATTTCCAGGGGCGTCACGTCGCCGAAATCGCCGCCCGCCTGAAGCGAGGGGCCGCGTAACGCGGACCGGCACCCGCGAACATGCAGAACGCGGCCGGAACCGCCGGCCCACGCGGCTGATCAACGTCCGTCCCGATCTCCCCCTGCTAGGCCGGCTCGGGACGGACGCGCACGAGCCGGCAACGCTGAGCGCAGCCCCCCCGGCTCCGCGGCCGCGCGAGGGGCAGACTGAACGCCTTTTAAAGTCCCCCGTAGGGGATCCGTAAATCCCTCGCCTTTAGGCGACGGGAGGGTCGGCTGGATATATCATCAGAACGATGAAGGACTACAAGAGCA
>JAKCDC010000059.1 GCA_021838635.1 Pseudomonadota bacterium
TCGCCAAACAACTTCTTGATTCCACTGCCGCTGGGTCGGGCTGCGGTCGCGGACCCGCAGGGCCGACGTCACGGCCGGATCCTGGCGCTGCTTCAGGAACCCGCCTCTCACCCCCAGAATCACGCGGCTTCTCATCCCCGCCAACCCCGGGGTCACCTCTCGATATAAAGCCCCTCGCCATCGGCGGCCTTGAATGGCTTTTCAGCGGGTTTCAGGACCTTGATCGCCCGGTCGGTCAGCTTGCGGGTCTGGCGCATGAGAGGGTGCCCCCATCAGGTCAGGCGGATGCCCTAACTGCCCCCAATCATGCCCCCACTTGGCACGCTCTCACGAGGTCTAATCGTCTCCCGCTCTCTGCAATTATACGCTAAGCGATTGATTTATATAGACGCTGAACAAAGCGGGAGCGATCAGGACAGGGTAATGGTGGGTGCTGAGGGATTCGAACCCCCGACATTCGCCGTGTAAAGGCGACGCTCTACCAACTGAGCTAAGCACCCGGACCTGTGCCCGGTAACAGAACGCCGCGCCATGCTGCTACGAGCATGGCGCGGCGTTCATCCTCGGTCAATGCGCCGGTGGAACCTGCTTGCGGCCATTACGGCGACCGCGCCGCACCTCGACGGCAACGGGCGCCTCGGCCGCCGGTGCCACCTCATGCTTCAGCGGCACGGGTTGCTGCGTCAGCGCGAGCGCCAGCACTTCATCGATCCACTTGACCGGCTTGATCTCGAGATTTCCCTTGATGTTGTCCGGGATCTCGACCAGATCCTTTCGATTCTCATCCGGGATCAGCACCGTCTTGATGCCGCCCCGGTGCGCCGCGAGCAGCTTCTCCTTCAGCCCGCCGATCGGCAGCACTTCCCCGCGCAGGGTGATCTCACCGGTCATCGCGACATCCGAGCGCACCGGGATGCGCGTCAGCGCCGAGACCAGCGCGGTGCACATGCCGATACCGGCGCTCGGACCGTCCTTTGGTGTTGCCCCTTCGGGGATATGCAGATGCACATCGAGCTTCTGGTAGAACTCGCTCTCCAGGCCGAGCACCTGGGCGCGGCTGCGCACCACGGTCATCGCCGCCTGGATCGACTCCTGCATCACCTCACCGAGCTGCCCGGTGTGCTGCAGCTTGCCCTTGCCGGGCACCACCGCCGCCTCGATCGTGAGGAGCTCCCCGCCGACCTCGGTCCAGGCGAGCCCGGTGACCTGTCCGACGCGGTTCTGATCCTCCGCCTTGCCGTAGCGGAACCGGCGCACCCCGAGATACTTCTCCAGGTTGCGCGGCGTGACATTCACCTGCCGCTCGTCCTTCTTGTGCAGCAGCAGCTGCTTGACCGCCTTGCGGCAGATCTTGGCGATTTCGCGCTCCAGATTGCGCACGCCGGCCTCGCGCGTGTAATAGCGCACGATGTCGAGCAGCGTCGCATCGGAAACCTTCAGCTCCTCGCTCTTCAGGCCGTTGCTCTTGACCTGCTTCGGCACGAGGTAGCGCCGCGCGATGTTCATCTTCTCGTCTTCGGTGTAACCCGGCAGACGGATCACTTCCATACGATCGAGCAGTGGCGCGGGAATGTTCAGGCTATTGGCGGTGCAGACGAACATGACCTCCGAGAGATCGAGGTCGACCTCGAGGTAATGATCGTTGAACGTCGAGTTCTGCTCCGGATCGAGCACCTCGAGCAGCGCCGAGGACGGATCGCCGCGGAAGTCCATCGACATCTTGTCGATCTCATCGAGCAGGAACAGCGGGTTGTGCACGCCGGCCTTGGACATGTTCTGCACGATCTTGCCCGGCAGCGAGCCGATGTAGGTGCGCCGGTGACCGCGGATCTCAGCCTCGTCGCGCACCCCGCCCAACGACATGCGCACGAACTTGCGGTTCGTGGCCCGCGCGATGCTCTGACCGAGGGAGGTCTTGCCCACGCCCGGCGGTCCGACCAGACACAGGATCGGACCTTTGAGTTTCTCCACGCGCTGCTGCACGGCCAGATACTCGACGATGCGTTCCTTGACCTTGTCGAGTCCAAAATGATCCTCGTCGAGCACCTGCTCGGCGCGGGCGATGTCCTTGATGATCTTGGTGCGCTTCTTCCAGGGGACCTTGACCAGCCAGTCGATGTAGTTGCGCACCACGGTCGCTTCGGCCGACATGGGCGACATCATCTTCAGCTTGTTCAGCTCACTGGTCGCCTTCTCGCGCGCCTCCTTCGGCATACCGGCGCGCGCGATGCGTCCCTCGAGGTCGGCGAGCTCGTTGCCGCCCTCGTCCATCTCACCGAGCTCCTTCTGGATGGCCTTCATCTGCTCGTTGAGGTAGTACTCGCGCTGGCTCTTCTCCATCTGCGCCTTGACGCGACCGCGGATGCGCTTCTCGATCTGCAGCACGTCGAGCTCGCCTTCGATGGCGACCAGGATGTGCTCAAGACGCTTCTTGACGTCCAGGATCTCGAGCACCTTCTGCTTCTCGGCGAGCTTGACCGACATGTGCGCCGCGACGGTGTCGGCCAGGCGCCCGGCCTGCTCGATGCCGGCCAGTGCGGTGAGCACCTCGGGCGGCACCTTCTTGTTGAGCTTGACGTACTGCTCGAACTGGGAGATCACCGAGCGGGACATGACGTCCATCTCGCGCTCGTCGTAGGACTCCACATCGGGCAGCGACTCGATCTCGGCCGAGTAGTACTCGCCGGGGTTCAGCCGCTCGATGCGCGCCCGATCGACGCCCTCGACCAGGACCTTGACCGTGCCGTCGGGCAGCTTCAGCAGCTGCAGGATGGTCGCGACGGTGCCGATCCGGTACAGATCGTCGGCCTTCGGGTCATCGATGTCGGCCTGCTTTTGTGCCACCAGCATGATGCGCCGGTCAGCGCGCATGGCGACCTCGAGCGCCTCGATGGATTTCTCCCGGCCGACGAACAGCGGGATGACCATGTGCGGGTAGACGACCACATCCCGCAGCGGCAGCACGGGAACGCCCTGCGCGGCTGCCACGGGCTCAGTAGAGGTGTTGGATTCAGACACGCTCGAAGCCTCGAATGATTGAGCTGGCGGGCGGCGCGCCCTGCGCGCACCGCGGCGCACAGAGTCAGTGGCCGGCGGCCCGCCGGGGCTCCTCGGTACCGGCCGGACGGCCTTCCTCGGAGCGATACACGACGTACGGCGCGCTGGAGCCGTCGATCACAGTCTCGTCGACTACGACCTTGGCGACATCCCGCAGCGTCGGCAAGTCATACATGGTGTCGAGCAGGACCGTTTCAAGGATGGTCCGTAAGCCGCGCGCGCCGGTCTTGCGCTGCATGGCCCGGCGGGCCACCGCGCGCAACGCGTCGTCGCGAAACTCGAGCTCGGCACCTTCCATCTCGAACAGGCGCCGGTACTGCTTGGTGAGCGCGTTCTTCGGCTCGGTGAGAATCGACACCAGCGCCGCCTCATCGAGCTCATCGAGCGTGGCCACCACGGGCAGACGGCCGACGAACTCCGGGATCAGGCCGAACTTGATCAGATCTTCCGGCTCCGCGTCGTGGAACAGGTCGCTGCCGTGCGGACGCTCCTGGGCGGTGCGCACCTCGGAGGTGAACCCGATGCCGCTCTTCTGGGTGCGGTTCAGGATGATCTTCTCCAAACCCGCGAACGCCCCGCCGCAGATGAACAGGATGTTGCTGGTGTCGACCTGCAGGAACTCCTGCTGCGGATGCTTACGCCCGCCCTGCGGCGGCACCGAGGCGACGGTGCCCTCGATGAGCTTCAGCAGCGCCTGCTGCACCCCTTCGCCCGAGACATCGCGGGTGATCGAGGGGTTGTCGGACTTGCGCGAGATCTTGTCGATCTCGTCGATGTACACGATGCCCGTCTGCGCCTTCTCAACGTCGTAGTCGCACTTCTGGAGCAGCTTCTGGATGATGTTCTCGACGTCCTCGCCGACGTATCCGGCCTCGGTCAAGGTCGTGGCGTCGGCGATCGTGAAGGGCACATTCAACAGCCGGGCCAGGGTCTCCGCGAGCAGCGTCTTGCCGCAGCCGGTCGGGCCGATGAGCAGAATGTTGCTCTTGGCGATCTCGACCTCATCCTTCGCGCGTGCCCCGCCGGTGCGCGTCTGCAGGCGCTTGTAATGGTTGTACACGGCCACCGAGAGCACCTTCTTGGCGCGCTCCTGACCGATCACGTACTCATCGAGTACTTTCTTGATTTCGTGCGGCTTCGGCAGCTTGTCGCGGGCGCGCTCGGCACGGTCCTCGAGTTCCTCGCGAATGATGTCGTTGCACAGCTCGACACACTCGTCGCAGACGAACACCGAGGGGCCGGCAATGAGCTTGCGCACCTCATGCTGGCTCTTCCCGCAGAACGAGCAGTACAGAAGTTTGCCGTCGTCGTGGCGGCCGCGGGAATCGTCACTCATTTAAAAGCCCTCAAGAGGCATGGTCTTCAATCTTCTTGCGCAGACGTCGCGAACTGCGTCCGGATGCCCGCGGTTTCCCGCAAGAGACAGCGTTCTTATAGCATGCAGCCCGGCCGAGAGGCAAAGCAGCACCGCACGGCCAAGTCGTTGTCTCAGCGGGATTTGTTTGACGGGTTTCACTACTTGACAATGCGGGTCGCGCCGGCGCAGGGAGCACCCTTCGGCAGCGTTCCCTGAGGCCGAGGATGGGGGCGCTCAGCCGGACTTTCCAGCCCCCGCGCCCAGATCGCCGCGCTTCTCGAGCACCTGGTCGATCAGGCCGTAGCGCTTGGCTTCCTTCCAATCCATGAACCGGTCGCGATCGGTGTCAAGCTTGATCTGATCGACGCTCTGGCCGGTGTGCTTGGCGAGGATATGGTTCAGCCGGTCGCGCGTCTCGAGCATTTCCTTGGCATGGATCTCCATGTCGGCCGCCTGCCCCTGGAAGCCCCCGAGCGGCTGGTGGATCATGACGCGCGCATGCGGCAGGCAGAACCGCTTGCCGGCCGCGCCGGCGGCGAGCAGCACCGCGCCCATGCTGGCGGCCTGGCCGACGCAGATCGTGCTCACATCGGGCTTGATGAACTGCATGGTGTCGTACATCGCCAAGCCCGCGGTCACCACCCCGCCCGGGGAATTGATGTAGAGCGCGATGTCCTTCTCGGGGTTCTCCGACTCCAGGAACAGCAGCTGCGCCACCACGATGTTGGCGACATAATCATCGATCGGGCCGACGACGAACACCACCCGCTCCTTCAGCAGTCGCGAGTAGATGTCATAAGACCGCTCGCCGCGGGCGGTCTGCTCGACGACGATGGGCACCAAGTTCAATGCGCGCTCGTTCATGCTCGGGTCTCCACAATGCTCTCATTACGCGGGCGCTCGGGGCCGGAGGCAAGTCCAACCCGACGAGACTCCCCCCAAGGCGGTCACCGCACGCGGCGAGCGCTCCGGGGAGCTGCGCGCCGGCTAGCGGGTCTCGTTTTCGCGGCCGAAGCCGGTCAGTTCCTGGAAGGACATCGGCTGGTCGTTCACCTGGGCACGGGCGATGAACCAGTCGATCACCTGCTCCTCGAGCGCCGCGGACTCGATCTGGCGCATCGCCTCACGGCTCTTGCGGTAGGCGGCCCGCGCCTCCTCTGGATCCGGGTAGCTCGCCACCAGGTCCTCCAGGCGCGTCTCGACCCGTGAGCGATCGACCTGCAGGCCCTCGCTCTGGATGATCTGCCCGAGGATCAGCCCCAGGGCGGCGCGCTTGCGTGCCGGGGCCTCGAACGGCTCGCGCGGGGGCATCTGCGAGATCTCCCGCACACCCATGTTGCGCGCCGCATCGATCTGCATCTGCTGCACCTGCTCCTCGAGCAGCGTGCGCGGCAGTTCGATTGGATTTTGCGCGTAGAGCGCATCGAGCACCTGGTTGCGCAGCCGCCCGCGCACCAGGTCGGCGAGTTCCCGCTCCATGCTCTTGCGCACCTCGGCGCGCAGCGTCTCGAGCCCGCCGTCCTCGACGCCGAACGCCTGGCAGAACGCCTCATCGACCTCGGGCAGCGACTGCGCCTCGACCCGCTTCACCGTCACGGCGAGCTCGGCGGTTTTGCCCGCCAGCGTCGCGTTGCTCGTCTCGGCCGGGAAGTTCACCGTCACGCTGCGGGCCTCCCCCGCGCTCGCGCCGCGCAGCGCCGCGTCGAGTTCCGGCCGATTCTCCGGCCGACCGAGCACGACGGCCACATCCTTGCCATCCCCGCCCTCGAACGGCTTGCCGTCCATCAGGCCGGTGAAATCCACGGTCACGCGGTCGTTTTCGGCCGCCGGCCGCTCCACGACCGCGAACACCGGGCGCTGCTTGCGCATGCTCTCGATCATGGCATCGATGTCGCTCTCGGTGACCTCGGCGGTCGGCCGGGAGATCGTGGTCCCCTCGGGCGATTTCACCTTGATCTCCGGCATGATCTCGAAGACCGCCGCGTACTTCAGCTCCGCCCCCGGGGAGACCGCGATCGGCTCGATGCGCGGCCCGCCGGCCGGGGTCAGGTTCTGCTCACGCAGCGCCTGCGCCAGGGAGCTGCGGATCAGGTGGTCGACCACCTCCGCGTGCACCTGCTCGCCGAACTGCTTGCGCACCACCGGCAGGGGCGCCTTGCCGGGCCGAAAGCCCTTCAGACGGGCCGAGCGCGCCACCTGTTTCAGGCGCTGCTCGAACTCCTGGTGAACCTCATCGGCCGGGACGGCCACTTCCAGGCGGCGCTCGAGAGCCCCGCGGGTGGACAACGAAACCTGCATTCGTGAACCTCAAACCAATTGGAATGTGCAGCGGCGCTGCGCCCGATCGCACCGTGTCCGCGGCACCCGGACCCGGAGCGGCTCCAGCGGAGAGCATCAAGCAAACCGGATTACGGTCGGGCGGCAACCCTGCGGGACTGGCCATTTTGCCACAGCGCTCGGGCCATGGCACCCCTGGCGCGGGTGGATTGGTGCGAAAGGAGAGACTCGAACTCTCACGGGTTACCCCACTGGATCCTAAGTCCAGCGCGTCTACCAGTTCCGCCACTTTCGCGCCCCGCCCGCCACGGCCGCCACTGGCGGCAGTGGCGGGGGGGGGGCGATTATAGCCGCCGCAGCCGCTCGATCTGCTCGGCAATGCCACTGGCGACGCTGCGCCTGAGCACTCGCGCGATATCCGTATCGAGATCCCCGTTCTGCTGG
Source organism: Pseudomonadota bacterium (assembly GCA_021838635.1). GTDB lineage: Bacteria > Pseudomonadota > Gammaproteobacteria > Steroidobacterales > Steroidobacteraceae > 13-2-20CM-66-19. Next base: position 7,136 of record JAKCDC010000059.1, read on the forward strand.
CGCAGCGCAGCGGCTGCCACCACCACCATCGAGCGCAGCTCGGCGAGGCGGGCCAGCGCCTCGTCGAGCGGGCTGCGCGCCTCGGCGCGCACGGCACGGATTCGAGTCATAACCGGTTGCGACCTCGCGGCATGCCCAGCTGTACTTTTTTACAGTCTACTGCCGAATCATACGCCGCGCAATACTATTGTGCGCAGCGCGTGACTTTTAGGCGGATTGGAGCTACATTTGTAGTCATGACGACGCGTCCGCCTCCGCAACCGCGCGCTGCCGGCTTCGCGGCCCGGCTGCGCGAGCGGCTCGAGCACTTCGGCAACGCCGCGGCGCTGGCGCTGGCCATCCAGCGCTCCGAGAGCGCCGTGCGCAAGTGGCTGCGCGGACAGTCCGAGCCGAACGTGACGGACCTGCGCGCAATCTGCGACGTCACTCAGACCCGCCTCGAGTGGCTCGTCACCGGCCGCGGGGTCGCCGATCAGGCCGAGGGGCTACGCGAGCCGGACGTGCCGTACGGCGCCGGCGCGCACCCGCTCGACCTGGCGCTGCTCGAGCGGGTGCTCGAGGCGGTGGATGCGCACCTGCGCACCGCCGCCCCTCTCCCCTCGTTCAAGCACGCCGCGCTCGTGGCCACCTGCTACGACCTGTCGCGCGAGTCCGGCAGCCCCGACGCCCAGGTGATTGCCCGACTCGTGAAACTCACCCGGTGACCCCGCCGGCCATGACCGTAGTGTCCACCGCGCCTTTGGGAATATACGTAGAGACTTGCGGGCCGGCGCCGGCCCACTATTTCGTATGAACCAACGCAACATCTACCTCGACGAGGCCAACCGCCGGCTGCAGGAGCGGCTGATGCACGTCTCGCGGCTGGCGGCCGTCGGGGAAATGGCCGCCGGTGTCGCGCACGAACTCAATCAGCCGCTGGCCGCGGTCGCCAACTACGCCCAGGCCTGCGAGCGGCTGCTCGGACTGCCCGACCCGGACCTCGAGGAGGTCCGCGACGCGCTGCGCCAGATCACCGCGCAGGCGGTGCGGGCCGGGGACATCATCAGCCGGCTGCGGGGGCTGACACGCCCGCGCGACTCCCTCGGGGAGCTCACCGACGTCAACGCGCTGATCCGTGAGCTGGCCGATCTCATCGAGTCCGATGCGCGGGTGCACGAGTCGAGCTGCCGGTTCGAGCTGAGCGAGGGACTCGGGCCGCTGACGCTCGATCGGGCCCAGATCCAACAGGTGGTCTTCGCGCTGGTGCGCAACGCATTCGAGGCGCTCGATGAGTGCCCGCTCGGCTCGCGCGAAGTGGTGATCGGCACCGCACGGGCGGCCGACGGGGACGTACTGATCGAGGTCCGCGACAACGGACCGGGGATCTCCCCGGAGATCGCGCAGCGGCTGTTCGATCCGTTCTGCACGACCAAGACGGCCGGCACGGGACTCGGCCTGGCGAGCAGCCGCACCATCGCGCGCACCTTCGGCGGCACCCTCGATCACCGCCCCAATCGCCCGAGCGGCGCGTGCTTCGTGCTGCGTCTGCCCTCCCCGGCGCGGCGCTGATCCGCATGGCCGGGGCCGAGCGTGCCGCGGCCGCGCCCACCGCGCTGCTGCGGCGCTGAGCGGCCATGGAATCGACACTCTCCGCCGAGCTGATGCGCAGCGCACTCGCCGCGGCGCCCGATGCGATGCTGATCGCCGATGCCACCGGCCGCATCGTGTTCGCCAACCGGCAGATGAGCGCACTGTTCGGTTACTCGGCGCAGGAACTCGGTGCGCTCCTCGTCGAGGATCTGTTGCCCGAGCGTCTTCAGGCGCTGCACCGCGCGCACCGCCGCAGCTTCACGCGCGAGCCGCGCACGCGGCAGATGGGCATCGGGCTTGAGCTGCTCGCCCGCCGCAAGGACGGGATGGAATTCCCGGTCGAGATCAGCTTAAGTCCCATCCATGACGATGAGCGCGATCTGGTCGCCGCCGCGATCCGCGACGTCACGCCGCACCGGCGCATCCAGGCGGCGCTGCTCGAGGCGCGCCAGGCCGCCGAGCGCGCCACGCAGACCAAGAGCCGCTTCCTCGCCACCGCCAGCCACGATCTGCGCCAGCCGCTGCAATCCCTGGCGCTGCTGAACGGGGCGCTGACGCGCATGGTGCGCGACCCGCAGGCGCAGGAGGCGCTGCACTACCAGGACATGGCGATCGGCGCGATGTCGCGCCTGCTGAACGCGCTGCTCGATGTGAGCAAGCTCGAGTCCGGCGCGGTGCACCCGCAGCCGGCGGACGTGCACATCGGGCCGCTGTTCGCCGAGCTCGAACAGGAATTCGCCTCGCTGGCGGCGAACAAACATCTGACGCTGCGCGTCGTGCACGGCGGGGAGTGCGTGCACAGCGATGCCGCCCTGCTCGGCCAGATCCTGCGCAACCTGCTCTCCAACGCCCTGAAGTACACCGCCGCCGGCAGCGTCTCGCTCACCTGCGCGCGCCAGGGCGCCGCGATGCGCATCGAGGTGAGCGACACCGGCATTGGCATCGAGCCGCAGCAGTTGCCGCACATCTACGAGGAGTTCTATCAGATCGAGCGCCTCGATGGCGCGCGGCGCGAGGGCTATGGACTGGGGCTGAGCATCGTGCGGCGCCTGGTCGAGCTGCTCGGTCTTGGCCTGGAGGCACGCTCAAGCCCCGGCCACGGCACGGTGTTCACCCTGACGCTGCCGCCCGGGGAAGACGGCGCGCCGTCACGGCCGCCGCCGCTGCTGCCGCCGGCGGAGTCCGCGCGCACCGAGCAGCGCCGCTGCATCCTGCTCGTCGAGGATGACGCCGCGGTGCGCAACGCCACTGGGCTGCTGCTGCGCGTCGAGGGCTACACGGTGCGCCCCGCCGGCTCCCTCGGGGAGGCGCTCGAGTGCATCGGCGCCGGGGCGCACATCGATCTGGTGATCACCGATTATCACCTCGGCGCCGGTGAGACCGGCACGGAGGTGATCAGCCGCGTGCGCGCGCGGCTCGGGGAGACGCTGCCGGCGGTGCTCATCACCGGGGACACGTCCAGCGCGGTGCGCGCGCTGGAGAGTCCGCGGCTGCGCCTGGCGAACAAACCGATCCGGGCCGATGAGCTGCTGGAGCTGCTGAGCGCGCTGCTCGCCGGCAGCGCCGCCGCGGCGCCTCAGCCCGGCGCCTGAACGCTCGCCGCGTAGCCTGCGGGCGCGAGCAGATCGGTCAGGCGCTGCGGCGCGAGCCGGGCCGGATCGAACTGTACGCGTGCCTCCCCGGCCTCGAAACTCACCTCGGCCGACTGCACACCCGGCTCGCGCTCGAGCAACCGCTTGATCGACTGGGCGCAGCCGCCGCAGTGCATCCCCTGAACCTTCAGCAGCACCGATTGCATAGTCCACTCCCGACAATTTCTCGACCCACACGATACGCCCTGGAGCCTGCTCCAGGGTCAAGCGGGCACAGGGCGCATCACGTACACTGGCCTACAGGGTGCGCCGGCGGACAGTGCCGTGGCGCGCCGGCCCAACCCCTGCGGAGACCCCGTGCCGAGAGATCCGATCTGCGCACCGCGTGCGGTGCGCCTGGCCAGCGCCGCGCTCGCCGTGCTGCTGCTCGCCCCATTGCCGGAGAGCCGTGCCGCGGTGCGCGCCTCGCCCCTGCCGCCGCCGCCGCCGGCGCTCGCCGCACTCGTCCACTCCGGGGCGGTGCAGCTGCTGAGTCGCTTCGCCTCCGACGTACCGGGACTCACCGGCTACGTGGTGCGCTTCCGCGGTACGACCCAGGTGGTCTACGGCGCGCGCGGCTATCTGTTCTCCGGCGAGCTGATCTCGCCGCAGAGCGTGGACATGAACGCCGAGTACCGGCAGCGCTATGCGCCGGTGGACGACGCGGCCGCGATCACCCGCCTGAATCAGGCCGGTCACCTGATCCACGAGGGTGCGGTGCGCGCCCCGCTGCTCTACGCCATCATCGATCCGAATTGCAGCTTCTGCTATCGGTTCTACCACATGGCCGAGCCGCTGATCGGCGCCGGCCGCCTGCAGGTGCGCTGGGTGCTGGTCGGGTTCCTCGAGCGCACCAGCCAGGCGCGCGCCGCGGCCATCCTCGGCGCGGCAGATCCGGCACGCGCGCTGCGCTTCGATGAGGATCACTTCGACGTGGCGCACGAACACGGCGGCATCGCCCCCGCGCAACGCATCGCGCCGCAGATCCTCACGGCCCTGAAGCAGCACATGGACGCGATGAGCGATGTCGGGGGCGACGGCACGCCGACTCTGCTGTACCGGGCACCGAACGGCACCTGGACGGCGCAGGTCGGCCTGCCGACGCAGCACTGGCTCGACGCCTACGCCGCACCGCGCGGGCGGCACTGAGCGCCCGAGTCACGGCGCAGAGGGACGGTGCGGTCCTGGGCACAGGGACCGCCCACCGGACCTCGCAGTCAACAGCCGTGACAGGACGGCTAACGTCCGTCGGATGACCTGCTGCGCGTGCTGACACGACGTCAACACGAACGTCGTGTCAGCACACTGCGCAAATGTCTTGAACCGAGGAAGTCGCGAGCATCCTTGCTCGCTCAGCGGCGTGCGGTCGGACGCCACCGCCGCAGCAGCAACGCATTGGACACCACGCTCACCGAGGAGAGCGCCATCGCGGCGCCCGCCAGCACCGGGTTCAACAGCCCGAGGGCGGCGGCCGGCAGCCCGATGACGTTGTAGAAGAACGCCCAGAACAGCCCCTGGCGGATCTTGCGATAGGTGGCGCGGCTCACCGCGATGGCATCGCCCACCAGGCGCGGATCGCCGCGCATGAGCGTCACCGCCGCACTCTCGAGCGCCGCATCGGCACCGGTGCCCATCGCCATGCCGACATCGGCCGCCGCCAGCGCGGGCGCATCGTTGACGCCATCCCCGACCATGCCGACACGGTGCCCGTCGGCCTGGAGCCGGCGCACCTGCTCGGCCTTCTCGGCCGGGCGCACCTCGCTCAACACCCGCTCGATGCCGAGCGCCGCGGCCACGGGCGCCGCGGCGCTCGCATGATCGCCGGTGAGCAGCACGGTGGCGACGCCCATGGCGTGCAAGCGCGCCACGGCGGCGGCAGCCTCGGGTTTGAGCGGATCGGCGCAGGCGAGCAGCCCGAGCCAGCGCGGCGCGCCCGTCACGTCCGCGACCCACATGAGCGTGTGCCCCTGTGCCTGCAGCCGCTCGGCGGCCGGTGCGGCCGCCGCGATGGGCACCGCCAACTCGTGCATCAGCGCAGCGTTGCCCACCGCGAGGCGCCGACCGGGGAGCTGTGCGAGCAGCCCCTGGCCGGGACGCGCCTGCAGCGCCTCGAGCCTCGGCAGGGTGAGTCCTTCGGCGCCCGCGCGCGCCAGCACCGCGCGGGCGAGCGGGTGCTCGCTGCCGCTCTGCGCCGCCGCGGTGAGCGCGAGCAGCTCGCACTCGGGCACCTCGGGACTCTCGATCGCCACCACCGCCGGACGCCCGGCGGTGAGCGTGCCGGTTTTGTCGAACACCACGGTGTCAAGACGGTGCGCGGCCTCGAGCGCCTCGGCGTCGCGGATGAGAATGCCGGCGCGCGCCGCCACGCCCGTGCCGACCATGAGCGCGGTCGGGGTCGCAAGTCCGAGCGCACAGGGACAGGCGATCACCAGCACCGACACCGCCGCGATAAGTCCGGTGCCGAACTGCCCGGCGAGCCCCCACCAGAGGAGCCAGGTGAGCACCGCCACCGCGAGCACCACCGGGACGAACACCGCCGCGACCCGATCGACCAGGCGCTGCACGGGGGGCTTGTGCGCCTGTGCGGCTTCCACGAGCGCGATGATGCGCGCCAGCACCGAGTGCTCGGCGCTGGCGGTGACCTCGATGCGCAGCAGCCCACTGCCGTTGATGGACCCGCCCGTGACCGGCTCGCCCACGGTGCGGCTCACCGGCAGGCTCTCCCCGGTGAGCAGGCTCTCATCGAGCTCGCTCGTCCCGGCCCGCACGATGCCATCGAGCGCGATGCGCTCCCCGGGCCGCACGATGAGCAGATCGCCCGGCACGAGGGCCTCGAGCGCCACGTCGATCTCCTCATCCTCGCGCAGCACGTGCGCCCGCGCGGGGCGCAGCGACATCAACTGGCGGATCGCGAGCGTGGTGGCCCGCTTGGCGCGCGCCTCCAGCCACTTACCGGCACTCACCAGCGCGATCACCACCGCCGCCGAATCGAAGTACAGCGCCGGGTGCGGCTGCGTGAGCATCAGCCCGAGGCTGTAGAAGAACGCCGCGGAGGTACCGAGGGCGACCAGCAGATCCATGTTGCCCGTGCCGGCGCGCAGCGCCTTCCAGGCCCCGCGGTAGAAGCGCGCCCCGATGATGAACTGCACCGGCGTGGCCAGTGCGAGTGCGAGCGCCGCGGGCAGCGCCACCCCGAACATCGGCAGCAGCAGCGGGGCACTGAGCAGACCGGCGGCGCCGAGGCGCAGGCTCTCGTGACGGAAGCGGCGGGCCTGCTCGGCCTGCACGCGGGCCTCGCGGTCCGCCCCGCCGGTGAGCTGCGCCTCGTAGCCGGCGCGCCGCACCGCCTCAAGGAGCGCCTCGGGCGCCGCGGCCGCGGTCTCGACGGTCGCCCGCTCGGTGGCGAGGTTCACCGCGGCGCCCAGGACCCCGGGGACGGCGCGCAGGGCCTTCTCCACCCGCAGTGCGCAGGTGGCGCAGGTCATCCCCGCGATGGCCAGCTCACGGGTCTCCTGCGTCACCTCGTAGCCGGCGGCGCGCACCGCGCCGATGAGGTCCGCGACACTCACGCGCTGGGCATCGAAGTGCACGTCGGCCCGCTCGGTGGCGAGGTTCACGGTCGCCTCGACAGCGGGCAACGCGTTCAGCGCTCGCTCGACCCGCGCGACACAGCTGGCGCAGGTCATGCCCTCGACGGGCAGGCTCACGTGATCGGCAGTCAGGGTCTCGGCGGAACTGGCCACGGTCGGCTCCTGCAGACGGCCTCCGGCACCCGGAGGGGAGGAGCGGCATGCTACGGCCTGGAGCAGGCTCCGGAGTCAAGCCGCACCGGCGCCCCGATCAGATCCGAAAGCCGATTAAACCGTATGCGGATTTATGGGCCGGGGTGGAGGTCTGCGCGCAATGCGCTCGCACTGGCTTCGATGAGCTCGCGCCCTGCCGGAGTCAGCTGCACCCAGGACGCTCGGCGATCGTCGTCGGCCGCGGTGATGTCC
>JAKCDC010000114.1 GCA_021838635.1 Pseudomonadota bacterium
CAGAACGGCGCGCCGCTGCGCCTGATCGTACCGTGGAAATACGGCTTCAAGAGCATCAAGTCCATCGTGCGCATCGCCTTCACCGAGCAGCAGCCCCAGACCACCTGGAGCCTCGCCGCCCCCAACGAGTACGGCTTCTATGCCAACGTCAACCCGCACGTGCCGCATCCGCGCTGGAGCCAGTCGTCGGAGCGGCGCATCGGGGCGTCTCTGTTTCACGAACGGCAGGCGACACTGATGTTCAACGGTTATGCCAACGAGGTCGCCTACCTCTACAAGGGCATGAACCTGCACAAGTACTTCTGACCATCGAGCCGCACGCGCCCATGAGCGACCTTCGCACCGCCCCGCCGAAACCGTTCCTCGGGTTGACCGTCGAGCGACGTTACCGCTTCCTCTACAAGCCGCTGGTATTTCTCGCCTGCCTGATCCCGCTCGCGTGGATGACCTGTGCGCTGTTTGGCTGGTTCGGCTTCAGCGCCGGGGTCGATCAGGTGAAGTTCCTCGAACTGCGTTGCGGCAAGACGGCGCTCAACATGATCCTGCTGACGTTGATGATCACCCCGGTGCGTCAGCTCGCCCGGCTGCCGAACCTGGTGCGGCTGCGGCGCATGCTCGGCCTGTTCGCGTTCTTCTACGTGCTGCTGCACTTCGCGGTCTACCTGCTGCTCGATGTCGACCTGGACTGGCACATGGTGGCCTCGGACATTCTCAAGCGGCCCTACATCACCCTCGGGTTCACCGCCATGCTGCTGCTGATCCCGCTCGCGGTCACCTCGACCAACCGCATGATGCGCCGGCTCGGGCGGCGCTGGGGACGGCTGCACCGCCTGACCTATGTGATCGCGATCCTCGGGGTGTGGCATTTTTACTGGCAGGAGAAGATCGACGTGCGCGAACCGCTGGTGTACGCAGGCGTCCTCCTGGTGCTGTTTGGCTATCGCTGGATCCGCAGTCCGAAAATGTGGGCCGCGCTCGCACCGCTGCGCAGCGCGGGCGGTGTACCGGCCCCGGCCGCGCCCGCTGTGCGCCCGGAGCGCGCCCGGCCTCTAGTGAACACCCCCCAGCCCCGCGTCGCCGAACCGTCCAGAGCGACCCGCGGCGGCGCGCGGGCGCCGGTGATCGAGCAGACTTTAGGGTGCAGCGGTTCCGAGCACTGACCGCGTCGGGCGCAACGGCCCACCGTGCGCAGGAGAGAAACACCACTCTTGGTGCCGCACGCATTCTGACTCCCGCCACGCCTGCTGCGACGGCGCCGCGCGGCTTGCAGCGCGCGCGGATCTGGGCCGGCGTGTACACAGGACTGTGAACGACACGCCCGAGCTGTCCGCGAGCCTCCGCCGCGCAGTACACTCGCACGGGGCCGCGGCCGCGGCCGGCATCCGAGGAGCGAGTGCATGACCGACACGGCTTTGACGCGCAGAGCATTTTTAAAGTCCCTTACGCTGACCGGCGGCGCGGCGCTCGCCGGGTTCGATGCCCCGGCTCGCGGCGCGGACCTCTCGGGGCTGCGCCGGCGCATCGAGCACGTGATCGTGCTGTTCCAGGAAAACCGCAGTTTCGATCACTACTTCGGCACCTACCGCCACCCGCGCGGTGCCACAGTGACCGGCCTGCTCGACCGCGACGGCAACGTACACCGGCGCTTCCACGGCCTGCAGAAAAATCCCGCCGGCATTCCCTACTCTTACCTGCCGATGCCCGAGAACATCCTGGGGTTCGACGGCAGGCTGTTCGCGAACCAGCCATTTCACCTCGGTCCGTACCTGCCGCCGGGGGAGAACCTGCCATGGGACCCGGAACATCACTTCTTTCGCATGTTTGCACAGGTCGACAACGGTGCCATGGACCAGTTCGTGGCACTCGCGCTGAAGCGCCACCACGCGCCCTTCCACCGCACCGGCGAGCGTGACCTGCAGCTGCTCGATGAGTCGCGTCCCTGCGGGGCGGTGCTCGGCCACTACACCCGCCAGGACATCCCCCACTACCACCACCTCGCCGACGAGTACGTGCTGTTCGATCATTTCTTTCAGGCGATGTCGGGCGGCTCGACCTGCAACGCGCTGTACCTGGTGGCGGCGCATTCGGCGCTGTGGCGGCAGGCGCCTGCGAACCTGCGCGGCAGCTTCAGCCCGCCGCTGTTCGACCTGCCCTACGATCCGCACGGGGTGCTCATCAACGATCTGCCGCCGCTCAACGGACCGACCGAGGCGGACCCGCGCGCGCTGCAGTTCAGCCCGCCGCCTGCGGAGCAGACCTATCCGAACATCGGCGATCGGCTGAACACCGCCGGCATCTCCTGGGCCTGGTACAACGAGGGCTGGAACGCGGTGAAACCCTGGGCGCTGAAGCGCGCCTTCGGGCGCGACAGCGGCTCGGCAGTAATCGACACCAACCGCCTGTACGTGCCGCACCACAACCCGTTCCAGTTCTATCCGAGCTGGTTCGACAACGTCCGCGCCGGCCACATCCGTGACAGCGAGGATTTCTTCGCCGACGCACGCCGCGGCGCCCTGCCGGGCGTCTCGTTCGTCAAGGCCACGGGCGCGCACGATGAGCATCCTGCGGATTCCGCACCGCGCTGGGGCGAGGCGTGGGTCATGAGCCTGCTGCGCGCCGTGGCCGACGGACCGGCCTGGGACAAGACGGCGGTCATCGTCACCTATGACGAAGGCGGCGGATTCTGGGACCACGTCGCGCCGCCGCGACCGGATGCCTACGGTTGCGGCACGCGCATCCCGGCGCTGCTGGTCAGCCCCTGGGCACGGCGCGGATACGTCGATCACCGGATCGCCGATACCACCTCGGTGCTGGCCTTCATCGAGACACGCTTCGGCCTGAAGCCGCTGCAGACGCGCGACGCGCGGGCCTACAACCTTCTTGACGGGCTCGACTTCACGCAGCGCGCGCGCGAGGCGAACTTCGGCTAAGCCCACTGCGCGGGTGCGGCGGCCGGAAGCCGCACCCGCGCCATCCGCGCGAGCAACGACCTCCAACCGCGGAGCGCAGCCGGGGTCGCCGCCGCCCGTGGATCACATTCGACGCACCGCACGCTCGCCCCGTCGCGGATGAAGAA
>JAKCDC010000060.1 GCA_021838635.1 Pseudomonadota bacterium
GGTGAAGGTGATGCGCACGATGGACTTGATGCTCTTGAAGCCGTATTTCCACGGCACGATCAGGCGCAGCGGCGCGCCGTTCTGGTTCGGCAACACCCGGCCGTACAGTCCGACCACCATGAACGCCAGGGGATTCATGGCCTCATCGATGCGCAGCCCCTCTTGGTAGGGCCATTTGAGGATCGGCACGCGCTGTCCGGGCATCTGACTCGGGCGGTAGAGCGTCTCGAACGTGACGTACTTGGCGCGGGAGGTGGGTTTGAACTGCTTCAGCAGCTGCGCCAGCGGAAAGCCCACCCAGGGGATCACCATGGACCACGCCTCGACGCAGCGGAACCGATAGATGCGCTCCTCGAGCGCGTAGGGATTGAGAAACTTCTCCAGCGGCAAGTCGCCGGTGACTTCGGCCTCGCCGGCGACCGTGAGGCTCCACGGACGGGTCTGCAATTGCCCGGCGTAGCGCGCCGGATCGGTCTTGCTGGTGCCGAACTCGTAGAAGTTGTTGTAGTGGGTGATCTGCTCCCAGGTGTTCGGCGTCTCGTCCTGATCGGGCGCATGCACCAGCGCGGCGACGGAGTCGGCCGCGTCGTATCGGTACTGCAGGGGCGCCCCGGCGGCCGCCGGTACGACCGCGGCGGCGGCCCGGCCGACGGTCGCGCCGGCGCCGGCGGCGAGCGCCGCGCAGAGGAAGGCGCGCCGGTTGAAGTAGGTCTCGGGCGGGGTGATTTCCGAAGGCGCGATACGCGGAATGCGGGTCGTCATGGCGAGGGTCCTTCAGGGTTTACAGAACACCGGATCGAGTGCACACGGCGGTGGCCACGAAGTGTACCGGCTCACCAGCGTGCGATGCGCGGCACGATCAGCCGCGCCGCGAGTGTGACCAGGCCGCAGGCGATCCCGTACCACACCACGATGTACAGCGGGTCGTTGAACGGGCAGGCGAACACGAACACGAACGCGCCCCAGGCGGCCGCGGCCAACCCGCTGAGCAGCGGTGTGCGCCGCAGGTCGGTCGGCGCGCCGCGGCGGCACAGCAGCGCCAGCGCCACGAGCGGTGGCAGCGACAGCAGCACGATTTTCGAGGCGCACTGGATGCCGCTGCGCCAGGCGAGGCGGTGCAGGAGGCTGGCGGTTCCCGCCGGCAGACCGTTCACGACCAGGCCGTAGACGAGGCACAGCGCGACGATGAGCGCGAGCCAGCGCAGCCCGTCCTTCGCCGAGTAGGCCGGGTCGAGCGAGCGCACGGCGAGGAAACCACTCATCAACGAGATTACCCCGAGACTGACCAGCCGCCAGCCCATGGTCGGCTGGGCGGCGATGCGCCGCAGGTCGAGGTGGGCGATGCCGAGGGCGAACAGCAGCGCCAGTTCGACCGCCGCAATCAGCGCCAACACCAGCAGGTCGGCCCAGAGGCGCCGCGGTCGCACCGGGGCGAGGCCCTCGGTCAGCTCATCGATCAGGGCATCAAGCTTCATCGCTCTCCTCCCGCGCCAGTTCGCCCAATTGCCGCAGTCCTCTGTGAATGTTCACTTTGACCAGCGCGACGGTCTGATCGAGCCGATCGGCCGTCTCCTTGATGCTCAGGCCCTCGAGCTTCACCAGGCGGATGGCATTGGCCTGCGCCGGCTTGATCCGCTCGAGCAGTCGCTCGAGCACGCTCGCGCTCTGCACCGCCTCGCCGTGATCCCGCACGGCAATGTCCTCCGGCAGATCCTCGGTTGGGGCGTCCTTCATGGCTCGCAGCCGGTCGATCCACTTGTAGCGGGCGATGGCCGCCAGCCAGGGACCGAAGGGTTTCGCCGGATCGTACGTGTGCCGCTTGGTGTGCACGGCCAGCAGCACCTCCTGGGCGGCATCGTCGATCATCGAGGCGGGCAGCCGCCGCGCGTAGTAGCTGCGCAGCCAGCGCCCGATCTCGACCAGCAGGCGCCGATAGGCCGCCGCATCGCCCGCTTGGGCGGCGAGCATCAGCGCGCGCCAGTGATCGTGCGCCAAACGACGCTCTCCTCAGCGGACCGATCCGGCCCGGGTGCCGTAAGAGTGGCTGAAATTCCACGGCAGGTTCCGGCTCGATTGTCACTCATGAGCCACGCGCGGACGGCTGCCCCCGGGGCCGTGCAATACCGCCGGGCGCCGCCGGTCAGGGCCGGTCTCGTGCCGCGCAGATGAGCATTGCGCACCGATTGAACTCCTCCAGAGGACCGCAGAAGTGGCAGGACTGACGGTCCTGTCCCCCTATATATACGGTCGAACGGGGGGAAAGGTTTCAAAGTGGTGCCGGGACGGGACTCAGGGCGCCGCCGCGGGCGGCGGCGGTGACGCGTGGGCCCGCATCACCCTTGAACTTCTACGACGCCGGTCGTACGCTGCCTTGATACGACAGAAGTCGTAAAGAGGGCGAGATGCGGCAGGTCCGGGATGCAGAGGATGAGATCGAGCGGCGCGCAGGCCGCGAAGGCGCGGCGACGGCACAGCCGGGGCGCGCCTCGTATGGCGGGAGCCGCGGCGCGCGGGCGGCGGGCCAGGCCGTGTGCGGCGCTGATCCGGCGATGCAGTCCCGGCCTGCGGCGCTCGTCCACTCGAAGGGCAGTGGACAGGCGCACCCGCGCGCCATCCTCGGCGTCTCGGTGTGGCGGCGCGCGTTGATCGTTTCGATCCTGTCGGCGCTGCCGGCCGGGGTCGCACTGGCCTCCAGCGGATCGCCACCGCCGCGCACCGCGCCATTGTCGCTGGCGAGTGCGGTGGCGAGCGCTCTGCGCGTGGCGCCGCAGATCGCGCAGGCCGCCGATCTGCACCGAGCGGCGCAGTACGGGGCGCGCGCGGGCCGCGCGGCCTTGCTGCCCCGGCTGTCGCTGGTCGGCGGACGGTACTGGAACCAAACACGCAATGGCCAGGCGCTGTACGCCAGTACCAACGGTCCGCGCGAGACGGTCGGCTTGGTCGAACTGTCCGTGCCGCTGTATTCCCCGCAGTTGCTCGCCTTGGATCGGCTCGCCCGGGATCGCGCGGCGCTCGCGGCCGACGAACAGGCCCAGACCCGGCTTACCGTCGCCGCACAGGTCGCCGACGCCTGGTACCAGCTGGCGCTGCTCGGGGCGCGCGTGAGGATCTGGACCAGCACGGTGCATTCGGTGGGCGTGCTGTACCGCGGCACGCGCCAGGAGTACACCGTCGGTGCCGCCGCCGTGCTCGATCTTGCCCAGACGCGCTTGCTGCTGCACAACGCGCAAAGCGGACTTCAGCAGGCGCGGGCGCAGCGCAGTGCCGCCCGACGCGCACTCAATATGCTGCTCGGTCGCAGCGCCTCGGCGCCCTTGGCGCTGCCGCATCTGCGCCCGCCCGAGCGGCCGCTGCCGATGCCCGCGCAGTGGATCGCGCGTGCCGGACACTCCCAGCCGATGTTGCGGGTGTCCCGCCGCCAGATCGCCCTCGGGCGCGCCCAGGCGCGCAGCCTGCGCGCCGCGCGGCTGCCGTCCCTGACGGCCAACGTCGGTTACGGGGTCGATGCGCCCGCGACGCCCACCTCGCGCGATCTGGGCTGGCAGGTCTTTCTCGGCTTCAGCATGCCGTTGTTTAATTTTGGGGCGCAGCGCGATCAGATCGCGGACGCCGATAATCAGGTGGCCGCGCTGCGCGCCGCGCGGCGCGCCGTGCTGCTGCAGATTCGCATGACGATTGCGCGCGATTACGGCAGTGCGCAGGCGGCGGAGCGCGCGTACCACCAGGCGCTCAAGCAACGACGCGATGCCCGTTCAGTCTATGAGATGACGCGCGACGGTTACAAGGCCGGAACCCTCAATGCACTGGATCTTGCCCAGGCCGAGAGCAGCTGGCTGCAGGCGAGGCTGCAGGTGGCCACGACGCTGGCTCTGCTGCACCTGGCGCATACGCAACTGCGGCTCGATGCCGGCACTTATCCCGGAGAAAGATCAGCGAGATGAAACCGATGCGTACCCCCTCTGTGCACAGACCCGTGTCGAGGATGCCCCTCCTGGCGGCCGTTCTGATCGGGTTGTCCGGCACCGCGTGGGCCGCGGTGCCGGTGCGGATCGCGCCGGTCCAGCGCGCTCCGTGGCGCCGTCCGGTTCAGGTCATCGCGCGCGTGCGCAGCGTCAATCACGTCACGCTGAGCGCACCGTTGAGTGGACGGGTATGGGAGCCCACCCGGCCGGTCGGTGAGGTGCGTGCCGGAACGCTGCTGGCGCGCGTGAGCCCTCCGGGGCTGCAGGCGAGCCTGCAGGCGGCGCGCACTCAGCTGCGTCTGGCTCAGCTGAACGTGCAGCGCAATCACATTCTGTACCACGATGGCGTCGTCTCGCTGCAGGTGTTGCAGGGCAGCCGCGCCACCGAGAAGCAGATGCAGGCGCAGGCGCAGGCCCTGGAAGGTCAGCTCGCCAACCAGGCGCTGCGCGCGCCGTTTGCCGGCATCGTCAATTACCAGGTCCCCACCGGCGCGGTAATCAGCGCAGGGACGCCCATCGTGACGCTGGACGGACGCGGCACGCCATGGATCGAGGCGCTGGTCTCCCCGCGCAGTGCCATGCGCTTGACGCGCGGCCAGCCGGTGCAGATTCGTCTCTCCGGCTGGTCGGGCATCGGCCGCGTGCACAGCATCGGTCATAGCGCCCGCCAGTCCGGACTGGTCGCGCTCTACGTGACGCCACCGCCACATGCCCCGCTGCTGCCCGGTGAGTGGGTGCATCTGCGCCTTGAGCAGCAGCCCGTGTCCGCGTTCGTGGTGCCCGTGGCCGCCGTGGTCATGCAAGGGGCGAGTGCGGTGGTGTACTGCGATCAGACCGGTCGCGCGCGCCGCGTGCCGGTGAGCGTGCTCGGCACCCGTGCCGGTCGGGCCTGGGTGCGCGGCGCGCTGCCGGCCGGCGAGCCGGTCGTGGTGCGCGGCGCAGGGCGTCTCGCCGATGGTGCGGCGCTGCTCGTGAAGCCATGATCCGCAGCTATCTGAGGTTTCAGTGGGAGAACCGCTACACGGTGGCGGTGCTCTGCGCGGTGTTGCTGCTGGCCGGTTGGGTCGCCTTCAACCGTCTGCCGCGGAGTATTTTTCCCTCGGTCGACTTTCCCAAAGTCTCGGTCATCGTGCATACCGATGATCTGCCGGTCAAATACATGCTGCTGGCGGTTACCGAACCGATGGAGCAGGCCGCCAAGGGGGAGCCGGGCGTGACCTTGGTGCGCTCGCAGACCGGCAACGGGCTGACCAAGCTGCACATCTACTTCAGTCGAAGCACCAACCCGCAGACGGCCTATCTGATGCTGCAGGCCCGCCTGGGGCACATCCCGCTGCCGCCCGGGGGGACGATGACGGTGCGGCTGATGACCCCGAACATCTACCCGCTCGCTGAATATGCGTTGGTCTCGAACACCGTGGACAGCTCGGCGTTGCAGCCGGTCTTCGCCTTCACGCTGCGCCCGGCGATTCTCTCGGTCCGCGGCGTGTACCGAGCGGACTACACGGGCCGAGGGTGGCCCGAGGTGCATGTCACCCTCAATCCGCGCCGTTTGGCGCAATACCACCTGAGCGCCGCCCAGGTCGTCGCGGCACTGCAGGCGCAACAGGGCCCGTTCTTCTCGGGAATGCTGCACGCATTCCATCAGCAGTTCATCGTGGCCACGACACCCCGGCCGGTGAACCCGCAGGCGCTGGCGCGGCTGCAGTTGCCGCTCGGACCGATGAACGCCGGTGGAACCCGCACGACGCTGTCCCTGGGTGCGCTCGGCTCGGTGCACACCGGACCGCCGCCGCGCATCCGCGCCGCGGCGGTCGCCGGCTATCGACATGCGCTGATCATCGACGTGTCGGCACAACAAGGTGCCAACGAAGTGGCCGTCGCAGCCCGGGTCCGCGCCCGCTTGCACACGATCGGCGCGCATCTGCCGGCGCACGTGCACCTGGTGCGCATCTATGCGCTCAGTGGTCTGATCAATTCGAGCTTGCGCGATGTGTGGATCGCGCTCGGACTCGGCAGTCTGATCGCCTTCCTCGTCGTCTACCTGTTTCTCGGCCGGGCGGACGGCGCGATCGCCACGCTGGTCGTGGTGCCCTTGTCCGTGGCGGTAACGATGGTGGTGCTCGAGATGCTCGGCATGGGCATCAACATCATGACCTTGGGGGGCATTACCGCGGCGATCGGGGCTCTGGTGGATCATGCCATCGTGATCGTGGAGCGCGGTGTGCACGGCCTGGAGGGCAACATTGCCGAGCGCCGCCAGGTGGCACTGCAGAGAGTCGCCGACGTGCTGCCGCTGATGACGCTGGCGACGCTTACCTCCTGCGTCATCTTCGTGCCGCTGATCTTCCTCTCCGGCACCATCGGTCTGTTGTTTCGCGGCATGGCCGCAGCCGTGGTCGTCTCGCTGGTGACTTCGCAGCTGATTGCGATCGTGATTACACCGGTGCTCGCAATGGGGGTGGCTGGGCGACCCCGCCGCGTGCACCAACTGCCCGGGGAGCGCTGGGCGCGCCGCGAGTATGGGCGGCTGCTGCTGCAGGGCATGCGCCGCCCCTGGGTGGCCGCACCGGTGGCCGTGGTGCTGCTCGCCCTGGCTGCCGTCGGCGCGTGGAGTCTGCCGACGGCGTTCCTGCCGCATTGGGACGAGGGCATCTTCGTCGTGCCGTATCGCACGCCGGTCGGCACGGGGGTTCGCGAAACGACGCAGATCGGTCGGGATTTGATGCGCATTGCGCTGCGCAACCCGAGCGTGGCGCGCGTGTCGTTGGTGGTCGGGCGCGGACTGGGCAATCCGTACGCGACGCCGAACAAGGGCGGCATCACCGTCGTTCTGAAATCGCATCGCAGCCAGAGCGCCCGCCAAGTCATGCGCCAGTTGCGCAAGCGCTTCCGCGCCGCCGTTCCGGACCTGACCACGCTTGAGACCCAGCAGGTGATGATCAACCGGCTCGGCAACCTGTCCGGCTCACACGCGCCGCTGGTGGTGGAGCTGTTCGGCAAGCGTTCCATCGAATTGCATACCGCGGGCCTGCATCTGCTTACCGCACTGCAGGCGAGCCACGACTTTCATTCGGTGGTCTTCAAGTCCCCGTCTGCCGGACCTGAGCTGCAGGTGACGCCCGACAGCCTGGCGGTTCTGCACGGCCTGACCCCAACGGCGCTCGCCAACCAGCTGCTGACGCGCCACTGGGGGCGCAGAGCGGGCATTCTGCTGCAGGGCGAGCAGATCGTGCCGATTCGCGTCTTGGAGAGTGGCACTGCGGACCGTACTCCGCTGAATTACGCCGATACACCGGTGCGCCTGCCGGATGGGCGTCTGGCGCCGCTCGGGCAGGTGGCGCACGTGCATCTGCAAGGCATCGTGCCGTACGTGACGCACCAGAACCTCGTGCCTTACGACACGATCAAGCTCAACCCGATCGCGGGCGAGGGCCTGTCCGTGGCCGCCCGGCGCGCCGAGCGGATCATCGCCAAAGTGGGGCTGCCGCCCGGCGTCAGCAGCACCATCGGCGGCTATTACCGCGAGCAACAGAAGAGCTTCAGCCAGATGTTGCTCATTCTCGGTGCCGCACTGCTGATCCTGCTGGTGCTGCTCGGCTATCAGTTCGCCAGCCAGAAGGCCGCGATCGTCGCGATCGCCTCCATCGCGCTGACGGCAGCCGGGACGGTGTTGGCATTGCTCGCCACCGGCACCAATCTCGACAGCACCGCTTTTCTCGGCATGCTGCTGGTGTTCGCCATCGCGGTGAACAATGTGATCCTGATCTTCTCCCGTGCGCAGCAGCTCGATGGTGGCACGCCGAGACCCAAGAGTGTCGCGCTCGCCGCGCAGCAGCGGCTGCGGCCGATCGTCATGACCATGCTCGCCGATGTGCTGGGCTTTCTGCCGCTCGCCTTTGGTATCGGCCGCGGTACCGATCTGCTGCGTCCGCTGGCGATTGCCGTCATGGGCGGCCTGCTCATCGGCACCGTTATGACGCTGTGGCTCGCGCCGGTGTTGTATGCGGCCTGGTGGCGCGCGCCGGCCGCGGCACCGTAGGGCGCGGCGGATTCCCCGCTCTTACGGGTCAGGGCCGCGGCGCGTCGCGGGCCGGCGCGCCGCGCGGCATCAGCGCCATGGGCTTTGCGGCGGTGAGCAGGCGCAGGACGAGCCGATCGAGCCGCGGGACGTCGACGGCAAAGACCACATGCACCGGCCGTTCGCCGAGATCGGGACCGGCGCCGAGCGGCCAGCTGAGCGTGGCGCCGTAATTGGCGGTGGGGCTGGTGTCGACGTCCACCAGCAGAGTCTTCTCACGGGTGATGAGCGCCGGGTCCAGCCAGACGGCAACCGCGGTTTCGTCCCAGAGCGGATAAACCTGGCCGAAGCGGGCCAGATAGGCGTCAAAGGGCGCGTGGCCGCGCCCGACGTCCTTCAGCATCTTGCGCGACATGAGCGTGGGACTGGTGGCATCGAGCGGCACCTCGATGATCCGGCGCCAGGGCTGGTGCAGCACGATCGAGGCGGCCTCCGGATCGAAGCGCATGTTGAACTCGACTCGCGGGCTGTTCTCGTAGGCCCCGGCGTGGGCAAAGCGGGTCTTGGCGGGCTGTGGGTTGAAGCTGCCGCCCATGAAGATCAGTTGCCGGGCGAGGGATGCGAACTGCGGGTCGAGTTTCGCGGCGAGTGCCAGATCGGTGAGCGGACCGGCGGCGATGATCGTGACTCGGTGTGGATAGCGGTGCACCATGCGGATCAGAAACAGCACCGCGTTCTGCCGCTGTGCGTGAATCGTCGGCGCACCCTCGGGCAGCGGCGGCACCCAGTCGGGTCGGTTCGGGTGCAGGGGTGTCGGGTCGACCGTGCCCTCCGCGGGCCAGTGCCGCATGTAGGCGCCGTCATAGAAGAGCTTGCCGTACAGGTGTTCCCACGCCCGGCTGCGACGGCGGGAGTTCAGGAGCGGAAAGACCGCGCCCGGATACACCGGGACTGATGCACGGTGCGCAATCTGCAGCGCCCGCAGGATGTGGGCCACCTCCTCGTTTCGCCAGCCATCGCCCGTGGGCACGGTGATGCCGAGCAGGTTGATGCTGCGATCCTGCAGGAGCATCAGGCTCGCCTGGATGTTGGTCCCGCCGGGACCCATTTCATCCTCGTCGAAGATCACCTTCGCACGCCCCGCGCTGCTCGCCTGTGGCCTCGGCAGGCCGTGACCGAAGACCGGTGCACACAGCAGCGCACCGCACAGCGCGGCGATCCGCACGGCAGTCAATCGTCGAGTGGTCATGGAATGGACTCCGTGGGCCATCGCACGCCAGGAGCGGCGCGCTCGCGCGCCCTCACGGTCATGCCGGTCAATGAGGGTTGAACGGATCACCTGCCGCGCTCAGATCGCACGAGCGAGCACGATCAGGCCAAGACCGCAGAGGAAGCAGATGAACATCGCCGTGAGCAGCGCCGTGACGCCGCGGGCCGGGTGCTTGAATTCCCGCCAGACAAATACGCCCCACAGCGCCGCGATCATCGTCGCCCCTTGGCCGAGGCCGTAGGAAATTGCAAAGCCGGCGCGGCCGGAGGCGATCATGTTCAGTGACAGGCCGACACCCCACACCACGCCGCCGAGGAGTCCGGCCAGATGCATGCGCAGAGTGCCGCGCCGGTAGTGGGCGAACGGCACCGGTGCGCCCATCACCGGGAAGCGCATCGCAAGCGAATTCCACAGGAAGGTGCTCGCAAACACGCCGATCGCGAATACGAATACGGCGGCATAGCTGCCCATCAGGCCGCGGACCGGATGGGCCGGATCCGGGTACATGGCGGCGGCGACGAAGCGGTAGAACACCCCCATGAAGATCCCGCTCGCCAGCGAGAGCATCAGTCCCTTGGCGCTGAGGCGCACGGTGCTGTGGGCCTGGCGGCGGTACGCCTCGGCGTCCAGACCGATCGCCAGTGTCACCAGCGCGACGCCGGCGGCGAGCAGCAGCGGATTGCCGAGCGGATCGGCGGCATAGTTCAGAACGACGCCGAGCACGAGCGCGAGCCCGATGCCGACCGGAAAGGCCACCGCCATGCCGGCAATCTCGATGGCCGCGACCAGCAGGATATTGGCGAGATTGAACACCGCCCCGCCGAGCAGCGCGTGGGTGAGACTGGCGCGGCTGGCTTGGCTCAGATCGGTGAAGAAGGGCCGTCCGCCGTGGCCGGCGGTACCGAGTGTGATGCCGAACAGCGCCGCGATGAGCAGCACGCCAAGCGCATAATCCCAGTAGAAGAGCTCAAATCGCCAGGAGGCCGGGGCGAGTCTGCGCGCGTTGGCCCACGAGCCCCAGCAGAGCATGGTGAGTACGGTGAGGGCGACGGCAAGAGAGTAACTCTGGACGATGTACATCGCGTGAAGCTCCCAGCGGTCTGCGGCGGCTCTATGGGCGACGGGTCCACTCGGCATCGACTTGCGCGCGCGGTACGAACGACTTCTGCGCACCGACGCGGGTTGCCGACAGCGCCGCGTAGAGATTGGCGCGGGTCACCGCCTCTCGTTCGGCCATGCCCTCGGTCAAAAATGTGGCGAGACTGCCGATGAATGCATCGCCGGCGCCGGTCGTATCGACGGCCGAGACCGGGAAGCCGGGCAGGTGAACGCGCTGCTCGCGCGAGGCGAGCACCGCTCCGTGGGCGCCCACCGTGAGGACGACTCGGCGCACGCCGCGGGCGAGGAGTTCATCGATGCATTGCTGCGGGTCGGTGCCCGGGCCGCGCCCGGCCATCGTCTCGGCTTCCGTCTCGTTCACAATCAGGTAATCGGCGCAGGCGAGCGCGGTGAGATCCGCCGCGAGTGCCGGCG
Organism: Pseudomonadota bacterium; assembly: GCA_021838635.1. GTDB lineage: Bacteria > Pseudomonadota > Gammaproteobacteria > Steroidobacterales > Steroidobacteraceae > 13-2-20CM-66-19. The sequence continues at coordinate 10,787 of JAKCDC010000060.1, forward strand.
CCGGATTGACCATGCAGGCGACGCGATGCATCTTCGCAAGACGAACCGTGTGGTACACCGTCTGCAGCGGGATCTCGAACTGCACGAGCACCATGTCGGCCTCCGCAATCTGGTCGGCGGCCGCATCGATGTGCGCCGGTGAGAGGCGGTCATTGGCGCCCTTCACGACGATGATGCGGTTCTCAGCGCTCGGCTCGAGGAGAATCAGCGCCGTTCCGGTCGCGGCATCCGGCACCACCCGGACCGCAGCCGTGTCCACGCCCTGCGCGTGAAGGTTGGCAATCGCCTCGGTGCCGAGCAAGTCCCCACCGACCGCCGCGATCATGGCGACCTGCGCTCCACAGAGACGGGCCGCGACCGCCTGATTGGCGCCCTTGCCGCCGAATCCCATGTCGAAGCCCGAACCGAGAATCGTCTGGCCACCGCGCGGAATGGACGGACTCATGAACTGCAGATCCGCATTGATGCTGCCGACGACGACGATGCGGGGGCGTGTGGTCACTCGGTGTGCTCCTGCGCTCGGTCGCGCAACGCTCAGATGCTCTTGACCGAGTCTCGCTCAATGAGCGAGACATCCAGTATCAGCGACGGGGTCTGGGCCGTCGTCCCGCCGATGCGCTCCTGCAGCAACTCCACCGCCCGGGTGCCCATGGTCCCGAGCGGCTGGGCGATCGTCGTCAGGCGCGGGGTCACGATCCGCGCCCAGCTGATGTCGTCGAATCCGACGATCGACACGTCGGCGGGAACCTCGATGCCGTGCTCGTGGAGGAAGCGCATCGCGCTGATGGCGATCAGATCGTTACCGGCAACGATGAGCGTCGCGCCGCGCCGGCGCAGCATCGCCTCGCGTGCCTCGCGGGGCAGAATGCCATCGAACCCAACGCGCACCTCCCAGGCGATCTCCAGGCGCTCGGGAAACGCCGAGACGAATCCGTGGCGGCGTTGCTGCGCGCTCTCGACCGCGCGCGGGCCGGACAACAGACCGACGCGCACGTGCCCCTGCTGCAGCGCATGATGCGCGAGCAGTCGTCCGCCCATCGCGTTGTTCGCGTGCACCACTGAGAAGCCAGGCCGCGGCCGATCGATCAATACGATGGGCCGACCGAGATCGCCGAGGAGTCGGGGCAGGCGTGCGCTGACCGGACACCAGATGATGCCGTCGACCCCATGCTGCGTGAGCAGATTGAGTCCTTCGAGTTCCGCATCTGCCGCGTTCTGACTGTCGATGAGGCAGGCGAGCAGCCCGAGACGGCGAGCTTTGTTCTCCACCGCCTGGGCGAGCTGCGAGAAGAACGGATTGGTCAGGTCCGGCAGCACCAGACCGATGGCGCGCGTGCGCCCCGTGCGCATGGCCTGCGCCGCGCGATGCGGCCGGTAACCGAGCGCCTGGGCGGCGTCGAGCACCTTACGTCGCGCCGTCGAACCGACGTTTGACTTGCCGTTCAAGGCATTGGAGACGGTGGCGACTGAAACACCGGCCTTGGCTGCGACATCTTTGATCGTGGCCATCAAGTGTTGACCGCCGGCCTGGTGGCCGTCTTCCCCCCCGGATAGCGAATGGTTACGAAGTATACAGCGGCACGAGCAGACGCAGCGGCGATTAGCGGCGAGCGGCGCTGTGCGCGTGAGGATTCCAGGTTCCGCGGCGGGGCACATCGCTCCGTCTGCTGACGGAGAGGCGTTGGATCGATGGAATCACAAAAACGTTTAATTCAATAACACAAGATATTGAAAAACCGATGAAACATCGAAATGGTAATCGGGGCGCACCACACATTTATTTTGCGTGTTCTAGATGAAAAAGTAGCGATTTTCACAGCACACCCATGCACAGAGCTGTTCGCGGGAGCTCAAAACAAGAGCCGGGCCGGCTGTCACATTCTGGTCATCATCGCTCACTACAGTAAATCGTTATAAGACCTGCAAAGAATTTCTCTCGATCGGTGTCGTGCGGCCAGCCGTTCGAGGCGAATTATTCAAGACAGCGGTCGCATCGCGAACTGAGTGGGAGTGTCTGCAATGTCCATCGAGATCCGTAAAGTGGTGCGGAAAATCATCGCTCCCGTGGCGGTGTTCGTTCCGTGCCTCGTGCTGCTCACCAGCGCGCCGGCGTACGCGGCACAGAACGGTTCGGCCCCTGGCATGGCGAGCGATTCCGCATCATCGACGCAGATCACGACAGCGTCTGCCACGGACGACCCGGCGGGTGCGGGGAAGAAGAAGCTGAAGGAAATCGTGATCGTTTCGGCCGAAAAGGCTGTGGCCACGGTGAATCCCCTGAAGTTCGAGCACGTGAGCCCGGCATCGAGCGTGACCAAGGTGCTGAACAACGTGCCGGGGTTCAATGCCCGGGCGCTGGGTGTCGCCGGCTTCATCGTCAGCAACACGGCCTATACACTCGATGGCTTCCCGAGTTCCGAACTCGGCAGCACCTTCGATGGCGTTCCGGATCTGAACACCTTTCTTGGCGGCATGTTCGGCCAGGGTGATCAGCCGCTCGGTCAGGCTCTGGTTCCGATGGACGTCAGCGGCGCCCACGTCTACAGCGGCGCGAGCACGCAGTCGCAATCATCGATCGATGATCTGGGTGGCACGATCTCTTTTCAGCCGGCACTGCCGAGTAAGGATTTTCACGTCGATCTCGGTATGACCGGCGGGGTGTATGCCGGACAGGGCTCGGAGGCGCAGGAGACGTTCGTCGTCAATTCCGGTGCGATGCAGTCTCTCGATGGTCTGGATGTGCTGGCAAAATTCCAGCACACCTTGGTCCATGGGCCGTACGACAACGTCGTTGCGCACTTGAACTCCTACTACCTGTCGATCGTGCAGCCGACGTCCTCGGGTGAAGTCAAGCTGGTTGCCCTGGTCAATGCGGGCAACGGTCAACCGCCGCATTACATCCCGGCGCCGATTCTCGCGCAGCACGGATACAATTACGCGTTTCCGACCAGCGTGACCTACACCAATCAGGAAACCCAGTCGTCATTTCTCGACCTTTCGGTGAAGTCGCT
>JAKCDC010000061.1 GCA_021838635.1 Pseudomonadota bacterium
GACGAGGAAGAAGGCCGGAGCGGCAACCGTGATCACGATCCGTGATGGACCTCGGGCCGCGTCCATCAGAGAACGTGATCAAAAAGCCGTTCAGCCCCATCAAATACGATGGCCAGGCTCACCGGATTCGCATGTCAGCCAGCACCAGGACAGCGGTGGTCAGCTCGTCGTCCACGGCGGCCACGACGGCAGCAGTGTCGAGCGGGGCGGTGGTGCTCATGCCGCATCCCCGCCGGCAGTGCGCGCCTCGGCGCGCTCGGCGAGCCACGCATCTATCTCATCCTCGAACCAGCCGGATGCTCTGTCCGTGAGCTTGACCGGCTTCGGGAACCAGCCTTCGCGAGCACAGCGATAGATCGAGTCACGGCGAAGGCCGCTTTTTTCCTGCACGCCAGGCAGGCGCAGAATTTTGCGGGAATTGGTAGCAGTCATTGTCGCTCCACAGTGCGCCGCTAACGGATTTCAGCGGCGACCCTCAGCGGGCGACAGACATATTGAGCAGGTGCCGAAACTACCCCCGCAACAAGACGGGTAGCATCGCCCGTCTTATTTCGCGGGCTTAGGTTTCCTGCCGGGAGTGCCCGGGGATTTCGGCATGTAGCGCATGCAACGGGCGACGAATTCAGAGAGGTTGTCCGGGTCGGCCTGCGCTTCGGGCGTTGCGTGCTCCTGGAACAGTCGCCGGAAAGTCTCGGTCACTTGCTCAATGGCTTCCGTGCGTTGGCGGTGGTGTGCGCCCCTGCCGCCTTCAGCATTGAGACTCTGGATGGCGCGATCCGCCGCTACCGCAATCTTGGCAAGCATGGTGCTCGCTTCGCCGCTGTCGATGGCCGGATGTGCCAGCGCATCGAGCACGCCAGTGGATGCCCTGAGCGGTTGCACCCGTGCCGCGAGGTCTCGGGCCGCTTGCGCTATCGGCTTCAGTTCCGCCGCGAGGTGTGCGGGTGCTGGCCGCTCCCATGCGGCCCTCAGGTGGTTGAAGGCCGGAGTCAGGACTTGCTCAACGGCAGTGAGCAGGTGGCCTGCCGCCCGGCCAGTGTGGTCAAGGCCGCATGCGTCGCACAGCGGACCGCGATCCTTTTGCCGAAGCGCCACGCGCACGACAAGCGGCATGGCCCATGCCGCAGCCTTCGGCTTCGTCTTGGTCGGCATCACGCAAGCGCCGACGTTTCAGGCCGTTGCTTCTGTGCGCGGGAGTGGCTTCACCTTGGCGCGAAAGCGCCGCTTGGCGTGCCACATGTCGTAATCGGCCTGCATCTTGTACCACGTGCCCGGGGTGGTCCCGAGCGCCTTGGACAGCCGTAGGTCCATGTCGGCGCTCACGGCAGCCCGCCCGTTCACTACGCGCGACAGCGCGACTCGGGTGACGCCAAGGTGCTTGGCGAACTCCGTGATGCTGATGCCGCCATCCGGTCGCAGCACAGTGTCGGCCAGAATCTCGCCGGGGTGCGGGGGGTTGTACATCTCGCTCATGGTGGCCTCGATCAGTGATAGTCCCGGTAATCGACCAAGACGGCATCCGTACCGTCGAATGCGAACGTGACTCGCCAATTGCCGCTCACGGAAACCGAGTAATGACCAGCCAGATCGCCGTGCAAGCTATGGAAGCGCCAGCCGGGCAGGTTCATGTCGCTCGGCTTGCCGGAGCGGTGCAGGTGCTCCAACTGCAAGCGCAACCGCTTGGCGTGCTCGGGCCGGATGCCAGCCTTGGAGCCGGTCCGGAAGAAAGCTTCGAGTCCGGCATGGCGGAACGAGCGGATCACGGTTTGTATCGTATAGCTACGGTATACGCGCGTCAATGACCGGTTGCCGGTCTGCGCAGCGGCACCACGTTTGCCCCCGTGCGCAGTGCATCGAGGTAATTCGCCCATGCCTGCATCATCTTGCGCCGCTCGGGCAGGCGGATTGCCCGGTTGTAGGCCGCGCGGACCTTGTTCCGCTCGGCATGCGCCAGTTGCAGCTCGATCAGGTCGGGATGCCAGCCTTGCTCATTGAGCAGCGTTGAAGCCATCGCGCGGAACCCGTGCGCCGTCATTTGCTCGGTGGTGTAGCCGAGGCGGCGCAGTGCGGCGTTCAGGGTGTTCTCGCTCATCGGGCGCTCGCGGGAGCGCAGGCTCGGGAACAGCAGCGTGCCGTGGCCGGTGAGCGCGTGCAGCTCGGTCAGAATCGCGACGGCTTGAGAGGCGAGGGGGACGATGTGCGCCTCGCCCATCTTCATGCGTTCGGGCGGGATGCGCCACTCGGCAGCCTCAAGGTCGAACTCCCGCCACTCAGCGCCACGCAGCTCGCCGGGGCGTACGAAGGTGAGGGGGCGAGTTTCAGTGCCGCAGCGGTCGCAGGCTCGCCCTGGTAGCCGTCGATTGCCCGCAGCAATTCGCCCACGCGCGCCGGATCGGTGAGTGCAGCTCTGTTTTTCGTCGGCACTGGGGCCAGAGCGCCGCGCAGGTCCCCCGTGATATCGCGCTCGGCGCGCCCGGTGGCGATCGCGTAGCGCATCACCTGGCCGACGCGCTGCTTGGTGCGTGTCGCGGTTTCGTGGTGCCCCTTCGATTCGATGGCGCGCAGTGCTGCAAGCATTTCCGGAGCCTTGATCTCGTTGATGAGCTTGTCGCCAAGGCGAGGGTAGGTGAACGTCTCAAGCATCCATCGGGCCTTGCTGAGCGTCACGGTCGCCAGCTTCTTCGCCTGCATCCCGAGCCATTCCTCGGCAACCGCCTTGAACGTGTCGGACTGCACCAGTTTCGCGCTCGCCTTCTCCACGCTCGGATCAACGCCGCAGAGCAGCGCCTTGCGCGCATCCGCCGCCGCCGCTCGCGCCGCCTTCAGTCCGATGGCGGGATAGACGCCAAGCGCCAGCACCTTCTCGCGGCCTCGGAAACGGTACTTGAGTCGCCACCAGCGGCTCGCCGTGCCGTCCGCCTGCCGGGCGATCAGCAGATACAGGCCGCCGCCGTCAAACAGCTTGTAGGGCCGCTCCTGCGGCTTGGCGTTCTTGATCTTGGTGTCGGTGAGTTTCAAGACATACCCCCAACGGGACTCACAACGGCAGGATGTACCCCCAAAGCACCCCCAGATTGCTTCGGCTGTCAACGGACGCAGGCGGATACCCGCAGATGGAATCTGCTTGTATTTCAGGACATTAGGGGGCGTCACGGACGCTATCGGAGGGTGTCGGATGCTTGGATGGTGCCCGGGGCCGGACTCGAACCGGCACGGAGTTACCCCCGAGGGATTTTCGTACCCACTACGGTTTACACCGCTGCGCTCGCCCGGCGAGTTCGCCGGTCAAGACGCATTTGGGGTCTGGACTTTACCTTCGCCGTGCCGCGACACGATGGTAAATCGCGGTTTAGGCAGGGGCCGTCAAGTCTCTACACTTTCCGGGCAGCCCCGTGGCCGCTCGGCTTAGCTCGGTATTGCAGCCACCGTGACGTGCTGCTGGTCCACCGACTTTGACCCCATTCACACCGGGCGTTTCCGCCCCGGGTGCTCAACTTCGTTAAGTCCCTTGCGTCTACCAATTTCGCCACCCGGGCAAGGGAGGCCGGCGCATTCTACCCGAGGCCCAGGTTCCGAGGGCACCATTGCGTGTTCGAGGCAATAAGGAGCCCTACGTATGCACAGTTGCGCTCTGCCTATAGAGATAAATGTCCGAATTGGCGAGACTTGCCGCCCATCGAAGCTGTGATGGGCCGATGAGAGGCATGTCCGACACGACGCTCAACGGGGAAAATGTGCATCTGTGGCGCGGCGAGCGGCACGTGCTGCGCGGCGTCGCCTTCACGGTCTCGGGCGGGGAGTGCCTGCAGCTGACCGGGCCGAACGGGGCCGGTAAGACCAGCCTGCTGCGCACCGTGTGTGGCATGGCCTACCCGGAGGCGGGGCGGATCTGCTGGCGGGGTAGGGACGTGCGGGAGGATCTGCCAAGTTTTCATGCCGAAATGGCCTATCTCGGCCATGAGCCGCCCCTGAAGATGGAGCTCACGGGCCGCGAGAACCTGCACTACTGGGTGGGCGTGCGCCGACGGTTCGCGGCCGCGGAACTCGATGCCGTGCTTGCGCGGGTCGGCGCAGGGCGCTGGGCCGACCGGCCGGTGCGCACCCTGTCTGCAGGTCAGAAGCGCCGGGTGGCCCTCGCCGGGCTGCTGCTGATGGCCGTGCCGCTGTGGCTTCTTGATGAACCCACCACGAATCTCGATGTCGAAGGGCAGCACCTCGTGGGCGCCCTGATCGACGAGCATCTCGCCGCCGGCGGGCTGGCCATGGCGGCCGTACACCATCCGCTCGCGGTGGCGGAGCGGGGGCTGCGGCGATTGGAGCTGGGTGGTGTCTGAGCTGAGTGTCGTTCCGTCCCTGGTGAGCCCCGAGCGGGTCCCGCGCAGCGCGCCGGGGGCCGCTGCGGTGGCCTGGATGATGCTCGAGCGTGACCTGAAGCTGGCCTTTCGCAAGGCGAGCCAGTTGGTCCAGCCGCTCGCCTTCTTCGCCATGGTGACCACGCTGTTCCCGCTTGCCATCACGCCCGAACTGACCCGCCTGCGGCACATTGCCTCCGGTGTGCTGTGGGCAGCGGCGCTGCTGTCCTCGCTCCTGGCGTTGGAGTTCCTGTTCCGCGACGACGCCCAGGACGGCACGCTGGAGCAGTACGCGCTCTCGGGGCGGGCACTGACCGGGCTGCTGGCGGCCAAGACCGCCGCGCACTGGCTGCTCACCGGGCTGCCGCTGGCGCTCATCGCGCCGCTCGCGGCCGTTTCCCTCGGGGTGCCGGCGCATGCGCTGCCGGGGATCCTCGCGTCCGTGACGCTCGGCACCGTGACGATGAGCCTGCTCGGGGCGGTTGGCGCGGCGCTCACCCTCGGGGTGCGACGCGCCGGGGCATTGCTGTCGCTGCTGACACTGCCACTCGCCATCCCGGTGCTGATTTTCGGCGCGCACGCGACCCAGCTGGCCATCCGTGGCGAGCCGTACGGCGCGTCGCTGACGCTGCTCGCCGCCCTGGCGGTGTTCGGTATGACCGTGGCGCCGCTCGCGGCCGCAGCCGCCGTGCGCATCAACTTGGAGTGAGGACTCACCGCAGATGACCTGGACGTGGTTTCATCGGCTGGCTTCCCCGCCGCACCTGTACCGTACCGCGGGGCGGCTGACGCCCTGGTTTGCATGGCCCGCGGCGCTCTTGATCATCGCCGGACTGATCGGCGGGCTGTGGCTCGCGCCGCCCGATTATCAGCAGGGCGACGCCTATCGCATCATGTACGTACATGCCCCGAGCGCGTGGCTGTCGCTGATGGTGTATACGATCATGGCCGTGGCCGGCGCGATCGGTCTGATCTGGCGCATGAAGGCCGCGCACGCGCTTGCGGCGGCTGCCGCGCCGATCGGCGCCTCCTTTACGCTCGCGACTCTGGTCACCGGTTCGCTGTGGGGCAAGCCGATGTGGGGTACGTACTGGCAATGGGATCCACGCCTGACCTCGGAGCTGCTGCTGTTTTTTCTGTACCTCGGCTACATGGGGCTGCGCGCGGCGTTCGAGGATCTGCAGCGCGCCGATCGGGTGAGCGCGGTGCTCGCCGTGGTCGGCGTGATCAATGTGCCGATCATCCACTACTCGGTGGTGTGGTGGAACTCGCTGCACCAGGGTCCCTCGGTGATGTACCTCGGCAAGCCGACGATGCCGCCCTCGATGCTGGTGCCGCTGCTGCTGATGTTCTTCGGCTTTACGTTGTTCTTCGGGGCGGTGTTGCTGGTGCGCCTGCAAGGCGAGGTGCTCAACCGCGAGCGCGCCGCACGCTGGGTGGAAGAGGAGGTCGGCGCATGATGCGATTTCTCTACATGGGCGGGTATTATCCCTGGGTCTGGCCGGCGTACGTCGTGACGTTCGGTGTGATGGGCCTGAACATTTATTGGGCAAAGCGCCTGCGCGAGCGGGCGCGGCGCGCAGCGCGGCGCAGGCTGCAGACGCAGGAGGAGCCATGACACCGACTCGACGCCGCCGGCTATTGCTGGTGATCGGCATTCTTGCCGGCGTTTCCATTGCCGGCGGGCTCGCGCTCTCGGCGTTCCGCCAGAACGTGACGTTCTATTTCATACCCTCCCAGGTTGCCGCGGGCAAGGCGCCCGTCGGGGAGTCGTTCCGCCTCGGCGGCATAGTGGCCAAGGGCAGCGTACACCGAACCCCCGGCAGCATGCAGGTGCACTTCATGGTCACCGACTACAAGCACGAGATTCCGGTGGAGTACACCGGGGTGTTGCCGGATCTGTTTCGCGAGAACTCCGGAGTGATCGTACACGGCAAGCTCCTGCCCGATGGGGTGTTCCTCGCCAATCAGGTGCTCGCCAAGCATGACCAGTACTATCGTCCGCCCGGCATCCATCAGGCCTGGGGGATCCAGCACGGCGATCCGCGCGATCCGGCGCTCGCGGTGAGCGCGACGGCGAGTACCGCCGCGGCGCACAGCAGCAGCATCGAGGCGGCTACGGAGTACGCCAAGTGATCCCGGAGCTCGGCGAGTTCGCGCTCATCCTGGCGCTGCTGCTGGCGGTGCTGCAGGCGTTCTTCGGCATTGCCGGGCCGGCGCTCGGGCGCGATCGCTGGACCGCCGCGGTGATCCCGGCGGTCGCCGGACAGTTCGTCATGATCAGCACCGCGATGGGCTGCCTGATGACGGCGTTCATCGACAATGATTTCTCGGTGCGTTACGTGGCGGAGAACTCCAACTCCGCGCTACCGCTGTTCTACCGCATCGCGGGCGTGTGGGGTGCGCACTCCGGCTCGCTGCTGCTGTGGATCTTCCTGCTCGGCTGCTGGACGCTCGCAGCCGCCTTCGGCACCGCGCGCCTGCCGCGCAACTTCGCCGCCCGGGTGCTCGGGGTGCTCGGCACCGTCAGCATCGGCTTTCTCCTCTACACCCTCATCACCTCCAACCCCTTCGTGCGGCTCGATCCGCCCTGGGCCGACGGGATGGGGTTAAATCCCATCCTGCAGGACCCCGGACTCGTGGCGCATCCGCCGGTGCTCTACACCGGCTACGTGGGACTCGCCGTCGCGTTTGCATTCGCCGGCGCGGCGCTGCTCGAGGGGCGGCTCGATCGCGAGTGGGCCCGCTGGACGCGCCCATGGGCGACGAGCGCCTGGGCATTTCTCACCTGCGGCATCACGCTCGGCAGCTGGTGGGCGTACTACACGCTCGGCTGGGGCGGGTTCTGGTTCTGGGATCCGGTCGAGAACGCCTCGTTCATGCCCTGGCTGATGGGCACCGCGCTCATTCATTCCCTCGCGGTGACCGAAAAGCGCGGCCTATTCAAGAGCTGGACGCTGCTGCTGGCGGTGCTCGGGTTTTCTTTGAGCCTGATCGGCACCTTCCTCGTGCGCTCCGGCGTGCTGATCTCGGTGCACTCGTTCGTGGCCAGTCCGGGCCGCGGGGAGTTCATTCTCACCTTCCTAGTGATCATGATCGGCGCGGCGCTCGGGCTCTATGCCTGGCGCGCCCCGCAGATGCAGTCCGAGGCGGGTTTTGAGCTGAGCGCGCGCGAGTCATTCCTGCTGTTCAACAACATCCTGCTGGTGACCGCGTGTGGCACCATCTTTGCCGGTGAGATGGCCCCGATCATCTCCCTCGCGCTGCATCTGGGCAAACTCTCGGTCGGCCCGCCGTACTTCGATCCGACCTTCCTGCTCTCGATGCTGCCGCTGCTGGTACTGCTGCCGCTTGGCATCCATGCGCGCTGGAAGCGTGGCGGACTCGGTGGACGCGGCCGCACACTGCTGATCGCGCTCGCGGCCGCGGCGCTGATCGGCTGCGCGGTGGCCTTCGGGGTGTTCACCGGCGCCGGCATCCTCGCCCCGGTGAGCATGACGCTCGGGGCATGGATCATTCTCGCCTCGCTGATCGATCCGATCGATCGGCTGCGCCGGCGCATCGCCGTGCCGCGCGCGGTGCTCGGCATGACGGTCGCGCACATCGGACTGGGCGTGTTCGTGATCGCCATGACCGCGGTGCAGGGGTTCACGGCCGAGCAGGACGTCGCGTTGACGCGCGGCATGAGTGCTCGCGATGGCGGGTACACGTTCCAGTTCGAGCGCATCAAGCCGGTGCACGGCCCGAACTATGGCGGCGCGGAGGCGAAGATCCTCGTCACTCGGCACGGTAAGCCGGTGACCGTGATGTATCCGCAGAAGCGCACCTACTGGGTGCAGCACATGGTCACAACGCACTCGGCGATCGACATCAACGGCGGCAGCAACATCCTGGTCGCCCTCGGCCAGAATCTAGGCGATGGGCGCTGGAGTTTCCGCCTGCAGGTCCGTCCGCTGGTGCTGTACATCTGGATCGGGGCGCTGATCATGGCCGCCGGTGGGCTGCTCGCGATCACCGACCGGCGCTACCGGATCGCCGCGGAGCGCGAGGCGGCGGCGACTGATCCGCTGCCGGCGGGAGGCTCAGGTCCATGATCCGCTACTTCGCACCCCTGGCGGTATTTGCCGTCATCGTGGTGATCTTCGCATTCGGGTTGCACCAGGCACCGCGCAAGGATCTCGTGCCCTCGCCGCTGATCGGCAAGCCGGCGCCGAGCTTCACGCTGCCGAGTCTTGCCAATCCGGCGACCCCGGTCAGCAATGCGGCGCTGCGCGGGCACTGGTATCTGCTGAACGTATGGGGCACCTGGTGCATCTCCTGTCGCATCGAGTCGCCGGAGCTGTTGGCGATCGCGCGAACCGGTGTGGTGCCGTTGATCGGACTCGACTGGAAGGACAGCCGCTCGGCCGCCATCCGCTACCTGAAGCAGCGCGGCAACCCGTATCAGCAGATCGCCTTTGATCCGGGTGGACTTGAGGCCATCCATTGGGGCGTGTACGGCGCGCCGGAGACCTTCATGGTCAACCCACAGGGGATCATTGTGTACAAGTACATCGGCCCGATCACTCCCGGCGCGTGGGCGCGAGATTTCCTGCCGCGGCTGCAGGCCGGGCAGGCGGTGTCGGGCTCATGAGCCGCCGCGCGCCACTCGGCGCTCTCGTGCTGACGGTGCTCACGCTGCTGGCCGCACCGTTCGCACAGGCGATCGCCCCGACCCGCCTGCCCACCCCGGCGTTGGAGGCGCGTTACGAGCGATTGATCCACAACTTCCGCTGCATGCAGTGTCAGGACGAGTCGTTGGCGAACTCCCCGGTGAGCCTCGCGGCTGACATGCGCCGGCAGATCCGCCAGATGCTGCTCGCCGGGGACACCGACCAGCAGATCCGTCACTTCTTCGTCGCCCGTTACGGCTACTTCATCCTGTTCAAGCCGCCGTTCGTGCTGAAGACCGCCTGGCTGTGGCTCGCGCCGTTTGCGCTGCTGGCGATCGGGGCGGTGAGCGCGCTGTGGTTCATTCGCGGACGCGCCGCGGCCGTGACCGGCGATGACGAGGATGAGATTCTCGATGACGGCCTTTCCGGGCCGCGGAAGCACACCTGATGATCGTATTCATTCTACTTGCAACGCTGCTCACGGCCATTGCCGTTGGTCTGGTGTTGGTGCCGCTGATTCGCCCGCTGCGCACCCAACAGGCGCCAGCGCCCTGGGCGGCGCTCGCCTCGTGCCTGCTGATTTCGGGCGGCTCGGCGGCGCTGTATCTACACTTCAGCACCTGGTCGTGGCGTCTCAATCCGGGTGTCGAGTCACCCGAGAGTCCGATTGAGCAGTTGATCGGCCAGCTCGATGCGCATCCGCACGATCTTGATGCGTGGTTGAAGCTCGGCAAGTCCTACGTGGTGCTGCAGGAGTACCCGCTCGCGGTGCGCGCCTTCCGGCATGCCGATCAGGTCGCCGGCGGGCGCAGCGCGGGGGCGCTGATCGGGGAAGCCGAGGCGATGATCCTCATCCACGATGCGACGCTCGACGGGCCGGCGGGGCAGTTGATTGAGCGGGCACTGGTGCTGGAACCGAATTCTCCGAAGGCGCTGTTCTTCGGGGCGGCCGAAGCGATGCGCCGCGGGGACCTCACGCTGGCGCGTTCACGCTTCTCGAAGCTGCTCGCCATGCAGCCGCCGCCGAATGTGCAGCTTGTGCTGAAACGGGAGATTGCCGCGATTGACGCCAAAATTGGCTCTAAAAAGCGGAAATCTTCGCCGAAAAGCATCAAATCATCCCAAGGCTAGCCGGGTCTGCCTTCGCGGGCGGAGCCGTTGCAGGAACTGAATCGCTTCTGAGGTAGTCTTATGTTGTGCGGCGGCGGTGCTGCCGCGGGTTCTTCGGAACCCGTTTCTGAGTCCCCACCGAAGGAGAGCGCTCATGATTCAGCCAGCTCATGAGGGATCGCAGGTCCAGAAGGGCACCAGTGGGCGTGGATTCGCGTCCATGAGTCAGGAACGTCAGCGGCAGATCGCCAGCATGGGCGGCAAGGCCGTACCGGACGGAAAGCGCAGTTTCTCCCAGAACCGGCGTCTTGCGGCCGAAGCGGGTCGCAAGGGCGGGCAGAGCGTTCCGGATGAGAAGCGCAGTTTCTCCCAGAACCGGCGTCTTGCGGCCGAAGCGGGTCGCAAGGGCGGGCAGAGCGTTCCGGATGAGAAGCGCAGTTTCTCGCAGAACCGCCAGCTCGCGGCCGAAGCCGGACGCAAGGGCGGACAGGCGAGCCACGCCGTGCATCGCGACTGACGGACGGTGGCGGCCGTACTCGGCCGCCCCCTGCCACCCTGGAACTGTTCTCGGCCCGAGGGGGCCGAGGCGGGGTGCGTTCAGCTCTCCTCGCAGGGCGCGCGCCCGGTCCGGGCGGGTCGAGGAGGTCCGCCAGCGGCCCGAGGCGCACCGCGTCCCTGACTGAGTGGTACGCAGCACTGCGCCAGGCAGGGCCCGATGCCGCCGTTCGGGCTGTCACGCTACTGTCACAAATCGCCACTACCCTGCGGCGCGCTGTCGCAAAATTGTAAAGATAGAGTGACCGATGCGTGCCCATCGCCTGTTCGCGCGGCTTGCCGCGCTCCTCGCTGTGCTTCGCCTGCTGGTACCGTTCGCGTACGCACAGACCGCCCCGGTGCCGATCCGCCACGTGCTGCTGATCAGCGTCGACGGACTCCACCAGGAGGATCTCGCCCAGTGCATCGCCGCGGGGACCTGCCCGCACCTGGCGGCCCTGGCCCGTCACGGCGTCACCTATACCGACGCGATGACCACCCGCCCGTCGGACTCCTTTCCCGGCATGATCGCTCAGGTGAGCGGTGGGACGCCGCGTGTCACAGGCGTCTACTACGACCATACCTTCGACCGCGCGCTGTACCCAGCCGGCTCTGACTGCCATGGCCCGCGCGGCGCGGTCGTGCGCCTCACCGGCAAGCTCGATCTTAACGAGGCCCGCCTCGATGGGGGTGCCCCGCACGGGCTTGCCGGCAACAGTGCCGCGGCCATCGATCCGCAGCGCCTGCCCGAGCGGCTGTGGCACGGACACTGCGCGCCGCTCTGGCCGCACAACTACCTGCGCGTCAACACCGTATTCGGCGTATTGCATGCGCACGGCCTGCGCACGGCGTGGATCGACAAGCATCCGGCCTACGACATTCTGAACGGTCCAGGCCGTCCCGACGCCGGTCCGGGCCGCAACATCGATGACTTCTACGCCCCCGAGGTGCATGCCGTGCTCTCGCGTGCCAACTTGGCGCTCACCGGCCCGGGTGGTGCGCGGCTGATCAATCCGCGGCACGCGTTTCAGGACTCGACCGTCGCGATCCAGCGTTATGACCGCCTGAAAGTGCGCGCGCTGATCCACGAAATCGACGGCTTTGATCACACCGGTACGCGGCGCGTGGGTACCCCGGCGCTGTTCGGGATGGACTTCCAGGCGGTCAACGTGGCGCAGAAGCGCCCCTTGGGGGGCTATCGCGCGCCCGGCGCAGTGCCGAGCGCGAAGCTCACCGCCGCGATCGAATTCGTCGATCGCTCGATCGGTCGGATGGTCGCGGCGCTGCGCCGCCGTGGGCTGGCCGCCTCGACGGTGCTCATCGTGAGTGCCAAGAGTGGCAACACCCCCATGAACCGAGCGGCCACGAAGATCATTTCCGACCGCAAGGTGCTGACCCCTGCGCTCAACAAGCTCGGCGCGGTGGACCAGTTCCACGTCGCCGACGACGTGCTGCTCGAGTGGCTGACCCCGGCCTACCGGGGGCGCGTCCCGCAGGTGATCGCGAGCCTGATCGCCCAGCAGGCCGCCGGCACCGACCTCGGCATCGGTAAGTTCTACAGCGGACCGGAGCTCGCTGCGCTCTTTGGCAATCCGCGCACTGACTCCAGGGCCCCGGACTTTATTCTCGAGCCGCGCGCGGGGGTCATCTACGCCAACCACGTCGACAAGATCGCCGAGCACGGCGGGTTCCATCAGGACGACCGGCATGTCGCGCTGCTCGTGGCGAATCCGCAGCTGAAGCGGCGGACCTTCTTCGGCGCGGTGCGCACCGTGCAGATCGCGCCCACGATCCTTCGCCTGCTCGGGCTGCGCCCGCGCCTCCTGCAGGCCGTGCGGCTCGAGGGTACCCGACCGCTGCCGGCACTGACATTGCGCCGTTGACCGCTAAGCGGCACCGTACTATCGTCGCGCGCGTGACTAGGGGAGCCCCGGCAGGGGGCTGAGAGGCCGCCGGCGCCTGCGGGCGCGGCGCGGCGACCCTTCGAACCTGATCCAGTTCATGCTGGCGTAGGAAAGTTCTGCTCGCGCTTTCTCTCGGCGGTGTGGCTGGGTCTCCTGCGGTTGATCCGCGCCAGGAGCCTGCCCGATGAATGCCGTTCCCAAGGTTGTCGCCGACGCGCTGCCCGCGTCCCGCAAGATCCACGTGCAGGGCCGCCTGCATGCGAACGTACGCGTGCCGATGCGCCAGATCGCTCTGCACCCCTCAAGCGGTGAGCCGCCGCTGACGGTGTACGACGCCTCCGGACCCTATACCGATTCTGCCGTGTCCATCGACATCGAGCGCGGCCTGGAGCGCCTGCGCGAGCCGTGGATCATCGCGCGCGGAGACGTCGAGCGCTACGAGGGCCGACGCGTGCGCCCGGAGGACAATGGCGCAAGTGACGCGAGCGCCGAAGTCTTCGCCGCCACCGTCCAACCGCTGCGCGCTCGGGCGGGTCGGCCCGTGACGCAGCTCGCCTATGCGCGCGCCGGGATCATCACGCCGGAGATGGAGTTCATCGCGATCCGCGAGAACCTCGGACGCGACCGCGCCGTCGCCGCGGCGCGCGACGGCGAGGACTGGGGCGCGAGCATCCCCGATTACGTCACCGCGGAGTTCGTGCGCGCCGAGGTGGCCGCCGGCAGAGCCATCATCCCGGCCAATATCAACCACCCGGAACTCGAGCCGATGATCATCGGGCGCAACTTCCTGGTGAAGATCAACGCCAACATCGGCAACTCCGCAGTGAGAGAT
>JAKCDC010000115.1 GCA_021838635.1 Pseudomonadota bacterium
CCGACGATCGCCCCTCCGATCGAGAATGTCTGCGGGGAACTCGCCGCGCAGGTCACGACCGGGGCGGTTACGTTGGCGCCCGGCACCGTACCCGATCCGTTGCTCACCGTGCACGTCTGCCCCGTGGGCTGACTCAGGATCGTCACGTCGTAGGCCGCCTGATTAAACAGTGCCTTGGCAAAGGTGAAGGCGCCGCCGCTCGTAATGCTGAGATTATCCCCACCGTTGTCCTGCAACACGAGCGTACCGCTCGTCATCCCGGAAACCGTTCCGCCGATGGTGAAGGTCTGCGCGGGGTTGCTCGTGCAGGCCACCTGAATGTTCGTGACATTCGCGGTTCCCACGGTGCCTGATCCGTTGGCAATCGTGCAGGTTTCGCCCGCGGGCTCGGCTTTTACCGCTACCGCATACGGCGCTCCCGAGATGAAGGACGCATTGGTGGTGAAACCGCCGTTTTGGGAAATGCCCAGGACCTGCCCGTTGACGGACAGCGCAAGCGAGTCTCCCGCGCTCAGTCCGGTCAGACTCCCGGTGATCTGGTATTTCTGGCCAGGTGCCGTCGCGCCGACCGCCCCGCCGCTTCCTCCGCCGCATGCGGCGAGCAGTCCGGACATCAAAAATGCAACAAGCAATGCAACCCGAATGTGATACATGAGTAATCCGTGATCTCTGCCGATCGAGAGTTGTTATGGTCACGCCCCAGTCCGTCAACGAACCGCGGCCGACGTGATGCGGTGCAATCAAGTTGCGTTCCCGCCAGGCTGGCATGCTAGAGTCGTTGACGGGTCGGAACAATTGGGCGAAGGTCGTACGACGTTCGTTGCATCGGGCCGTACCGATGTCGACAAAAAGTGCCGAACGACGAAAGGAACATGGCGATCTCCCCCCCGCGCACCGTGCGACAGATCCCCCTCCCGGAGACGCCGCCGTCATCGAGCCAGGCGGCGGGGTCTGCCGGGCCGACGCAGCATCAGCGTCGGCATGCAGAACAAACGGCGTTGCTATACCGCAATGCGCCGATCACGTTGGGCGGAAGCCTTTTGATGGCGGCGATCCTCGCGGCCGCGGTTCCCGTGGCACCGCAGATCCGGATTTCCTGGCTCGCGGCCATGGTCGTGGTCGCGGCGGCGCGTGCGCTGCTGGTATTGCGCTACCGGCAGCGGCGTTCCGAAGACCGGCGCTGGGCACGCTGGAGCGCAACGGGATCGCTTGCTGCGGGCGTGGTGTGGGGCAGCGCGGGCGTGCTCATGTATGTGCCCGGCTCTCTCGCGTACCAGTTGCTGCTGTGGTTCACCTTGCTTGGCATGGCGTCGAGCTCGGTATACGCGCTCACCGCCTACCTGCCGGCCTTCTATGCGTTCCTGCTCAGCAGCCTTGTCCCTGCGGCCATGGTGCAGGCATTCGGCGGCGACAGGGTGCACCAGATTGTTTCGGCGATGACCGTGCTGTACACGGCTGCGACTGCCGCTTTCGGCTGGAATCTGCATCGGCTATTGGTCGAATCGATACTACGACGGTTCGAGAATCTGGACCTGATCGCTCAGTTGCAGCGCGAGAAGGATCTTGCGGAGCAGGCCGATGCCAGCAAGTCCCGATTTCTCGCTGCGGCTAGCCATGACCTGCGCCAGCCGGTCCATGCGATCGCGCTATTTGTCGACCAACTGCACGGCGAGATTGGAGATCGACCCAGGGCGCAGCAGGTGGTTGGGTACATCGAGCGGTCGATCGATGAAATGAGCGCCCTGTTCAACGCGCTGCTCGACATTTCGCGGCTTGACGCGGGGGTGGTTGCGGTCCGGTCCGTGCCGATGCCGGTGCAGCCGGTGTTGCAGCGCATCCACATGCTGTTTCGGCCAATCGCCGCGCAACGCGGCCTGCAGTTGCACGTGCGCCCTTCGCCCGCGTGGGTGGAGGCGGACCCGGTATTGTTCGAACAGGCGCTGGCAAACCTGGTGTCCAATGCCATCAAGTTCACGGCGCGCGGAGGAGTGCTGATCGGCTGCCGCCGGCGTGGCGCATCGATTGCTGTACAGGTCTGGGACACCGGTTGCGGCATTGCGCCACGCCATCATGCCCAGGTATTCGAGGAATTCTTCCAGATTGACAACCAGGAGCGCGACCGAGCGAAGGGGCTGGGTCTTGGCCTGTCGATCGTGCAGCGAATCGCAAAGCTGTTGGGCGCAATGGTCGCGGTGCGTTCGGTCGAGCAACGCGGATCCATGTTTTCCATGACGCTTCCACGGACTCCGCCCCGACAGGAAGCCGCCACCCCCGCCACGGCAGCCGGTTATGCCGAAGCCCGCCTGCGCAACGCGCTCATTGCCGTGGTCGACGACGAATCCGTGATTCAGCAGGCACTGCGGGGCGCGCTGGAGCGCTTCGGTTGCCGGGTAATCTGCGCCGACGGCGGCGAGAATCTGCTCGCCGCGCTGACGCGCGGCGGCGAGACCCCTTCGGCACTGATCACGGACTACCGCTTGCGTGCAGGCGAGGACGGCATCGCCCTCGTGCGGCGTCTGCGCCATTCCATCGGAGCGGAAATCCCCGCAATTCTGGTCACCGGCGATACCGCCCCGGAACGCATCCGCGAAGCCAAGGCGAGCGGACTGCCGATCCTGCACAAGCCGATTGCTCCGGCGCGCCTGCGCAGCCTGCTCGATGCGATCCTTTACGAAAGCGAGGCGACCGCGCGATGAAGGCCCTGATTGTGGAGGATCACGCGCTCTTTCGCGAGGCACTGCGCGGCGTGGCGGAGATGCTGGGCGCAACCGAGGTGATGGAGGCCCGCACATTCGAGGAAGGATGCTGCCGCATGGCGGAGGAACCGACGATCGACCTCGCGCTGCTCGATCTGCATCTGCCGGATCGGCACGGCCTCGACGTCGTACGCGAGTTGCGCCGCCGTCATCCCGCTGTGCCGCTTGTGGTG
>JAKCDC010000062.1 GCA_021838635.1 Pseudomonadota bacterium
GATCTAGCCGCACCCGCGCCATCCGCGCGAGCAACGACCTCCAACCGCGGAGCGCAGCCGGGGTCGCCGCCGCCCGTGGATCACATTCGACGCACCGCGCGCTCGGCCCGTCGCGGATGAAGAATTCGTAACTGCGCCGCTGTGCCCCCGCCCGTATCATCCGGCCCGTGCCCAACGACGGTTCCATGCGCCGCCTCCTCGCCGCCGTGCTGCTGCCGCTGGCACTGACGGCGTGCCACGGGCGTGCACCGCCGGCCGCCGAGGCCGGGCTGATCGCGACGGCCACCTCGAGCACCCCCCCGCCGATGGCCATCACGCTCGCCCCGCAGATCAACGAACCAGATCGATCTACCGACCTTTCTGCGCACCGTGCGCACGCTGACCTCGGCGGCCCTCGGCGGTCGCAAACCGGCGACGCGTTCCGAGGTGCTCACCACGCACTATCTGCTCACCGAGCTGCACCGCATGGGTGTCGCGCCCGGATACCACGGCCGCTGGCTGCAGCCGGTCCCGGTGGTCTCGACGCAGTTGCGCACCGCCGACGCGTTGTTCCGGGTGCGCGCGGCCGGTGGCGTGCAGTCGTTCGCGTTTGGCACCGACATGCTGGAGGGCACGCAGCAGGCACGCGCCCGGGTGAACATCGATGCGGCGCAGATCGTGTTTGCCGGCTACGGCATCGACGCCCCATCGCGCGACTGGAACGACTATCAAGGCGCCGATGTGCGCGGCAAGATCGTGATTGTGCTCGACGGTGACCCCGGTGAATCCGACGGCACGGTGAGCCGGCACGCCCTGGCCCGCGCCAAGTTCGCGCAGGCGGCGCGCCAGGGGGCCGCCGCCTGCTTCATCATCCATCCCGATGGGTCGCTGCGCACCTGGCGCGCGCTGCGCGCGGCGGCGGCCGGTGCCGGCGAGCGCCTGCCGGCGAGCGTCGCGCCCGGCAAGCGCCTCGCGGTGGCCGGCTGGCTGACCCAGGCGGCCGCCGCCCGACTGTTCAGCGCCGCCGGCGCGAGTCTCGCGGCGCTCACCCAGGCCGCCGCGCAACCGAACTTCACCCCGACGGCACTCGCGGCCACCGGGTCGATACAACTGCAAAGCACCGTCGAGTACGGCTGGACCGACAACGTGCTCGGAGTCCTTCGCGGCGCGCGCCATCCCGAGCAAGTCGTGATCTACAGCGCACACTGGGACGGACTGGGCTCGCTGCCCGGCGCGCACGGCCGACTGGAGCGCCTGCCGGGTGCCGCGGACGATGCCACCGGCGTCGCGGCGCTGCTCGAAATCGCCGATGCGTTCGCCCACCGCAAGCGGCCGCCGGCGCGCAGCGTCCTGTTCCTGCTCACCACGCTGGGGGACGCCGGACAGCTCGGTTCGCGCTACTACGTGCAGCACCCGGTATTTCCGCTCAGTCACACCGTGGCGGACATCAATCTGGATCTGTGGCCCATTTTAGGTCGGGCGCGCGACATGACCGCCTTCGGCACCGACACCTCGGGTCTGAACACTGCCCTGACGCGGGTGTTGGCGTTGCAGGGCCGCACGCTCGCCTCCGACCCGACGCCCCGCTTCGCGCTGGCCTACCGCTCCGATCAGTACCGCTTCGCCCGCGCCGGGGTGCCGGCGCTACTGGTCGGCCCGGGTTTCGATTTAGTCAGCGGCGGTCGCGCGGCCGGCGAGGCCGCCTGGCGCGAGTACCTGCTCGATCGCTTCAATACCCCCGCCGACGCCTTCAATCCGCACTGGGATCTCAGCGGCACGCTCGAGGACATCCAGACGCTCTACCTGCTCGGCCGCGATCTGGCCGACGGCACCGAGTGGCCGCAGTGGGGGCCGGACAGCCCCTATCGGGCGCGCCGCGCGCCGACGCCACCGTCCCCCCAGGCTCCCTCATCCCCCTGAGAGGACCTTCTTCGGAAAGGCGTGCTCCAGAACCTCGAGGAATGCGCGCACTTTGGCGCCGACCAGACGACGCGAACTGTGCAGCGCCCAGAGCTCCACCGCAGGGCCCTCCTGTTTGCCCCACTGCAGCAATCGCCCCGCGGCAATATCCTCGGCAACGAGCATCCTCGGCAGCAACGCCACGCCGGCACCCGCCACAACGGCATCACGCACCATCGAGAGCGTCGAGACCCGCAGGACCGGCTCCGGTCTGAGCCGAACGGGCGGCCGAGGGCTGCGGCTCATGTGCCAGACTCCGTCCGGACGCGTCGTCGTCATCAGCACCGCTCGGACGGGAATCTCCCGGGCGCCTCCCTTCGGACGCGCCGGGCAGGCCATCCCGGGCGGGGCCACCACCAGTCGCTCATCCCTCAAAAACGGCCGCCCCACAAGCAGCTGGTCCGCGGCCGGATCGACCCGAATCACCACGTCATAGCCCTCGTCCACGGGATCAACGAGGCGGTCTTCCGCGAGGATCTCGAGCCGTACCTGAGGATATGCGAGCGCGAAGCGTGCCGCGATGCGCCCAAGCGCAATCTGTGCAAAGAGCGTCGGGGCGCTGACCCGCAAGCGCCCGCGGGGAGTCGAGGCCCCTAACGCAATCGCGTCGCCGACCTCGGTAATTTCGGCGAGCAATCCCTGCGTACGCTCGTGAAGCGCGCGCCCCTCCTCCGTCAGCCGCAGCGTGCGCCCCCCGCGCTCGATCAGACGTGCACCCAGACTCTGTTCGAGGTCGGCCACCCGGCGCGACAGCGTGGCCTTGGCGCGCCCCGAGAGGCGGCTGGCCCGGCCGAACCCGCCGTGCACGGCGACCAAATTGAAATCCGTCAACGCCTGCAGGTCCAATGACTGTTCCATTATTGAGACTCTCTGGCTCGATTATAGCGTCTTACAACTCATGGATGGAACAGATACCTTACCCAGCACATCAAGCGGCATCCCGCTCGCTTCTGAGGAGTGATTCACATGGGCATTCTGGTGACCGGTGCCACAGGCACGATCGGATCTCAAGTTCTGGCGCACCTCGCCGCACAGACCCACCCCGTGCGCGCCTTAACGCGCTCACCTGCAACCGCCAAGCTCCCCGCCGGCATCACCCCCGTCGGCGGGGATCTGGCCGACGTCGACTCGCTGCGCGCGGCGATGAAGGGAATCGACACGCTCTTCCTGCTCGCCCCCAACGTCCCCGATGAACTCACCCAAGCGATGCTGGCATTGAGTGTTGCGCGCGAAAGCAACATCAAAGGGATTGTTTATCTCTCCGTGTTCAAGGGCGACGCCTACGCGGATGTGCCGCACTTCGCCGGCAAGTACACCGTTGAGCGCATGATCGAGGACCTCAGTCTTCCGGCGACCGTACTGCGCCCGGCGTATTTCATCCAAAACGATCTTCGCCTGAAGGAGCCACTGCTGAAGTTCGGCGTGTACGCCATGCCGATCGGACCGAAGGGCGTCTCGATGGTCGATATCCGGGACATCGGCGCGGCGGCCGCTCTTGAGCTTGTTCGCCGGCACCGCGCGGCGGCGGCGTTGCCTCGCGAAACCTTCAGTTTGGTCGGTCCGGATGCGCTCACCGGGGAGCATCTGGCCACGATTTGGGCCGAAGCGCTGGGGCGCCCGGTGCGTTACGGCGGCGATGATCTCGCTGCGATGGAGCAGCGCATGAAGGGGATGATGCCGAGCTGGCACGCCATGGATCTGCGCTTGATGCTCGCTCGCTACCAGACGGACGGCGCGGTGGCGAGCGCGGCGGATCTGGCTCGTCTCACGCACTTGCTCGGTCGCGCGCCACGATCCTATCGCGCCTTTGCTCAAGACGCCGCCGCCGCGTGGGCGAACGGCTGAGCCGCCCGCGCCCGCCGAGCATAGTTCAGAGAACATGAGTCCCGCGCTGCCCTCTCTTCGCGCCGTTGCTGACTGTGCGAAGAGGGGGCAGAGCGCCGCAACCGCCGTCGGACGCGCCTGCTGTGCGCAAAGGGCCTGAACCGACGGGGTCGTGAGCCTGCCTGTTCGCTCCAGCGTGGCGAGACCCGGTTGCCTTCAGGAGCTCTCGACGCCAAGGGTGCGCAGCACCTGCGCCGGCATCGAGCGCACCGCACCGAGCGGCACGGTCTCGTACAGTCGCAAGGCCAACGGGCGCGGCGTGCGCCGCTCGGCGCACAAGGCGAGCAGATAACGCCCGCGCAGACTCCACTGGCCGAGCGCCCAGCGCTGCGGCGTGTCGGCACAGGCGTCCGTCATCGTCAGCGTCACGTCCGCCGGTGCACCGAACTCGAACGCGAAGCCCTCGAGCGGCAGGCGCAAGCCGAGGCCGCGGGCCTTGAGGTAAGCCTCCTTCAGCGTCCATACCTCGAAGAATCGCCGCCGCCGCGCAGCGGCCGGCAGTGCCCGCAGCGCCGCCCGCTCCGCCGGCGCGAAATACCGCTCGAGCGCGAGGGTGTCGGTGCGCCGCCGGGGCGTTTCGACATCGACGCCGAGCGCCCCGCCCACCCTGAGGGCGAGCACCACCAGGCCGGCGGTGTGCGCGATGTTGAATTGCAGCTCGGGCAGTCGATGCTCGGGCGAGAGCTGCGGACGGCCGTGCGCATCCGCGACGAACCGCCAGTCCTGCGGGGCCGGCGGTAGGTAGCGAGACAGCACCGTGCGCACCAGCGCGCGGGCGGCGACGTGCCGACGTCGGTCGGCCGGGCGCCGCAGCGTGCGGGCGCGGCGCAGCTCCCCCTCATCGAGCAGCGCTGTGCACTGGCGCCAGTGGCCCGCGGCATCGATGTCGGCGAGAAACGCGCACCACAGGTCGATCCGCTGCGGATCGAGGATCGCACGCGCCGCGCCCTGAGGGTCCATGCGGCTCAGCCGCCGCCGGCGCGCACATCCTGCGCACGGCCCTTCCACTGCCCGCCTCGACCGGCGGCGTAGCGCAGCGCCGAGTGCAGTGTTGCCCCGGCGTAGAACACCGCCACGGCCGGCAGCAGCAGCGCATAGGCGCTCGGCAGGCCGTAGAAGCGCACCATGGGCAGGTAGGCGAGCGTCATCAGCAACCAGGCGGCACCGCCAAGGGCTACGCACAGCGGCGCGCCACTCGCGACCAACAGTGGCGGTGTCACATAGGTCAGCGCGAGGCCCGCGAGCGACGCGCCGAGCAGCCACCAGGAGTGGCGCAGTTGATTGAACGCCGTGCGTGAGATCATGGCACCGATCTCACCGAAACTGCCATAGACTCTGAGGCTGCGGGTCGTGGCCGACAGTCCAAGCCACAGCGACCCGCCGCTCGCTTTGACGCGTCCGGCGAGCGCGCAATCATCGATGATCGCAGCGCGGATCGACTCCAGCCCACCGGCGCGCGCCAGCGCCGCCGGGCGGATCAGGATACAGCCCCCCGCAGCACCGGCGATGCGTCGGCCGCGCTCGCCAATCCACGCCGGCGGATAGAGCTTGAAGAAGAAAAACACGAACGCGGGAATCAGGCAGCGCTCCGCCCAGGTCGCACTCGAGAGGCGCACCATCACCGAGACCAGATCCCGGCGCTCACGCTGCGCCTGCGCCACGAGGGCGCTCACCGAGTCCTCGGCATGCTCGATGTCCGCGTCGGTGAACAGCAGGTACTGCGGCTGAAGCCGCTCGGCGGCCTGAACGCCCTGCGCCATCGCCCAGAGCTTGCCGGTCCAGCCCTGCGGCAGCGGCGCCCCCGGGATCACCGTCAAGCGCTGCGCCGCCCCGGCGGCCGCGGCGGCCCGACGGGCCACCTCCGCGGTGCCATCGGTGCTGCCGTCGTCCACCACAATCACCTCGACCTGGCCGTCCCAGCGCTGCGTGAGCAGCGAACCGACCGCCTGCGCGATGTGCTCGGCCTCATTGCGCGCCGGCACCACGGCCACCACCCGCGCGCTCACCCCGGGGTCGGGCGCGGGCAGCGTTTTCGGCCGCCAGAATCGGCCGCGGGCGAGCAGCAGGTAGCTCCAGATCGCCAACGGCAGCGCCCCGGCGGCGCACGGGTCAATCACGCCCCGTTCCCCGCGGCCACGCGGCCGTCCCACGTCGTGCAGTGCAATGCATGATTCACCGATATAATCCGCCGTTCCATCGATCGCCCTGGACCGCCGCGCCGCTGGCGCGCGCGAGCGGGTGCGGCCGATGGTCCCTGGTACCGTGAGCTTGACGCCGCGGCCGATCGAGGCGGGACGTAATTGACTGGCTTGAAAAAAATGGACGGCACGGCGAGCAAGCATAGCCCAGCGCACACACTCCTGGCAGCGGCCGCGCTCGCGCTCGCGGCCCTCGGCGCCAGCGCCGCGGCCCAGGCGCACTCCCCCGCGCCGTGTCTGACCCGACATTCCGCCGCAGCGGCGTGCGCTTCGGGCAGCGGCGCACCACGCTGCCCGCAACCGACCTCGGTACACGCGCCTTGCGCTCGCCTGCAACGCGTCCCGGCGCACCCGCAGCAGCAGCACTTCGAGTGGCTGAACCCGACCACCTGGCCGGTGCTGCCGGTTCCCTACATCGCAGTCGGCCCGAACAGCGGCACCACCGTCGGGGTGATCCCGACGATTCTGCACACCAATTCGAAGAACCAAATCACCCGCATCATCGCCCCGGACATCACGCACAACCCGTACTTCGGGCTCGGCATCGATGCGCGCATCTTCGAGTACCCGTCGCTCAACACGCAGTGGTCGATTGTCGCCAGCATGCAGCAACGCGTGCAGAGTTCCTTCGATGCACTCTGGCAGACCGGGTTGCTGCGCGAGACACACTGGACGACGACGCTGGAGGCGGACTACGACCGCAGTGGCACACCGCGCTTCTACGGCTTCGGCAACAACTCGCTGCGCATCAATCAGACGAACTACACCAAGCAGCAGATGTTCGTGCGAGCCAAGATCGGCTACAACTTCAACCGCGAGTGGCAGCTCGCCTACACCTTCGAGGCACGCAAGGTCAAAGTGACCGCCGGCACGCTGCGCGGCATTCCCTCGATCACGCAGCGCTTTGTCGACCTGCTCGGCCTCGGCACCACCCACGAGCTGCTGAACCGTGTCTCGCTCACCTACGACACGCGCAACAACATCGTCATCCCCACCAGCGGCATGGACGTGGTGGTGTACGGCGGGGTGGCAAGCCGCAACGTCTCGATCGATGATTCGCTGTTCACCGAGGCCGGCGCCGACGGACGCTTTTACTGGTCCCCGACCCCGACGCTCACGGTGGCGACGCACTTCGACTTGCGTTACGAACCGACCGCGCACAACGTCCCGTTCTGGGGCCTGAGCAGTCTCGGCGGCGATGCAAGCGCGATCGGCGGCTCGCAGCCGCTGCGCGGCTATGGCACCGCTCGCTTCTACGACCGCAATGCGTTCGTTGCGAACATCGAGCTGCGCCAGACGGTGCTGTCGCTGAACACGCTCTCGACGCACATCATGATCCAGGTGACACCGTTCTTTGACACCGGCCGGGTGTTCCACAACTACAGCACTTCGCCGTTCACGCATCTGCACAACGTGTTCGGCGTCGGTTTTCGCGGCATCGCCCCGCCGTCGGTGGTCGGCTATGTCGATATCGGCGACGGCAGCGAAGGCATCGCCGTGTTCACCGGCATCAATTACCCGTTCTGAGCCGGCCGCGGGCCGAGGTAGCCCTCGGCACCGAACCACTCCAGCGCATCCGCAAATGCCAGGGCCGCGGGCCTGAACCCGTAGCCGAGTTCGCGCACCGCCTTGTCGCTGGAGAAATACATCCGCTTGCGGGCCATGCGCACGCTGTCGACGGTCACGCGCGTCGGTCGGCCGGTCAGCCGCGCGATCCCTTCGGCGATATACGCGATCGGCAGGACGACCCCGTGAGGCAGTTTCAGGCGCGGCGGTGAGCGTCCGGCAAGCCGCGTGATCTCAACCAGGATGTCGCGCAGCGGCAGGTTCTCCCCGCCAAGAATGTAACGCTCGCCGATGCGTCCGCGGTGAAACGCCAGCACGTGACCGGCGGCGACGTCATCGACGTGCACGACGTTCAAACCCGTATCGACATAGGCCGGCGTGCGGCCCAGGGCCGCATCGAGCACGATCTGGCCGGTAGGCGTCGGTTTCACGTCGCGCGGTCCGACGGGCGCCGCCGGGTTGACGATCACCACCGGTGCCCCGTCGGCGGCTGCCTCGAGCGCCGCACGCTCGGCGAGGAACTTCGAGCGCTTGTAGTGCCCGACCATCTCCTTCAGCGCGACCGGCGTCTGCTCGGTCCCGGGACTGCCATCCGCCGGCAAGCCGATGCACGCCACGCTGCTGGTGTAGACGATGCGTTTGACGCCGGCACGGTGAGCCGCAGCGATCAGATGACGGGTGCCGTCCACGTTGGCGTGGTACATGGTCTGGGGATCCGGGACCCACAGACGATAATCGGCCGCGGCATGGAACACCGCATCACAGTCCGCCACCGCGCGCCCGAGCGACGCCGGGTCAGTCAGGTCTCCGACGATATTCTCTACGGTGAGCGTGCGCAGGTTGCGCAGGTCCGAACCTGCACGCGTCAAGACACGCACGTGCCAGCCGGCCGCAAGCAACGTGCGCGCGAGCGCCGCGCCCACAAAGCCGCTTGCACCTGTGACCAGGGCTTTCAATGCGTCTGCCTCCAACGTCCGTCCGTCAGTGCACGCCGGGCCGGCAGATGCGGCGCGGCGATGCGCGAGAGTTCATCACATGCGATACGAAAGCGGCGCGCCAATTCACGCACCGCGCCGATGCTCCACGGGGCGAGCGCCAGCCCGAGCACGAGCCGGCCGATTTGCACGTCCCCGCCGCGGCTCGCGGCGAGCACGGCCGCGGGCAACTCGTCCGCCGCCGTATCAACCACCACGCGCAACACGATGAACGGCACGGCGGCCGCGGCGGCGAAGCGCGCGACCGCGGCGCTCTCCATGTCGACGGCGGCACAGCCGCTCTCACGCCAGGCGAGCGCCTTGTCCAGACGCGCCCCAATCGGGACTCGGCTGGTGAGCAGCGGCGCGTCGCTGACGCTGCAGTCGCGTGGCAGCGCGGCGCGCACCGCTTCGCGCCAGCGTGGATCGGTGGCTACGGGCGGCTCATCCGGCACGGCCACTTCGCGCGGGATCAGCACCGTGCCGCAGCGCAGCGTCGGGTCGAGTCCGCCGGCGGTGCCGAAGCTCACCAGCGCCGTGGCGCCGCCTTCGGCCAGGCGCAGCGCACCGGCCTGCGCCGCATCCCAGCCCATGCCACTCACCGTGAGCAGCGTATCGTCATCGAGTTCGAACACCCCGCCATCGCCGGCCAGTGCGCGCCGCTCCGAGGCAAGTGCGCGTGCCTCGGATACCAGCGCCGCGACGATGCCCACGCGGTTCAAGGCGCGCGCGCCCTCCCCTGTCGGTAGGCGGCCAACGCCCACAGCGGGAAGAACGCCGTGTAGCCGTGGTACTTCAGATAAAACACCCGTGGGAAGCCCGGCGCGGTGAAGCTCGGGTCACTCCACAACCCACGCGCATCCTGCCGCTCCAGCAGGAACTCCACGCCACGGCGCACCGCAGGGTGGTCCCGCTCACCGGCGGCGATCAGCGCCAGCACCGCCCAGGCGCTCTGGTACGCGGTGCTCGGGAACGGCTGCTCGGGGCCGGGGGACGGATGGTAGCTGTCATTGCTTTCGCCCCAGCCACCGTCAGTGTTCTGCCGGGCGATGAACCACTCGACCGCCCGCCGCACCATCGGATCGTCGCGCCCGATGCCCGCCGCCTCGAGCGCCACCAGCACCGACCAGGTGCCGTAGATGTAGTTGGTTCCCCACCGACCGAACCAGGAGCCGTCGGACTCTTGCTCGGCGCGCAGATACTCCAGCGCGCGCGCGAGGGCCGCCCGGTGTTCCGCCCGGCCCATGCGGCCGAGCACGGTGACCACGCGCGCCGTGACGTCGCTGGTGGGCGGATCGAGCAGCGCGCCATGGTCGGCGAACGGAATGAGGTTCAGATTGTAGTGCGTGTTGTCGGCATCGAAGGCGGCGAAGCCGCCGTTGCGACTCTGCATGCCGATCAGCCAGGCGATCGCCCGCTCGACACTCTCGCCGTAGGACGGCGCATCGTCCGCCTGGTGCATGGACCAGACGACAACCGCCGTATCATCGAGGTCCGGGTAGTGGGCGTTGCCGTATTGAAACGGCCAGCCGCCCGGGGCCACCGAGGGCCGGCGCGCGCACCAGTCGCCGCGCACATCGAGCACCTGGCGCGGCAGCAGCCAGTGCAGGCCGCGCCGCGCCGCCGCGAGGCTCTCCTCGTCCCCGACCGTCTGCAGCGCGAGGCAGGTAAGCCCGGTGTCCCACACCGGTGAGACACACGGCTGGCAGTAGGTGCGCTCGCCCTGCTCGATCAGCAGCTTCTCGATCGCACGCTTGGCCGTGACTCGGCGCGGATCGTCCGGCGGATAGCCGAGCAGGACCATCATCTCCAAGGCATTGACCATCGCCGGGAAGATCGCCCCGAGGCCATCCTCGCCGTTCAGCCGCTCGAGCGTCCAGGACTCGGCGCGCGCGATGGCCCGGCGGCGCATGGGCCCGGGGATCAGTGGATCGATCAGCCGAAACAGCCGATCGAGCGTGAAGAACACCCGCGCGAGCGCGCTGCCCTCCCCGGGCAGATGGAAATAGTGCCGCTCGTGTTCCGGCGCCGTCACGAACAGCTCGCGAATGTCGATACGGCGCGGATTGCGCGCGCGGGGCTTGAGCGTGCACAGCACGAACAACGGCACCATCACGGTGCGCGACCAGTACGACACCTTCTCCAGATGGAACGGAAACCAGCGCGGCAGCAGCATGATTTCCACCGGGATGTACGGCACGGCGCGCCACGGCACCTCCCCGTACAGCGCCAGCGCGATGCGCGTGAACACGTTGGTGCGAGCCGCCCCGCCGCGCGCGAGAATCGCCGCGCGCGCCCGCCGCATGTGCGGCGCGTCAGGGGAATCACCGGCGAGCTTCAGCGCGAAATACGCCTTCACCGTACAGGACAGATCGAGCGGCCCGCCCTGGTAGAGCGGCCAGCCGCCCTCGTGCTGCTGCTCGCGCAGATAGCACGCCAGACGCTGTTCCAGCGCCGGGTCGATCTCATCCAGATAATGCATCATCAGGATGTATTCGGCCGGGATGGTGCAGTCGGCCTCAAGTTCGAACACCCAGTGACCATCGGACTGCTGCTGCCCGAGCAGCGCATCGCGGGCCGCGCGGATCGCCCGCTCGAGCCGTCCGGGCCGCGCCGCGGCCGGGGCGAAGCTCGGCGCGGCATCGAACGCGAGGCGCTGCGACTCCTCGTTCACTGCGAGCCTCCGCCGCACTGCAGCGAGGCCGCGGCCCGCTCGGTCTCGAAGGCCGCCGGCGGCACGTCGGCCGGGCGCAGCGGCACGTCGCACGCGGCGAGCGGCAGTCCGCGCGCGGCGCGCTCGAACAGCCGACGCAGCATCGCGTCATTGCGCACCGCAAAGTTGGTCAGCGTCTGCGTCATGGCGACCGCCGAGCGCGACACTTTGACCTGGGCCCCGGCGGTGAAACCCGGATGCTCCTGGATCTTGCCGAGCGTGAGCGCGGCGAGTCCCAGCGCCCAAAGACAGAAGCGACGGATGCCCACCTCCTCGGCGGGAATAAGCAGCGTGAAATCAAGCGCATTGCGCAGGTGGCGATGGGCGATCCCAATCAGCTCAATCATGCCGTCCTGAAAGCCTGCCCCGCCGCCCGGAGGCAGCGTCGCAAGATCGACCCCATGGCGCGTGAACAGCTCCTGCGGCAGCCAGCACGCCCCGCGCGCCCGGTCCTCCCAGACATCCTTCAGGATGTTGGTCATCTGCAGCCCCTGCCCGAAGGACGGAGCGAGCGCATAGAGGGCCGTGTAGTTGCGCTCGATCTCGGCCGAATAGCCGCAGAACAGCTCCGTCAGCGTCTCCCCGACGATGCCGGCGACGTAGTAGCAATAGATGTCCAGATCAGCATTGTGCGCCAGGCCGCGCACGCTCGCGGTGCGCTGGAACTGGTGCATGCCGTGACTCATCACCTCGATGCAGCGGCGGATCGCGTTGCGTTGACGCGCCTCGAACCCGTTCACCACGCGCATCACGCGCGCGGTGTTGCTGAGCAGATCGCGCTCGGCCGCCAGGGTGTGCTCGGTGAGCCGCGGCACCACCTGACGGGCGAACTCGGCGGCGTCCTCGTGACCCTGCACGACCCGAGTGAAGTCCCCGAGGAAGCGGTAGGTATCCTGCGCCGAGAGCGCCGGTTCGTCCTCGACGGTGTCGGCGATGCGGCACAGGAGATAGGCGCTGGTGACCGCGGTGCGCAGCGCCGGCGGCAGCTGCGGAATCGTCAGCGCAAAGGTGCGCGAGACGTGCGGCAGGATCTCGTCCTGGTAGGCCTGATCGGACATTGGCGTGGCTGACATGCGCGGTTCCTGCCGGTCAGTTGCGCCGCGCGAGCAGCCAGTCGGCCACGGCACGCAGCGCATCGGCTTTCGAGCCGAGCGGTTCGAGCGAGTCGAGCGCCGCCCGACTGAGGGTGCGCACCCGCTCCTGCGAGCCAGCGATGCCGAGGATGGCCGGATGGGTGGACTTGCCCCGCTCGCGGTCCGCGCCGGCCACCTTACCGAGCGTGGCGGTGTCACTCAGCTCATCGAGCAGGTCGTCCTGGATCTGGAAGGCCAGCCCGATCGGCGCGGCGAATCCGGCGAGCGCGCGCTCGAGGCGCGCATCGAGCGCGGGCACGCAGGCCGCGCCCATCATGACGCTGGCGCGGATCAGCGCACCGGTCTTGAGCGAATGCAATTGCTCGACCTGCTCGATCGAGAGGCTGCGCCCCTCGGACTGCAGGTCAATCGCCTGGCCGCCGGCCATGCCGAGACTGCCGATCGCCTCGGCGAGCAACGCCACCAGACGCACGCGTACCGCCGGGGCGTCCGGCAGGCCCGGATCGCGCGCGAGCAGTTCGAATGCGAGGGACTGCAGCGCATCGCCGACCAGCAGCGCCGTAGCCTCATCGAAGGCCTTGTGGCAGGTCGAGATCGGAA
>JAKCDC010000018.1 GCA_021838635.1 Pseudomonadota bacterium
TCCGATCTGGTCCGCAGCAGCGCGACGGCATTTACCAGCGAGAAGATTGCCGCCGAGCGGTGCATGCAGGATTTCCCCAGAGGGAACACAAAGCGGCGTGCCATGACAAAGGCGGTTACCATTCCGGTGAGATACGCCAAAATAATTGAGGCGGAATGATCCACGCACGTGCCGTAAACGATTCGGCTGGCGACATTGACAGCCGCCGCGACGCCGCCGACCAGCAGAAGGCGCCCGAACTGCGGTGACAGGGACAGCCTCACTCGACCGCCATTCGCGCAATTCGGCGTGCCAAACCAACGCTCTCTGATAAGGCGCGGTCCTCGGGGTAGTAAAAGGATGTGTCGGCGACGTACAGACCGCGAATGGGCAATTTCACCGGTGGCATGCGGTCGGAAAAGCCGGGCGGGCACACCGGCTGCGCAAAGCGGTACCGACTCACGTGGATATCGAGGATGTCCTCCTCGCGCAGCGCAGGATTGATTCGCCTCACGTAGCGCCGCACTTTTTCCGCGAACGCGCTGTCGGGGTCTCCGAACTTTGGATTTTCTCCCGGCATGTAGAACGGAACGTAGATGATGTGCCGATCCAATGGGCGCAGGTTGGAGTATTCGACCAAGCCCGGTACGTCCATGTCTGGGTCATTGATATTCAGCCAGAAATTCTCGCTCACTGGGTGCGCCAGTTGGGCGATGACGCATACCACTGCAATGCTCTTGACGGAGCGGTAGATGTCCAGCAGCTCAGCGGGCAAATCCGGAATGATCCGCGGCACATATGGCATTGGCACAGTGCTGATGACCCGAGTGCAGGGGAAGAATCCGTCGGCTGTTTCGACACCGGACACCGCGCCGCTGTTCAGCTTGACTTGGTGCACGGGGCAGGAGAGGCGGATTTCCCCGCGGCGTCGCTCTATCTCCGCACGCATTGCGCGCAACACCGCTTCGGAGCCTCCGTCGATGAAGCCGAGCTTCTCCTTGAAGAGGCTCGATCGGGACCGCCCGATTCGGCGGATCCGGCTCCAAATCCATGCCGCTGAGAGATCCTGAGAATATTCGTAGAACTTCAGCTCGAACAGGTTGCGCCACAGTACGTCGTAGGCGCGCTCGCCAACCCACCGGCGGATCCATCCGGTGGCCTCGAGGCGATCGAGTGGTTGCCAGTTGTCGCGCTTCGTGGCAAGAAACGCATGTAAGCCGTAGCGCGCCTTGTCGAGGAGATTCAGTCCGCGGAACGCGAGGAGCGCACGCGGATTACCCCAGGGCTGGATACGGCCCATAAAGTAATAACCCATCTTGGTTGCGACCCAGTGCAGCTTGTCATTAAGTCCCAACTCGCCGAGTAGCGTAAAGAGATCGAGGTCCGACGTGCAATGAAAATGGTAATAGCGTTCGATGCGTAAACCGCCGAAGTCAAACGCTGCGGCCATTCCGCCGATTCGGTCGTCTGCCTCGAACACCACGGGCGTGTAACCGTCGAGCGCGAGCTGATACGCGGCACCAAGACCCATCGGGCCGGCGCCAATTACCGCTACAGTCTGTTCACTCTGAGTGTTCAAAATTCAAGCACGATGTCGCTGTAGCGCGGATCGTGGAAAGTCCGCTCGATTGCGACTGTGAACGGTGTCGCGTTTACGCCAAATATCCTCTCCCAATCAATGACGTCGAACATGTCTCCGGCCGTCAGTGCTGCCAGCTGCTCGGTCGTAAACGGCGGATCCCTGTCGAATACCGCCCAGAGTCTCAATAGCCAGTCGAACAGGCGGTACGGGATTCGGACAACTGCGCAGTGTGCATTGATGGTCTTCTTGATTTCCCGGATCATGTCGATGTAGTCAATCCGTTCCCGTCCTGTGATGTCGAAGGTCTGCGCAACTGGGCGCGACTTCAAGCAACTCGCAATGATTTCGCAGAAGTCACCCACGTACAGCGGTTGACGAGAGTAACGTCCATCACCTGGTATCGGGAATACTGGTACGCGCTGCATGAAGCGAGACAGCCATCCGAGGTGTTTGCGATCAAACCAGCCGAACATGAGCGTGGGGCGGAGCACGACGTGTGGGATGCCGCTCTGCGCGACCAGGCGCTCTTGGTCCCGTTTCGTGGTGGTGTACGGGTCGTTCGCGACGGATTTGACTACCGAGGAGCTTACATGGATCAGGTAAGGAATGCCGTGCGCCTTGATTGCGCCCAGGACGTTCTGCGAAGACACGACGGTGTTTCGAACGAATGGCGTGAGAGTCGTTGCGCTAATCTGAGCTTGCAACATGACGACTGCGTCGGCGCCGTCGAGCTGCTGCTCCCACGGGCCACGTTCCGCCAGATCTGCGCATATGGTTGATACCTGCGGATGGAGCCGCTGCAGTATCGCGAGATTCATTGCGGACTTGTCAATCACGACCACATCGTGGCAGGCCTCGGCCTCGAGGCGCGCGACGAGGTTCTGTCCCACGAGTCCGGCGCCGCCCGTGATGACAATTTTGCCAAACTCACTCACGGACTCAGAGACTCTGCATTTGCGGCGTGACGGAACCCAAGGAGCTCAACGACACTATTTCCCCGATCGTACCGGGTGCCGTGTGTCGGTGCTCGTGTATTCGCGCCTCGGGTCATGATCTCCCGAGCGGCAGTTCGCGCAGCGTTAACTGCGCCAAGGGTCGGCTTGGCCGGAACCAGAACCGGAAGTTCTCCGGTCACACGCGGAAAAATTGTGAGCTTCCCTGGCATGAGTTCAGCGCTACGGGAGCGGGTTTGAAGACCACCAGCGGTGACGTGCGCGAATGAATTGGAGTTTGGGGTGAGGGAGCGTGCCGTATTCACATCGCGCGGCGGAGCGTCACGGAGAAATTCGATCCGCAAGCAGGTTGAATACTCAACGCCGCCCCGGTTCGTCGTCAACTTTATGGCAGCGATTCTGCGCAATGCGGAAGTGGTGCCAGCAAATAGTTGCGCCGCGTCGGTTTGTGTCCCAATGAAGTACTTGATGAACAGCCCATCAGGCGCGATAGGGTAGATAAATCTGTAAGGTCCCTTCACTGATCCGTCGGTGAGCCGGAACAGCACGTGAACAGAGTCGGGTTTGTAGAATATGTCGGCCAAGCGACCGATCGCAGTGGTGCGCACATCCACTTTCGCGTATATCGCCCGCGACGGAACCGTAATCCAGCGTCCGAATGCAACTTCGCGCGGCTTGCTCAGCGCGTTCAGGTGGGGCCGTGTGCATGCCGTCTCGCCCAGAATCAGATACGCGGCACCGGGATAGAGGCTCCTGTAGCAGGTCAGCAGTGCCCGAAATGTCGCAGGCTCGTCAAAGGCGGGGTACCTTCCGTCGATGCTCAAGTACGTATAAATGACGCGCGACGCACTATTCGTCATCCAGATCTGCCGCGCATTCAGGCGATCCAGATAGGGTGTATATGCGGAATAGGATTGGAAGACTGGGCTCGCGACCAAATGCAGATGGTAGCCCTGGGCCATCATCAGCCACCACGGAATTACGTTGACTGGCGCATTTCCGATCGCTTGCAACGCTCCACGGGGGAGTCTGAATTGCGCCTGGATCGCTGTCGTCTGCTGCCGCTGTGCAAGTGATTGCTTCGAGTGTGACGCAATCATGCCGAAGAATTGTTCGTAGCGTTCTATCGGGTTGAGCGACAGCAACGGGTAGCCATGCAGCGTCGGTAGAAACGCAGCTAAGTAGGCGCCGTATATTAAAACGGTAGCAGACCCAAGCCGTTCAATGGACAGGAGGGTTATACCGGTGGCCGCAGTTAGTAGGGCGGTGCCATAGAAAATCATGGGATGCCCGACATAGCCGAGGTCATGCCGCGTGAAGCCTTCCTTCCAGGCCCAGAATCCCATGACACCGAGGAGCAAACTCTGTGCCGCGAGCCGCTTTCGACCAGTGACGAGGAGCATGACGAGTGCGGCCGCGAACAGCGTCAAAGTGACGAGTGCGACAAAGGTCTGATCGTGGTCGCCTCGGATCGCCATGGCGGGGGTATATCCGTGGGCAATGGCCCATGTTCCGCGTAGATAGACGGGCAGATGGCGGAGAGACTGGGAGGATATCAACCACAGTGCACAAAAAGTCGCAACAAAACTCAGTGTCGGAAGGAGGGAAATGTGCAGACTTTTCTTTCCGTGGCCCGAGTACCACCATAGGGCCGGGTAAATAAACAGCGCGAACAGAGAGGTGATGAGCGCTGTTGACTTGATCAGGGCTGCGAAGGCGAGGAGCGTTCCGGATAGCACTAAGGCGACGACGGCGGTTCTGCGCCGCTCCTGCGCGATGGCAAGCACTAGCAACAGCATGCCGATGAAAGCGGCCTGGGTGGCTAGATCGACAAATGAGGCGCCTAGGACCCATGCCAGGGCTGCGGTGATTGTCACACGGGGTATCGGTTTGCCGCTGCCGGTCAGTCGGCTCAGGATGTACCCGAATGTCAGACCAAATCCGGTCCAGGCGACAAGGTGCGCCGTTGCGCTCACGAACCACAACAGGTGGTCGGAATAAAAGCACGGATTGGCGAGGAATCCGAGCGGGCCGTACGTGAATAGCACGGCTTTTCCCCACTGCAGATGGTGCTGGAACGCGTAGCCCATGATCCACTCCCAGGAGGCGTCCAGCGGATCGCCGGTGGGAGCGAAGGATTCCAGCAGGGGAGGCAGGGTGACTGCGAGCAAGAGGGCAAAGACGCCGAAGTGGATGGTGGCGCTCTTAGAAGCTGTGGTTTGCTCGATACGGTCGTTCGATCGAGCAGAATCTTTCAGGCCTGTCTCTGCCTTGGCTGACATCGGTGGTGTTGCGCGCATGTGGATGCAGCGGTTGCTGTCTTGCACCATAGCCTAGGTGCTCCGATGCTGCTGTGGATTGGTTCATAATAGTGTGCGCCGACCGGCGCCGCGCGACTTGGGCATCGGGTACGGGTCGGGGCCGGAGGTGAGTACTTGAGACACGGCGGGTTCGGGAGCGTCCCGTAGATGGGGGCCGCCGCGGGCCGCATGCTCGAGCGGCGCAGCGCTCTGTGATGTGCGCGGCGTTCGAGAGAGATTTGTCGCTGAGCCATACGTTTACGGCAATGTGCGGGACGGGGCTGCCGCGGTGACGGCAAGACAGCTATCGGGTCAACCGCTCTATGGCGCTGCAGCGGAGCGGTTGCAGGAAGCGCGGACCATAGAGCCCAGTCACGACCCGGCGCACATGCATTCTGGCGAGGCCTTGTCCCGTCGGGGGCGCTATCTTTACTTTGGTCGAGCGACTGGTGCTTTTTACACCACCGGTTAATTCCACAAACACGACAGAGGCGCTGCGGTCAGCCGATCGCCGAACGGTACGACTTCTGTGTTGTCGTACAGGACGGTGCCGAAAGCGAATCGATCCCCGCATGCATCGGCCAGGGCTCGTAAGCCGGCGAAGTCGCTGCTCTTCACTGTGCCACTCGCCTTTACTTCGATTCCGGCAATCGTGCCGTCGGCGCGTTCCAGAACGATGTCCACCTCGCGCATGTCTCGGTCTCGGAAATGATGGGGTGTGAGACGCAGGTCCGAGGCGCTCATCAGCTTCAGTACTTCGGAGAATACAAAGCTCTCCAGCAGTGCTCCGAATGTTCTGCGATCAGTTCGCACTTTGTCTAAAGCGAGCCCGCGCACGGTCGCGAGTAGGCCGGAATCTAGGAAGTGCAGCTTGGGCGTTTTGATGATGCGCTTCAGCGAGTTGGTGAACCAGGGTTGCACCGTTGCAATGAGGAACACCTGTTCCAGTAGGCCCACATAACGTTGCCCTGTCTTATGGGTGACGTTGATGCCGGCGGAGAGTTGCGTATAGTTGACCAACTGCCCCGAGTGCTCTGCCAGCAGCCGCACGAATTTCGGAAGCTCTGTCAACTTCTCAACGTCGGCAATATCGCGCAGATCGCGCGTCAGGATTGACGTGATATAAGATCTCAACCAGTCCTGCCGGCGGCGCTCATTGTCACGGCTGATCGCCTCGGGAAATCCGCCCATCAGGACGAGCTCGAGCAGATCAGCGCCGATGATCGATTTTGTTTGATGTTGGAGTTTCCCCTCGAAGAGATGCTCCAGAAAGGTCGGTGTCCGGCCTTCGAGCTCAGCCCTCGCCAGCGGCAGCATCTGGAGGGTCTCCACCCGCCCCGCCAAGCTGTCGGCGACTCTAGGCAAGGTCAATACGTTCGCCGATCCTGTCAGCAGGAAACGCCCGGGTCGGTAATCCTCGTCGACCGTCTTCTTGATCGCCAGCAGCAGGTCAGGGGCGCGCTGGATTTCATCGATGATGGCCTGATCCAGGCCCCGGATGAACCCGGCGGGATCGGATTGAGCT
Source organism: Pseudomonadota bacterium (assembly GCA_021838635.1). Classification (GTDB taxonomy): domain Bacteria; phylum Pseudomonadota; class Gammaproteobacteria; order Steroidobacterales; family Steroidobacteraceae; genus 13-2-20CM-66-19. Next base: position 6,340 of record JAKCDC010000018.1, read on the forward strand.
GCTGCAAGGACGGTCTGATCATCCAGCGTGAAATAGGTTCGGCCCGTGTCGACCATCTGTCGCACGAGCGTGGTCTTGCCGGCCCGGCGGGGGCCTACGATCAGCACCACCGGGGTATCCGCAAGGGCCTCTTCCACCCGTCGCCGTACAAATCGATTGAACATGCCGACTCCAAATCCCGGCTAATTGGGATTTTGACGCTCGGCAGATTGGGAGTCAACGGTCCGCAGATTGGGAGTCAAGGGTCCGCAGATTGGGAGTCGTCAATTCGCCCCCGGGGCGGCTCCTGTCACGCTCAAGACTAAGGCCGCAGCCCATCCCGACATCGGTGAAGCTCCGCCGCGCCTCTGGGGCACCGTCGCCTGCGAAGACATCCGCTGTACAGTGACGCGCCCCCAGGTCCTCTTCACTCGATTCCGAGCTTCTTGATCCGGTAGCGCAACGCCCGGAAGCTCATGCCGAGGAGCTTCGCAGCGGCGGTCTTGTTGTAGCGGGTCTTCTCCAGCGCCCGCAGGATGGCGCTGCGCTCGATGTCTTCCAGGTGATCGCCGAGTGCGCCGGCCGCGGACGGATGCTCTGCCGGTGCGAGCGTCGGGGCTGGCGCGCGCGCAGGCGAGCGCAGTTTGATGTGCTCGGCGGTGATCATGCCTCCGAGGCACAACGTCAGCGCCCGTTCCAGGACGTTCTCGAGTTCCCGCACGTTGCCCGGGAATGGATAGGCGGCCAGTTGCGCAAGGGCGTCGTCCGCGATGCGCGGCGCAGGGCCGTTGATGCGCTTGCCGAGGCGAGTGAGCACCGTGCAGGCGATGTCCGGAATGTCCTCGGGGCGCTCGCGCAGCGAGGGCACGTGCAGCTCGATGACGTTGATGCGGTAGAAGAGATCCTCGCGGAATTGACTCTGCGCGACGAGCTCGGCGAGGCTTTTGTGCGTTGCCGAGAGGATGCGCACGTCGACTTTCTCTTCCTGCGACTCACCGACCGGACGGACCGTCTTTTCCTGCACGACCCGCAGCAGTTTCACCTGCATGTGCAGCGGCAGGTCGGCCACTTCGTCGAGGAACAGCGTGCCGCCCTCGGCGGCCTGCACCAGGCCCTTCTTGTCAGCGACCGCGCCGGTGAAGCTGCCGCGCTTGTGACCGAAGAATTCGCTCTCCATCAGCTCCGTCGGGATCGCCCCGCAGTTCACGGCAATGAACGGGCGTTCCCGGCGGGCGCCGGATTCATGGATCAGGCGGGCGACCAGTTCCTTGCCGGTGCCCGACTCGCCCGAGATGTGCACCGGAGCCTCGCTGCGCGCCACCCGCCCGATCAGTTCGCGCAGCTGGTCCATCGGCACCGAATGGCCAATGAGCCGCGCTCGGCCCGGATCGACGGTCGGCTCGGCCGCCGCGGTTGTGGCGTTCAAGCGGATGGCATTGTCGATGAGCTTGCGCAGGACGCCCAGATCGAGCGGCTTGGAAACGAAATCGAACGCGCCGAGTTTCAGGGCCCGTACGGCCGACTCCACGTTGCCATGGGCCGTGATCACCGCCACCGGCAGCTGGGCGCGGTTCTGCTGGATCCAGGCGACCAGGTCGAGGCCATTGCCGTCGGGCAGGCGCATGTCCGTGAGGCACAGGTCGAACGGCTCGCCCTTCAGCAGCCGCTGGGCGGTGCCCACATCGGGTGCGGTCCGGGTCCGCAGGTTCATGCGGCGCAGCGTCAGATTGAGCAGTTCCAGCAGGTCCGGCTCATCGTCGACGATCAGCACCGTCGGCCGGGTGGCCTCGGTACGCGCGGCAGTCTGACTTGCGCTCAAGCGTCCATCTCCCCTATCCATCGCAGTGGGTCTGCGAATACCAGCCTAAAAATGCTTCCGCCGCCGTGACGCGGCTCATAGAGCAGCGTCGCGCCATTGGCCTGGGCGAGTTCCCGGGCGAGGAACAGGCCGAGTCCGGTGCCCCGTCCACCGCTGAAGAACGGCTCGAAGATACGCTCGACGTGCTCAGGGAGCACCCCGGGTCCCCGATCGACGACTTCCAGATACGGGCGGGCGTTCGGGCTGCGCCGGCCACAGATCAGCTCGATCGGCCCGGTGCCATCCCCGCCACTGTAGCGCAGGGCATTCTCGCAGAGATTCCAGACGATCTGCCGCAGCTGCGCCGGGTCGAAGCGCACCTCGAGCTCTTGCCCCTCGGCGCTGAGGCGCATCCGTTCACTCGGCCACTGCATCGTCTCGCAGAACTCCCCCACGAAGCTCGTGCACCAGTCCTCGAGCGCCAGCCGTTCGGCACGGGCCGCCTCGCGCCGCGACAGGCGCAGCACACTCTCGATGATGTGGCTGACCCGCTCGGCGTGACGCTGGATGATCTCGGTCAGACGCTGCTCTTCGGGGGCCAGGTTCGGGGATTCTGCCAGCAGCTGCCCGGCATGGCTCATGGCCCCGACGGGGTTGCGGATCTCGTGTGCAATACTGGCCGAGAGCCGGCCCAGGGCGGCGAGCTTGGATTGCTGCACCTTTTCGGCGAGCAGGCTCGTGTCCTCCAGGAACACCAGCACCGGAGCCGGGTTCGCATCGCCCAATGAGGCAAAATGCGCGCGGATCTCGCGCGAGCCGTCGGGGCTGGCGAAGGTCGGATCTTCAGCCGGGAACAGCCCGGTGCGGTCGGTGCTGTCCCGCCACCGTGCCAGGAGCTTCAGCAGTTCGGGCGAGACGCTCTGCAGGGGCGTATCCGCCCGTGCGAGGTCCGCACCGAGTAGGCGTGCCGCCGAGCCGTTCAGCAGCCGGATGCGCTCCTGCGGATCCACGACCAGGATGCTCTCGCGCAGATGGCGCACGATGTACTCCGAGAGCTGCGCCAGGTTCGCCAGATCGATCTCCTGGCGCCGCACGGTGGCTTCGCTGGCACGCAGACGGTCGGCGAGCGGCCACGCCGACAGCGCGATGGCGAACAGGACCACCCCGAGCATCCCGGCGGTGGCGAAGCCCTCGGGCTGCGCCGTGCGCAGGCCGATGAAGAACTGAGGGATGAGCACCGCCAGCGTGGCGCCGGCGGCGATGAGCAGCGCTTCGCGGCGCTCGGCGAGCAGCGTCAGCGCCAGCACCGGCAAGGCGAGCAGGATGCCGAAACCGCTCGAGACGCCGCCGCTCGCGGCGAGGATCAGTGCAATCGCCACCGAATCGAGCAGCGAGTTCGGCAGCGGTGGGAGGAGGGCGTCCGGGCCGCCCAGGCGCTGGCGGAGGATCAGCGCCAAGCCGGCGACGAAATACGCGACGCCGGTCGTGACGAACAGCCCCGCATGCGCCACCGGGAGGTACGGGGTTTTGGCGAACGCCAGAACCCCGAGCAGCACCGTGGGCACCAGCAGCCGGTAGACGTTCAGCCAGCCGGCGACGCGTCGGGCGAGGTCGGAAGGGACGGCGGGGCGGGTGGCGGCGCTGGCCGGCATGGCGGTGCGGGTGGCAGAAGAGCGGGAGCCGGCGCGAACTGTAGCATCCGCGTCGCCGGCGCACCGGGATGGGCGTCGCAGCCCGGCGCCCCATTAGGTGGATTTATTGGCAGTGCGGGAGGATTTTGGCGACAATCCGGCGTTTAACGCCTTCGGTCAGGACTGCAAGAGCGAACAATGAATCTGCACGAGTATCAAGCCAAAGAGATCTTCCGGAAATACGGCATTCCCGTGCCTGCAGGCCGACCGGCCGCCACGCCCGAGGAGGCCGTTGCGGCCGCCAAGGCGCTGGGCGGCTCGATCTGGGTCGTCAAGGCACAGGTGCATGCGGGCGGACGTGGCAAGGCGGGCGGCGTGAAGCTGGCGCGCGACCTCGACGCGGTCCGCAGCGCAGCCAAAGCGATGCTCGGGACGCGTCTTGCGACCAAGCAGACCGGTCCCGAGGGACTGCCGGTCGAGAAAGTCTACGTGGAGAGCGGTTCGGACATCGCCCGCGAGATCTACCTGTCACTCACACTGAACCGGGAGAAGGGGCGCATTGCGCTCATCGCCTCCTCGGCCGGTGGCATGGACATCGAGGAGGTCGCCGAGAAGACCCCCGAGCAGATTCTCTCGGTCACCGTGCATCCGGCGGCCGGACTGCAACCCTTCCAGACACGCCAGCTCGCCTTCGGCCTCGGCCTCACGGGCGATCAGATCAAGCAGTTCCAGCACATCGCGCTCGCGCTGTACAAGCTGTACCTGGAGCAGGATACGAGCCTGCTCGAGATCAACCCGCTGATCGTGACGAAGTCCGGGCAGCTGATGGCGCTCGATGCGAAGTTCAACGTGGATGTCAACGCGGTATTCCGCCACCGGGACCTCGCCGAGCTGCGCGATACGAGCCAGGAAGACCCGATGGAGCTGCGGGCCAGCGAGCACGAGCTCAACTACGTGTCCCTCGATGGCGATATCGCCTGCATGGTCAACGGCGCGGGCCTCGCCATGGCGACGATGGATCTGATCAAGCTGCACGGCGGTGAGCCGGCCAACTTCCTCGACGTCGGCGGCGGTGCGACCAGCGAGCGTGTGACGCACGCGTTCAAGCTCATCCTGTCGAACCCGAAGGTGCAGGCCGTGTTGGTCAACATCTTCGGCGGCATTGTCCGGTGCGACATCATCGCTGACGGCATCGTCAACGCGGTGAAGAGCGTCGGGGTCAATGTTCCGGTCGTCGTCCGACTTGAAGGGACCAACGCCGAGAAGGCGCGCGAGGTGCTCACCGGCAGCGGTCTGAAGATCACGCCGGCCACCGATCTGACCGACGCGGCGCGCAAAGTGGTGGCGCTCGCGGCCGGCCGCGCGGTCTGATACCGCGCGCAAGCACAAGACTAAAGGTTTCGACGCATGAGCATTCTGGTCAACAAACAAACCAAAGTGATCTGCCAGGGCTTCACTGGCAAGCAGGGCACGTTCCACTCCGAGCAGGCCCTCGCCTACGGCACTCGGCTCGTCGGCGGCGTGACGCCGGGCCGCGGCGGTGAGCAGCATCTCGGTCAGCCCGTGTTCAACACGGTCAAGGAAGCCGTCGAGGCGACTGGCGCGACCGCGAGCATGATCTACGTGCCGGCCGCCGGCGCAGCCGATGCGATCCTGGAAGCGGCCGATGCGGGCATCGAGCTGGCGGTGTGCATCACCGAGGGCGTGCCGGTCAACGACATGATTCGAGTCAAGGCTGCGCTCGCCGGCTCGGCCACGCGCCTGGTCGGTCCGAACTGCCCGGGCGTGATCACGCCCGATGAGTGCAAGATCGGCATCATGCCGGGCTTCATTCACAAGAAGGGCGCGGTCGGCATCGTGTCCCGGTCTGGGACGCTGACGTACGAGGCCGTCTACCAGACGACGCGCATCGGTCTTGGCCAGAGCACCTGCGTCGGCATCGGCGGGGATCCGGTGCGCGGCCTGAATTTCGTCGACGTGCTCGCACTGTTCGAGCGCGATCCGGGCACCGAGGGCATCATCCTGGTCGGTGAGATCGGCGGCAGTGACGAGGAGGCCGCGGCGCACTACATCCACCGCTTCGTCACCAAGCCGGTGGTCGCCTACATCGCGGGCGTTACCGCGCCGGCCGGCAAGCGCATGGGTCATGCCGGCGCCATCGTCGCCGGCGGCAAGGGCACGGCGGCCGACAAGTACGCGGCATTCGAGGCCGCGGGCGTGCGCACCGTGAAGTCCCCTGCCGAACTCGGCTCGGCGATGAATGACCTGCTGCGCCGCCGCCGTGCGCGCGCTGCGGCCCGCTCCGCCAAGCCGGTGAGCCGGCCGGGGCCGAAGTCCGCGGCTCAGCCGGCGGCCAAGACCCTCGAGCGCCCCGCGGCCAAGAAGCCGGTCAAGGCGGCGCCGCGCAAGCCCGCCAAGAAGGTGGCGAAGGCGCCCGTGAAGCAGGCGGCGAAGAAGGCGGCCAAAAAGGCGGTGAAGAAGGCCGCCAAGACGCTCTCGAAGCCCGCTTCGCGTGCGGTCCGCAAAGGCGCGTCCAAGACGCGCGCCTCGGCGGTCCGCGGCAAGGCCCGGCAGCGCTAATCGGCTCGCTGAAGGGAGGCTCATGAGTGAGTCTCTGCGCGTTGCCCTGGCGCAGCTCGACCTTCTGGTCGGTGACGTCCAGGGCAACCTGACACGTATCGTGCGCGCCGCCCGGTCCGCTCAGAGTGAGCACCGGGCGGATCTCACCCTGTTCCCCGAACTGGCGCTCTCCGGCTATCCCCCGGAGGATCTGCTGTTTCATCGCGGGTTCCGCGTTCAGACGGACCGGGCGCTTCAGCAGCTGCGCCAGGAAGTGCCGCAGGGACACCTCGTGGTGGGCTTCCCCGAGTACGCCGATGCGCGCATCGCCAATGCCGCTGCGGTGATCAGCGACGGGCAGATCGCCGCCGTCTACCGCAAGTTCGAGCTGCCGAACTACAAGGTCTTCGACGAGAAGCGCTATTTCCACTCCGGCGGCGAGCCGACGGTGCTCACGATCAAGGGGTTCCGGGTCGCGGTGCTGATCTGTGAGGACATCTGGGTGAGCGAGCCGGCGCGCCGCGCCCGGCTCGCGCACGCCGAGCTGCTCGTGGTCATCAATGCCTCGCCCTACGAGCGCGCCAAACAGAATGAGCGCGAAATGGTGGCCCGCGCCCGCGTGCGCGACGTCGGGCTGCCGATGGTTTACGTCAACACCGTCGGCGGACAGGACGAGCTCGTCTTCGACGGCAACTCGTTCGTGATGGACGCCAGCGGCACCGTGGTCATGCGCGCACCGCCGTTCGAGACTGGCGTGTTCTGCGCCGAGTTCGTGCGCGAGTCGGGCGCCGTGGTGCCGCGGCCGGGTGTGATCGAACCGGAACTGAGCGAGGAGGCGAGCGTCTACGATGCTCTGGTACTCGGGGTGCGTGACTACGTCAACAAGCATGGCTTCCCCGGCGTCGTCATGGGGCTCTCGGGCGGGATCGATTCGGCGCTGACGCTGGCGATCGCGGTCGATGCGCTCGGCGCGGACCGGGTGCATGCGGTGATGATGCCCTCGCGCTACACCGCGTCGATGAGTCTGGAGGACGCGGCCGAGGAGGCGCGGCTGCTCGGTGTGAAATACAGCGTGCTGTCGATCGAAGGCATGTTCAATGCCACGCTCGCGACGCTGACCGAGGAGTTCAAGGGACTGCCGCCGGATACCGCCGAGGAGAATATCCAGTCGCGCTGCCGCATGCTGCTGCTGATGGGGCTGTCGAACAAGACCGGACGGATGTTGCTCACCACCGGCAACAAGAGCGAGATGGCAGTCGGCTACGCGACGCTCTATGGGGATATGGCGGGGGGATTCGCCCCGATCAAGGACTGCAGCAAGCTGCTGGTGTATCGGCTGGCCGCGTACCGCAACAGTATCCGCGCCGTGATCCCGCAGCGAGTGATCAATCGCCCCCCGTCGGCGGAGCTGCGCGCCGAGCAGAAGGACTCCGACAGCCTGCCGCCCTACGAAGTGCTCGACCCGATCCTCGCGGCCTTCATCGAGGAGGATCTCTCGGTCGATGAGATCGAGGCGCGCGGCTTTGATCGGGCCACCGTCGGGCGGGTGCTCGATCTGGTCAAGCGCAACGAGTACAAGCGCCGTCAGGCGCCCCCGGGCGTGCGCGTCAGCCGCCGGGCGTTCGGGCGCGATTGGCGCTATCCGATCACCAACGGCTATCGGCGCTGAGGGTCGCTCGGGGAGGTGAAGCTCCCGGGGCAGCACCATCCGTTCGCATCCGGCACGACGTGCCGTCCCTCAGCATTGCGAATGCGGGAGACCCTGCATGCGCGGCGACGCGAGCCGGGAGTCGCGTGACGCGGCGCCGCGGGTCCGCCGCTCCGGAGGCGCTCGCCGCCGGTGAGCGCTGCGGGTCGCAAGTTGTCCGTCGGACCCGGGCCGTGGGGGGCGATGACGAACTTGCGGGATCACTGCGCCGCATCGGCCCCCGGAGGATGCGGCGATGCGGGCGCGCACAGCGAGGCGGCAAAATACAGCGGTACGAATCGCAGTCTCGATTCCGGCCGCCAACCGTAGGGTCCGCTGTAGAGCACGGCCCCTTCAGGACATTGGGGGTAGGTGGCGAGCAGCGTATTGAGGCGGCGCAACGAGCCGCTCGTGCCCGACTTCACTTCGATGGGGCAGGCGCGACCGTCGCACTGGATCACATAGTCCACCTCCATGGGCCTGCCCCCGTCCTCGCGCGCCCAGTAGTAGAGTTCCCGATTTTGAGTGGCCAAGAGTTCCTGCGCGGCAAACTGCTCGGCTAACTTGCCCCGGTAGATGGCCAACAGGTCATCGTGGCGCAGCTCGACCTCGACCGGAAGGTGCGCCAGCCGCTGCATCAGGCCGATATCGATCAGCGACGCCTTGAACCGCTTGCTGTTCATGCGGGCCCCGAACGGCAGCGTGGGCGTTTTCACCGCAGGGATCTTGTGCAACACCTCTGCCCTGCACAGCAGATCGAAGGCCTTGTGGATCGTCGGATTGGAAAAGCCCTGTGCGAGCCGCGAATACTTGATCTGCTCGCCCACACCAGCCGCACAGCCATCAAGCACTTGATTGATGCAGTCCTGGTCGGCGCGCGGGGCGTACTGGGCGAAGTCCTGCCGGTAGGCTTGCAGAATCTCTGTTTGCACCTGGAACGCCTCGAGCATCGAGCCTTCGAGGTGGGCGCGCACCGCCTCGGGCATGCCACCGACGAAGAAATACCGCTTCAGCTCGGTGAGCAGCGCTTGGTGAGTGACATCGCCGAGCGCTCGGGGAGGACCGCGGCGAATGCCGTACAGTGGCTCATTCCCGCTCGCACGCACGAACTCCGCGAAGCTGAGCGGATACATGTTCAGAAATTGCACGCGGCCGACCGGAAAGGATATCTCCGCGAGCGCAAATTCCAGCAGCGAGCCCGCGGCAATCACGTGAAGATCTGGGACGCCTTCGTAGAAATAGCGCAAGGCCATAAGCGCGCGGGGACAGGCCTGAATCTCGTCCAGGAACAGGAGGGTCTGCCCGGGTACGATGCGTTCCCCGGCTGCCACTTCCAATTCGGACAGCACTGCCTTGCTGTCGAGGTTCCCGCCAAAGATGCGGTGCAGGTCGCGACGCTTCTCGAGGTTGATCTTGACCGTGGTCTTGAAATCGGCGCGGCCGAACTGCTCGAGGGACCAGGTCTTGCCGACCTGCCGCTCCCCTCGGATAATCAATGGCTTACGTCTATCCGAGGTCCTCCATCGCCGTAGTTGGGCGTCAATCAGGCGCTGCATGGGCGCTCAAAATTTAATCATAAGACGCTTTTTTGGAGACTGCGCATCGATCGGAACAGGTCTAGCGTTTCGTCATCGACACGTGACACGAGGGTCGAGGGCGCCGGCGGCGGTACGGAGGGCGTGACTCGCGCCGCGCTTACCGCGGTGTCAGGACGGCTTTCCGGTCCTGCATTTCCATGATTCCAGAACGATCCCTCCCACCCCGCAATGCATCCCTCATCGTGACCGCAGGGGCAGAACCAGAGGACGTCGGTGTTGTCGACGTCGACGAAGATCGTGATCTGCGCACCGCAGGGCTTTCGTCCCGGCCGGCGCTGGCAGCGCAGTGTCGTCGGATCTTAGAGTTGGGTGGCCTGGGAGACGATCTGCGTTCAGGAGTCGAAGAGCCGCTGCGCCTGCGGCGAAAGCGGCGCCACCTTGCTGTCCGGCAGCAGGACAGGCCCCAGATCGATGCTCCAGGAGCTGATCATGCCCATCGCAGTGAACGGAACCGTCCCCGCAAATCCGATCCTGCGCAGTACCGTTTGTATTTCTTGCCGCTGTCGCTGTCGCTGCCGCAAGGGCACGGGTCATTGCGGCCGACGTTGGGGCTCTCGCGTTCACAGGGCTCAGACCGCGGCTTTCGGACGGCCGTCGACGCTCCTGTCGGGGCCTACCGGTCAGAATTGAAACACCGCTCCCTCCGCGTCGCGCCCGCGAGCACGTGCCGCAGGTTCCCGTCAGAGTTCTTCGCGGTGAGCGCGTTCTTCGGCTCGTCGTTGACTCATCGCGTCCACCGCAAGAATTGGTCTGGTTCCTTTCCGCCCACCCGATGCGCTAGTCTGCCGCCCTACGGACAGGCGACCCGGTAAGAAAAACTCAAGACGCGGCGTGCAGGCGGGGACTCCTATGCGCAATACTTGCCGGACAGGGTGTGTCATCGTGCTGGCCGCGCTCGGCGCGGGCGCTGCCATGGCCTCGGCACGCTGCACCATCGAGCGCTTTCCGGCCCTGCGGATTACCTTCGTGCACGGGCAGCCCACCACGACGGCGCTGATCAATGGCCGCAAGGCGCTCTTCACCATCGACAGCGGTGATTATTACAACATGATTTGGCCGGCGGCCGCCCGGCGCTACGGATTGCCGCTCAGCGCGGGCTCGCAGGCGTACGACACGCCGGTCAGGGGTGCCGGTGGCGGTGTGGAGGTGGAGCAGCAAACCATCGTGCGGACCTTTACTCTCCTCAATGTGCCGCTGCATGACGTGTATTTCACCGTGGCGTACCGCGGCGGTCACGGCAAGGTCGCCGGCCTCCTCGGAGAGAATGTTTTGCGTCTGGCCGATGACGAATTCGATTTTCCGCGCCACACGCTGCGGTTTATCGAGGCCAAGGGCTGCGTGGGCGATCAGCTGGTCTATTGGGCCCACGGTCAGGCGATCTCCAGTGTCAAATTGCAGCACGACGGGCGACATTTCGGGCAACTGATCGGAGACGTCCACGTCAATGGTCAGCGGGTGCGTGCGAGTTTCGACACCGGCGCGCCGATCACCGTTCTGTCCCTGCGCGCGGCGCGTCGGGCGGGCGTGACGCCGAATTCCCCGGGTGTCGTGCCGAACGGGATGGTCGAGGGCATCGGCGGGACGCGCATCATGACCTGGATCGCACCGATCAATCAGGTGCAGATCGGCAGTGAGACCATCGAGCATACGCGGATGTTGATCGGTCGAATCGTTGCCGCTCACAGCGGCAACGGCATGCTCATTGGATCGGATTTCTTCCGCGCGCACCGTGTGTATGTGGCGCACCGCCAGGCACGGCTGTATTTCACCTACACGGGCGGGCGCGTGTTCGCCTTCGCGCACCACCGGGCGTCGGCGAGCGCGAAGGCGCTCCCGCCCAAAGAGCCCGCCGCGGCGCACCGTTGAGCGGCGCACGTCGGGGACTGCGCCGACACCGCGACGAAGAGGTTCCCGAACCGACGGCTACCCGGCACGCGCTTCGCGCGGAGAGTGTGTGTGCGCGCCAGACCGGATCGCTAGGGACGTGCGGTGGCGGTCAAAGGCCGCTGCAGGATGATGGCCGGTTGGCCGTGGGAGTCGCAGTGCTCGAGCACTGCGAAACCACATTTCACCAGAACGCGCAGAGAGGCGTCGTTGCGGACATCGACCCATGCGAAGCCGCGCTCAAAAGGCAGGTGGGTTTCACCCCAGTGGAGCACGGCGGCGACGGCCTCGGTCGCATAGCCCCGGCCGTGGAAGCGTGGCGCCAGTGCGAAACCCAGTTCCGGCCCGGCCGGCAGCGCCGGGACGTCGTCGCGCTCAAAGATCGCCCAGCCGATCTCACCGACGAATGCGCCTGAGGCGCGCTCCTCGAGGACCCAGTACCCGAATCCCATCACCGCCCAGTGCCCCAGGTACGCGAGCAGCCGTGCCCAGGTGCGTTGACGTGGCGATGGGACGCCGCCGATGAAGCGCACGACGTGCGGGTCCGCCCAGAGCGCGCAGCAGGCGGTGAGATCTTCGCGCCGGTGCGCGCGCAGGCGCAGCCGCGCCGTTTGCACTTCGGGGGGCACACAGACCGAGGTGTTCCGGTCGCTTTGCATCCGCAGCTCCGGGGCTCTTATCCTCAACGCGGCGATCGGTGTGGGTCTGCGCGGTCAGGCTCGAACGGCGTGTGCCTCTGAGGGCGCGCAGCCCCGCGGGGTGCGGGACGGTGATCCCGCACCGATCTCAGATCACCAGAAGTGCCACCAGTGATTCACCGTGATGTCGGCTGCACTGGCGACAGAACCGGTGAAGTTGGCCGCATAGACCTTGCGCGCCTGTGCGGCGAGCTGCTTCAGGTGAAGCCGATCGTAGGAGATGATCATGAGGGCCAGCGCGCTCTTGACTGCCGGCGCGCCCTCGTAGTTCTCCAGCACCAGCTGGCAGCGGCGTACCGCAGCGACGTAGGCGCCGCGCTTGTAATAGTAACGCGCCACGTACGTGTCGTAGGAGGCCAGGCGGTCGCGCAGATAGATCATGCGCTGCCAGGCATCCTTTGCATAAATGCTGTGCGGAAAACGCGTCACCACGACACGGAACGCAGCGAAGGACTTGCGCACGTTGGTCGGAGGGCGCTTGGAGAGCTTCGCGCCGAATAGCCGCTCGATCGGGTTGGCGCGCTTCGGGAAGCGCACCAGGCCCTTCATGTACCAGGCGTAATCGACCCGCGGATGGGTTGGGTTCTGGCGGATGAAGGTATTCGCCGCGTCGATCGCGGAATCGTCCTGGCCGGCGCGGTAATATGCGTAAATCAGATCGAGCTGCGCCTGGCGCGCCTCGGGCGTGAACGGGAAGACCGCGGTGATGCGCTGGAACAGCTTGATCGCACCGGTGAAATCCAGGTCTGACAGGTCTTTCTTGGCCTGCTGGTAGACCGCAGTCGGGCTGTTCAGCATCAATTTGCGATGTGAGCAGCCGGTGAGGGCGAGCGCCGCCGCGCACAGCGCGACCACGACCATGCCGCGCGCGCGGCCTCGGGAGGACGGATTGGGAAGCATGGGGAAAGAGTATAGCGAATCGGCCGCGGGAACTTTGAATTCCGACCCGGCTGCGGGCGCGGAGTTCCGCGAGCACCGTTTGCAGCTGCCGCCCGAGGCGACCGGAATGCGCCTCGATCAGGCGCTTGCACGCGCATTGCCGGAGTATTCGCGCGCGCGCCTGCAGGCGTGGATCGAGGCCGGCCGAGTCGAGGTCGACGGACGCAAGCTCCGGGGCAAAGATAAGGTGCTCGGCGGCGAGCAGGTGTGCGTGCACGCGCAGTGGGAGGCCGACACGCGGGTCGAGCCCGAGGCGCTCGAGCTCACCGTGGTGCACCGCGACCGCGGCATCCTCGTCATCGACAAGCCCGCCGGCCTGGTCGTGCACCCCGGGGCCGGCAATCCTCGGCACACGCTGCAGAATGCGCTGCTCGCGCTCGACCCGGCGCTGGCGAAGGTACCGCGCGCCGGACTCGTGCACCGCCTGGACAAGGACACCAGCGGCTTGCTCGTCGTGGCGCGCACGCCGCAGGCGCATGCCCGCCTCGTGGCTGCACTCGCCGCGCGCGACGTCGAGCGCATCTACCTCGGCGTGTGCACTGGGGCGATGACCGGGGGCGGCACCGTCGATGAGCCCATCGGACGGCACCGCACACAGCGTACGCGCATGACTGTGCGCGCCGATGGTCGCGAGTCGGTCACGCATTACCGCGTGATTCACCGGTTTCGGGCCCACACCTACGTGCGCGTGCAGCTCGAGACCGGCCGCACGCACCAGATCCGGGTGCACCTGGGGCATATTGGTTATCCGTTGGTGGGCGATCCGCTCTACGGCGGGCGCAAGCGCGTCCCGGCCGGTTGCACGGCCGCACTGGCCGAGGCGCTGCGCACTTTTCCCCGTCAGGCCCTGCACGCGGCGCGCCTGGCGCTCGAGCATCCGCTGACCGGCAAGCCACTCGCCTGGGAGTCTGCGCCGCCGGCGGACATGGTGGGCCTGCTCGCGGCCCTGGAAGCAGATGAGCGTGCTGCGCTCCGCTGACCTGATCGAACCGCAGTGGCCCGCGCCGCCCGGGGTGCGTGCGGCCTTCACGCTGCGCACCGGCGGGGTGAGCGCGGCGCCTTATGACTCGTTCAACTGCGCCGCGCACGTAGGGGACGATGCGGCGGCCGTCACCGAGAATCGACGGCGGCTGTGCGAGCGCCTGGCGCTGCCACAGCCGCCGGCCTGGCTAGAGCAGGTGCACGGCACGCGCGTGGCGGTGCTGCGCGGTGCGCCCGAGCCGCTCGCACCGGCCGACGCGGCCGTCACCCGGGCCGCGGGCTGTGTCTGTGTGGTGCAGGTGGCCGACTGCCTCCCGGTGCTGTTCGCGAGTCGCGATGGTGCGGCAGTCGGCGCGGCGCATGCTGGTTGGCGCGGACTCGCCGCGGGCGTGCTGGAGGCGGCAGTGCGCTCGCTCGAGGCAGAGCTGGGCGAGGTGCTGGCCTGGCTGGGTCCTGCCATCGGGCCTGAGGCCTTCGAGGTGGGGAGCGAAGTGCGTGCGGCGTTCCTGCAGGAGGGTCCGGCCGCCGCCGCGGCCTTCACGCCCAATGCGCGCGGCCGCTGGCAGTGCGACCTCACCACCCTGGCGCGCCAGCGCCTCGCGGCGCTCGGCGTGCGGCAGGTGTACGGCGGGACCTGGTGTACCTACGCAGATTCCGCAAGGTTCTTCTCCTATCGGCGCGACGGGCGCTGCGGACGCATGGCGGGGCTGATCTGGCGGTCTTGAAGGGGGCGCCGGCCGCCCCCATTGCCACGGAAGCCCCGAGACGCAGGTGCTTTCGATGCGAATGGACAAACTCACCAGCCGGTTCCAGCAGGCGCTCGCCGATGCGCAGTCGCTCGCGGTCGGCCGCGACCATCAATTCATCGAGCCGGCCCACGTGCTGCTCGCGCTCATCGATAGCCAAGGCGGAGCGGTTCGCCCGCTGCTGGTGAAAGCCGGCGCGGATGTCAACGCGCTGCGCGCCGGACTCGGCACGCTGCTCGAGCGCCTGCCCCAGGTGCAAGGCGCGCCAGGGGACGTGCACATCTCGAACGATCTGAACCGCATCTTCAACGTCACCGACAAGCTCGCCCAGCAGCGCGGCGATCAGTTCATCTCGAGTGAGATGTTCGTGCTCGCGGCCTTCGAGGACCGCGCCCTCGCCAAGGTGTTTCAGGACAGCGGTGTCGCGCGCGGGACGCTCGAGAAGGCGGTCAACGAGGTGCGCGGCGGGGAGAAGGTCGCCGACCCCAACGCCGAGGAGAGCCGTCAGGCGCTGGAGAAATTCACGGTCGATGTCACCGCGCGGGCCGCCTCCGGCAAGCTCGATCCGGTGATCGGCCGCGACGAGGAGATCCGCCGCACCATCCAGGTGCTGCAGCGGCGCACCAAGAACAACCCGGTGCTGATCGGCGAGCCCGGCGTTGGGAAGACCGCGATCGTCGAGGGCCTCGCACAGCGCATCGTCAACGGCGAGGTGCCCGAGGGACTCAAGGGTAAGCGCATCCTGGCGCTCGACATGGGCGCGCTGATCGCCGGGGCGAAGTTCCGTGGCGAGTTCGAGGAGCGCCTGAAAGCCGTGCTGAACGATCTGGCCAAACAAGAAGGTCAGATCATCCTGTTCATCGATGAGCTGCACACCATGGTCGGGGCCGGCAAGGCCGAAGGCGCCATGGATGCCGGCAACATGTTGAAGCCGGCACTCGCCCGTGGCGAGCTGCACTGCGTCGGGGCCACCACGCTCGATGAGTATCGCCAGTACATTGAGAAGGACGCCGCGCTCGAGCGGCGCTTCCAGAAGGTGCTGGTCGATGAGCCCTCGGTCGAGGACACCATCGCCATCCTGCGCGGGCTGCAGGAGCGCTACGAGGTGCACCACGGCGTGGACATCACGGACCCGGCCATCGTCGCCGCCGCGATGCTCTCGCATCGCTACATTGCCGACCGACAGCTGCCCGACAAGGCGATCGACTTGATTGATGAGGCCGCCGCGCGCATTCGCATGGAGATCGATTCGAAGCCCGAGGCGCTCGATCGGCTCGACCGGCGCATCATCCAGTTGAAGATCGAGCAGGAGGCGCTGCGCAAGGAGGCCGACGAGGCCTCGCGCAAACGCCTCGCCGCGCTGCAGGAGACGCTCGCGAGCCTCGGGCGCGAGCAGGCCGACCTCGAAGAGGTGTGGAAGTCCGAAAAAGCCGCGCTGCAGGGCACCGCGTCGTTTCGTGAAGCGCTCGACCGCGCCCGTGTCGAGCTCGAGACCGCGCGGCGCGCCGGTGATCTGACCCGCATGGCCGAGCTGCAGTACGGGCGGATTCCGGAACTCGAGAAGCGCCTGGCGGCTGCCGAGAGCAGCGCCGCGGAAGCCCCGCGTCTGGTGCGCAACAAGGTCACCGAGGAGGAGATCGCCGAGGTCGTCTCGAAGTGGACCGGCATTCCGGTCGCGAAGATGCTCGAGGGCGAGCGCGAGAAGCTGCTGCGCATGGAGGAGGCGCTCGCCAAGCGGGTGGTCGGTCAGGAGGAGGCGCTGCGCATCGTGTCCGACGCGATCCGCCGCTCGCGGGCGGGTCTGTCGGACCCGCGCCGCCCGACCGGCTCGTTCCTGTTCCTCGGGCCCACCGGCGTGGGCAAGACCGAGCTGTGCAAGGCGCTCGCGGAGTTCCTCTTCGACACCGAGGACGCCATGGTGCGCATCGACATGTCGGAGTTTATGGAGAAGCACTCGGTCGCCCGCCTGATCGGCGCCCCGCCGGGCTACGTCGGGTACGAGGAAGGGGGTTACCTCACCGAGGCGGTGCGTCGCCGGCCGTACGCGGTGATCCTGCTCGATGAGGTGGAGAAAGCCCATCCGGACGTGTTCAATGTGCTGCTGCAGGTGCTCGATGATGGCCGGCTCACCGACGGGCAGGGTCGCACGGTGGATTTCCGCAACACGGTCATCATCATGACCTCGAATCTCGGCTCGCAGGTGATCCAGGAGTACGCCGGGGAGCACGAGTACGCGCGCATGAAGAGCGCGGTGATGGATGTCGTCCAGCAGACCTTCCGCCCGGAGTTCATCAACCGGATCGACGACATCGTCGTGTTCCACCCGCTCGGGGCTGCGCAGATCCGCGCCATCGTCGATATCCAGTTGCATTACCTGCGCACCCGTCTGCAGGAGCGTGACATGACGCTTGTGCTCGATGACGCGGCCCGCGACCGGCTGGGCGAGGCGGGCTTCGATCCGGTGTACGGGGCGCGGCCGCTGAAGCGGGTGGTGCAGCAGCAGATCGAGAATCCTCTCGCGCAGCGCATCCTCGCCGGCCAGTTCGTGCCCGGGGACCGCGTCGAGGTCGGGGTTCGTGACGGGCAGCTGCAGTTCGCCAAGCGGTAAGGGGCGGTGCGTATAATCGGCGCCCGGGTTCCTCAACGACACAGACGTTCTGACCATGCCGTTCTACGAATATCAGTGCCAGAACTGCCAGCACTTCACCGAGGTGATGCAGAAGATCACGGATGCGCCGCTGAAGAAGTGCCCGTCCTGCGGCCGCATGACGCTCGTGAAGCTCATCTCCGCGCCGGTGTTCCGTTTGAAGGGCAGCGGCTGGTACGAGACGGACTTCAAGTCCGACCAGGAGCGCAAACGCAATCTCGCCGGCGGCGATGCCGAGGAGCGCAAGAGCGCCGAGGCGGCCCCGAGCGCCGAGGCGGCCAAGAGCGGCGAGAAGGGCAGTGAGAAGAGCGCCGAGGCGAGCGGCGCGAAACGCGAAACGAAGCAGGAGCCGAAGAGCCCCCCGGTGGTGAGAGCGCCGGCGGCCAAACCCGCCGCGCGCAAGCGCGCCAAGCCGCCGGCGCGCGCCGGTGCCCGTCCCCGCGCCGCCGCGCCGAAGGGTCCGGCGCGCAAAAAACGGTGAGCGCGTGAACGTCCCGCTCACCGCGCGCCCGAACCCGATCGGCCCGAAGAAGAAAGGATCACTCTGGCGGCGGATCCTGATCTCCGGCGTGCTGTTCTGGCTGCCGATCGGCGCGACGCTGTGGGTGGTGATGTTCCTGCTGCACGTGCTCGATCGCATCGTGCCGCTGCTGCCGCTGCCGGTCGGCTACCGGCTCGAGGCACTCGGTGCCGTCGTCCAGGCGGTGGTCGGGCTGCTGCTCGCCCTCGGGGTGCTGTTTCTCACCGGGCTGCTGGTGACGAACCTGATCGGACGTCGCCTGCTCGTGTACGGGGAGGAGGTGCTGCACCACATCCCGATCGTCGGGGCAGTGTACGGCGGGGTGAAAAGTTTCGCCGAGAGCGTCTTTTCCCAGTCAAGCGCGTTCCGCAAGGTGGTCATGGTCCAGTACCCGCGCGCCGGGGCGTGGAGTCTGGGCTTTCTCACCGCCGAGGACGTGGCCGAGGTGTCGGCACGGCTCGGTGAGCCGCACGCGGCCGTCTACATCTCTGCGGCACTGAACGCGACTGCCGGGGTGCTCGTGATCGTGCCGCGGCGCGAGCTGATCGAACTGGACATGAGCGTCGATGCGGCCATGAAGATGATCATCACCTGCGGTGTGGTTGCGCCCCCGCCGCTGCCGGCGAGCACGCCGCCGCCGGGCGCGTAGGGGCGCGATGGACGCGCTGCGGCTCGAAACCCCGGGCGGGCCGCTGCGCCGCGTGGCGATCGAGCTGCCGGCTCCCGCGGCACACCAGGTGCACATCGCGGTGGAGGCCTGCGGGGTGTGCCGCACCGATCTGCACCTGCTCGATGGCGAGCTGCCGGACATCCCCTATCCGGTCACACCGGGACACGAAATCGTCGGCCGCGTGGTCGCCGCCGGGCCCGGCGCGACGCGCTGGCCGCTCGGCGCGCGGGTTGGGGTGCCCTGGCTGGGCGGCACCTGCGGCCGTTGCCGCGAGTGCCGCGAGGGGCGCGAGAACCTCTGTCCCCACGCGCGCTTCACCGGATACACCCTCGATGGCGGCTACGCCGAGCAGGTGCTCGCCGATGAGCGCTACTGCCTCGCATTGCCCGAGGCGCGCCCCGCCGCCGAACTCGCCCCGCTCTTGTGCGCCGGGCTGATCGGCTACCGGGCCTATCGCGCCGCCGGTCCCGGCCGGCGGCTCGGCCTGTACGGGTTCGGCGCCGCGGCGCACCTGCTGGCGCAGGTGGCGCGCGCCGAGGGTCGCGACGTCTTCGCTTTCACCCGTCCCGGGGATGAGGCCGGCCAGGCGTTTGCGCGCACCCTCGGGGCGGTCTGGGCGGGCGGCTCCGATCAGGCGCCCCCGGAGCCGCTCGAGGCCGCCATCCTGTTCGCACCGTTGGGTGCGCTGGTGCCGGCAGCGCTCGCGGCGGTGCGGCCGGGCGGCCGAGTCGTGTGCGCCGGCATCCACATGAGCGACATCCCCGCATTTCCCTACCGGCTGCTCTGGGGCGAGCGGCAGGTGTGCTCGGTGGCGAACCTCACCCGCGAGGACGGCGAGCAGTTCCTGCCGCTCGCCGTCCGGCTCGGTCTGCGCGCGAGTGTCGAGTGCTTTGCGCTCGAGGCGGCCAACGAGGCACTGGACCGATTGCGGGCCGGCCAGGTGCACGGCGCCGCCGTGCTGGTTGCGGGGGGACTCAGGGCTTCGTAACATCGCGCCCCTTATGCGCTCACACTACTGCGGACAGGTCGATTCCCAGCTCATTGGCCAGAGCGTCGAGGTCGCCGGCTGGGTTCACCGCCGCCGCGACCACGGCGGCATTATCTTCATCGACCTGCGCGACCGGGAGGGCCTGCTGCAGGTGGTGTTCGATCCGGATGCCGCGGCGCTGTTCAAGGAGGCCGAACGGCTGCGCAACGAGTTCGTGGTGCGCGTCAAGGGGCGCCTGCGGGCGCGGCCCGAGGGCACCGTGAACGCCCAGCTCGCCTCCGGGGAGGTCGAGCTGCTCGCCACCGAGCTCGAGCTGCTGAATCGCGCCGAGCCGCTGCCGTTCCAGCTCGATGAGACGGTGGGCGAGGAAATCCGGCTGCGCTACCGCTACCTCGACCTGCGTCGTGACGTGATGAGCCGGCGCCTGCGTCTGCGCCACCGCCTCACGCAGGCGGTGCGCGGCTATCTCGACGGGCACGGGTTCATCGACATCGAGACCCCGATGCTGACCAAGGCGACGCCCGAGGGGGCGCGCGATTACCTGGTGCCGAGCCGCACGCACGAGGGTAAGTTTTTCGCCCTGCCGCAGTCCCCGCAGATCTTCAAGCAGCTGCTGATGGTGGCCGGCTTCGACCGCTACTACCAGATCGTGCGCTGCTTCCGCGACGAGGACCTGCGGGCCGACCGCCAGCCGGAGTTCACGCAGCTCGACATCGAGACCTCCTTCCTCACCCAGGCGCAGATCATGGCCTTGATGGAAGGGCTGGCGCGGCACTTCTTCCACGAGGTGCTCGGCGTGTCGCTGCCCGAGCCGTTCCCGCACATGACGTACGCCGAGGCGATGCGCCGCTACGGCTCGGACAAGCCGGACCTGCGCGTGCCGCTCGAGCTCGTCGATGTCGCCGATCTGGTGGCGAGCTGCGACTTCAAGGTGTTCTCCGGCCCGGCGCGCGATCCGAAGGGCCGCGTCGCGGCGCTGCGCGTGCCCGGCGGCGGCGCGATGCCGCGCTCGCAGATCGATGCCTACACCGCCTACGTGGCCCGCTACGGCGCCAAGGGCCTCGCCTACATCAAGGTCAACGAGCGCGCGCGCGGACGCGAGGGTCTGCAGTCCCCGATCGTGAAGTTCCTGAGCGAGCAGGCCGTGGCCGGTATCCTCGAGCGCACGCAGGCGGCGGACAACGATCTGATCTTCTTCGGTGCCGACACCGCCAAGGTGGTCAGCGACGCCCTCGGCGCCCTGCGGCTGAAGATCGGCCAGGATCTGTCGCTCGTGGCGCCGGGCTGGCGACCGCTGTGGGTGGTCGACTTCCCGATGTTCGAGTGGGACGGGGAGGAGCGCCGCTGGGTGGCGATGCACCACCCGTTCACCGCGCCGCAGACCGATGATCCGGCCGCGCTGCGTGCCGACCCGGAGCGCGCGATCGCCAAGGCCTACGACCTGGTGCTCAACGGCTCGGAGATCGGTGGCGGCTCGGTGCGTATTCACCGCCAGGAGATGCAATCGACGGTGTTCGATCTGCTCGGCATCGTGCCCGAGGAGGCGCGCGCGAAGTTCGGCTTCCTGCTCGATGCGCTGAAATTCGGCGCCCCGCCGCACGGCGGCATCGCCTTCGGGCTGGACCGTCTGGCCATGCTCATGACCGGCGCGGACAGCATCCGCGAGGTGATCGCCTTCCCGAAGACGCAGACCGCGGCCGATCCGCTCACCGATGCGCCGACCGAGGTGAGCGAGGCGCAGCTGCGCGAGCTGCACATCCGGGTGCGCAAGCCGGTGGTGTGAGCCGCGGGCGGCAGTGCACGGTGTCCCGGGCGGCAGCGCGCCCGAGGCGCACATGAGCGCCTCGGAACACATCATCTACGTCCACGGTCTGTGGATGTCCGGCGGCGAGGGGTTGCTGTTGCGCCACCGCCTGGCGCGCGAGCTCGGCGCGCAGGTGCATGCGTTCAGCTACTCCGCCGTCACCCACGGCATGGAGCAGATCACCGATGCGCTGCACGAGTTCGTCAGCGCACTCGCCCCGCCCCGGGTGCATTTCGTGGGACACAGTCTCGGCGGCCTGGTGATCTATCGATTGTTCGAGCGCTTCGGCGCCCCGCCCCCGGGGCGCGTGGTGTTTCTCGGTACGCCCTGCGTCGCGAGCCGCGCGGCTCTGCAGGCGAGCCAGTCGCGCTTCATCAGCGCGCTGATGGGCCGCTCGGTGGCCGAGGAGTTGCTCACGCCGCACGAGCGCCGCTGGCGCTTCGCCCGACCGCTTGGCATCGTGGCCGGTTCGTACTCCCTCGGCGTGGGCCAATTTCTGGCCGGGTTCGAAGAAGACAGCGACGGCACCGTGGCGGTCAGCGAGACACGCCTGCCCGGGGCCACCGATCACATCGTGGTGCCGGTGAGCCACATGGGCATGCTGGTCTCGGCGCGCGTGGCGCGTGAGAGCGCATACTTCCTGCGTGAGGGGCGTTTTTCGCTCGGCTGAGCGCACCGCCCTGCGTTACCGGAACGATGCCGCCAGCCGGCCGAGCGGCGTATCGAGTCCGTACAGGGGCGCGTGGGCGCGCCACTGACCGATCCAGTCGGCGAGCGCCTCAGGCAGCATGGGTCTGGCAATCACGTAACCCTGACCGTAGTCGGCCCCGAGCCGCGCGGCCATGTCGAGCATCTCAAGGCTCTCGAGCCCCTCCACGACGACCTCGAGTCCGATGCTCTGGGCCATGCGGATCAGCGAGCCGATGAACGGGACGGTACGGATCGGCTCGGTGGTGGCGTAGCGCACCAGGTCCTGGTCGATTTTGACCCCCTTGAAGGGCAGCGTGCGCATCCGTTGCAGGCTGGAGTAACCGGAGCCCAGGTCGTCCATGACCAGCTGCACGCCGAGTGTCGCCAGACGCGAGATGGCCGCATCGCGCTGAGCGACGATGCCGCTGTCGGCCTCCGACTCGAGCAGTTCGAGAAAGAGTCGGTGTGCGGGGATGGCGCCCTCGGCGAGGGCTTCCTCGATCCAGCGCGCGCACTCCGGCAAGACCAACACTGAGGGGGG
Organism: Pseudomonadota bacterium; assembly: GCA_021838635.1. Lineage (GTDB taxonomy): Bacteria > Pseudomonadota > Gammaproteobacteria > Steroidobacterales > Steroidobacteraceae > 13-2-20CM-66-19. The sequence continues at coordinate 28,700 of JAKCDC010000018.1, forward strand.
CAGGTTCAATCCCGCGGCCAGACTGAGGCCCTCGCGATCCCATTGGGTGAGCCAGGCTACGGTTTGGCGCAGGCCCTTTCTGAACAGCGCCTGCAGCTCCTGCTTGGTGAAGGACGGCAGGAACGCCGCCGGACTGAGCAGCTGATCCCCGTCGCGAAGACGCGCCAGGACCTCGATTTTCAACACTTCGCGGCTCGGAAATTGCACGATCGGCTGTACGACGATCTGCAGCTGGTCCTGGAACAGCAGATCGTGATAGCGCTGGCGTGTCGCGGTGTCGATCGGCGCCGCACCGGCGGTCTCGATGCGCACGAAGGCCGGGCCGATCATGTGCTGGATCGACTCCAGCCACATGTGCATCAAGGCGTTGGAAAATTGCCCGGGGTACCGGCCGAAGAGGCACAGCACCACCAGCGCATGGCCTTGGGCATCGAGGATCGGCACGCAGGCTGCGCTGCGCACGCTATGCGGGGCTTGGCCATTCTGTGGTGCGTGCCGGCGCGATCCGACGATCCTGTCTTTGACGATCATCTGTCCGGACAGCCAGGCCTTGCGCCATTCGGCCGATACCTCGCCGATCAGATCCCCGGCCGGTGATCCGCCCGGCTCGTGGCCGTCGCGCGCTTCATCCGGAAAGCCCCCTTGGAATTCCGGGACGAACTGGTCGCTCTCGTCGGGCCGTCCAATCGCCACGCCATAGATGCACGGCATCTCGCACAGATGCGCGGCAACGCGGGTGCCGAACTCCCCGTCCTGCAGCCACTGCTGCAGGTGGGTCTCGAGCCCGGTCATGTTCAGGATTCGGGCTTGCTCGACGCTATCGCGGCCCGCACTTTGATGCTGGATCTCCTCGGCGAGCCGCGACTGCATGATGGAATCCAACGCCAAGCGCGCATCGACCCGCCAGGGAAGCCGTTGGCTCGCATGGCGCAGCAGCCGTCCATAGTCGTCAAGCGCTCCGATGATGTCGCTGTTGTCCAGCCCGATCATCGCGTGCATCTGGCCAATGTGCCGCGAGACGTGTGCATGCGTCTGCGGCTGCAGATCCGGGCCGATCAATCGCTTGACGTGCTCGGCTTGCAGTTCCTTCAGCCGCTCGACCTCGGGTTCATCGAGCAGCGACAGGATGCGATTCGCCCCAGGCTGCGTTGCGAGGCGCTCGTAGAACAGCTCGACGAAGCGGGTCTCGAGCCCGGCCCAAAATGCAGCGGCCTTGCCGAGCAGGTCCCGGGCGGTGCTGCCGTAGGGATCGAGCGGCTTTTCCGCCGCGTGCTCCTCCAGGGCGAGCATCGCCGGACGCCACCAGGTTTCCCGGTTGTACTTGTTGGTTTTCGCGGCATACATGGCCGCATCGGCCTGGCGAAGCAGGCCGTCGACGTCATCGCCATCGCCCGGGTAGACGGCGACACCCATGCTCATCGCGATGTGCAACTGATCCTCAGGGCCGAGCGCAAAGGGCGTTTCGACAACCCGATGCAGGCGCTCGAGCGTGCGCTCGAGCGTCGGCGCGAGCGTTGCCGGATCCAGACCGTTGATGACCACGACCAGCTCATCGCCGGCCAGGCGCGCCAGGAAGTCGATCGGGCGCATGTGTTCCCTCAGGCGCAGGGCAAAGTCGCGCAGCAACTGATCGCCCGCCTGGTGGCCGAACTGATCATTCACGGGCTTGAAGTCATCCAGATCGAGAAAGCCGACGGCGAGGCTTCGGTGTTGCGCCTTCGCCGCCGCGATTTGCCCCGACAGGTGCCTCTCCAGCGCGAAGCGGTTCGGGAGTCCCGTGAGCGGATCGTGGTTGGCCTGCCATTCGAGCGTCTCGAATGCCCGCCGCCGCACCGAGACGTCCCGGAACACCACCACGCAGCCGCGCAACGCGCCGTTTTCGAAGAACATGGGCGAGGCGGAGCCTTCCATGAAGCAGCGAGTGCCGTCGCGCCGCTCCAGGAGATGGTCGCTCGAGAGCTCGATCGTCTGGCGGTGCGCGAGGACTTCGGCGATGACGTCGTGCAGGTCCTGCTGCGCGTCGTGGCGGCGTACGCGCAAGATCTCCCGGGACGGTCGCGAGATCGCCTCGGCGGCGGTCCAACCGGTCAGCTCGCAGGCCTTGGCGTTCAGGTACGTGATGGCGCCAAGGGCGGTGGCGGTGAGCACACCGTCCTCGATGGAGGCGAGCGACACTCGGGCGAGCTCACGCTCCTCGTAGAGCTGTTGGGCGAGTTCCCGTTCGCGGTGGCGCAGGTCGATCCGGTCGAGTCCATGCGAGATGTCGCGTGCGAGCGAGGTCAGCGTCTCGCGCAGCTCGTGATCGAAGATCCCGGAGCGCGCATGATAGACGGTGAAAATCGCCCAAACTTTCCCGTTGCGCGAGATCGGCAGAGCGACGCTGGCATCGAGGTTGTAGTGGCGTGCGCGCTCGCGCCAGTGTTCCACGTGCTCGGTGGACTCGAACGACTGATTGAAGCGCGGTGTGCCGTCGCGCCAGGTATTCCCGGTCGGCCCGCGCCCTTGCGGCAGGTCCGGATCGGTCCTGACATCGATCCCCTCGAGGTACTGAACTGCCCGTCCCGAGGCGGCCAGGATGCTGAAGCGGCCGGTGTCGTCGGGTTTGCCGATCCAGGCGAGCTCCAGGTGGGCGTGACGGACGGCAAGATCGCACAGCGGCTGGAACAGCGACGCATCATCCGCGCTGCTCGCGACCAGATGATTGATCGCGGCGTGCAGCGTATTGAAGTCGGCGAGCCGGATCAGCCGGGTGATGTCGACCTGGGTGCTGATGAAGCCCTCCAGGGTGCCGTCCTGGGCGTAGAACGGCCGGCATGAGATCTGAACCCAGTAGATCAGGCCATTCTTCGCGTAATTGGCGATGGTCGTCTCGAACGGCTGCTGCTGCGCGATCGCCGTGCCCATCAATACGATGGCTTCGGGGGAACTTTCCGGGCCCTGCAGCAGTTCGCTCGGCTTGCGGCCGATGAACTCCGCGTGACTGTAGCCGCTGATCTGTTCGATTTCCTTGTTGATCCAGATGGTGCGGCCGACCGGATCGGTGATGATGACGCCGTTGGTCGTGTTCTCGGCGACCAGATCCGCCAGTCGATTGCTGAGGGAGGCCGTCACGCCATAGTCGTTCATCAAGCATATGCCTCTTGATGCGCGGTGCCCGTGCAGGCACCCGGTTCAGATCCACCTGTGCGCTCCGTGACGCGTCCCGTTCCCGCGCGGCGCGCCCGGCCCACAGGAGCGCATGAAATCCCTGCTGGAGGATCCATGGCGCGCCATCCCTGCTGCCGAACAGTCTAGCCGAAGGCTGATCTGTGGTCTCATGTTAGTGGGAAATTCGTGACTCTCTTGTCAAGGTCACGGTCGATGGGTGTGCGCCAATCGGCGGTTCCGGGACGCGGCGTCGGCACCCCGAGGGGTCAGCTAAACGCGGTGGGGTTCTAGAGCGTCTTGCGCAGACAGGTGGCGCTATGCGGGCACAACGCAGCGAATTCCGGGCTCGCCCGCACGGCCTGCGGGGCCTGCGCGCGCGCGATCACCTCGTAGTCGAGCCCGGTGAAGAACGCTTCTGCGGTCTCGGTGAGCAACACGATCTGGAGCAGGCCCGCAGCGCGCGCCTGACGTTCCAGGGCCTTCACCAGCCGGTGCCCGAGGCCGCACCCGCGCCACGCCGGGGCGACTGCGAGGGAACGCAGCAGCGCGGTTTCGGCATGGATCTCCAGCGCGCCGGTGCCGGCCAGTTCGGTCCCGGCGTCCGCCACCAGGAACGTCGGCCGCGAGTCGCGCAGGTCTGCCGTGGGTAGCGCGGCGGCCTCGAGCAGCGCACGGATGGCGTCTGAGTCACTCCCCGTCGCGGCGCGGATCAGAGGGGTCACGGGGCGGTGTCCGTGCCTTCCTCGAGCAGCTGGCGCAGGCGATAGAGCGCCTCGAGCGCCGCTCTGGGGGTGAGCGTGTCCGGGTCGAGCGCCCCCAGTGCGCTGCGCAGCGGATCGGGCGGCGGCTCGGGCGCCGTGGCGAACAGCGGCAGCTCGCGCTGCGGCTGCAGCGCCGATTCGTGCGTATCGCGCTGCGCCTCGAGCGAGCGGAGGTATTCGCGCGCCTGGGTGATCACCTCGCGGGGCACGCCAGCGAGCTGCGCGACCTGCAGTCCGTAGCTGCGGTTGGCCGGCCCCTCCTTGACCGCATGCAGGAACACGATCCCCTCGCCGTGCTCGGTGGCATCCAGGTGCACGTTGGCACAGCCGTCGATTTCCCTCGCCAGGCCCGTCAATTCGAAGTAATGGGTCGCGAACAGGGTGAATGCCCTCAGACGCGTGCCGATGTGCCGTGCCATGGCCCAGGCGAGCGACAGGCCGTCGAACGTACTGGTGCCGCGGCCGATCTCGTCCATCAGGATCAGGCTGCGCGGTCCGGCGTTATGCAGGATGTTGGCCGCCTCGGTCATCTCCACCATGAACGTGGAGCGGCCACCGGCCAGATCGTCCGCCGCGCCGATGCGCGTGAAGATGCGGTCCACGGGGCCGAGCCGCGCCTCGACGGCCGGCACGTAGCTGCCGATGTGCGCCAGGATCACGATGATCGCGGTCTGGCGCATGTACGTGGATTTACCGCCCATGTTCGGGCCGGTGATGACCAGCATCCGCCGCGCATCATCGAGCGCCAGGTCGTTCGGCACGAAGGCCCCCGCGGCGAAGCGCTCCACCACCGGGTGACGGCCGGCGCGGATGCCGATCGTCGGGGTGTCGGTGAGCTCAGGGGCGCTCCACTCGAGCGCGCCGGCGCGCTCGGCGAGCGCCCCGAGCGCGTCGATTTCCGCGAGCGCCCCGGCCGTCTCCTGCAGGGCGGGCAGCTGCTCGATCAGCCGCGTGAGTACCGCCTCGTAGAGCTCCTTCTCGCGCCCGAGCGCGCGCTCACGAGCCCCGAGCACTTTGTCCTCAAAACCCTTCAGCTCCGGGGTGATGAAGCGCTCGGCGGACTTCACCGTCTGGCGCCGCCGGTACTCCTGCGGTGCACGCTCGGCATCCTTGCGCGGGATTTCGATGAAAAACCCCTGGACGCGGTTGTAGCCGAGCTTCAGGGATGCGATCCCGGTGCGTTCGCGCTCCCGCCGCTCGAGCTCGAGCAGAAATTCGTCGGTGTGTGTGGCGATGCGCCGTAGCTCATCGAGCTCGGGGTCGTAGCCCGCCGCAATGACGTCCCCGTCGCGCAGGAACGTCGCGGGCTCCTCGGCGATCGCCCGGCGGAGCAGCTCGATCTCGGCCTCGTGCGTGCCCATCCGCGCGCGGGTCTGGGCGATGAGCGGGGAGTCGATCCGCTCCAGCGCGGCCTGGACCGGGGAGAGCGCGGCGAGCGAGGCGCGCAGCTGCGTCAGATCGCGCGGGCGGGCCGAGCGCAGCGCCACGCGCGAGAGGATGCGCTCGACGTCCCCGACGCTGCGCAGCCGCTCGCGCAGCTCCTCGAACGCGCGGCCCTCGAGCAGCGCCCCGATGGCCTGATAGCGTTGACGCAGGGCCTGCGGATCAGTGATTGGCCGGTTCAGCCAACGGCGCAGCTGCCGCGAGCCCATCGTCGTGGCGCACACATCGAGCACCGCGAACAGCGTCGCATCCTCGCGGCCGGTGAGACTGGTGTCGAGCTCCAGGTTGCGGCGCGTGGCCGCATCGATCATGAGTCCCTCGCCGCGCTCCTCGACCGTCAGCCCGCGAATGTGCGGCAGCGCGCTCTTCTGAGTGTCGCGGACGTATTGCAGCAGTGCGCCCGCGGCGGCAATCGCCAGCGGCAGCTCATCGGCCCCGAAGCCCTTGAGGTCGAGCGTGCCGAGCTGGTCGGTGAGCAGCCGCGAGGCGCTGGCGAGCTCGAAGTGCCAGGGCGGGCGGCTGCGCAGCGCCGCGCCGGTGCGTAGCGCCTCGCGCGAATCCTCGGCCACCAGCAGCTCAGCGGGCTTCAGGCGCTCGAGCTCCGCCTCGAGCGCCCCGACACCGCTCGATTGCAGGACGGTGAAGCGGCCGGCCGCCAGGTCGAGCCAGGCGAGTCCGAAGCGATCCCCGTCGCGCGCCACCGCGCCGACCAGCGTGTCCTGGCGCTCCTCGAGCAGCGCCGCATCCGTCACCGTCCCCGGGGTGACGATGCGGACCACCTCGCGCTCCACGGGTCCCTTGGACTTCAACGGATCGCCCCTCTGTTCGCAGATGGCCACGCTCTCGCCCTTGCGCACCAGCCGCTGCAGGTAGGACTCCACACTGTGCGCCGGCACGCCGGCCATCGGGATCGGCTGACCCGCCGACTGTCCGCGTGAGGTGAGCGTGATGTCCAGCAGCGCCGCGGCGCGGCGCGCGTCCTCGTAGAACATCTCGTAGAAATCGCCCATACGGTAAAAGAGCAGCATGTCCGGGTGGCTGCTCTTGATGCGCAGATACTGCTGCATCATCGGCGTGTGGGCATTCGCTAAATCATTCAAAGACGGGCTATCCAGATGCCGTGGCGGTGAGTCGCGCAGATTAACCCGGTGTCTGCCGAAGTGCGAGAGCCGGGACCGGAACGGCCCGGACCCGCGCCGCAGGGTTTTTCGGGCGCGGCGCAGGGACTGACGGCGGCGGCATTGCCGGGCGCACGCAGCGGCGACGGATCGAGCGCAGAGCCCTCCGGTGAGGCCGTCTGCGCAGGGCTCTGATACGACGTCAGAGTTGATGTCGCATCGGAATGCGCAGTGGGGCGTTCGCTGGAGTCGGGTGTTATGTTCTGCTCGTTGCCTTTTGATACCGGCGGTGATATACCCGCGCATGGCCACGCCGAGGGACTGTGAGCGAGCCTGCCGCAGGCGCGACTTTCGGAGCGCGGCGCCGACGCGCGTGTCGGTTCGACTTCCTAGAAGTTCTCACATGGTCTGCAATGCGGCGCGGGCGCGACCGCGCGAGGCGGCCCATCAGGTCCCACGGGGTCCAGCGCGCACCCTGCGGAATTCCTCGGCCCCAGGAGACGCCGCCGGCGAAATCGCGGCCGCAGGCGGGTCCCTGAGTGTGCGCGGGGCGCTCGATCAACGCCGCTGCGCGCCGAACCGTGCAACGGCTTCACGACACATCGGACTCACCTCCGCTTACGCGCTGGCCGCAACAGTGCGATGAGGGGAGTCGGGCAACAATGTCGATTCTGAACGCACCTATGGGAAGGAATCTGTGCCATGAACAAAATGCATCCGTCTCTGGTCCTCGCCGTCTCCGTGCTGTTGGCAAGCTGCGCGCAGCCACCGTTTGGCAATACCCAGGCGCTCACTGCCGAGGCGCATCGTTTCGGTGTTTCCAGAGGCCTTCTGCTGCGCGCCGAGAGTGCCGGGTATTTCCCGCGCATCCGTCACGGCCAGACGGCGTTTTGCACCCATCAATCCGCCTTTTCTTACATTCCGCGGCTGCAATGTTTTGACACGAGTGCGATCGAGGGCCGTCTGCAGCAGCAAGCGAGGTTCCGCCGATCCGTACGCAATGCGGTCAGATCCTCGCCCACATCCTCATCCACGGGGTGAGCGCTGTCGGGCCAGGCGCCCAATCCGCGTGACGGATCGATGGCTTGCGCATGCGGTGGTCGCGCCCACAAAGGAGGTGCGCCGTCGCGGCGCGTCTCGCGCTCGAACCGCAACACCGTCGCGAGCAGCGGCGTCATCGGTAAAAAAATAGAAGGCATGGACGCCACCGGAGTCCGCAAACACGAGGGTGGCGATCGGCGAGCCGAGCCTGCCGTCGAGTGTGGCGCGGCGTGATCCGGCTGGAAGGTCCTACGGAACCGATGCCGTGCACGTGCTGTCGGGAGCCGCTCAGTGCGGGGCAAAGTCTGGGGACTCACAACGGCCTGTTGGTCGTATCGGGGACGCGAGCGGCGCCCATGAGTCCGGCATCGCCGAAGTCCAAAAATCGGCCGCTGGGCTGCCACCGATAGCGCCCTAACGAGGGTAGTTATTGAACGTAAGTATCTCTAATAAGGGTGTTTAGGTCATTCGGACTTGACTTTGAGGTACTCAAGTGTGATGACTACCCTGTTATGGGTGCTTATAACATTTTAAGCGCTTATTCTGGGTTGTTATGAAGCGATATCCCCTGCCAGATCCGGTCCGCCGTGCGCTCGAAAAACTCGGCCGGGATCTCTCGCTCGCCGCCGCATCTCGCAAGCCTCTTTGGCTGAACGAAGTGGCATTGCGGTGAACACGGTTCGGCGGCTGGAAAGGGGGGTGCCCAGCGGCTCGATCGAGCATCTCGCCCGTATCCTTCACGTGCTGGGCGAGCTCGAACGGTTCGAGACACTGCTCGACACCGGCACGGACGAGGTCGGACTCATGATGATGGACGAGCGTCTCCCTCAGCGCATTCGGGTCCGACAATCGAAGGGTGCGCTGTGAGTGTGCGACCGCTCAGGCAGCAGGCCGAGGTCGTCATGGGTGCCAGAGCCTCGGCGGTCGGCCAGCTCACCTTCGTTCGCGAGGGACGCCGCGAATACTCTGCCTTTTGTTATGCGTCCGAGTGGCTGCGCTCGCGCGATCGCTTCGAAGTCTCGCCTGATTTACCACCGCGAGGGGGGGGTGTGACCCGTCGCGTGCCGAGCACATTTGACTCGCCGCTTCCATTTGCGCTCGCCGACACTGCGCCAGACGCATGGGGGGCGCGCATCATCCGCCGTGCGCACGCGAAGCGTCGCGCCCAAGACCCGACTCTTGCGCCGCTGACGGCGTTCGACCATCTAGTGTCGGTCGATGACTTCAGTCGCGTTGGGGCGCTGCGCCTGGTCGATTCGAAGGGTCAGTTCCTTCACTCCGGCGCAGATCACCGCACGCCCCCCCCTCTTTGAACTTGGCAAGATTGCCGTCGCCGCACACAGGGTCGAAGCGGGAAGCGACACGGGGGCGGATCTGTCCTATCTTCTGGGTAAGGCAACGTCCCTCGGTGGATTGCGGCCGAAGTGCACGATCCTCGAGGAGGACGGTGCTCTTGCGATCGGTAAATTCGCGAGCCTCCAGGATGAACGGTCGATCGTTCGTGGCGAGGTCCTTGCCCTGAGGCTCCTGGCACATGCCGGCAGCCAAGTCGCGCGCGCCCGAGTGGTCACCGTCGATGGCGCCGAGGTCGCCATCGTGCGTCGCTTTGATCGCGACGGCGAGGGCGCGCGAATCCCCTACCTCTCCGGCGGGACGCCGCTTCAGTGCCGTCGCGATGAGGATCGCGCATACTCCGAGCTGGCCGATGCGATCCGAAGGATCGGTGCCGCACCTGCCGTTGATCTGCGCGAACTGTGGAGGCGACTGGTCATTAATTTCTTGATCACCAACGTGGACGACCATCTGTGGAACGTCGGCCTTCTGTACGCGGGTGACGGGAAATGGCGCTTGGCGCCTGCTTTCGACGTCGACCCGTTCCCCGACGAGGCACGGGAGTTGAAGACGTGGTTGAGTGAGGCGTCCGGTCCGATCACGTCGCTCGAGCAGCTGCTGAGCGAAGCACCCTATTTCGGTCTCACCCACGCCGAGGGCGGGGAACTCCTCGGTACCGTTGCTTTGAAGTTGGCTCAATGGAGGGAAATTGCCAGTGCCCGGGACGTGGGGCTCACCGATGCCGATATCGCACAGTTCGCGCCAGCCTTTGAGCATGATGATGCTCGTGCTGCGCGGGCGTTGGCCCATTGAGCGGGCGGGCGCATCCGGCGTGCCCCGTCGAGGAGTGCAGCGGGGCGCGCTTCGCAGGCAGAAGGCACGTCATTCGGGCGCGGGGTTGAGTGTGGAGAGGGCGAGCGCAGCGCGGCGGGTCTCGCGTTTGAACAGAAACAACGTCATGAGCAGCAGCGTCATCGGCACCAGCGAAAAATAGAAGGCGTGGATGCCCCCGAAGCGTGCAAACACGATCGCCGTGATGCGCGAGCCGAGCGTGCCGCCGAGCGCGGAGAACACCAGGATCAGTCCGGTCATGGCCGCGTGCGACGGCTTCGGCAGCGCACTCAGTGCCACGGAGTTGATCACCGGATAGATCGGCGCCATCAGCAGGCCGATCAGCGGGATGAGGTAGGCCGCCAGGGGCGCATGCATCCAGCCGACCTGTCCGCCCCTGATGCCTCGGGCGAGTGGCAGCGTCACAAGCATCAGCAGCGCCATGCCGACGATGCAGGTATTGAGCAGCGGATACCAGGCGACGCGCCGCAGCACTTGGCCGGCCGCGACTCGCCCGATGGCGATGGAGGCGGCCAGCATGCTCGCCATCTGCACGGCAACGGCATCCGGGAGCTTCAATACCTCGTTGTTGAAGGTCGGCAGCCATGTGCCGAAACTCTGCTCGATGAGCACGTAGAAGAACGTCGAGGCCAGGAACACGTACACCATCGGGCGCAGCGACGAGCCGCTGATCTGCGCAAGGGATGCGCGCACCGGTTGCGCCTTGCCGCGCGCCGCCGATTCGTCCAGGCGCGAGACACCGAGCAGCGTCATCGCCACGATGCAGGCCGCGGCGATCACCCAGTACACGCGCAGCCAGGCGATGCTGGCGGGCGCGCGGGAGCGGATGAAGGCGCTGAACAGCCATCCGGAGATCACCACCCCGACCATGAACAGCCCTTCGATGAAATTGGTCAGGCGGGCGTGTTCGCTTTGGGTGCTTGTGAGCAGGCCGATGGCCCCGTACACGGATACCTTGGTGAGCGCGAACGCGACGCCAACGCACACGAACAGCAGCTCGGTGGTGTGAAACCCCGGGAACAGCGGCATGAGCGTGCAGGCTACGCCGACGACCGCCAGTCCGATCACGATGGCGCGGCGGTAGCCGAGCAGCGGCAGGAACGAGGCAACCGCGAACGAGGTGATCACGATCGGCAGATCCTTGAACAGCTCGAGCAGGCTCGCCTCGGGCTTACCGACCCGAAAACTGTGGATCGACTGCAGGATCACGGTCCCGACGCTGTTCAGCAGGACTGCGAAGATCATGAAGCTCAGCGCCAAAGCGCCGATCAGCCGATAGCGGTTCACCGGGTGCGACATGCAGGAGTGGTCTTTACGGCCAGCGTAAGCCCGTGGATGATAGCGATATCCCGGACCGCGCGAACCTGCTGTGGTGGACCGCAAGAAAAAATCCCCGACCGCCCCTGCGAGCCTCACCATGGCCGACCTGGCCGGACTCGCAGGCGTCTCGACGATCACGGTTTCGCGTGCGCTCTCCGGCAGCGCGCTCGTCAGCCCCGAGACCCGCGAGCGTGTACAGCAGCTGGCGCGCAAGCACGGCTACAAGCTCAACGTCAGCGCACGCAACCTGCGCCTGCGGCGGTCCCACGCGGTGGCGGTGATCGTCGAGATGACCCCGACGCCCGAGCGCACCATGTGGGACCCGTACCCGCTGGCCCTGCTCGGAGGGATTTCGCAGGAGCTGACCTCCGCCGGGTACAACGTGCTGCTCACCACGCGGCAGGCCGCGGGCGACGTCGCGGTGCAGGCGGCCGATGGACTGATTCTGCTCGGTCAGGGCGCCCATCAGGATGCGGTGCATGCGTACGACCGGCTGGGCCTGCCGATGGTGGTGTGGGGTGCCGCCGGGGTCGGCGGGGATGAGCATATCGTGGTCGGCAGCGACAACCGCCACGGCGGCATGAGCGTCGCAGAGCGCTTCGTCTCCCTCGGCCGTCGCCACCCGGTGTTCATCGGCAATCCCGATCACCCCGAGATGTCGCAGCGCTTTGCCGGGTTCCTCGATGAGCTCGGCCGCCACGGCATCAAGCCGTTGCTGATGCGCCGTTCGGACTTCACCCTCGAGAGCGGTGTGCAGGCGGTGCGCTCGCTGCACAACCGCCGGGTGCAGTTCGACGCCATCTTCGCCTGCTCCGATCTGGTGGCGATGGGGGCGATTCGGGCGCTGGTCGAATTGGGCCAGCGCGTCCCGGAGGACGTCTCGGTGATCGGCTACGACGACACCCCGCAGGGGGCGACTTTTCTGCCGCCGCTCTCGACCGTGCGGCAGAACTGGCAGGAGGGCGGGGTGCTCCTCGCCCGCAAGGTGCTCGGCGTCATCCGCGGCGAGCCGGTCGACTCGCAGATGCTGCCCACCGCACTTGTGCTGCGCGCCACCTGAGCGGATCGGCTCGGCGCGCCAGCCCGACCTGCGCGAAGCGGCGCGCGGTATCCCGATCGGCCTTCGCCGCAGAGGCGAAGTCATCGTGCGCGGCTGTGTCTGATCCCGTGCGACGCGGCTCCGTGGGTTCAAGACTAGCGCACGGCGGGCGGTACGCAAGGGCGGTGTGGGGGCGGGGCGGCGTAGCGGGCGGCGTACACTGTGTGCATGAGCACTCCTGCCGTCACGGACCCTGAGTTGTACGCCCTCGCCGAGCAGGCCGGACAGGCCCTGCGGACCGCAGGCCTTCGGATCGTCACGGCCGAGTCCTGCACGGCGGGGTGGATCGCCAAGGCGCTCACGGACGTACCGGGCAGCTCACAGTGGGTCGAGTGCGGCTACGTGACCTATTCGGATGCGGCCAAGATGCGTGATCTGGGTGTCGCGGCCGCGACACTGAAGACCCATGGTGCGGTGAGCGAGGCGGTGGTCCTGGAGATGGCGCAGGGGGCGCTGCGGGTGTCCGGGGCCGAGCTTGCCGTGGCGGTGAGCGGGATCGCCGGCCCCGATGGCGGCACGTCTGACAAGCCGGTCGGCACGGTGTGGTTCGCGGTCGCGGTGCGATCGCGGCCGGCGCCGCTGAGCGGCGTGCAGCACTTTGCGGGTGATCGTGACGCGGTCCGCCGCCACACCGTGGTACACGCCCTGCAGCAGGTGCTCACAGCGCTCGGCGGCGCGGTGCCGGGCACGCCGTGAGGGTCCATGGGCCGGCCCGCCCGGCCGAGCCGGTGTCCGGCCCGCGCCGATTATTCTTCGCGCTTTGGCCCGATGCTCCCATGCGCGAGCGGCTAGCGCCGGCGGTGCACGATGCCGTGTGGGGTTGCGGCGGCCGGCCCGTACCGCCCGAGCATTGGCATCTGACGGTGGCCTTCCTTGGCGCCGTACCGGCTGCGCGGGTCGCTGAGCTTGCCGTCCTCGCGTCGGCCGCGGCATACGCCGCAGCCGCACCCGAAGCGGGCCTCGAGTTGTCGCTTGCGAGGCTGGCTGACTGGCCGCAGTCGCAGGTTCTGTGCGTCCTGCCGATCGAGCCGCCGACGGCCCTCGGCCGGTTGGCGAGGGCGTTGACGGATTCCCTGAGCGCAGCGGGTTTTGTTCCGGATCTCAAACCCTTCCGCGCGCATGTCACTGTGGCACGCAAAGTTACGCGGCCAAGTGAGCCTCGCCCGCTGCGGGTGGTGCGCTGGCGGTTCGAGCGTTTCGCGCTGGTCGAGAGCCGGACGCTGCCGCGCGGAGCCGTGTACAGTGTTGTCGAAACGTACCCACTGTGCAGCGGTGCATGAGCGCGAAAATAACATCTTGCGCATGCATCCGGGCTGCTGACCGCGGCAACTTTGTGGGATAATTCGCGCACCGCTCCGTTATCAAAACACCCGGGACACCCAGATGGAAGAGAATCGTAAGAAGGCGCTCGCCGCCGCTTTGGGCCAAATCGAGAAACAATTCGGCAAGGGCTCGGTGATGCGTCTTGGCGACGCGGCCGCCGCCTACGATGTCGAGGCCGTGTCGACCGGTTCGCTGGGGCTGGATATCGCGCTTGGCGTCGGTGGCCTGCCGCGCGGACGCGTGGTGGAGGTCTACGGACCGGAGTCTTCGGGCAAAACGACCCTGACGCTGCAGGTGATTGCCGAAGTGCAGCGCAACGGTGGCACCGCCGCGTTCGTCGACGCCGAGCACGCCCTTGACCCGGCCTACGCCGAGAAACTCGGGGTGAATATCGCCGACCTGCTCGTCTCGCAGCCTGACACCGGCGAGCAGGCACTTGAAATCACCGACATGCTGGTGCGCTCCAATGCGGTCGACATCGTGGTGATCGATTCCGTGGCCGCCCTGACGCCGAAGGCCGAAATCGAAGGCGAGATGGGCGAGATGCAGGTGGGCCTGCAGGCCCGCCTGATGTCCCAGGCGCTGCGCAAGCTGACCGGCAACATCAAGCGCTCCAACACCATCGTGATCTTCATCAACCAGATCCGCATGAAGATCGGCGTGATGTTCGGCAGTCCCGAGACCACCACCGGCGGCAACGCGCTGAAGTTCTACGCCTCGGTGCGGCTCGACATCCGCCGTATCGGCGCGATCAAGAACGGCGAGGAAGTGGTCGGCAACATGACCCGGGTCAAAGTGGTCAAGAACAAGGTCGCCCCGCCGTTCCGCGAGGCCGAATTCGAGATCATGTACGGCCTGGGCATCTCGCGCGAAGGGGAGATCATCGATCTGGCCAGTGCCCAGGAGATCATCGAGAAGTCCGGCGCATGGTATTCGTACAAGGGCAATCGGATCGGTCAGGGCAAGGACAACGCCCGGACCTTCCTGCAGAACAACCCGGAACTGGCCCGGGAGATCGAGACCGAAGTGCGTGCCCGGCTGCTGCCGGTCCGCCCGCCGCGCAACGCCGGTGGCGAAGCGGCCACGGCCTGAGGCGGCCGCTGATGCCAGCAGCGCCCGGGCGGCCGCGCTCGGGCTGCTGGCGCGGCGCGATTACTTGAGCGCCGAACTCGGTCGCAAGCTGCGCGAACGCGGGTTCCAGGCGCAGGCGGTGACCGAAGCCCTCGAGCACCTGACGGCCGAGCGCCTGCTCGACGATGCGCGCACGGTCGAGCGCTTCGTGGCGTATCGTGCCGGGCGTGGCCAGGGACCGCTGCGTATCGGGCTGGACTTGAAGGCCCAGGGCGCGCCGGCCGAGCTAATCGGCCCGGCGCTTCAGTCCGGGCCGGATTGGCGCGCCCTCGCCCGGGACGTGCGCCGCCGACGGTTCGGCGCGGCGGCCCCTGCCGACTGGACCGAGCGCGCCCGGCAAGCGCGATTTTTGCAGTACCGGGGCTTTTCATCGGATGATATCCGGGCGGCCACTGGCGCCGAGCTCGAACTGGACTGACGACCTTGACCCGACCTCCCTTTATGGGCGCCGCCGATGTGCGCCGCGCCTTTCTTGAATTTTTCCGCGACCGCGGCCACACCGTCGTGCCCTCGAGCCCGCTCGTGCCGGGCAACGATCCGACGCTCCTGTTCACTAATGCCGGCATGGTGCAGTTCAAGGATGTGTTCCTCGGCAAGGAGAAGCGCGAGTACTTGCGCGCGGCGACCAGCCAGCGTTGTGTGCGGGCCGGTGGCAAGCACAATGACCTGGAGAACGTCGGGTACACAGCCCGGCACCACACGTTCTTCGAGATGCTGGGGAATTTCTCCTTTGGGGATTACTTCAAGCGCGAAGCCATCGGGTTCGCCTGGTCATTCCTCACCGAGACACTGAAGCTCGATCCGAAGCGCCTGTGGGTGACCGTGTACCGCGAAGACGATGAGGCCGCGGAGATCTGGCTGAAGGACATCGGCGTGTCCGCCGAGCGCTTCGCGCGTCTCGGAGAGAAGTCGAATTTCTGGGCGATGGGCGATACCGGTCCCTGTGGCCCGTGCAGCGAGATCTTCTACGACCACGGCGCCGATGTGCCCGGTGGCCCGCCCGGATCACCGGACGAGGATGGCGACCGGTACGTGGAGATCTGGAACCTGGTGTTCATGCAGTTCGAGCGTGCCGCCGACGGCGCGCTCGCGGCGCTGCCGAAGCCCTCGGTGGACACCGGCATGGGACTCGAGCGGGTCTCCGCCGTGCTGCAGGGCGTGCACTCGAACTACGACATCGACCTGTTCCGCAACCTGATCGTGGCGGCTGCGAAGCTTGCCGGCACCGACGATCTGGCCTCCAGTTCACTGCGGGTGATCGCTGATCACATCCGCGCATGCACCTTCCTCGTGCTCGACGGGGTGCTGCCCTCGAACGAGGGACGCGGCTACGTACTGCGCCGCATCATCCGCCGGGCAGTGCGTCACGGCTACAAGCTCGGGATCTCCGAGCCGTTCTTCTACAAGCTGGTCGCCGTGCTCGAGCACGAAATGAGCAGCGCCTATCCGGAACTGACCCGGGGCCGCGCGCAGGCCGAGCGTGTGCTGCGCCAGGAGGAGGAGCGCTTCGCCGAGACCCTCGCCAAGGGCATGGCGTTGCTCGAGGGGGCCATCGCGGATCTCGGTCCGGCCGGCACCGTGATCCCGGGCGAGGTGGTCTTCAAGCTCTACGATACCTATGGCTTCCCCGCCGACCTGACGGCCGATATCGCGCGTGAGCGCGGACTCGCCATCGACCACGACGGGTTCGATGCCGCCATGGAATCCCAGCGGCGCCGCTCGCAGGAGGCGAGTAAGTTCGGGGTCGATCTGCGCGGTGCCGCGCCGATCGATGCGCGCACAGCGTTCGAGGGCTACGCGCAGACGCAGGCCGAGGGCCGTGTCGTGGCGCTCCTACGGGACGGGGCGCAGGTCGAGCAGATCGGCGCAGGAGAGCAGGGCGAAGTGGTGCTCGCGCGTACGCCGTTCTACGCCGAGTCGGGCGGCCAGGTGGGCGATGTCGGAATACTGGCAGCCGCCGGAGCGCGCTTTGAGGTGACGGACACGCGCAAGCGCGGGGCCGCCCACGTCCATATCGGGCGCGTAACTGAAGGCCGCATTCGCGTGGGCGATACGCTCTGTGCGACGGTTGATGCCGAGCGCCGGCGCGCTACGGCGCGCAATCACACCGCTACGCACCTGCTGCATGCGGCGCTGCGTCAGCGCCTCGGGACGCACGTTCAGCAGAAGGGCTCGCTGGTCGCGCCCGACCGACTGCGCTTCGATTTTTCGCATCCGCAAGCGCTGGGTGCCGAAGAGCTGGTGGCGATCGAGCGGGTGGTCAATGCGCAGATTCGCGCCAATGCCCCGGCTGAGACGCGCCTGATGGACTACGAGCACGCGGTCGCCGAGGGCGCGATGGCGCTCTTTGGCGAGAAATACGACCGGGATGTGCGCGTGCTGCGGGTCGGTGACTTCTCGATGGAGCTGTGCGGTGGAACTCACGTCGAGCGCGCCGGAGACATCGGGCTGTTCAAGATCGTGGGCGAAAGTGGTGTGGCTTCGGGTGTACGGCGCATCGAGGCGGTGACCGGAGAGGGGGCCGTTGAGTTCGTCGAGCAGAACGAGGCGCTGCTGAAGGAATTGGCGCACCTCGTGCGAGGGTCACGCGAGGACGTGACCGACAAGGTGCGCGAGACCCTTGAACGCGTCAAGCAAATGGAGCGGGAGGTGCGTGCCCTGAAGGACCGGCTCGCATCCGGCCAGGGCGTCGACCTGGCGGCGGGCGCGCGCGACATCCGCGGCGTGAAGGTGCTGGCCACTCAGGTGGCTGATGCCGACGCGGCTGCGCTGCGCAGTGCGGTGGACGGGCTGAAGGAGCGGCTGAAATCCGCGGTCATCGTGCTCGCCTCCGTACAGGCGCCGGACAAGGTCGTGCTGGTGGCCGGCGTCACCGCAGACCAGACGGCGCGCATCAAGGCCGGTGAGCTGGTGGGGACGGTCGCGGCCCGCATCGGCGGCCGCGGCGGCGGACGGGCGGATTTTGCCCAAGCGGGCGGCACTAATCCCGCCGAACTCGAGGCCGCGCTCGCGGCCGTTGCGGACTGGGTGGGCGGTCGCCTCGCCGACTGATGTGCCGGGTTGCACGGATTCCCCGTGCCGCCAAAGGGTGTACAGTGGCTCGTGAGGAGGTCGAGCCATGCTCATATTAACCCGAAGAGTAGGCGAGACGCTGATGATCGGAGACGAAGTCTCGGTCACCGTCCTCGGCGTCAAGGGAAACCAGGTGCGGATTGGAATCCAGGCGCCGAAAGACGTCGCGGTCCACCGCGAGGAGATCTACAGACGCATCCAGCGGGAGAAGGAGCAGCACGCTCCGGGGTCGCATTCCGGGCCGGAAGCGGGTTCCCAGAGCGAGATGACGACTGCGGACGTGCCCGACACCGTGTTCTGAACAGTGAGGCGGAGCGGGCCGTGAACGACCCCTGCGGCTGCGATGGTCACGCCGCGGGATGCTCAGTGACGCGGTCGGCTTTGCCCAGGCCGTGCATCGACCCTACGGTCATCCGGGTTAAGGTTGGCCGAGTCCTTCCCGTGCCCTGACGCCCGCCCCGCGTGTTTCACGTCCCACCCTCTTGGCGGTCGGTGCTGGGCTGCATGACTGTTTTAATATCCAGTACGATACGCAGATCGAATGGAACCACCGGGGTTGATTATGACCCCGTTCGCTTCGAAGTCCCAATCTTGGGGCGTTTCCAGTATCATGCGGCCCCTGTTCGCGGGGCACAGGGCAGCGCGCATGCTGAGCCAGGACGCCCTGCGGCATACCCGCTGTACGAGATGCGGAGAGATGGCCGAGTGGTCGAAGGCGCACCCCTGCTAAGGGTGTAAGGGTCAAAAGCCCTTCGAGGGTTCGAATCCCTCTCTCTCCGCCAAAATTTCCTTGAAAAATCAATAAACTGCAGAGTTTTCTGCGAGAATTTGCATCGTGCGCACGACGCGGTGTCTGGCACGCGCTCTCAGGCGATGCCAGCCGGGATCGTTCTCTCGAGGCGCGCCGAGAGGCTTCAGTGAGGAATGTGATTCGGCGTCAGTGCGAGAAGAAACTCCTCGCACGGAATACACAATACATCGTCGCGTTTGATTCGGTCCTTGCCTCGATAGAGCAGGAACCGCTGACTTTGAGGATAGTCCTCGCCGAAGCTTCTGAGTGCCCGCAGATCCTCCGGGCGCACTCTGGTCGAATTCTTGACCTCAATCGCATGGAGGCCGCTGGCGCCATAGATGATGAAGTCGATTTCCGCTTGTGAGCGCGTCTGCCAGTAATAGAGTTCGTGTCGGTCGCTTGAATAGGCGCACCATGCACGCAAGTGCTGTGCCACTAGGCCCTCCAGCGCAGCGCCGTCGATGTCCGCTCCAGCATCGAGCAGCCCGCTCGGGCGATTAGCGCGGAACACCCCCGTATCGAAGTAATAGAACTTCGGATGAGACGCGAGTTCGCGCTTTGCGCGCCGGGTGAAGACATTGAGTCGAAATCCCAGCAATAAGTCTTCCAGGACTCCGAGGTAACCTTCGGCAGTCTTTCTATTCACGTGGCAGTCGCGCGCTACCGATGCGAGGTTTAACACCGAGCCGTGCGAGTAGCTCATCGCTTCGAGAAAGCGAGCAAAGGATCCGATATTGCGGACCAGTCCCTCCGTCTGGACTTCCTCACGCAAGTAAAGACCGTTATATGCACCCAGAAGCGCATCGGGATCGTGTGCGGCCCGGATGACCGGGAGCATTCCGTGTTGCAAAGCAGAGTCCAGCGTAAAGTCGCGGCCGAGTTCTGCAGCCATGTACGGGTGCAAGTGCTTTTCTGCTGCGCGGCCGCCGAGCAGATTAATCCCTCCGCGGCGTAACTTACGGGCGCTCGATCCGGTCAGGACGAACTGGTGTCCTGTCTTCTTTTCGATCAGAAAGTGGACGACCTCAAGTAGCTCCGGCAGCTTCTGAATTTCGTCGATGAAGATCTGCTTGGCATGCGGATTGGCGTCCACCAGCTCACGCAATTGTTCGGGCCGGGCGGACAGCTGGCGTAACGTAGCGGGATCGAGCAGATCAATTCGCAGGGCATTTGGGAACTCATGGTTGCACCACAACGTTTTGCCCGTCCCGCGCGGTCCCAATAGGAAAAAATGATCTCGGCCGGCTGAGAGAAATCGAGGCGTAAATGCCATAATGCGACGCAATATGGCATCATCGATACTATTTTGCAATTTCGAATTCCGTGCTCGCCCACCCGATTCTCGCCCTACACCGTCGAGGGGACTTGAGTGGGTATGGAAATTCGGAAGGACGGCATTCCTCTTTGCAGTCAATGACCTATAAGATCACGTGAATGCCTCTCTCCGCCAGAAATATCGTTATAAATCCAAGCGTTACTACGTTTCGTGCTGCGATTCGCGGCATCCTGAGGCCGCGCCATTTCTCATGGGTTCTCGGGCCGGCTCGCGCGGCGTCGCGTTGTCTCGCGCAGGTGTTGGCGTTGACGGACCCTTGGTGGTGAAGTTGGATCGCTCCGGCGCAGGTCCACTCGCACAGGGCATCAGCCGAGCGCCCGCGTGTAGATTAGAGTGAACTCTATTTTGGACACGGAAAAATCGGGGTTCAGTCGGAGCGGCGCATGCGGCGGCACGGTGATCATGGATCGGCCAGCGCCGCATCGGCCCTCCTGCGCGGGACTTGATGGCAGGCCGGATCTCGCCCAACCAATTCTCTAGCTACGACGCACTCCGTTGGCTATGGTGGTGACTAGTCCGGGGGGCGTGCCGGGGACCGGTGCTGCTGTTCGCGGTGGGCTGGGCAGTCTGCTTTATGCCGACTCTTGGCAAGGCAAGCTCAAGCCCTAGCGCAGTAAACTCGCGCTAGAGGACCCCACGAGCCGTTATTGCCTCGGCGGCTTGCCTTATTTGATATATACGTCAAAATACACTGGATGACGCCACTAATTTGACGTATACATCAAATGCAAACCCTTCAAGAACTCGGCGAGGCGGTAGCTGCACAGCGTCGCAAGCTGGGCCTCAAGCAGGGTGTGGTGGCGCTTCAAGCGGGCGTCACTCAAGAGTCCCTGTCGCGCTTTGAACGTGGCCGCGCTACCGAGTTTGGCTCGCGCAAGCTGCTCGCGTTGCTGGCCGTGCTTGGCCTCGAGGTGCAATTCACTCCAGCTGGTGTCTCTGGTTCGCTCGAAGAATTGCGCCGCGAGCGCGGGGCATCGCGATGAACCTCTCTGTCTATGTACTGGGCCGAGATGTGGCCGTGTTGGAGCCGGTCGGCGACTTCAAAAGCGTGCTGACTTACCACGCCGGCACCGGCCCCGATGATTTGGTATCACTGACCATGCCGGTGCGCACTGAGTCCTACGCCTGGGACGATCAGCTGCCCCCGGTTTTCCAGATGAACCTACCGGAAGGGTACCTGCTCCAGGTGCTACAGGAACAATTTGGGCCGCACCTTGGGGCCAGCCCCACGGCCTTGCTGTCCGTGGTCGGCCGCAATATGGTCGGCCGCCTGCAGATTGCCGCACCTGGCGCCAAGCTCGACGAACCGGCCAAGCCGGTCGAGGTCCAGGAGCTTCTACGCGGCGACAACTCCGAGGAGGCGTTTGCGGAACTGGTGCGTCAACACGCGACCAGCGGCGTCTCCGGCGTGGTCCCCAAATTCCTGGATGCACAGGACGAAAATCTCACGCTCGGTCTTCACAAAAAAACAACACTGCTGACACGGCGGCACATCATCAAGGGTTCGTCGAGCAAGCTGCCCTTCGCAGCCCTGAACGAATATCTCTGCATGCAGGTTGTCGCTCGCGTGATGCCCGCTGCCAAGGTTGAGGTTTCACTGGACGGCAGGGCGTTGGTGGTCGACCGCTTCGACGTCGATGAGAACGGCCTACCGCACTGGGGCATGGAGGACTTCTGCGCCTTGCTGGGTTTGCGCCCATCAGCGAAATACGAAACCACATGGGAGCGAATCATCAAGGCTGTGCGCGATCACGTGCCCGGTGCGCGGCGCCGTGAAACGCATCGTCAGCTCGTCACCATTTTGTTCCTGACTTACGCGCTGCGCAACGCCGATTGCCATTCAAAAAATCTGGCGCTCCTCTACAGCTCCCGCGCCGACGTGCGTCTATCGCCAGCCTACGACATGCTGACCACGCCCGTCTACGCGGGTTACCAGCACAATCCCCCCGGCATCGGCTTCATGGGAAAAAAGACCTGGACGCCGGGCAAGACATTGCAGAAATTTATCGTCGCTAATTTTGGCATAGAGGTGAAGGAACAGTCGGAAATCATCGAGGCGATCAGCGACGCCGTCTCTGCTACCGCGCCACAGGTCCGTGAAGCTATGAACGCCCATCAAGGATTCGATGACATCGGCAAGCGCATGCTCATCGCCTGGCATGAGGGCATCTCCGGCCTGAGGGACAAGCGGATGTATGCCATGGGAGAATGGAAGCCCCGCGACACCATGACCGGATTCTCAGATCCGCCAAAACTGGACAATCCCAAGACCGAGAGTGGACGCTCTGAGCTGTTGGCGAGAAAGCACTAGTGGTGAGCAGGGCCATCTTATTTGATGGGCTTGTCCGGCTTGCTGGTCAGTTTGATGATGGACTGGCCGCGAGGGCCATCACTGATCGTGACCATGCTGGAGGTCTTTTCCGCTCCCGATATCTATATCGTCGTTGATTCGCACGGCCGCGAAGCGGACGTGGCCTCTGGCCGGTCCCAGGCCGGACAGAAGCTCTTTGCGGGGAGCGCGAGACGGTTGTGGGAGCCTGATCGGCCTGAGGCTCTGGACAGGAGCCCCGTCGGGGCCCTTGATTCACAAGAGCCCCTCGGGGGAGTCTCCGGCTACCAGACCAGGAGACTCCCACAGTGTGCCACGCGCTATTGCACGATCCCGCCTTTCTTTCCGATTGCTCACCCGGATTGATGCCGAGTTCGCCGCCGAGGCGCGCCGAGAGGCTTCCGGTGCCAAGGCACGAATATGCGGAGCACTCTATTGTTTCGCCTTCGTCCGTACCATTTCCTTCAATTTGTGATCTGATTCAGCTCTTTGCACTGTCTGCTCTTGCCCTGCTGATCAGCGTCCTCGGCGCGCTAGTACTGGCTGTGGTCCTCATGATGCTGCCGTTTGCCTTCGCCTTCGGCTCGCTTCGGTGAGTCCTCCGCCCGGGAGCGGAATGGTTAACGAAGGTCCTGCTATAGATCGTCTGCGATTGATGAAGTGCGGCGACGTCCGCGCTTCTACAGTGCAGAATCCGAATGTAGCTGTCTTGCTGATCATAAAACGCGAAGACGAAAATCATTCTGCGTAACTTAAAAAACACTCCCGTGTTGAACGAGAGTCGTCGTGGAGTGCTTGACGGCCGACCCGCTGGGCCTTTCATCCTGTTCATGGTTTCAGTGATCGAACTGAAATTGTGCGCCATGATTGAACGGCGTCTCGGTAAGTGGCGGCACATGTGGCGGTACTGGTGACTGGCCGGAAAAATTCAGCGTCCTTGTCTTAGTTGCGGTTCAGAGTCAAACGCCGGACACTACAGCGATCAAAATCTCCACAGGGG
>JAKCDC010000063.1 GCA_021838635.1 Pseudomonadota bacterium
CTGGTACATGGACAAGAAGATCCACATCGATGAGCTGATCACGCACGTGCTGCCGATCGAGCGCATCAATGAGGCGTTCGACCTGATGCATCGCGGCGAGTCAATCCGCACGGTCGTGACGTTCTGAAGATCTCAGTGGCAATTACAACTTGATGAGGATCTAAACATGGCTATCTCGATTCATCCGGCGGTCGACCATGGCGTCAAACCGGGAAGGGCGGATTTCGCCGGAGGCACCCTGGTGTGTCACTGCGCCACCGATCCGGTCAAAGTGCACATCGGCGCAAACGTCGCCTTCGATCATGTCTGCGGCTGCACAAAGTGCTGGAAGCCCAAAGGCGGGCTGTTCTCGCTGGTGGCCGTGGTCCCGCGCGACAAACTGTCAGTCGTGGCCAATGCGCAGAAACTGAAGATCGTCGACGTCAGCGCGCCCATTCAGCGTTATGCGTGCACCGGCTGCGGTGTGCACATGTATGGGCGTATCGAGAATAAGGATCATCCGTTCTACGGCTTCGATTTCGTGCATCCGGAGCTTCTGCAGGAGCACGGGTGGGCGGCGCCGGAGTTTGCCGCATTCGTCTCCTCCATCATCGAGTCCGGATTCCCGCCGGCGCGGATGGGCGAGGTGCGTGCGCATCTGAAGCAGCTCGGTCTGGAACCCTACGATGCGCTCTCGCCGGCGCTGATGGATGCGATTGCAACGCACACGGCGAAGAAGAAGGGAACGCTCGCGGCGTGAGCGGCGAGGCGTGACCGGAGTGTTTCACCGGACCGATGCGACCGTGCCGCGCGTGCACAGTGCGCAGTGCCCGGCGCGCAAGCCGCGGTTGCATCGAAGTGTTCCGAAAAGTGATCACTTCATTGCGTCGCCCGCGTACGGGCTATCGGCACGCTATGCCGCGCTGGTTCTATGCGCGCATAGTAGGCCGCATAAAGACCGGCAGACTGTGCGCCCGCGCTGTGTGCAGCGCATGACGGCGGCGCGGGCTACGTGTCACGAGGAGACGCGCAGCGGCTGAGTGTCATTGTCGAGGCGCAATAGAGGGGGTGAGTACACTAAAAACAAAGCCCATCCAGTGCCGCCGCGCACGGGTGCGACAGATGAGTTCGCGGCGAGCAAACCGGTGCCGGCCCGTGGGTCGCCCTGGCGGAGCGTGCTTCGCCGAGGTGCCGGGGACCGTCCGAATCACCTGTAAGTACCGACAATGCCACTTCAGGAGACAATACCGTGTATACCCTGACTGAACAAACGCCGCGGCGGGCGGATCGGCAGCGCTGGGGATGGTTGCTCTCGGGCGCCGCTGCGGTGCTCGTCATCACCGGCGCCTGCGCCGGGTCGAGGCCTGCCCATGCGGCCGACACCGGACCGACCGGTGCGAATTGGACCAAGCCATCCGGCAATGATTACAACTGGCGCTACAGCCGGCTCAACCAGATCAACGTCCACAATGCCCGTCAGCTGCAGGTCTCGTGGACCATGTCGACTGGCGTGCTGCGCGGCCATGAAGGCCAGCCGCTGGTGATCGGCAATACGATGTATTTCGAGACGCCCTACCCGAACAGCGTGTTCGCGGTAGATCTGAACGATCCGAATCACCGAGTTCGGTGGGAATTCACCCCGCCGCCCGATCCGAATGCGCCGCCGGTGGCCTGTTGCGACGTCGTCAATCGCGGCGTGAGCTATTACAACGGCAAGATCATCATGACGGCGCTCGACGGCATGGTGTATGCACTGAATGCGAACAACGGTGCGGTACAGTGGAAGTTTCGCAATGCCGATCCAAAACTCGGTCAGACGGTCACCGCGGCGCCGCAAGTGTACGACGGAGTGGCGCTGATAGGAGTTTCCGGCGGTGAATTCGGCGTGCGCGGGTATTTGACGGCGCTCGATGCGAACACCGGCAGGATGCTCTGGCGGGCCTACAGCGAGGGCCCCGACAACCAGCTGATGGTCAGTCCGACGCATACCGTCAATGGCTACACGCAAAAGCCGATCGGTGTGGATTCAAGCCTGAAGACCTGGCGCGGGGACGAGTGGAAGGAAGGCGGCGGCACGACCTGGGGCTGGTATTCGTACGACCCGAAGCTCGGCATGATCTACTACGGCAGCGGCAATCCGGGCACCTGGAATCCAACCCAGCGCCCGGGTTTGAATCGCTGGTCGATGACAATCTTCGCGCGCAAGCTGCGCACCGGCATGGCCAAGTGGGTGCTGCAGATGACTCCGCACGATGGTTGGGACTATGACGGCGTCAATGAGATGGTGTTGTTCAACGCCAAGGTGAACGGCCGCGAGGAGCCGCTGCTCGCGCACTTTGACCGCAACGGGTTCATGTTCGTCGTGAATCGCATCACCGGCAAGCCGGTGAGGATCCAGAAATACGACTCATCGGTGAACTGGGCGAGCGGATTCAACATGAATACCGGCATGCCCTACGTCAACGAGCGATACATGACCCGTGCCGGCGTCAACGTTAAGGGCATCTGCCCGGCGGCTCAGGGCGATAAGGATGAGCAACCGTCCTCGTACGACCCGCAGACCGGGGATTTTTACGTTCCGCTGAATCATCTGTGCATGGATTATCAGGCGTTTGATGTCAAGTACATGGCGGGCTTTCCGTTCGTCGGTGCGATCGTGAACATGCACCCCGGTCCGGGCGGCTACCGAGGGCGGTTCATCTCCATCAACCCGGTCACGGGGCGGACCAATTGGCAGATTCACTCGGAGTTTCAGGACTGGGGCGGAGCGCTGACCACTGCGGGCGGACTGGCTTTCTACGGCACGCTCAAGGGCGACTTCCGCGCCGTGGACGTGCATACGGGGAAAGTCCTGTACAGCTTCCACTGTCCGTCGGGGATTATCGGGAACCCGGTGACTTACATGCATGACGGACATCAGTACGTCGCGGTGTTGACCGGTGTGGGTGGCTGGGCGGCGATCGGCATGACCAATAACCTGCACAAGGGTACGGCGGGACTGGGAGCCGTGGGACTTGATCAGAACCTTAGCCAGTACACACAACTCGGCGGTACCTTGATGGTGTTCGCGCTGCCGAAGAGTTGAGCGGATGGGGCGGGGCGAGGATGATATGGGGTTGCCCCGCCCATTGCTGGAGTGGGCCGCGCCGGGCGCCGGCGCGGCCCACTTTGTCGGTGGAGTAGGCTGAATGTTCGGCGCCGCAGCGATCACTCAACTTCAAGGGGAAATGACCTATGTCACGCAATAGAGCCATAGTGGGGATGCTGCGGGGCCTGGCCGTGCTGCTGCTGATCGGCGGTTCGGCCGCTGCGGCGGCGGCGCGGCCACTGACGGTATGCGCCGACCCGAATTACCTGCCGTATTCGAATCGACTGGGGCAGGGGTTCGAGAACAAGGTGGCCGAGCTCATCGGTCACGCGCTCGGCCGGCCGGTGCAGTACGTGTGGTCGAGTTACCGGCAGCCGGGCGGGTTCGACAATTTTCTCGCGCTGAACCTCGATAAGAACCGCTGCGACATCATCATGGATCTGCCGTACGGGGACGTCGAGGAACATTACACCGATCCGTACTATGGCTCGACGTATGTGTTCGTCTACAAGAAGGGCCGCCCCTACGATCTGTCCGGCGGGATGGATTCCCCGGTTCTGCGCCACGTAAAAATCGGCTTCGAGATGGGCACGCCGCCGGAGATGGGACTGAAGATGCGCGGACTGCTCCTGAAGGCGACGCCGTTCGACACCGCCGAGAAACCAACGGCGTCCCCCAAAGCGACGCTCCAGGCGGTGCAGGACGGCAAGGTTGACGTCCTGATCACTTGGGAGCCGGCGGTCGGATATTTCATCAAGAACGACTACCCGGACCTGACCATGACGCGCGTGCCAGATACGAATGCGCTCGGCTCGCCGGAGCGGTATCTGTTCTTCATGTCCCTCGGGGTGGCGCCGGCGCACCAGGATCTCATTGCGCAACTGAACGGGGTGATCAAGTCGCACAAGACTCAGATCAAGCACATCATGGAAGATTACGACGTCGGCATCCTGCCCTGAGTGGCGCGCCGCGGCGGGTCGAGAAAGGACATGCGATCACACTGTAAATCGATGCAAGACATGCCAAACGTACTGAAATCGAGCGGATTATCCATCTGGTTCCGGCGCGGCGCAGGTTCGAGCGTGCGGGGGCGGGCACTGTTGTGGGTGTGCGCCCTCGGACTTGCGCTGCCGGCCATTGCCGCGATGCCCCCTGGTGAGAAAGTGGCGCGCGGCAGCAACTGCTTTTCCTGTCATGCGGTTGGGCACAAAGTGGTCGGCCCGGCGTTTGTCGCGGTTGCCCAGCGTTTTGCGCATCAGCCGGGGGCCAAGGCGGTGCTGGTGCACGCGGTGAAGTTCGGGCATGTTGGCACCTGGGGCAATATTCCGATGCCGCCACACCCGGACCTCACCGCGCAGCAGCTCGATGAGGTGATCAGCTGGGTGCTCTCGATCCGTCCGGCAGCCCAACCGGCGGCCGCCGTGGTTGCCAAGACCTACCACTATACGGTCGACGGCAAGGCGGTGACGCTCGATTTCCCGGTGTTTCGGCCGGGTACGAAGAAGGTGACGCCGACGGTATTCCGTGGGTACGAGTTGTTCAACTCATATTGTTTCCGCTGCCACGGCGAGGATGCGACCGGTTCGGAATACGCACCGGATCTGCGCCAGTCGGTGCTGAACGGCATGACCGAGGCGCAGATGACCCAGATCGCCATGGAGGGCCGCAAGGCCAAGGGCATGCCGGCGTGGGCGGGGTTCTTCTCCCCGCATGATCTGAAGGCGATCTACGAGTATGTGGCCGGCCGGACGTACCACCTGGTCGGGCAGGGTGACCCGCCCGAGTGAGCCGAGGCTGCGCGGGCAGCCTCGCCGTCAGAGGCGCTTCGGTAGCACCCGGTACAGTGCCCGGGCGATGGCCGGCACCAGACGTGGGCGCAGCAGCCGCGCGTCGTAGTGCGCCATGCGCCGGTCATTCTCCTGCAGACACTTGCCGAGCAGTCCATGCAGGGTCACGGGTGCGCCGATGTCCTGGTGCGCCGTCAGCGTGAAGTTCTCGCGGGTGGCCGCCGGCGCATCCCCGCCGCCGAGGGTGCGGGCGGTCTGTGCGCGCGAGGCGACCTGCTTCAGGATGATCCACGCGCAGCGCGCGCGGAACGCGGGTCGTTTCCACCACGGCAGCTGCAGCCGGCGCACCTTGACCCAGTTGACGAAGAACAGGATGTGGCGCACTTCCTCTTCCATCACCGGCTCGAACACCGTGACCAGCGCGGCGGGGAAGTAGCCGGATTCGCGCGCCAGGGCGAACAGTCCAAACGCGAAGAATGAGTCGAAGCATTCACCGAAGCCAGCGAACAGGAAATCATCTTCTAGCTTGTGCGGCGTATACGGGCGCGGAAATTCGATCGGTATGCCGTAGTGCGCGGTGAGCGCGGCGAGCAGGCGTGCGTGGCGCTGTTCCTCGAATCCCTGCAGAGCGATCGCGCGGCTCAGTTCCGGGTCGCTCTCGAGCGCCGCGGCGGCCGTCACGGTGTTGGAAGTGACATTCTCGGTGGATACGGCTTCCTGCCAGAACGGCAGGCCGGTGAGGCGCCGATGTTCTTCGGTGCTGAGCGTCGGCCAGGCAATGTGCTCCGGATCGTACTCGACGTGCGTGTCGAAGAAGAACCGGGCGAGCAGACGTTTGTGTTCGGGGGATCCTGGAGGCAGCGTCGCTGCGTCAAAGTCGGCCGGAACCGCGGACATGGTGCAACTCCCTCTTTCCTTCAGTCCAATACCAGGATAGCAGCGCCGGCGCGCTGAAGAGAATTTCCCGCATGCGCTTGGTCAGCGACAGTGCGAGGGCAAGGTCGGCGTCGACGCCGATCAGACGGCCGACCCCGACCAGGGTCGCCTCCTGGATGCCGATTCCGGCCGGCACGATGAAAATGAATGTGCGTGCCGCCTGCATCAGGCTCTCAAGCACCACGGCCGCCTCAGCGCTGACAGAGTGGCCGAGCCAGCGTAGCGCGAGCCAGGTCTCGATGGTTCCGGAGAGCATGCCGGCGAGTTGCCAGGCGAGCGTGCGCAGCCAGCGCCGCCAGTCGGCGAGCAGCGCGCGCAGCGCGGCATCGAGCGCCGACCACTTGCCGTTCAGCAGCGAGAGCATCTGCTCGCCGAGCATCTTCACGGCGACTTTCTCCATGCGCTCGAACACCGAGCCGTAGTGCAGCAGCGCGGCGAACAACACGATTAATGGCAGGCTCGCGCCGAGTCCGATCAGCACATCGGTGGCTGAACGCACGGTGCCCGTGAGGCTCAGCAGACAGGTCACGCCGATCAGCACGAACAGATACTGGCTGAACAGCGTCAGGAGCACCTCGGCGGTGACACTGGCGGCGGCACGAACGCCCTCGACCCCGCCGGCGGCCAGCAGGCGGATGCCGACTAGCTCTCCACCGATGTTGGCGACCGGCAGCAGCCGGTTGATGGCCTCGCGCACCGTGGCGATCCACAACAGCCGGCTTGGCGGCACGCGCTCGGGGATCAGCGCCTGCCAGCCGCGTGAATCGAGCAGCAGCGGCAGCGCATGCAGGGGCACCAACCACAGCAGCACCCAGCCGGCCTGCTCAATTGGCGTGAGAATGGCCGTGCCCTCGCGAGCCAGCAGCGCGATGAGCAGCGCCAGCCCGACGAGCAGCGCAATCCGGACGGTGAGTCTCATGCGGCGCAACGGGTCCGGCGCGGCTCGCCGCCGGCACCGGCCAGGGTGCGGAATCCCCCGGTCGCCGCGCCGCAGGCGCGTACCGCCTCGCGCACGCGTGGGCTGAGCAGCGCATCGAGCTCGTCGCGATGCCGATAGGCGTGCATCGCCGGGGTCAGTCCGTTGCGGGTCGCCGGGTGCAGGTAAATCTCGGTGAACCCCTCAGGCAGGCGCTGCAGGATTGCGAGCAGGCGCGTCTCGTCCATCGCCCCGGTGCCGGCGAGGCCGAACACCTGATCGTTGCTGGCGGCCCCGGCGGCGCGCAGGCGCCAGCGCATCAGGGCGAGCCAAGGCGAGAGCAATGCGCTCGCGAGGGCGCCGCCGGACTGAGCCGCCCACCGCGGCTCGTGCGGCCAGCGCACCGGCGGGTGGCCGTACTCGGCGCCAATCGACAGCAGCATCGACAGCACGGTCGGGTGCAGGTGGAAGTGCTTGTGCGCATTGACGTGATCGAGCGGCAGGCCGCTCGCGGCGAACGCGGCGAACTGGGCGCGCAGCTCCGCCTCCAGTTGGCGTCTGACGCGCGGCAGCGCGAAGAACCGCACGCCCTCGCGGGCCATCCGGTCGGCAAAGCGCCCCGAATCGTCCACGAGGGCCGGGATGCGCCGCGGCGGCAGCACTGCTCGGCCGTCGGCCAGCACTACGTGCAGACCGACGGCGAGCTGCGGCAGCGCGCGCGCGCGGCGCACGGCGCTCTCGGCTGCGTCCGCCCCGACCATCAGGCTCGCACAGGTGAGCACGCCGCCGGTGTGGGCCTGCTCGATGGCCTCGTTTACCGCCTCATGCAGGCCGAAATCGTCGGCGGTGATGGCGAGGGCCTTCACCGGCGGCGCTCAGGCCTCGTGCGCGTGCAGGAAGCGGAAGAACTCCACGCCCTCGCGCAGGCGGCGCTTGGTCATCTCCCAGCTGTTGAGCATCTCCCCGGTGAGCTCGGCGATCTTGCCCGGACGGAAGTAGAAGCGTTTGTAGAACGTCTCGACCGCGTGGTAGATCTCTTTGGCCGGCAGGTGCGGGTAGCTGATGGGGGAGAGTTGTACGCCGCGGTCGTTGACCAGGTTAAGGTTGTCGTAGGCGGCCAGCCAGCCGTTGTCCACCGCTTCCTGGTACAGCTGCGTGCCCGGGTAGGGCGCGGCGAGTGATACCTGGATGGTGTTGGGGTTGATGTCGACCGCGAACTTGATGGTCTCGCGGATCGTCTCGCTGGTCTCCCCCGGCAGACCGAGGATGAAGGTGCCGTGGATCTGCACGCCGAGTTCGCGACAGTCGCGGGTGAAGCGCCGCGCGATATCGGTGCGCAGGCCTTTTCTGATGTTGTGCAGGATCTGGTCGTTGCCCGACTCATAGCCGACCAGCAGCAGCCGCAGGCCGTTGTCCTTCATGATCTTGAGCGTCTCGTACGGCACGTTGGCCTTGGCGTTGCACGACCAAGTGACTCCGAGCTTGCCGAGGCCGCGGGCGATCTCCTCGGCGCGCGGACGGAAGTCGGTGAAGGTGTCGTCGTCGAAGAAGATCTCCTTCACTTCCGGCATGTTCTCCTGGATCCAGCGCACCTCGTCGATGACGCTCTGTGCGCTGCGCACGCGGTAGCGGTGTCCGCCGACGGTCTGCGGCCACAGACAGAAGGTGCACTTGGAGCGGCAGCCGCGCCCGGTGTAGAACGAGACGTAGGGGTGCTGCAGATAGCCGATGAAGTAATTCGGGATGTGCAGGTCGCGCTTGTAGACCGGCGTCACCCAGGGCAGGTCGTCCATGTTCTCGATCATGGCGCGCGCCGGGTTGTGCACGATCTGGCCATCGGCACGACGGTACGACAGACCAGTGATGTCGGCGAACGGGCGGCCCTCGGCGACTTCACGGCAGGTGTAGTCGAACTCTTCGCGGGCGACGAAATCGATCGCGTTGGAGGCCCCGAGCGAGCCGTCCGGATCAACCGCGACCTTGGCCCCCACCATGCCGACCTTCAGGCGCGGGTTCTGGTCCTTCAACAGCTCCGCCACCTTCGCGTCCGTGGGGAACGAGGGGGAGCTGGTGTGCATCACGACGAGGTCGTACTCGCGGGCGAGCGGTAGCACCTCGTCCATGGACAGTCCGTCGGCCGGCGCATCGAGCAGCCGGCTTCCCGGCACCATGGCCGCGGGCTGTGCGAGCCAGGTCGGGTACCAGAAGGAGCGAATTTCTCGCTTGGCCTGGTAGCGCGCGCCGGCGCCGCCGTCGAATCCATCAAATGACGGGGGATGCAGGAACAGGGTTCTCATCATGACGTAATGTCCTCAAGTAATCGGGCGGGCCGAGCCATCGCGCGCCACCCGGTAGCGCGACTGGCGCCATTGCACCTCGCGGGCCGCGAATCCCCAGCACCACAGCAAAAATCCGAGCAGATCGCTCACGGGCAGCAGCCACAGGCCTCTCCAGGCGGCGGCTTCGGCAGGCTGCGGATCGCCGGCTGCGAAATGTAGCATTACCCGCGCCAGTGCGGTGGCCAACAACAGCCCCACTGCCGTGGGTGCGTCGGCGGTGAGCGACCAGCCGAGCAGTGCCACCGGTATGCTGAAGGTCACGCCTGCGGCGGCATAACCCGCCGGGCGCACGGCCCGGATGGTGCGCAGCCAGCGCGTCTCGTGCTGCGCGAGCTGACGCAGCGTGCGCTCGTCAATGCCGGTGTCCACGACCACGTGCGACAGCACGGTGCGCAGCCCCTGGCGGCGAGTCAGCTCGCCGATGCGGTAATCGTCGGCTAATTGGTCGGCAATGGCGGCGAATCCGCCAAAACCTTCCAGCGCGGCGCGGCGCAGTGCAATGGTCGCGCCAAAGGCGAAGTCGCGTGAACCGAACAGCGCGGCCACCCGGACCGAGGGCATGAACCAGTCGTTGACGAACAGCGCGCCGAGGCGCGAGCACAGTCCGGCCCAGCCGCGGGTATGAGCCGGGCGGCCGCGGTAGGGGCAGGTGACGATGCCTACCGTCGGGTCCGCCAGCGGGGCGCAGACCCCCTCCAGATACCCCGGCGGCACGTGCACATCGGCATCGGCGAGGACCAGCCAGTCGTGGCGCGCCACGCGCATCATATTGATGAGGTTGCTGACCTTCGCGCTGTAGCCGTGGCGGGTCGCATCGACGACTACCTCGATCTCCCGGTTCGGGTACTCTGCACGCAGGGCGTGCACCACCTCGAGAGCCGGATCGGCGGCATCCTGTACCCCGCACACGATCTGCAGCGGCGGGTAGTCCTGCGCGCACAGGCTGCGCAGGGCCTCGGCGAGGCCGGGCTCGGCCCCGCAGAGTGGCTTCAGCACGGTCACGGGCCGGCGCCCGGCCGCTGGCGGCACGGGTGCTACGTTGCGTGAGCGCAGCACCGCCAGATAGGCTGTGAGCGCATAACCGAGCGCGGCGGCGCCGAGCAACAGCCCCAGAGCGTGCATGGTCCTTGAAGCGTTATACTGAACGTGATGCGGGAGACGATGTCCAAAGGAATTCCCGCGCAGCGGACTGCCATGAGCGACACATCCACAGCCTTGAGACTTCCGGACCGGGCCATAGCGTACACGGTTGCATCCCGCACGGGGGGCGCCGAGTGATGGATCACTGCGACGCCTCGAGCGAAGTGTTGCCACACAGCGACACTCCCGTGAGCAGCGAATGCCTCATCCTGGTCGATGATGCCGACCGGGAAGTGGGGCATGCCAGCCGCACCCGCTGCCATGAAGGCTACGGATTGCTGCACCGGGCCTTCTCGCTGTTCATCTTCAACGAAGAGGGTGAGCTGCTGATCCAGCAGCGCGCCGCCGGCAAGCGGCTTTGGCCGTTATACTGGTCGAACAGCTGCTGCAGCCATCCGCGCCGTGCCGAGAGCATGGACTTGGCCATTCACCGGCGGCTGCATGAGGAGCTCGGACTCAAGTGCCCCTTGCACTTTCTGTTCAAATTCAAGTATCAAGCACAGTTTGACGGGGCCGGTGCCGAGCATGAGCTGTGCTCGGTGTTCATCGGCCGCAGCAGCGCACCGGCCGTGCGCGCCGATCGGAGCGAACTCGCCGCTTGGCGCTGGATTGCGCCCGAGGCGCTCGACGTGGAGATGAGTGCCGGCACGGTGCGGTTCACACCCTGGTTCATCCAGGAGTGGGAGCGGATCCGGCGGGACCATCTGCCGGCCGTGCGCGCGCTCGGGCGCGGCTAGGCAGACTATTTCAGCGCGGCTCCGGTGGCGGAGCCGGCCGGCGGCCCGCGCGCCGGTACAACCTTGGGAGACGGATTTGGGTATTCCTTTAATTCAACAGTACCGGGTCGCCCGCTACATCCTCAGCCGCAAGCTGCGTGGGGTGAAACGCTATCCGCTCGTGCTGATGCTTGAGCCGCTGTTTCAGTGCAACCTCGCCTGCGCCGGCTGCGGCAAGATCGACTATCCAAAGGAGATCCTGCAAAAGCGCCTGTCCGTCGAGAGCGCACTGGCGGCCGTCGAGGAGTGCGGCGCACCGATGGTGTCGATCCCGGGCGGGGAGCCGCTGATTCACAAGGAGATGCCGCAGATCGTCGCGGGCATCGTCGCGCAGAAGCGTTTCGTGTATCTGTGCACCAACGCCATCCTGCTGTCCAAGCACATCGAGGACTATCAGCCCTCGCCGTACCTGACTTTCTCGATTCACCTCGACGGCAACCGGGAACGACACGACGAGTCGGTGTGCCAGGAAGGGGTGTTTGACAAGGCGGTCGACGCGATCCGTCTGGCGCGCTCGAAGGGCTTCCGCGTGACCATCAACTGCACGCTGTTCCAACAGGAAGACCCGGACGACGTCGCGAAATTCTTCGACATGGCGATGAAGCTCGGCATCGAGGGCATCATGGTCTCGCCGGGCTACAGCTACCAGCATGCCCCCCGTCAGGACGTGTTCCTCGGGCGCAATGCGAGCAAGACGCTGTTTCGCGAGATCTTCAAGCGCGGCCGCGACCGGGGTACCCGCTGGGCGTTCAATCACTCCTCGCTGTTCCTCGACTTTCTCGCCGGCAACCAGGCCTATCAGTGCACGCCGTGGAGCACGCCGACGTACAACATCTTCGGCTGGCAGCGGCCGTGTTACCTGCTCACCGGAGAGGGGTACGCGACGAGCTTCCGGTCGCTGATGGAGGACACCGCCTGGGAGCGTTATGGCGTCGGGCGCAATCCGCTCTGCAACAACTGCATGGCGCACTGCGGCTACGAGGGCACAGCCGTCGATGATGCGTTCGCGCATCCGCTGAAGGCGCTGTGGCGCTCGCTGCGCGGACCGCGGCTCGACGGACCGATGGCCCCGGATCTGCCGCTGGTCTACGAGGAGCCGGCGCTCGCCGCACCGGCGCCCACCGAAGTGACGATTCCGCTCAGCGAAGTGCGCACCGCCGCGAACCGGGAAGGCCGCCGTGTCAGCGGCGCCTGAGGGTTTCTTCGCGCAGCTCGATCAGTGGCGTGCGCGCATGGAGGATGCGCTCTCGCGGCGCCTGCCCCCATCCGGGCGCTTGCCGCAGCGGCTGCACGAGGCAATGCGCTACAGCGTGCTCGGTGGGGGGAAGCGGGTCCGTCCAATCCTCTTGCTCGCCACGGCGCAGGCGCTCGGACTCCCCGAGGCGCAGGTCGAGGCGGCCGCGTGCGCGCTCGAACTGGTCCATGTGTATTCGCTCGTGCACGATGACCTGCCGGCGATGGACGATGACGATCTGCGCCGCGGCCGGCCGACCTGCCACAAGGCCTTCGATGAGGCTACGGCGCTGCTGGTCGGCGATGCGCTGCAG
>JAKCDC010000116.1 GCA_021838635.1 Pseudomonadota bacterium
CGTCTATAGGTTTCCCTCGTTGCCGCACATCTCCTTCCACGGCCTGCCGGGGCTGCTCGCCGACTCGCTACCCGACACCTTCGGCACCGCACTGATCAACGCCTGGCTCGCCACGCAAGGTCGCTCCCCCGCATCCTTCAATGCCCTCGAGCGCCTCTGCTACATCGGTGCTCGCGGCATGGGCGCACTCGAATTCGCACCAGTGAGCGGCCCGCGCCAGCGCCGCTCGACGACGATCCGCGTCGATGCGCTGGTGGCGCTCGCCTCCGACATCCTTGCCCGCCGCACCACGCTCGAAGGCTTCATCGCCCTGGAGGATCGCCATCGCGCGCTGGAGGATCTGCTGCGGGTCGGGACCTCCGCCGGCGGCGCCCGTGCGAAGGCCATCATCGCCTGGAACTCTGTGACGAACGAGGTTCGCTCCGGCCAGGTGAGCGCCCCTGAGGGCTTCGGATACTGGCTGCTGAAGTTCGACGGTGTCAGCGGCAACCGTGACAAGGAGCTCGAGGATCCCAAGGGCTACACCGCCATCGAGTATGCCTATGCGCTCATGGCGCGAGACGCCGGCGTCCTCATGAGCGAGTGCCGGCTCCTCGAAGAAGGGGGACGGCGACACTTCATGACCCGCCGCTTCGATCGCACCGAGGACGGCGCGAAGATCCACATGCAGTCCTTGGCGGCGCTCGCCGATCTGGACTTCAATGCCGCCGGTGCGCACGCCTACGAGCAGGCCTTCGAGGTGATGCGGCGGCTGAGGTTGCCGATGGATGCGACCGAACAACTGTTTCGCCGCATGCTCTTCAACGTCGTCGCCCGCAACCAGGACGATCACGTGAAGAACATCGCGTTCCTGATGAGCCCCCAGGGGGAGTGGTCACTCGCCCCGGCCTTCGACCTCACGTATGCCTACAACCCCGACGGGCAGTGGACAAGCGCCCACCAAATGACGATCAACGGTAAGCGGGACGGGTTCACGCGCGAAGACTTCCGCACCTGCGCCGCGACGGTCGGCTTGAAGCGAGGACGCGCCGAGACCCTCCTCGATGAGGTCCGTGCGGCCGTGCAGCGCTGGCCGGAACATGCCGCACGCGCCGGGGTGTGGCCCGCCCAGCGCGATCAGATCCGCTCGACGCTGCGGCTCGAGTTCCCCCGCGGCGAGCCCGCGCGACGGGACCGCCGGGCGTAACGCGCAGCGGCTCAGGTACCGAACAGCCGGTGCGCCTCGGCCGGACGCCCGAACAGATACCCCTGGTAGCGGCTGCAGCCGCACTCGCGCAGCACCTCGAGCTGCGCCTGCGTCTCGACCCCCTCGGCGATGACATCCAGGCCCAAATGCCCGGCGATGGCGATGATGGTGGCGACAATGGCGCGATCGTTCGGGTCCGTCACGATGTCGCGCACGAACGTCTGGTCGATCTTCAGCTGATCGAGCGGCAACTGCTTCAGATACTGCAGCGAGGAGTACCCGGTGCCGAAATCATCGAGCGAGAACTGCACCCCCTCCTCTTTCAGCCGCCGCATGGTCATGACCGTCTTCTGCACGTCTCCCTGCAGCATCGTCTCGGTCAGCTCGAGCTTCAGCCGCCGCGCGTCGATGCCGTGGCGGGCGATGGCGCTGCGCACCTGGTCGGCGAATTGCGGCTGTTGGAACTGCAGCGGACTGACGTTGACCGCGAGCGTCAGCGCGCGGGTCGGCGCCGCCTCGCTCCAGGCGGCGAGCTGCGCGCAAGCGGTGTCGATCACCCACTCCCCGATCGGCAGGATCATCTGCGTCTCTTCGGCCAGTCCGATGTACTCCCCCGGCGGCACCAGGCCGCGCACCGGATGATTCCAACGCAACAGCGCCTCGGCCCCGATGACCCGGCGCACCGTATCGACCTGCGGCTGGTAGTGCAGCACGAACTGTCCGGCGCCGACCGCTTTGCGCAGCTCGCCCTCGAGCGCGGCGCGCGAGCTGACCATCTTCTGCATGTGCGGGTCGAAGAAGCGCAGCGTCCCGCGTCCGGCGCTCTTGGCCTGATTGAGCGCGATATCGGCCTGCTGGATCAGATCGTGTGCGCCCATCTGGTGCCCGGGCAGCAGCGTCGCCCCAACGCTGCAGCTGACGTGCACGTGATCCCCGAACGGCCCATAGGGCAAGGCGAGCATGCGCATGATCTTCAGGCCGAACGCCTCGGCATGCGCCGCCGCCACCCACGGCTGCGGTCCGAGATCCTCCAGCAGCACCATGAACTCATCGCCCGCCATGCGCGCCACGGTATCGCCGTCGCGCACCTCCCCGGCGAGCCGCGCTCCGACCTGCTGCAGCAGCGCATCCCCGACCGCGTGCCCCATTGTCTCGTTGACGCTCTTGAAGTTGTCCAGACCAAACAGCAGCAGCGCCCCGTGCCCGCCGGTGCGCGCGCAGGCGCCAATCGCCTGGCGCAGCCGGTCCTGCAGCAGCTCGCGGTTCGGCAGCCGGGTCAGCTGATCGAAAAAGGCGAGCTGGCGGATCTGATCCTCGAAATGCTTGCGCTCCGTGAAATCCAACATGCAGGCGACGGTGAGCGCCCCGTCCTGCAGCGCGATCCGCCGCGCACTGACCAGCAGCGGGAACTCGCTGCCATCGCGGCGCAGACCGACGGTCTCGTACTCACTCGGCGCATCGCCGCCATCGCCGCGGCGCTCGATGATCTGGCGCACC
>JAKCDC010000003.1:0-82945 GCA_021838635.1 Pseudomonadota bacterium
TCAGGCCCGGTCAAGGCCGGCCTGCACGCACCACCTGCCTCACCGCAGCCGCCACTGCGGCACTGGCGGTGAGCGGCATTCCGGCCCGCGCCGCGCCGGCACGGCGTCTGGCGGATATCGTGGTGACCGCCACCCGGATCGCGATGCCTGCCTTCGACGTGCCCGCCTCGATCACCAGCGTCTCCGGGGCCGAGTTGCGCGACGACACCCTCGGCATCAATCTCGCCGGGGGCGTGCGCTCGGTGGCGGGACTGCTGGTGCGCAACCAGTACGATTACGCCCAGGACCAGCAGGTGTCCATTCGTGGGATCGGAGCCGGCTCTGCGTTCGGCGTGCGCGGCGTACGTATCTATCAGGACGGTATCCCGCAGAGCGGACCGGACGGTCAGGGCCAGGTCTCGCAGTTCAACCTCGGCTCCGCGCAGCGCGTCGAGGTGCTCGAAGGACCGTTCTCGGCCCTCTACGGCAACTCCTCCGGCGGCGTGATTCAGATTTTCACCGCCTCGGGCAAAGCGCCCGGCTCGCTGCGCTTTGATCTGGGCTTCGGCAGCTTCGGAGCGGTGCGCGCCGGCGTCGATGCCAGTGATGCGCTCGGCAAGCTGCGCTACAACCTGAACTTCACGCACTTCTCCTGGCAGGGCTTCAGGCCGCAGCAGAAGGCGCGCAGCGAATCCTTCAACGGCAAGGTGAACTACGCCCTCAGCACGCGCAGCTCGCTCACGTTCGTCGCCAACGTGCTGTCGCGGCCCGATTCGCTCGACGCCCAGGGACTCACCGCCGCGCAGTTCGCCGCCCACCCGGACCAGACCGCCGCCGGCGCCCTCGCCTTCCATACCCGCAAGACCCTCGATCAAGAGGAAGGCGGACTGATCTTCAAGCACAAATTCGGTGCGCACCAGCAGCTGCGCCTGATGGGGTATTACGGTCACCGCAGTGTGCTGCAGTTTCTCTCCATTCCCGTGGGCGCGCAGTTCGCTCCGGCAAGCTCCGGCGGGGTTGTGGATCTGCACCGCGATTTCGGCGGCGGCGACGCCCGCTGGAGCCTCAAGACCCACCTCGCCGGGCACGCGCTCGCCTGGGTCGCCGGGGTGAGCTACGACACGCAGAACGAGCAACGTCGAGGGTACAACAACTTCATCGGCCAGACGCTCGGGGTGATCGGGGCGCTCCGGCGCAACGAAAACGATATTGCGCGCAACATCGATGAATATACCCAAGCGAGCATCTCGCTCTGGCGGCACTGGAGCATCATGTTCGGAGTGCGCCACAGCGAAGTGAAGTTCATCACCCAGGACCATTTCATCACCCCGGGTAATGGCAATGATTCCGGCGGCGTCACTTACACGGCCACCTCGCCGGTCGCCGGGGTACTCTACGCGCCACTTGACTGGCTGCACCTGTACGCGGCCTTTGGCCAGGGATTTCGCACGCCGCTCGCCTCAGAGCTCGCCTACCAGCCCGACGGGGCCCCGGGCCCGAATTTCGCGCTACGCCCGGCGCGCAGCAACAACGGGGAGGTTGGCGCGAAGGTGCGGATCGGACGGAAACTCAACGCCTCCGTCGCAGCATTCCTCACTCACACCAACGAGGAGATCGTCGTCGTCACCGACAGCGGTGGACGCACAACCTATCAGAATGCCGGGCGGACGCGCCGCAGCGGCATGCAGGCCTCGCTCGCGTATCACTTCCTGCCGCTCTGGCACCTGCAGTTCGCCTACACCTACGTCGATGCGGTGTACATCGATGGATTTCGCACCTGTACCACCGTGCCATGCGCGCTTCCGACGCAGCTCATACCGGCCGGCAACCGTCTGCCGGGCGTGCCGCGCAACAGCGCCTATGCGAAAGTGATCTGGGGCGGCCGGCGCGGCTGGCACGGGAGCCTGAGCGGGCAGTACCTCGGATCAATTCCCGCCAATGAAGCGAACACGGCGCGCGCCAGCGGCTACTCGGTCTTCAACCTCAGTGGTGGATACCGCACGGCCTTTGGCACGCAGCGCCTGGAGGTCTTCCTGCGGGTGAACAATCTGCTCAACCGGCGCTACGTCGCGGCGGTCATCGTCAACCAGGCAAGCGGAGCGTACTTCGAGCCCGCGCCCGGCATCAACGTTCTGGCTGGCGTAAGCCTCACTTTACGTTGAGTCTCGAGCCCGCAGCGCGCGATACACCGTGTTGCGTGAGACACCGAGCGCGCGGGCGGCGGCCGAAACGTTGCCGCCGTGGCGCTCGAGTGCGCCGACCACCGCGCTCGAACGCAAGGACCGCAGATCGCCCGCACCGCTGCTCGGCCGACCAATGCCCTCGGGCGACAGGTCATCGAGAAAGTCCTCCGGCAGCTGCTGCGGGCCGATCCACCCCGATTCCTCGGCCATGATGCTCGCGGTGCGCAGCACATTGGCAAATTGACGGATGTTGCCCGGCCAACGGTAGCGGTGGAACGTAGCCAGCACCTCCGGGGCGACCTGCGGTGCGGTGGGGGCCTGGGCGCCAACGATTCGCGCCATGAGTGTCTCGAGGTCCGTCCGTTCGCGCAGCGCCGGCAGCCGGACTGCAAGGCCATTCAGTCGATAGTACAAATCCTCGCGGAACAAGCCGCGGCGCATCATGTCCTTCAGATCCCGGTGCGTCGCGCAGATCACCCCGATGTCGACCGGTCGCTCGCGATGCGCGCCAAGCGGCAGGACCGCCCGCTCCTGCAGCACTCGCAGCAGACGGGTCTGCAGGGCGAGCGGCATATCGCCGATCTCATCGAGGAACAGCGTCCCGCCGTCGGCGAGGAGGATCTTGCCAGGATTGCCCCGGCGGCGGGCCCCGGTGAAGGCGCCCTCCTCGTAACCGAACAGCTCTGCCTCGATCAGCGACTCCGGGAGCGAGGCGCAGTCGACCGGGATGAACGGACCGGTGCGCCGTTCGGACTCGTTGTGGATGGCATGCGCCAGCAGTTCCTTGCCGGTGCCGGTCTCACCGAGGATGAGAATGGGAATCACGTGGCCCTGGACCTTGCGGATCTTGCCGATGACCGCGGCGATGGCCGGATCCCCGGTATCGAGATCCGCGAGCGTCGGCGCGCGCTCGGATGGGACTGGCGCGGCGGGCCGCGGCGGCGACACCGGGGGCACGGCGCGGCGGGCCGCGAGCGCATTCGGCTCGACACGCGCCAGCACCGCCTGCCCGCTGCGCAGTGTCAGGCGCACCAGCGTGCCGGCCGCACCGCGCCGCGCCAGCAGGGAAGGCACGTCGATCTCGAAGAGTGAGTCGAGCGAGCACGCGGCAAGTTGCCCGGCTGCAAGCCCCAGTAGCGAGCGGGCATTGGCGTTGGCCGCGAGCATCCGGCCCGCCTCGTCGAATGCCGCGATACCCTCCAGCAGCGTACCGAGCAGCTCCGTTCGTGGATGAAAGTGGATTCGCAGACTCTGCCCGAATTCATCAACGAACAGCTGGTTCTCGATCATGTGCGTCGAGATGCGCACCAAGCCCATGGTGTGCGGGTGATACCCTTCCTGGGGTCCGGACACGTCGAGCGCGCCGATCAGCTCTCCGCGCGGCCCGTGGATCGGGCTGCACGAACAGGTGAGGAAGCGGTTGACTGTGAGAAAATGCTCACTGCCGTGCACCAGCGTGGCACGCCGCTCGACCAGCGCCGTTCCAATTGCATTGGTCCCCTTGCTGTCCTCCGACCACAGCACTCCGGGCTTCAATGCCACCTGCTCGGCCTTCTCCAGGAAGTCTCCGTCGCCGAGTGCATGCATGATGAGACCACGCTCATCGGTCAGCAGCACCATGCTGTGGGTGTTGAGAATCTGCTGATGGAGCAGCTCCATCACCGGCAACGCATGCAGGTACAGCGCCCGATGCTGCTCGGCAAGCTCGCTCAGCGCGCGACGACTGAGCGCACTGAAGTCCGGACGCCAACGCTCGCTCAATCCCGAGCGACGGACCCGCTCGTGCCATAGCGACACGACTTTGGAGCGCTCTGCGACGGTCAATTCGTCGGCCGCATGCAGCGCTGACTGCAGCGCAGCGGATTCGTCTCTCATCCGACCCCCCCCTCAGCGTACCCCAGGCACTACTGCGGATTTTCTCTTGTGCGCTACCCTATCGCGTTCGACGCCGCACTGTACAGTACGGTGAAACCGAGACCCGCACCCGCCCCGTCGGGGCACAGCCCGACGGGGCGAGCCGAGGCACGGCGGCTAGTCGGCTGAGGAGTGTACCGACGCGCCGGGCAGCACAGCGACGAGCCGCTTGCAGTGCGGCGGCGGCGGGTGCACACCCGAGCGGGATGCCGATGGCCGCTGCCCACAGCCACCTCCCGCGCGCGCATGCCTCGTGGGCGACTGCAGGCGACCGTGATAGAGCAGCGGCACCGCACTCGTGCTGGCCATCGCGTCGGTCAGCGCCGTCTTGCCGGGCGGAAAGCCGTTCTGCCTCAGCAGGAAGGACATGATG
Organism: Pseudomonadota bacterium; assembly: GCA_021838635.1. Classification (GTDB taxonomy): domain Bacteria; phylum Pseudomonadota; class Gammaproteobacteria; order Steroidobacterales; family Steroidobacteraceae; genus 13-2-20CM-66-19. The sequence continues at coordinate 4,450 of JAKCDC010000003.1, forward strand.
TCCACGTACTGCTTCGGAGTCAGCGACCCCGGCGCATAGGCCGGCATGTTCACCGAGAGAAACAGGAAGATGTCCCGCACCTTGTAGTTGGCCTTTGGCGAGGCGAAGATCGGCCCGCGCAGCGCCGGACCGACCAGCCCCTGCTCCTGCTTCCCATGGCACGCGGCACATTTGTGCTCGTAGGCTCGATGTCCCGAGCGGGCCTGCGCAAGCGTATACAGCGCCGGTATCCCCGCCTGGCCGCGCGGGATACCCCACGCGGCCAGGCTCAGGGACAACACGAGCACCGCTCGGACTGTGCGCATCGGCCGCGCGTCACGGTCACCGCAGTGCAAAGACATACAGGTGCCCGCCGCGCGGAATGTTCTTCAGAACCGGGACCATCTTGCCGCCCCAGATGGGCGTGCCGCCGCCCCACCCGGCGAGAATCGCCACGTACTGCTTACCGTTGACCATGAAAGTGGACGGCGGCGCAATGACGCCCGAGGACAGCTGCGCGCTGCGCCACAGGACCCGACCGGTACGCGCATCGAAGGCATACAGGTGCCCGCGGGCCGAGCCACTGAACACCACGCCCCCGGCCGTACTCATCGCGCCCGCATCCCACGGCAGGTTGCTCTCGTGATTCCAAACCTGCCGCCCGGTATCAATGTTGATCGCCTGCAGTGCGCCCCAGTGACGGTCGGCAGGATCATGCACGACCTGGAAGCTCTCCCCGAGGTACGGCAGACCGGGGTGGTAGAACGTGGGTGCGCCCTTCATGGTCATGCAGGTGTGAATCGTCGGCACATAGGCCAGGTGCGTCAGCGGATCGACCGAGATCGGCCACCAGTTCTTGCCACCGAGGAAACTCGGGCAGGTGAACACCTGTTTGTTCATCGCCGGCCGCAACGCGTTGTTGGTGTATGGCACACCATTTTTGAAGCCCGCGACCGAGGTCGCGCGCGTGAACGGCCGCGCATAGATCAACTTGCCGTTCAGCCGATTGATGGCATAGAACCAGCCATTACGATCGGCATGGACGATGGCGCGGTAGGTCGTGCCGCGATAGCGCAGGGTCGTGATCACCGGGGTGTTCACCCCATCGTAATCCCACGTATCGTGCGGAGTATACTGGTAATACCACTTGATCTTGCCGCTGCGCGGGTGCAGGGCGAGCAAGGAGTCGGTGAACAGGTTAAGCCCGGGGCGCAACTTCGCGAGCCACGGCGCCGGGTTACCTACGCCCCAGAAGAGCGTATCGGTGCTCGGATCATAGGTGCCCGTGATCCAGGCCGAACCGCCGCCGTGCTCGTACATACCTTTTGGCCAGGTGTTGCCACCGAGGTGCCCGGGCGCCGCCGTCGTCCAGCGGCGCCACAATAACGCACCGGTTTTGGCGTTCAGCGCCTGGATGAAATCGCGCGCGCCATATTCACCGCCGGACTCCCCGACGATCACCATGCCTTTGAGGATCATCGGCGCGAGCGTCATGGCATAACCGACATCGGCGGGCTTCAGTTGCCGCTTCCAGACCACCTTGCCGGTCGTGGCATTCAGGGCGAGGACGTAGTTGTCGAGCGTCGCCATGTACACGTCGTTGCCATAGAGCGCGACGCCGCGATTGACCACGTCGCAACAGACGGTCTTGAATCCGACCCCCGGCATTGGCCAGACGTACTTCCACAGCACTTTGCCGGTGACGGCGTTCAGCGCGATCAGATGATCCTTAGGTGTCGTGATAAACAGGTACTGTCCATTGACAATCGGAGTGGACTCGTAGCCCTGCTTCAGGTGGCTTCGGTAGCTCCAGACCAGATGCAGATTCATGACGTTGTGCGTATTGATCTGCTTGAATGGCGCGAAGCTGTTGCCGGCGTAATCCCGCCGGAACATCAGCCAGCCGTTGTCCGTGGCGGCGGCGGCGAGCCGTGCGTCGGTCACCGGCGGATAAGCACCCGCCAATGCGGTGCCTGCGTACGCCAGCGCCACGAGCAGTCCCGCGCCGACGGTGCGCCGGACTCGCTGCGGCAAGGCATGAATGGTCGTCATATGAAATGCTCCCCCAATGTAATTAGCTGACCTGCGGCGGAATCGGCTCGCAAGCGACACTCCACCTGATGCGCCCGATTGCAAAGGTCATGCCACCCCGCGCTGTGCACTGCGGCGGCCGCGAATCTCCTCGGTGGCGTGCATGAACCTGCAGCGCGCGGGCTGCCGCTCTCACCCTGCGACAGCGCACACCGATGAACCGCGGCTCATACGGCCGCCGTTGCGAGAATGCGACCCGATTCGCACCGCTGCGGCGGCGATTGCCGGGGAGCTGAAGCGCGCGGTCCCGCGGGGAGTGCAGCGGTACGGTTGGAACGAGCATGCCGCCTTGCCGGTGCGCCCGCGGCCCGCACCCCGAGCGCTGCGGCACGCGCCGCACGCGGCCAGACCGAGGAGCACATGTTCCGTTTTGGAACAGTCAGGTGTTGCATATCGCAACAGCGCGGACTCCGCGGCGACGTAGAAGCGATGTTTCTGGTTCCACTTCGAATGGCATGTGCCTTGCAGTAGGATGCTCCAGAACGAATCCACTGCGAGGCACTGTCCATGTCCATCCAACCCAGCACCCATGGTCGCGTCAAGATTGCGCTCAAGACGCGCTACGAGAACTACATCGGCGGCCGATGGGTTCCGCCAGTCAAGGGGGAGTACTTCACCAACATCACGCCCGTCACCGGCGCCGGCCTGTGCGAGATCGCGCGCTCGGGCGCCGCGGACATCGAACTGGCGCTCGATGCGGCGCACCGGGCACGGGCTGCTTGGGGCAACACATCCCCGGCCGAACGCGCGCTGGTGCTGAACCGCATGGCCGATCGCATGCAGGAGAAGCTGGAGTACCTGGCCACCATCGAGACCTGGGACAACGGCAAGCCGATCCGCGAGACTCTCGCGGCGGATCTGCCGCTGGCGATCGATCATCTGCGCTACTTCGCCGGCTGCATCCGCGCGCAGGAAGGGGCCCTCAGTCAGATCGATGAGGACACCGTCGCCTACCACTTCCACGAGCCGCTCGGAGTGGTCGGGCAGATCATTCCGTGGAACTTTCCTCTGCTGATGGCCACCTGGAAGCTCGCTCCGGCACTCGCGGCCGGCAACTGCGTGGTGCTGAAGCCGGCCGAGCAGACGCCGCTGTCGATCCTGCTGCTGCTGGAGTTGGTCGGAGACCTGCTGCCGCCCGGGGTGCTCAACGTGGTCAATGGCTTTGGCGTCGAGGCTGGCAAGCCGCTCGCCTCCAGCGCGCGCATCGCCAAGATCGCCTTCACCGGCGAGACCACCACCGGCCGGCTGATCATGCAATACGCGGCGCAAAACCTCATCCCGGTGACGCTCGAACTGGGCGGCAAGTCCCCGAACGTGTTCTTCGCGGACGTATGCCGGGCGGATGATGATTTCTTCGACAAAGCCATCGAGGGCTTCGTCATGTTCGCCCTGAACCAGGGCGAGGTGTGCACCTGTCCGTCGCGGGCGCTGATCCAAGAGTCGATCTACCCGCAATTCATGCAGCGGGCCCTGCAGCGCGTCGCACAGATCAAGCAGGGCGATCCACTCGACCCGGCGACCATGGTCGGTGCACAAGCCTCCGCGGAGCAGATGGAGAAGATCCTCACGTACCTCGAACTCGGCAAACAGGAAGGCGCCGAGTGCCTCGCCGGCGGACAACGCAACGCACTCGGCGGGCCGCTCGCCGGGGGGTACTACGTGCAGCCGACCGTATTCAAGGGCCACAACCGCATGCGCATCTTCCAGGAGGAGATCTTCGGCCCGGTCGTATCGGTGACGACCTTCAAGGACATGGAGGAGGCGCTCGCCATCGCCAACGACACGCTGTACGGACTCGGCGCCGGCGTCTGGTCGCGCGAGGCGAACACCTGCTATCGCATGGGACGGGCGATCCAGGCGGGCCGGGTCTGGACCAACTGCTATCACGCCTACCCGGCGCATGCGGCCTTCGGGGGCTACAAGCACTCGGGCATCGGGCGCGAGACCCACAAGATGATGCTCGATCACTACCAGCAGACGAAGAACCTGCTGGTGAGTTACTCCCCGAAGGCGCTCGGGTTCTTCTGAGGCACGCCATGACGAGCGAGCGGGTGAGTGCCACCGCCGCGGCGCTGGAGCTGATCGGGCAGCTCGTGGCGCAGCACGGTGCGCTGATGTTCCACCAGTCCGGCGGCTGCTGCGACGGCAGCGCACCGATGTGTCTGGCGCGCGGGGAGCTGCAGATCGGTGCGCAGGACGTGCACCTGGGGCAGATCGGCGGACAGCCCTTCTACATCGGCGCGGCGCAGTTCGAGTACTGGCAGCACACGCACCTGACCATCGACGTGGTGCCCGGCCGCGGCGGAATGTTCTCCTTGGAAGGTCCGCTCGGGGTGCGCTTCATCACCCGCTCGCGTCTGTACACCCCGGAAGAGGAGGCCTCGCTGCCGTCCGTACGGCGCGGACCGGCCGGCTAAGCCGTGCCGGTCCGCCGTCCGTTTCTGAGATAATCGAACCCATGCATGGGTTCACGCTGCTGTTCATCCTGATCGTCGTGGGCGGCACGGCGCTGCAATTGTGGCTCGCGACGCGCCAGAGCGCCGCAGCGCGCGCGCATCGCGATCGGGTGCCGGAGGCCTTCGTGGGCCAGGTCTCCCTGGAGGCGCACCGCAAGGCGGCCGATTACACCGCCGCCAAGGTACGCCTGGCCCGCATCGGCACCGTGCTCGATGCGCTCCTGACGCTCGCGCTGACGGTCGGTGGCGGCATCGCCGCGCTCGATGCGCTGTGGATGCGCAGCGCAGGATCCGAGCTGTGGCGCGGCACGGCCGTGATCGGCTCGGTGAGCGCGCTGGTGATGCTCGCCAATCTGCCGCTGTCGCTGTGGCGCACGTTCGTGCTCGAGGCGCGCTTTGGCTTCAACCGCACGACGGTACGGCTGTTTCTGCTCGACCGGATCAAGGGACTCGCCCTCACCGTGCTGCTCGGGGTACCGGTGGTGCTCGCGGCGCTGTGGCTGATGGTCCGCGCCGGCAATGCGTGGTGGCTGTGGGCCTTTGGCGGCTGGGTGGTGTTGACGCTGCTGCTCAGCTGGGTCTGGCCGGTGGTGATCGCCCCGCTGTTCAACCGTTTCTCGCCGCTCGCCGATGTGGCGCTCAAGGCGCGCATCGAGGCGCTGCTCGGGCGCTGCGGCTTCACCTCCAACGGCGTGTTCGTGGTCGATGGCTCGCGCCGCTCGGCGCACGGCAACGCCTACTTCACCGGCCTCGGGCGTCACAAGCGCATCGTATTCTTCGACACGCTGCTCGAGCAGCTCACGCCGGCCGAGATCGAGGCGGTGCTTGCCCACGAGCTCGGCCACTTCCGCCTGCACCATGTGCGTGCGCGGCTGGCCGTCTCGATCGCCATGATGTTCGCCGCGCTCGCGCTACTCGGCTCACTCGCCCGTCGGAGCGCGTTCTACCACGCCCTCGGGGTGGCGCAGCCCTCGGCGCACGCGGCCTTGCTGCTGTTCGCTTTTGCGGCCCCCGCGGTGCTGTATTTCGCGACTCCGTTGAGTTCGCTCTGGTCGCGCCGGCACGAATATGCCGCCGACCGCTTTGCCGCCGCGCATGCCGATGCGCACGCCCTCGCCACCGCGCTGGTGAAACTCTACGGCAACAACGCCAGCACGCTCACGCCCGATCCTCTCTACAGCGGGTTTCACGACTCGCACCCGCCGCCGCTCGCTCGCATCGCACGCCTGACCGGCGTGTGAGTCGTCAGAGTCATCGACCTGCAACATCGGCTGGTTAAACTGCGCCCGCCGTGAAGGTCGCGGCGCAGACGATGACGCTGCGGACATCTTCGCTCCGCCGCGCGTGTCGGCGCCGAGGGTTGCGCGGCAGTGCAGCGCACGATTTCACCCCCAGCCTCACGCGCAGGCCCGAGCGAACGGTGCATAGCAACCCTGGCGTCCCGGACAGTCCACCCCGCGCCCTGTTCGCGGTGAGTTCGCTTGGACTCGGACACGCAACCCGAACGCTGGTTGTGATCCGCGAATATCTGCGGCGTGGCTACGCCATCACGGTCGTAAGCGCCGGCAACGCACTCGCCTTCCTGCGCCTGGAACTGCAGGACGAGACCGCCGTGCAACTGCGCGAGATGCCCGATTACCCGCCGCTTGAGCGCGGCAGCGGCTGGCGGCTGTATGCGTATCTGGCGCTCGATCTGCTTAAGACCTGGCACCTGATCCGCCAGGAACGGCGCATCGTGCGCGCCCTCGCTGCGAACTACGACCTCATCTTCAGCGATGGCCGCTACGGCTTTCACAGCCAATCGACTCCCTCGTTCATCCTGACCCACCAGATCGCGTTTCTGCCCCCGCGCGGCCTGCGCGAGGCCTCCTGGCTCACCGGTCACATCAACGTCGCGGCATTGCGCCGCTTCGATTGCGTATTCATCCCGGACTATCCCTACCCGAACGCAAATCTCGCCGGCAATCTGGCGCACTCGCACAACCTGCACCGCTGCCGGCACGCCTTCGTCGGCATCCTCTCCTCCTATCCGCAGCGCCGCGCGGTCGCCGACATCGATTATCTCTTCGTGATCAGCGGCTACCTGCTGGAACATAAGGACGCGTTCATCCGCTCGCTGCTCAGCGAGGCGGCCGAGTTGCCCGGACGCAAGGTGTTCATTCTCGGCAATGCCGCCGCCGAGGCGGCCGAGTACGCCCAGCTGCAGCGGGAGGATCTGACGATTCACGCGATGGCGAGCGGCGAGCAACGCCTGGAGCTGTTCAGCCGGGCCCGATGCGTGATCACCCGCGCCGGCTACACCACGATCATGGACCTCATCGAGCACGGCAAACGCGCGGTACTCATCCCGACCCCGAACCAGACCGAGCAGGAATACCTCGCCTACCACCTTGCCAGCCGCGGCTACTTCGTCAGCCGCACCCAGCGCGCCCCGGACCTGCGCCTCGCCTTGCACGAATGCGCGCGTACCGCGCCGTTCGAGCCCCCGTGGCGTACGGCGGACTCGCTGCAGCGGCTATGTGAGGGAATCGAGCCGTTTGTGCACAAGAATTTCATCTCCGTGATCGTGCCGGCGCACAACGAGGAGAAGGAACTCGCCGCCACGCTGCGCGCGCTGCTGGCGCAGCGCTATCCGGCGCGGCGAATGGAGATCATCGTGGTCGAAAACGGCTCGGATGACGCCACCACGCAGATCGCCCTCGGCGTCGCGGCCGAGCCGGCCGCCGCGGGCCGCATCCGTGTGCTGCGCAGCGAGCGGGGCGTCTCCTTTGCCAAGAACACCGGGTTGCGGGCGCTCTCGAGCGAGTCGCAGTGGACCGTGTTCTGTGATGCCGATACCCGGCTCGGACCGCACTTCCTGCATCAGCTGAACACTTGGCTTAACCGCCGCAGCGAAGCGGGCCTCGGCGTCGGCACCACCGCCGTTCGCCCTCACCCCGGTGCGCCGCTCTACGCACGCGCCTGGTTCGCGCTCTACGATCTGATCCACCGCCTCACGCGCAGCTCCTACTCGATCCAGATCGCCCGCACCTCGATCGCCCGTGGCGTCGGGTTTCATGAAACGCTGAACTTCGCCGAGGATCTCACCTTCATCCACGAGTGCCGTCGCTACGGACGCTTTTTCTTTCTGCCCACGGATCAGGTGAGCACCTCGACGCGCCGATTTGCCGCGCGCGGCTACCTGCGCCAGGGCCTGCGTTGGCTATTCGAGGCGTTGCTGCCGCTGCGCTGTAAGATCCACCGCGCCTACGATGTCCTCCGCTGACCCCGGCGCACTGCAGGCACTGCTGGCATTTCTCGCCGTGCACCGGCCTTGGGCCTACCCGGTGCTGTTCTTAGGGGCGTACTTCGAGACCGTGCTGCCGTTTTCGCTGTTCATTCCGGGCGAGGTGTTCCTGCTCGGCGGGGCGATGCTCGCCGGTGCCGGTGTGCTCGATCTCGGCCCGGTCGCCGCCGCGCTGTGCACCGGCGGACTGCTCGGGGATCATTCGAGTTACTGGCTGGGGCGGCGCTGCGGCGTCGGCCTGCTCGCGCGGCCCGCGGGCCGCGCGCTGCATCGGATGCGCACTCGGGGCTTGGAATTCTTCCGTCGCCGCGGCGCAAGCGCGGTGTTCTGGGCGCGGCTCGCCGGTCCGCTCTCCTGGGTGACCCCGGCGCTCGCCGGCGCATTCGAGCTCGACTACCGCACGTTCCTCACCTTCAACACCCCGGGTGTGATGCTGGGCATCGGGGAATTTCTGCTCATCGGGTACTGCTTCGGGGCACACCTCGGCGCTCTGCGCGCGGCGCTCAAAGCCTCAGCGCCCGTGGTCGCGGCGGCCGCTGCAGTCCTGCTCGCACTGCTCGTTCTGGCGCGCCGCCGGCCGCAGCGCCTCAGCCGAACGGATGGTGCAGCACGATGGTCTGATCGCGATCCGGTCCGGTCGAGATGACATCGATTGGCACCCCGACCAGGCTCTCCAGACGCTCGAGGTACTTGCGCGCGTTGAGCGGCAGTGCCGCGTACTCGGTCACCCCGACGGTCGACTCGCGCCACCCCGGCATCTCCTCGTATACCGGCTCGAGCGCGGTGTAGCCCTCGAGGCTGAGCGGCGGCTCGCTCACGATCTGTCCACCGATGCGATACCCGACACACACCCGGATCAGTTCCAGTCCGTCGAGTACATCGAGCTTGGTGATGCACAACCCCGAGACGCTCGAGTGCACGATCGCCCGGCGCAGCGCCACGGAATCGAACCACCCGCAGCGGCGGCGCCGTCCGGTGACCGAGCCGAACTCGTGACCGACTCGCGAGAGATGCTCGCCGTAGTCATCGAACAGCTCAGTCGGAAAGGGACCCGCACCGACACGCGTGGTGTACGCCTTGACGATGCCGAGCACGTAATCGAACGACCGCGGCCCCAGACCCGACCCGGTGCCGGCGAAACCGGCCGTGGTATTCGAGGAGGTGACGTAGGGATAGGTGCCAAGGTCTACATCGAGCATGGCGCCCTGTGCGCCTTCGAACAGCGCGTTGGCGCCCTCGCGCCGCAGCCGGTCCAGATCGAGCGTCACGTCCGTCACCAGCGGCGCAAGCGTCTCGGCGTAGGCCAGCTGCTCATCGAGCGTCTTTTGAAAATCGACCGGGTTCTGGCGGAAATAATGCTGCAGGACGAAGTTGTGGAAGTCGAGCACCTCGCCCAGCTTGGCGGCGAAGCGCTCGCGCTGGAACAGGTCCGCCACGCGCACGGCGCGGCGGGCGACCTTGTCCTCATAGGCCGGACCGATGCCCCGGCCGGTCGTGCCGATGGCGTTGGCGCCCCGGGCGCGCTCGCGCGCCTGATCAAGCAGCACGTGCGAGGGCAGGATCAGCGGGCACAGCGGGGAGATTCGCAGCCGCTCGAACACCGGCACGCCCTGCCCGATCAGCATGCGGCTCTCCTTCAGCAGCGCCTCGAGAGAGAGCACCACGCCGTTGCCGATGAAGCAGCGCACGTGTTCGCGCAGAATCCCGGAGGGGATCAGCGAGAGAATCGTTTTCGCCCCGCCGATGACCAGCGTATGGCCGGCGTTGTGCCCGCCCTGGAAGCGAACCACCGCCGCGGCGCGCTCGGTCAGCAGGTCGACGACCTTGCCCTTGCCCTCATCGCCCCACTGCGTGCCGATCACGACAACGAATCTGCCCACTTCAGTTGCGCTCCTCAGTCAGGAATCCGAATGGTGTGTCTGGAGAATCTCGACCCCGGGGGTGCGCGAGAGCGCCAGCACCTCGGCATCGGGCAGTTGCACAAACAGCTCGATCGAGCCGTCCTCGGCGGCGTGCTCGGCGCGCACCACCTTGGCGGCATACAGGCGCGAGCGCAGCGCACCGGCCCCGGGCGGCAACCGCACGCGCGCATCCCGCGTGCTGCGCGAGAGCCGCTCGGCGAGCACACAGGTCAGCAGGTCCAGGCCCGCGCGCGCCGCCGCCGAAATCCACACCGCGCTCGCCTCGCCCTGCGCGTCGCGCTCAATGCCCGCCGCGCGGCCCAGACGGTCGATCTTGTTGTAGAGCAGCACCTGCGGGATGTCCTGCGCGCCGATCTGCGCCAGCACTTCGTTGACCTGCGCGATGTGCTCATCGCGGCGCGGGTCACTCGCGTCGACCACATGCAGCAGCAGCGTCGCCTCGCGAGCCTCGGTCAGGGTCGACTGGAAGGCCGCGACCAGCTCATGCGGCAGCTCGCGGATGAACCCCACCGTGTCGGCCACGACCACCTGCGTGCCGCCCGGCAGCGCAATGCGACGCACCGTCGGGTCGAGCGTCGCGAACAGCTGGTCGGCGATATAGGCCTCGGAGCCCGTCAGCGCGCGAAACAGCGTCGACTTGCCCGCGTTGGTGTACCCGACCAGCGCCAGCGACGGCACCGGGATCTCGGCGCGCACCTGCCGGCCGGTCTCGCGCTGCTGGCGAATCTTCTCCAGCCTGCGGGTCAGCAGCCGCACGCGTTGGGCGATAAGCCGCCGATCGGTCTCGAGCTGCGTCTCGCCCGGACCGCGCATGCCGATGCCGCCTTTCTGGCGCTCCAAGTGCGTCCAGCCCCGCACAAGACGCGTGGCGATGTGACGCAACTGTGCGAGCTCGACCTCCAGTTTGCCCTCGAAGCTGCGCGCACGCTGCGCGAAGATGTCGAGGATCAGCCCGTTGCGGTCGAGCACGCGGCGTGCGGTGAGCTTCTCCAGGTTGCGCTCCTGGCTCGGGGAGAGCGCGTGATCGATGAGGATCACCTCGGCGTCTGCGGCCTCGGCCGCCTGACGCAGCTCCTCGGCCTTGCCGCTACCGACGAAGAACCGCGGATCGGGCCGCTCACGCCGCCCGGTCACCGTGCCTACGGGCTCGGCGCCGGCCGATCGGGCGAGCTGGCCGAATTCCGCCAGATCCTCCGGATCGACCGGCCCGCCGAAACCGACGCGCACCAAGAGCGCGCGTTCACCGGAACGCGGGCGTTCGAACACGATTCGGTTCCTGGCCTGTGCGCGCGCGTGCGCAGCTCACTCGGCGGCAATCTCCGCGGCACCCTCTTCGTCGGCGGACAGGCGCACATTGCGCGCCGGCACCACCGTGGAAATGGCGTGCTTGTAGACCATTTGGCTCACGCTGTTCTTCAGCAGCACGACGAACTGGTCAAACGAGTCGATCTGGCCCTGCAGCTTGATGCCGTTCACCAGATAGATCGACACGGGGACCCGTTCTTTACGCAGTGCGTTCAGGAAGGGATCTTGGAGCGACTGGCCTTTGGCCATCGGGGTTCTCCTTATTCTCACAGATTGTATTTTTTGGGCGTTGAGGAATCGCCGAAGCGACCCTACGGGGAGTGATGCAAGCGCCTGCCTCCGCGGCAGGCCGAAGCGATACGGAAACGCAATATTATCATTTTTACGCGCCGTATTTCACAGCGCGAGTGCCTCGAGGCGCTGCCGGACGTCGCGATTCCACGACAGCGCATGGGCTTCGGGATCGAGCCACTCGGCAAACCTCTCCGAGCGCATCCACGTGAACTGCCGCTTGGCCAATTGGCGGGTGGCGGCCAGCGCCCGCCGGATCGCTTCGGCCCGGTCATAGTCGCCGGCGAGATGGCCCCACAGCTGCCGGTAGCCGACCGACCGCATGGACGGGTGTGCGGCCGTCAGATCACCCCGTGCATAGAGGGCACGCACTTCCTCGAGCAGGCCCGCGTCCATCATCGCCTCGAAACGCTCGGCGAGCGTGCGGTGCAGCACCGCACGCTCCGGCGGGGCAAGCGCCCAGCTCCACACCGTCATGCCCTGCAGGGGCGAGCGGGTCCGTCCGTGTAGATCCGAGAGCCGCTCGCCCGTGAGCCGGCAGACCTCAAGTGCCCGCTGGATGCGCTGCGCATCGTGCGGACTGATCCGCGCCGCGGCCTCGGGATCGAGCGTGGCGAGCTCGGCATGCAGCGCCGGCCAGCCCTCACGCGCGGCGCGCGCGTCGAATTCCCCGCGCAGATCGGGGGAGGCCTGCGGCAGCGGCGCCAGGCCGTGGATCAGCGCGCGCAGGTACAACATCGTGCCACCGACCAGCAGCGGGATGCGCCCACGGGCCTGAATGAGACGAATGGCGGCCAGCGCCTCAGTGACGAACCGGCCGGCGGAGTAGCCCTCCGCCGGGTCACAGACATCAATCAAATGATGTGGGATGCGCGTCCTGATCGCCAGCGAAGGCTTTGCCGTACCGATGTCCATCCCCCGGTACACCTGCGCCGAGTCGACGCTGACGAGTTCCACCGGCGCCTGTTCGGCCAGCCGCTCCGCCCACCGGCTCTTGCCGCTGCCGGTCGGTCCGGTGAGGATCAGGACCGGCAGCGCCGCGCGCGGCGCGTTCATCAGCGGCCCCGCAGGAACAGTTGATCAAGCTCGCGCAGCGTCAGCCGCGTCCAGGTCGGCCGGCCGTGATTGCATTGATTGGCCCGATCCGTGCGCTCCATCTGCCGCAGCAGCGCGTCCATCTCCGCCAGCGTGAGCCTGCGCCGGGCGTGAATGGCCGTGCGGCAGGCGAGCGTGCCGAGAAACCGATCATCGAGCACATCGAAATGGTGACTCGGATCGTCCCGGCCGAGATCCTCGGCCATCGACTGCACAATGCGCACCACCTCGGCGCCCGCCAGCAGCGCCGGCACCCGCCGCAGCGCGAGCCGGCTCGGCCCGAGCGCATCCAGTTCGAAACCGGCGGCCTCCCACGGACCGCGCTGCGCCAGCAGCCGCTCCAGGTCAACCGGCTTCAGTTCGACCACCAGAGGCTCCAGCAACTGCTGGGCCGCGGGCGGACCGGCGCCGCGGGCCGCCTTGAACTGCTCGTAGAGCACTCGCTCGTGCGCCGCATGCATGTCGACGACGATCAGCCCGTCGGCAGTCTGTGCCAGGATGTAGATGCCGTGCAGCTGAGCCAGCGCCACCCCGAGGGGCGGCTCGCCCGCGGGCGTGGGACCTTCGGCCGCCGGGAACGGTGAGTGCTCATGCACGGCCGCCGCGAGCGCCCAGTCTCCGTGCGGGCGCGTGGCCGGCGCGAGGTGTGGGGCACCGAACTCGAAGTGACCGCTTGCGCGCCCCGCCGGGGCCATCGAGGCGCCGGCCCCGAGCAGTGGGGCGGCCGGCACTGCCGGCGCTGCAGCCGACTCCGGCCGAGTCGCGGCGAGTGCGCGCTCGAGGGCGCGCCTGACAAACTCGTGGATCTGTCGGCTGTCGCGGAAGCGCACCTCGAGCTTGGCTGGGTGGGCGTTGACGTCCACCAGCCGCGGATCGAGGGTCAGGTAGAGCACATAGCTGGGGTGGCGGCCGTGATAGAGCACGTCCCGATACGCCACCCGTGCGGCGCTCATCAGCAGCTTGTCGCGCACCGGGCGGCCGTTGACGAACCAGTACTGCTGGTCTGGTTGGGCCCGCGCGGCCGTCGGCAACCCGATCCAGCCGGTGAGCTGGACAGGACCGGCGGCATGATCGACCTCGAGGGTGCCCTCGAGGAACTCCCGGCCGAGCAGCTGGGCGATACGCTCGGCCGGCGCAACCGCCGGTGCATCGATCAGCATGCGCTCGCCGGCGCGCAACCGCAGCGTCACCTCCGGGCGCGAGAGCGCGAGCCGCTCGAGCAGCCGCGCGATGTGCCCAAGTTCGGTCGGTGCGGTGCGCAGGAACTTGCGCCGCGCCGGCACGTTGTAGAACAGATCGCGCATCTCGATGGTGGTGCCGGGCGGCTGCGCCGCGGGCCGCACTGCGCCCATCGAGCCGCCCTCGACGAGGATCTCCGCGCCGTGCGCCGCCGCGGCCACGCGCGAGGCAATCCGCAGCCGGGCCACCGAGCCGATCGAGGGCAGCGCCTCGCCGCGAAAGCCCAGCGTCCCGATCGCCTCGAGATCCTCAAGCGAGGCAATTTTGCTCGTCGCGTGGCGGGTCAGGGCGAGCGGCAGCGCATCCGGCTCGATCCCGCAGCCATCGTCACGCACTCGCACCAGGCCGACGCCGCCCTGCTCCACATCCACCTCGATCCGCCGCGCACCGGCATCGAGGCTGTTCTCGACGAGTTCCTTCACGACCGACGCGGGCCGCTCGATCACCTCACCGGCGGCGATCTGATCGACCAATTCGTTGGGCAATACGCGGATGGGCATGAGGACTCGGAAGGAGGCAGGCGGCGCGGCGGTTCGGCCGCAAAGACTAGCAGGCTTGGCGCGGCACCGAACAGTACCGGCTCAACCGGGCACTAGCCTCAGCAGCAGAGCGGCCGCGACGCTCCACATGACGAGCGCGACCACGGTATCGAGCACTCGCCAGGCCTGTGGACGGGCGAACAGCGGCGCGAGCAGGCGGGCGCCGAATCCCAGAGTGACGAACCAGCCAAGGCTCGCGCTGCACGAGCCGGCCAGAAATGCCCCGCGCAGCGCACGGGGCTGCTGCGCGCCCACCGATCCGACCAACAGCACGGTATCCAGATACACGTGGGGGTTCAGCAGCGACACGAGGAGCGTCTGGGCCAGGGCCTGGCGCGCGCCGCGCGGACTCGCGCTCGCCACAGCCAGCGCCGAGGTTCCCGACCGCGCCCGGCGCGCAGCCGCCAACCCGTACCACCCGAGGAAGGCCGCACCGCCGAGGCCCACGCCATCGAGCGCCCAGGGGATGCGACCGAGCGCGCTCGCCACGCCGCTGACGCCCACGGTCATCAGCATCGCATCCAGGAGCACGCACACCGTGACCACCAGGCGCACATGCGAACGCGCCAGCCCCTGGCGCAGCACAAAGGCATTCTGGGCGCCGATCGCCATGATGAGCGAGATCCCGAGGGACAGACCCGTGACATAGGCGCGAAGGGAGCCTGCGAACATGTCGCCAGTGTCGGTCCGCCGGAGCGCTTCGGCCAACGAGCTCTGCTAATCTCGGATAAGCTTTACTAATGTCTGCGGCGGGGCACCTCCATGCTGGACGAGACGCTGCTCGCGGCCCTCGCGGCCGTCGCCCGCGAGGGCAGCTTCGAGCGTGCCGCGCGATGGCTGCACATCACGCCCTCGGCGGTCTCGCAGCGCGTGCGGCTGCTGGAGGAACGTGTGGGAGCGGCGCTCATCGTGCGCGGACGCCCGTGCGTCGCCACGGACGTGGGCGCCCGCCTCTGCCGCCACGCGGAACTGATCTCGGTCCTGGAAGCGCAATTGCGCCGCGAGCTGCCGGCACTGCCGCAAGAGTCGATCGGCGCCCGGCACGCCAACCTGCGGATCGCCGTGAATGCGGACAGCCTCGGCACGTGGTTCATCGGCGCGATGCGGGACTTCGCGGCCCATCACGACACGCTGCTCAGCCTGACTCTGGATGACGAGGAGCACACCGCGGAGTGGCTGCGGCGCGGCCATGTGCTGGCGGCCGTGACCTCACTGCACGCGCCCGTGCACGGATGCCGCAGCCGTCGGCTCGGCGCGCTGCGGTACGTAGCGACCGCCAGTACGGAGTTCCTCAAGCGCTGGTTCCCCGACGGGGTGACGGCGCAGGCCCTGGCGCATGCGCCGAGCCTGGTGTTCGACCGCAACGACCGATTGCAGGAGCAGTGGGCGCATCGTCGGGTGCATCGGGACGTACGGTTGCCCGCCCACCGGCTACCATCGAGCGCAGCGTTTCTCGACGCCGCACTGGCCGGACTGGGGTGGGGCATGAATCCGCTGGCGCTGGCACGGGCGCATCTGCAGTCCGGCGCACTGGTCGAACTCATCACCGGCACGCCGCTCGACGTTGCGCTCTACTGGCAGGTCACTCGACTCGACGTGCCGGTGCTGGCACAACTGACCGAGAGCGTCATGCGGGCGGCCGGAACGCTCGAGCAGCCATAAACGACACGGCCGGGCCGGAACAGGTTCCGGCCCGGCCGCAGGGTGCGCCTGCGTCGCAGGTCGCAGTCGCGGCCCCTCGCCTCAGCCGTTCGCCGCCGCCTTCGCTTGATTCGCCGCGGCGATCACCTCGTCCGCCACGTTCTTCGGCACCGGCTCGTAGTGCGAGAACTCCATGGTGTACGAGGCGCGGCCGCTGGTCATCGAGCGCAGCTGACCGATGTATCCGAACATCTCCGACAGCGGCACGGTGGCCACGACCGCGATGTTGGTACCTCGCTCGAGCTGGTCCTGGATCATGCCGCGGCGACGGTTCATGTCGCCAATGACATCGCCCAGATAGTCGCCCGGGGTCACCGTCTCGACCTTCATCACCGGCTCGAGCAGGATCGGGCCGGCTTTGCGCATCGCTTCGCGGAAGCAGGCCTTGGCCGCGATTTCAAAGGTCAGCGCGTTCGAGTCGACATCGTGGTAGCTGCCGTCCGTCAGCGTGGCGCGGAAGTCCACGGTCGGGAAGTGCGCGAGCACGCCATCTTCCTTCTGCAGCTTCAACCCCTTCTCCACCGCCGGCACGTACTCACGCGGCACCGAGCCGCCCGAGGTCGAATCGACGAATTCGAAGCCCTGGCTGCGCTCGAGCGGCTCGAACGTGATCCACACTTCGGCGAACTGACCGGAACCGCCGGTCTGCTTCTTGTGCACGTACTGCTCGTCGACCTTGCGCGTAATGGTCTCGCGGTAGGCGACCTGCGGCTCGCCCATGGTGCCCTCGACGTTGAATTCCGTGCGCATGCGATCGAGCGTCACCTCCAGGTGCAGCTCGCCCATGCCGCGCAGAATCGTCTGGCCCGTTTCGCGATCGGTCTCCAGATGCAGCGAAGGATCGGCGCGAACCATCTTCGCCAGAGCGGCACCGAACTTCTCCTGATCGCCCTTGACCTTCGGCTGCACGGACACGCTGATCACCGGATCCGGGAAGCGCATGCGCTCGAGGATCACCGGGTTGGCGGCGTCACAGAGCGTGTCGCCGGTCTCCGTTTCCTGCATGGAGACGAGCGCGATGATGTCACCGGCGCGCGCCTCCTCGATGGGGTTGGCCTCCTTGGCGAACATCTCGACCATGCGGCCGATCTTCTCGCGCTTGCCGCGCGTGGTGTTCAGCACCGAGGCGCCCCGGGTGAGCACGCCGGAGTACACGCGCACGAACGTCAGCGCGCCGTACGCATCGTTGATGACCTTGAACGCCAGCCCGCTGAACGGCTCGTCATCCGAGCACTTACGCTCGCCCGTAACGTTGCCGTCCTCGTCCAGCGTCTTGATGGCCGCGACATCGGTCGGTGCCGGCATGTAATCGATGACGGCATCGAGAACCTGCTGAACACCCTTGTTCTTGTAGGAGGAGCCGCACAGCACCGGGTTGAACGCACCCGTCACGGTGCCGGTGCGCAGACACTTGCGCAGCACTTCGGCCGACGGCGCATGACCGTCTTCGAGGTACTTGTGCATCGCCTCATCGTCCATCTCGAGGCAGGTGTCGATCAGCTCCGTACGGTACTTCTCCACATCGGCGAGGATCTTGCGATCCGTCGGCACGTGGATGTCGAGCTGATCGGCCAGATCCGGCGTGACCTCGAGCGTCTGCCACTCGGCGTCCTTGTCGTCCGAGCTCCACACCAGGGCCTTCATCTCGACCAGATCGATCATGCCCTTGAAGTTGTCTTCCGAGCCGATCGGGATCTGCACCGGCAGCGGGCGCGCGCCGAGACGCTTCTTGATCATGTCGACGCAGCGCGTGAAGCTCGCGCCGCTGCGGTCCATTTTGTTGACGTAGCAGATGCGCGGCACGCCGTAGTTGTCCGCCAGACGCCAGTTGGTCTCGGACTGCGGCTCCACGCCGGCGACACCGTCGAACACCACCACGGCGCCGTCCAGTACGCGCAGGGAGCGGTTCACCTCGATGGTGAAATCGACGTGCCCCGGGGTATCGATCAGGTTGATCTTCTTCCCGCGCCAGAAGCAGGACACCGCGGCACTTTGAATCGTGATGCCACGCTTCTGCTCCTGCTCGAGGTAGTCCGTCGTGGTCGAGGTCTTCAGATCCTTGGTGTCATGGATGTCGATGATGGTGTGCTTGCGCCCCGTGTAATACAGGATGCGCTCCGTCGTCGTCGTTTTGCCGGCATCGACGTGGGCGATGATGCCGATGTTGCGGATATCAGAAAGCGCGGTTGTGCGAGGCATGGCAAGTTTCCGTATCGAATTTTCGGTTCACACTGTCGAGCAGCCGGGCGAGCGGGCCCGGCTCATTCTGTCCAAAATGGTCTGCGCTGCTAGAGAGCAGCGCCCTCCTCGATCCCCATACCTGGTCTGGGTACATCCGGGACTCGAGGGTAGAAGGGGCCGGCATCCTATAGATATCGCATCAAAATTTCAATCGTGACGTGCCCGCCCGCGGGGGCGCGCAGGCCGATGATCCGCACGCCGGAACGGTCCGCCGCAGCGTTCGCATCCGCGGCCGCAGAGCGTTAATTTTACGCCCCGAAACAACCGGCTATATCGGTTTCGGCCACCGGCCGCCGCGCCCAGCGCGCGCCTTCGCCGCGCCGGAGTACAGCGCAACCTCAAGCCTGTGGGCGATGGACCTCAGCGCGCCTCGCCCGATCCGCCAGCCCGGAGGATCTTGTCCCGGCCGTGTTCACGCCGGGAAGACTGTATCGATGCACAGGTCGCCGTGCCCGTCCACCGGGGCTCGGACCGAGCCCACCGCGCGGCTCGCACCGTCCGCCCCACCCTCCCCCGGTGGGGCCGGCTCGAGCACTGCGCGGCGCCGGCGCGCACGACAGGACCCGACGGGCCGAAGTCAGGCGAGTGCTGTTATGAGCCGCTCGACGCAGAGCTGAGCCTGGACATTACAAAGAAGCGCCCGGCTTCTCCGCGCGCGCACCAGGGCGAACGTTACGTCCCACCGGAAGAATCAGATCAGAGTAGAGTGTCGCAGGAAACACATCGTTGAAAAGCGAAGCGACCGAGGAGTCTCAGTGCCGAAACCGAACTACCGCCTGGCGAAGAAGCAGAAGGAACAAAGCCGGGCTGCGCGCCAGCTGGAGAAGCAGCAACGTCGGGCGGCCCGCGCCACCAGCCCGGCCACCGATGCCGCACCGGCGCAGGATCCGGCGGCGGGTCCTGCCGACCCGACGCCCATGAGCGGCGCATGAAACTGGCGAACACCCGCGCAACGCCCACGAGTCAAGACCGCGCCGCACAGCTGCGTCGCGATCAGGAAGCCGCTCCCAAGCTGCGCACCCTGTTCCCCATGGTGGAGCAGCTGCACTTTGATCTGCGCTTCGAGGGCGGCGGCTCGAGCACTCCAGTGCCGCAATCGCGCATCCTGCATCCGCCGGCGCGCGCCCATTTCACATTCCCGTGCCCGTACAGCGACTGCAACGGCGGTTTCGATTTGGCCGCAGTCGTCGATACGGCCATCGCCAGCCCCTCGCGCCGGATCGAGGGCGTAATGGAATGCCCCGGCATGCGCGGCGGGGACTCCGGATCGAAGGTGCCGTGCGGCCTGCACCTTCATTTCACCCTGATGGCCGTTTGTTCACCGTCGCACTGATGGGTGTCATTTGCGCCGGCGCGTACCGCTTTCCACGACCGCCGCTTGCGGTCGCGTGAAATCGATCGCGAAGCGATCGCCGTCGAAGTCCGCCACCTTGCCGATCAGATCGGGGCGGACGAAATAGCCGCCGGCCTTGCCGGTTTTCTGCCGCTGCTCAAAGGTCACGACCATCCGTACCGGCAAATCGCCCGCGCGGGCGCGGGTCAGATGTTCGCTCAATGCTTTGAGCACCCCGGCGCCGGCCTGCTCGGCCGAAAGGCGGGTCTCGTAGCGCAAGACCCCGGGCAAGGGGTGTGAGAAATGCGCTTGGCGGCAGTTGATCACCAACGCGCCATCGTTCGCCATCGCGGAAAGGCTGCCGAAACGGCTGGTCGGCTTGGCGCCGAACTTGCCGAACGCGTCAAACAAAGAAAGATTCATCACGCGCATCGGCTCCTGGGTTTGATCTGTCGGAAGAATGCCTGAATCGACCCTCGCGCCTGCGGGCCGGCCGGTCCGTGCCCCTCATGTTGATTTGGCGCGCCGTGCCGCACGACGTCCAGCCGCATCAGGATGAAGACGGCAGGGGCCACCAGCAATGCCGGCCGCGCTTCTTGGCGAAGTCCACCCCGGCACCTCATGCCGCACACCATCGTCGTGATTGCCAGGCGCAATCGGCGAGCGCCTGCTCAGGACCGGTAGGGTATCCGCGCCCTCGCGCGCACGAGTTGGAGCAGCATGCGCGCACCGCTCGGCCGACGCAAGCGAGGACTCGTGACGGCGCGCAACCGCCGTGCATAAAAGTTTGGCAGCCCGGCTGCGATCCTGTAGCCTGTCGGGCGGCTCGTATCTTTTCGGCTTGTCTGCCTTGGCGTCACGTGCCGTCCTCCGGCGCGCCCCTCCTGCCAATGTCTGCCACCCGCGCAAAGCTCCGCGAACCACGTCGCAGGAGTTGCCTGCGGCTCAACACTTGTTCTTCTCAAGAGTATTCCGCAGTGACCAAACTTTACGTTGGAAATCTTCCCTTCACGGCCACCGAAGAAGCCGTCAATGCTCTGTTCGCACAGCACGGGACGGTCGAGAGAGTCTCCATGATCACCGACCGCGAGACCGGTCGACCGCGCGGTTTCGCATTCGTCGAGATGCCCAACGCCGACGCATCGCGCGCGATGCAGGCGCTCAACGGCGCGGACTTCGACGGCCGCCCGCTGCGGGTCAACGAGGCGCAGGATCGCGAGCGTTCGGGCGGCGGCAACCGCGGCGGCGGTTCGCGCCGCTACTGAGGATGTGCCCATCGCATCCGCCCCGGCCGTCGCGGCCCGGGCGGATGCGATGAATATCGTTGCTGCGAGGGCCGTGCCATGGCGTGGCGCAAAACGGGACTTTATCGTTCCGTGGAAGAAATCCTGGTGATGACGTGCGACGTCTGCGAGCGTGACGTCGGCTTCGAAGACGGACGGCGCCCGAACGAGCACTTTCGGTTGAGCCGCCATCCCAATCGGGGCACACTCGATGATCAGGAGGCGCCCGTCATCATTTGCTCCCGCGATTGCCTGCGCGCATTCGCCGCCAATGTGACCGGCCCGGACCGCACGAGCTCGCCGAAGAACAGCGGCAGCGGCTGAGTGCGGCGCACTGAGAGTCCGCGCGCGCCGGCGGATCCGCTGGAAATAGCCGGCCACCTGCCCCGAGCCGTCACGCCCATGAGCGAGTACGAATTCACTGTCTCTCTGCGGATCCGTCATCCGACACTCGATCCGCGCACGATCACCGAGACGCTCGGCATCGAGCCGCAGCATGCGTGGCGAGTCGGCGAACCGCGCTGTGACGCCGCCGGCGCACCACTTGGCGGGTCGCATCGGGACAGCTACTGGATGGGACGATTGATGAGCGAACCACAGCTCTCCGGCGACGGAGTCACTGTCGAATCCGTGATCTCGAAGACGCTCAACCATCTGCGCCGCGCTCAGCCGTTCCTTGAGCGGCTGAGCGAAGGCGGCGGCGCCGCGGAATTACTGGTCAGCCTGTTTGCGCGCGAGACGTTCCGAATCGAGCTGCCGCCGGATGACGTCGCCGCGCTTGGCAGGCTGCGCCTGGCAATTACCCTCGACGTTCATCCCCACTCCCCGCTCAGCGCGCCGGCGTCGAGACCGAATTGACGCCCGCCCGGCAGACAGGCTGCACCATGCCCAGACTCGCCAAGCGACCCACAAGGGCCGCGACCTGCGGCTGCGCGGCCCTCGTTCCTGCGCTGCGGTGCGCAGAGTCCCGGATACCGCCCCGCCGCATCGGCCCAGCTCGGACGCTGAGCAGGCGCGCGCACGGCGTGTTGAATGTCCGAGCGCGCTGAGTGATCACTCTCACGTTTTGGGAACTGAGCAACGAGTCAATGACATTCGTTCGCGGCGCATATTTCAGGATTTGCGCCGACGCGACGCTGCGCGGACCGGACAACGCCGTCGCGGCCCGCTATGTCGGCGGCCTCTGGCAGGTCGCGCGGCGCAACCACAGAGTGCTGGAGTGCCGCGCAGCGCTGTACCTTCGCGTGACCGGCGCGGACGGCCAACGCAAGAGCCTCGGCCCGTTCGAGGGTCTGAAGGTCACGGGCGGGGAGCTCTTCTCCAATGACCTCTATCTGGGTACACACGCGCCCAAGGACTCCCACCGGCCGCAGACGCCCATCTGGCGCGAGATCGCGCTGCTGACTGACGTGTGAGCGCAGCAGACGCCTCCCCGGGGAGAGGCGCCCCTCTAGCGGTCCGCGGCTGCGTCGCACCGGACCGGGGCCGCGCTCAGCGCGCCAGCCTCAATGCGCGTTGCGCGCCACGAGCATGCGCAACCGTGCCGCACGTTCCTCAGCGAACAGTGTGCCGGCCGGCGGATGGTTGCGGAAATACGCCAGGATGCCCTGGAAGATCGCATCGGCGATGCGCTTCTGGTACCAGGGCTGGCGCAACTTGGCCGCTTCCGTGGGATCAGACATGAAATCCGTCTCGACCAGCATCGAGGGAATGGTGGGCGACTTCAGAACCACGAACGCCGCCTGCTGCACCGTCATTTTGTTCACCGGTACCGAGCGGTCGAGCGCGAGCAATACGTCGTGCGCCGCGACCACGCTGTGCGCGATGGTGGTGGTCTGCGAAAGGTTCAGCAACACCGATGCCAGGGTGTGCGATTTGTTGCGCAGACGCACGCCGGCGAGATCATCGGAGGCGTTTTCCCGGGCGGCAAGAATGCGTGCCGCCTCGTTGGACGCACCATGCAGCGACAGGATGTACACCTGAGCGCCCTCGACGTTCGGATCGTCGCAGTCATTGACGTGAATCGAAACGAACAGATCGGCGTGATCGCGGCGCGCGATGCGCATGCGGTCGCGCAGTGTCAAATAGATGTCGCTGTCGCGGGTCATCGTCGCGCGCATTCCGCGCTGTTGATCGATGCGCTGCGCGAGCAGCCGGCCGATGGCGAGCGTGATGGTCTTTTCCATCGTACCGTCCGGCCCGATGGTGCCTGAATCGATGCCGCCGTGGCCCGGATCGACGGTGACGATGATGTCACGGCCATCATCGAGCGGTCCGAGCCGGGTGCGGATGGCGCGCGGCGGCGCGAAGGCACGCCGCGGTGCGTCCGGACCGAAACCGTGCAGCTCGACGAGCAGTTCGCGTCCGGCCCGGGTCGGTCGCAGCCACACCAGGCGCATGTGCGCCGCCGAACCGGTGATGAACACCAGGCGCAGTGCACCGTTGGGCTGCAGGCCCATGCGCACCCCGCGCACCCAACCTCGCGTCTGCGGCAGACGCAGCCCGACGCCGGCGCGCGTACCGATCAGGTCGATGACCTCCCGGTCCGGGTTCGTCAACCGGAAATAGTGCACGGGAGTAAAGCCGCCGAGCGCGAGCCGCGCGGTGGCCGCCTGGACCGAACTTGACAGCCACAGCCGATCCAAATGGTCGACACCGGCGTGCGCCGCACCGGCTGCAGCGACGCCCAGCGTCGCAATCCAGATGTAAAATACCTTCCTGATCATAAGGTTCGCGGCATTCGTTGAGGCGTAATCTACGAGCCGCGCGCCTTCATTTCAACTGGAGTTGCGCGCGTAGCGCGCCTGCCAAGCTTTGCCGGGAGCGGTGCCGTACGTGATGTCGGCTTCGTGCCCTGCCCCGAGCACACGGAGCGTGACGGTCAGATCGGGCGGCGGCAGCGCGCCTTCGGCCCGCTGCGGCCACTCGATGAGCCACAGACATCCGGGCAAGGCCCACTCCTCGAGCCCCAGGTGCTCCAGCTCCTCAGGCGCGCGCAGCCGGTACAGATCCAGGTGCGCCACCGTCTGACCTTCGAGCGGATACAGCTGCACCAGCGAGTAGGTTGGACTGCGCACCGGACCGGTGACCCCGCACGCGCGCAGAAACCCCTGCGCGAGCGTCGTCTTGCCCACACCGAGGTCACCGCACAAATACAGCACCGCAAGCGGCGCGCGCCCGTCGGGCCGCGTGCGCGCCAGGCGCGCACCCAGCGCTTCGGTGGCCGCCGCGCTCTTTAAAAGTTCAGCCAGCGGCGCAACTCCTCGATCAGGTCCCCGGCCAGCAGCCCCCGTTCCCCGCCGCGCGCCGCGGCGTCACCGGCCAGCGCATGGGCGAGCACGCCGGCGCGCGCCGCGCGCCAGGGGTCACGGCACTGGGCGAGGATCCCGGCGATCAGCCCGGTGAGCACATCCCCCATCCCGGGACTGGCCATACCGGGGTTGCCCTGCCCGCACACCGCCGGCACGGCTCCGTGCCGGCCCACCAACGTCCCGGCCCCCTTGAGCACCACCACTCCGCCATAGCGGGCGAGCAACGCCTCGAGGGCCGCCAGCCGGTCGCTCTGCACCTGTGCGCCGGTGGTCGCGAGGAGACGGGCAGCCTCTCCCGGATGCGGCGTCAGAATCCACCCCGATGGCGGTGCGGTGCGCGGCTCGCCAGCGAGGAGGTTCAGCGCATCGGCATCGACCACGAGGGGCTTGCCGCAGTCGAGCACCGCCTCGAACGCCGCGCGCGCCCACGCGTCCTGCCCGAGCCCGGGGCCGACGGCCACCAGATCACAGCGTGCGGCGAGCGTCCGCACCGTCTCGGATTGCTCGAGCGGCACGCACATCAATTCGGGGCGCCCGCTCACGACGGCCGCCAGGTTCTGCGGCGCGACCGCAACCGTGACCCGCCCGGCGCCCGCGCGCAGACAGGCCTCCCCGGCAAGCCGCGCCGCTCCGGGCATCCCTGGCCCGCCACCGACGATGAGGACCTGGCCGAAATCCCCTTTGTGCGCCCCGCGGGCGCGGCGGGGCAGCGGCAGCTCCAAATCGGCCTGCACCAACCGCTCGAGGCGGGCCGTCGGCACCTCGGGCAGGCGGCCGGTGAGCCCGAGGTCATCGAACACCAGCGCGCCGCAATGCTCCGGTCCCTCCCCGAGCAGCAGCCCGCTCTTCAGCGCCACGAATGTGACGGTGCACTCGGCCCGCACTGCCGCCCCGAGCGGCATGCCGCGGTCCGCATCAAGGCCGGAGGGCACATCGAGCGCCAGGATCGCCCGGCCGCTGGAATTGATCGCACGGATGACGCCGGCCAGATCCGCGCGCACCGCGCCGGAAAGCCCGGTACCCAGCAGCGCATCGACCAGCACCTCGGTCTCCGCCAGCGCCTGCGCCGTGAACGGTTCGATCGTCCCGCCGGCCGCGCGCCAGGCGGCGCAGGCCTCAAGCGCGTCCCCGCGCAGACGTTCCGGTGAGCTCGCCGCGAGCACGGTGACGGCACTGCCGGCGGCGCGTGCCAGCCGCGCCAGCACATAGCCGTCGCCGGCATTGTTGCCCGGACCACAGACCACCGCGATCCGCCAGGCCCCCGGCCAACGCTCGCGCAAAGCGCGCAGCGCCGCCTCGCCGGCACGCTCCATGAGCGCGTAGCCGGAGAGGCCGAGCGACGCGGCGGCCCGATCCATGGCGCGTACCTGGGCGGAGGTGTACAGCGAGACGGGCAGCGACATGGGCTTGATTATACTGACCCGGTGAGGCATCCATGACCGAACGCGCCGCCAAGCCCGAGACCCTCAAGGGCGAACTCGCCGAGCGCGCGCGCGCGCTCGGCTTCACCCGCCTCGGCATCGCCGGGGTGGAGTTACCCGAGGACGAGCGCCATCTGCTGCGCTGGCTGAAGGTGGGGATGCACGGACGCATGCACTACATGCAGCGTCACGGCACGCTGCGCAGCCGTCCCGCCGAACTGCTGCCCGGTGCGCTGCGCGTCATCAGCGTGCGCATGGACTACTGGCCGGCCGAAGCCGCACCGGCCGAAGCGGTGCTCGTCGATCCGCTCGCCGGCTACGTCTCGCGCTACGCCCTCGGGCGCGACTACCACAAAGTGATGCGCGGGGCGCTTGCACGGCTCGCCCGTGAGTTCGCCACGCGCATCGGCCCATTCGGCTACCGCGTCTGCGTCGACAGCGCGCCGGTGCTGGAGAAGGCGCTCGCCCGCAACGCCGGTCTTGGCTGGATCGGCAAACACACCAACCTGATCGCGCGCGAGGCCGGCTCGTGGTTCTTTCTCGGGGAGATCCTCACCGATCTGCCGCTGCCGCTCGATACGCCCGCGAGCGCCCACTGCGGCTCGTGCTCGGCCTGCATCGAGGCTTGTCCGACCGCGGCCATCGTCGCGCCCTACCAACTCGATGCTCGCCGCTGCATCTCGTACCTGACCATCGAGCTCGATGGGGCGATCCCGCCGCAGCTGCGCGCGGCAATCGGCAACCGCATTTACGGCTGCGACGACTGCCAGCTGGTGTGTCCGTGGAACAAGTTCGCGCGCACCGCTTCGCATCCGGACTTCAAGGTGCGCCACGCGCTCGATGCGCCGCAGCTCACGGCACTGTTTGCCTGGAGCGAGGCCGAGTTCGAGGCACGCATGCAGGGTTCCGCCATTTACCGCATCGGCTACGAGCGCTGGTCGCGCAACATCGCGGTGGCGCTCGGCAACGCCCCGCCCGATGCGGCGGTGCGTCAGGCGCTGCTCTCGCGGCGCGAGCACGCCTCGGCGCTGCTGCGCGAACACATCGACTGGGCGCTGCAGCGCCAGCAGCGCCCCTAGCGCTCGACCTGCAGGTTGTCGATCAGGCGCGCTTTGCCGAGGTGTGCGGCGGTGAGCACCACCCAGTGCCGAGTGTCGGCCTGCGGCGGACCGAGATCAGCGGCACGTTTGACCGCAAAGTAATCGGGGCGCAACCCCTGCGCCTCGAGGGCGCGCAGCCCGTGGCGCTCGATCGCCGCGACGTCCTGCTCCCCGGCCGCCAGACGCGCTGCCGCCTCGCGCAGCGTCCGGTGGATCGCCGGCGCCTGGGCGCGCTCGGCCTCGGTGAGGTACTGGTTACGTGAGCTCAGGGCGAGCCCATCGGCATCGCGTACCGTCGCTGCGGCGACGATCTGCACCGGCATGCACAGCTCGCTCACCATGCGCCGGATCAGCGTCAACTGTTGGAAATCCTTCTCGCCAAACACCGCCGCATCGGGCTCGACGATGTGCAGCAGCTTGCAGACCACGGTCGTGACACCCTGGAAGTGCCCGGGACGAAACTCCCCGCAGAGGATATCGGAGAGTCCGGGTACCTCGACGCGCGTCGCCGCCGCCGAGCCGAACGGATACATCTCCGCAACGTCCGGCATGAACATCAGGTCGCAGCCGGCCTCGCTCAGCATGCGCTCGTCGCGCTGCGGCGTGCGCGGATAGTGCGCGAAGTCCTCGTTCGGACCGAACTGCATGGGGTTGACGAAGATACTGGCGACGAAGCGCTCGCCGTGGGCGCGGGCCGCCTCCAGCAGACTCATGTGTCCGGCATGCAGGTTGCCCATGGTCGGCACGAACACCACGCGCTGACCGGCACGGCGCCAGTCACGCACGGCCTCGCGCACCTCCGCGATTCGGGTCACGTTGCGCATGGGGTCAGAAGCAGTGCTCGGCAGCCGGATAGGCCCGCTCGCGCACAGCGGCGACGTAGCGCCTGACGGCCTCGTGGTTGTCCCCGGCGCCAGCCATGAAATTGCGCACGAAGCGCGGTTTGCGCCCGGTCGTGATGTCCAGAATGTCGTACAGCACGAGGATCTGACCGTCGGTGTCGGGGCCCGCGCCGATCCCGATCACCGGTACGGAAAGCGCCGCGGTGATCTGCCCCCCAAGCGCCGCCGGAATGCACTCCAGCAGCACCACGTCGGCACCGGCCGACTCCAGCCGCTTGGCGTCCTCGGTCAGTTGGTGCGCGGCGGCGTCTTCGCGGCCCTGCACCCGAAATCCGCCCGTCTTGTGCACCGACTGCGGCTTCAGCCCCAGGTGGGCACACACGGCGATGTCGTGGCTCGCCAGAAACTCCACGATCTCCACCTGCCCGCCGCCGCTTTCGAGCTTGACCATCTTCGCCCCGCCCTCCTGCATCAGCCGCACGGCGTTCTCCAGCGCCCGCTCCTTGGTCGGATAGCTCATGAAGGGCAGATCGGTGATGAGAAACGGCCGGTGCAGGCCCCGGGCGACCGCAGCGCTGTGGTAGACCATCTGGTCCATGGTCACCGGCACCGTGGTATCGCGACCCTGGATCACCATGCCGAGGGAGTCGCCCACCAGCACCACATCGACTTCGGCTGCATCGAGCAGGACGGCGAAGCTCGCGTCGTAGCAGGTCAGACTCGCGATTTTCTCACCCTGCCCCTTCATGCGGGCCAACGTGGCGAGCGTGACGGGCGGGCGGTCCGAATCGCGCAGCTGCAGATGCGTATACATGCTTGTAGTCTACTAAATCGCCCGCGCCCTCATCGGGTTGTAGTACAGCCGCCCGCGCTTCATGCGCCCGATCGCCGCGAACAGCTCATCGTAATCGGCGGGGTTGTTCACCGGGTCGATGCTCGCGGCATTCACGATCAGCAGCGGAGCGGCCTCGTATTCATGGAAGAAACGCGCGTACGCCTCGTTCAGGCGCACCAGATACTCGCGGTCGATGTACTGCTCGTAGCCGATGGCACGACGCGCAATGCGCTCCAGCAGCACATCCACGGGCGCCTGCAGATAGACCACCAGATCGGGCTTAGGTGCCTGGATGTCGAGGCGGCCGCTCACCTGCTCGTAGAGCGCGAACTCTGCATCATCGAGGGTGACGCGGGCGAACAATCGGTCCTTTTCCCAGAGATAATCTGCCACGCGCACCGCGGCGAACAGATCCTGCTGGTTCAGAGCCGAGAGCTGCTGCCAGCGCTGGAACAGGAAGTGCAGCTGCGTCGGCAGCGCCCCGGCGCGCGGGTTCTTGTAGAACCGCTCGAGGAAGGGATTGCCCGGGGCGTCCTCGAGCACCGGTTGGGCGGCGAGGCTCTTGGCGAGCATCCGGGCGAGGCTGCTCTTGCCGACCCCGATCGGACCCTCCACCACGATGTACTGGTGATCGGCAGCGGGCTTCGGTTCAGTTGCGGCGGGCATGGGGTTTCATTGTTCGCGTTCAATTCGCCACAGGCCCTCGGGCGCAAGGCGCGCCTTGAGCTCGGACACCCGGCCGAGTCCGGGCACGTCGAGGTCCGGGGCGATGTCCGCCAAAGGATACAGAACGAAATTGCGCTCCACTATACCGGCGTGCGGCAGACTCAGCGCTCCCTGCGCGCGGCGCTCGCGGCCGAGGACCAGCAGATCGAGATCGATCCGCCGTGGCCCCCAGCGCGGTCCGTCGCGGCGCCGGCCGAGCGCAACCTCCGTGGCGAGCAGCGCCTGAAGCAGCGCCTCGGGTTCAAGCTGCGTCAGCAGCCCCGCGACGGCATTGACGAAATCCGGCTGGGCCACCGGACCCATCGGACGCGACCCGTACAGGGGCGAGCGCACGAGCACACGCGTCTGCGGCAGTGCCCCGAGGCACTCGAAAGCCCCGCGCACCTGCCGCTCGGGATCCTCCAGATTGCTGCCCAGGCCGACGTACGCCGGCCGCCACCGCGGCATCGGGCCGGACCGCTCAGCCAGCGCCCGGCGCGCCGCGGCGCCGGGCGCCGCGGCGGCGGCGGCGACTCTTCTGTCCGCTGCTGCGCTCCGCGCCACCGCCGGCGATCGCATCGGCCATCGGCCCCTGTTCGGCTTCCGGGGCGGCCTGCAGATCGGTCCACCACTGGGCCCGTTCGGGGTTGGCGAGACCGAACTCGGCGCGCAGCAGCAGCAGGTCGTAGCCGGCGCGAAAGCGCGGATGGCCGAGCAGGCGCAACGCGCGCCGGCCCCGCGGATGCTCCAGCCGCGGCTGCAGCGCGAACATCTCGCGCAGCCCGAGCGAGAAGCGCTTGGGGATGGACAGATGCCGCTGGGCATCGCGCACCGCCTGGTCGCAGGCGTCGAGGATCGCTGCAAGCTCGTGCCAGCGCGACGGCGGCATGGCCTCGATCAGTGCCGCGATCGGGCCATAGAGCAGCAGCGCGAGCAGGAATGTCGGGGTGACGGAACGGCCCGCCTTGACGCGCGCATCGGTGTTCTGAAGACCTTGCACCAGCAGCCGCTCGACGAGACTGCCCGGATGGGCCGCAAGGTAGGCCTCGGTGCTCGGCAGCAGCGCGGCGAGCAGTCCGCGGCGGCGCAGCACCGGGAGGCTGCGCGCACCGTGTCCGGTCAGAAACAGTTTCAGCATTTCATCGAACAGGCGCGCCGGCGGCACCCCGCCAAGCAAGGAGCGCAGCCGTTCGATCGGTTCGGCACTGGCCGGGTCGAGTTCGAAGCCGAGTTTCGCCTCGAAGCGCGCCGCGCGCAGCATGCGCACGGGGTCCTCCCGATAGCGCGTCTCCGGATCACCGATCAGCCGCAGCCGCCGGGCCGCGATGTCCTCAGCCCCGCCGGTGTAATCCCAGATCGAGAAGTCAGCGATGTTGTAGTAGAGCGCATTCGCCGTGAAATCCCGCCGCCACACGTCATCATCGACCGTGCCATAGATGTTGTCGCGCAGGATCCGCCCAGTCGCATCGAACATGCGTTCGGTGTCGGCATCGACCAGCGTCTCACGGCCGCTGTGTTCAGCCTCGAAGCGCGCCGCGCGCGCCTCGGTGACCGGCCCACCCTGATCGATCAGATCGGTTTCCTCGCTGTCGAGGTCGGCCTCTTCGGCCTCCTCGTCCTCCTCCTCGATCGGTTCCTCGCCCGGCTCCGGGGCACTGGAGGCGCGGAACGTCGCGACCTCGATGATTTCCGGGCCGAAGAACACGTGCGCGAGACGAAAGCGCCGACCGACGAGGCGGCAGTTGCGAAACAGGCGTTTGACCTGCTCCGGCAGCGCATCGGTGGCGACATCGAAATCCTTCGGCTCCAAACCGATCAGCAAGTCGCGCACGCAGCCGCCGACCAGGAAGGCTTGAAAACCCCCGTCGCGCAGTCGGTACAGCACCCGCAAGGCATTCGGGGAGATCTGGGCACGGGAAACAGTGTGCTCGGCCCGGGGGATGACCCGGGGCGGCTGGGCTGGCGCTGTGGGGCGCGGGTCGGAAGAATTCAATTCAGTCTGCGCTTTCTGCTTGAGGAAACATTCAGGATACCTATAATACCGCGCTCCTGGCTCAGCCCCCCCAGCGCTCCCTTCGTCTAGAGGCCCAGGACATAGCCCTCTCAAGGCTGTAACACGGGTTCGAATCCCGTAGGGAGCGCCATCTTATCAAAGACTTGCGCCCGACCTGGAAGGTCCCGCCCGGCCAGCTCTTTGCGCGGCCGCCGCAAGCACGCTGCTGCGCCCCCGGGTGCTCACGAACCCCCTGGGAGCGCCAAAGCTGGATCACCTGCCGGTTCGCCCCGCGGGCGGTGCACTGCATCTGCCGGCGCGGCGCCCCCGAGCGCCGCATCGCCCGTCGCGCGACACAACCCTCTTCGGCCACGACTGCGCGCCAGCGCCCGCACATCCACACCCTCCAGCACGAGGATCGCGCCTCCTCCACCCGCACCGTAGTCACCCGGTACAAGCGCATCGGCCGGCCCGTGAACTCCCGCGACAACGCCCAGTAGCACACCACGCGCCAGGCTCCGAAGAGCCGACCCGGTCCGCGCCGCTGAGATGCGCTCGGGTAGCAGCACAGGCGGTACGCTTTATAACATGCGTCGAACGCCATGGTGCTCGAGCAGATACAACCTCTACACTGACCTCTGATCAGCGCGTTGCAAAAATATCTTCAACCGACGGCGTCGCGAGCATCCGTGCCCGCTCCAATGAACCCGATCGATTGACTTCCTTCATGTAGTCGACAAAGACCCGGACAGCCGGCGCCAGTTCGCGCCGCGAAGGGAAGACCAAATTCACCTCGATGGAGGCTATCGACCATTCAGGAAAGAGGTGAACTAACCGCCCTGCCGCGATTTCAGGTCCGCAGATGTACCCCGTCAGGATGCCCAGACCAGCGCCATTCATGACCAACCGATGAATCGTCAGCGCTTCGTTGACCGAGACGCGCGGCGTCATCTCCATGCGGGTCATCTCCTCCCCACGGAAGAAGGTCCATGGCCTGACGCGACCCTCCGGAGAGGGCATGTCGATGGTGTCGTGGTGCGACAGCTCGTCGAAGGACTTCGGTGTTCCGCGCCGTTGCAGATAAGCGGGCGCGGCGCAAAGGTAGCGGTGCATTTCGCCGAGCTTCACCGCGACCAGGCCGGAGTCCCTGAGCGGGCCGAGGCGAACCGCGACGTCGATCGCCTCGCCGACCAGATCGGCCGTCCGGCTCTCCAGGTCGAGCGCGATGGTGATGTCCGGATAGCGCCGCAGGAACTGCGGCAGCTGCTCGGCCAGAACGTTGACCCCGAACCCCATCCCCGCGCTGATCTTGAGCACCCCGCGGGGTTGTCCCGAAAGCCCTCCCACGTAGGCCAAAGTGTCGTTGAGCGTGCGAGTGATTTCGGCACTCCGCTCAAGCAGCGCTTGACCCGTAAGGGTCAGGACGACTTCGCGTGTGGTGCGTTGAAACAAACGAGCACCAAGTTCAGCCTCCAGCCTGGCGATCGAGCGGCTCACACTGGATTTCGGCATCCCAAGGGCTCGTCCCGCGGCGGTAAAGCTCTTCAGGACGGCGACTCGTTCGAACACACGAAAGCTATTGAGGTCGAGCAAGCGATTATTGTTGCAGCTTTCGGCACAGTATGTCCAGTGATTGCGCCGTCCTAGACGCCCTTCGGTGCACTATATTGATTTCAGGCGGGTCACGGAGCGCGCCGACATGGAATTGAACCGATGAACGAGACAATCCTGGCGGTGGGCGCAAGCGGCAAGTTCGCCGGCATGGTCATTCCCGAGCTCGCCAAGCGCGGCGCGACGGTGCGCGGCCTGGTCCACCATTCTGCGCACGCCTCCGCGGTGCGCGCCGCCGGCGCACAGGAGGTGGCGGTCGGGGATCTCAGGGACACCGCCCGCATCGCTGCGGCGCTGCGTGGGATCGATCGGGTCTTCTACATCGCGCCGGCGGCCCTTCCCGATGAGGCCGAAGTCGGCAGAGCCTTCGTGGCGGCGGCGATCGAGGCGGGCGTGCGGCGGCTGGTGTTCTCCTCCGTGATCCATCCGGTGCTCACCGGACTGCCCAACCACGCGCTGAAGACCCCGGTGGAGGAGGCGCTGCTCAACTCAGATCTTCAGTACACCTTCCTGCACCCGACCGTGTTATTCCAGAACTACGCGGCGGCGTGGGACGGCATCGTCAAGACCGGCGTCCTCGCCGAGCCGTGGTCCAACGACACGCGCTTCAGTCGCGTCGACTATCGCGACGTCGCCGAGGCGGCGGCGATCGCGCTCACCGAGGATCGGCTGCTCTATGGGACCTTCGAGCTGTGCGCCGAGGGATGGCTCGACCGGCATGAGGTCGCTGCGCTGATCAGCGAGGTGTTGGGCCGCCGTATCACGCCGCGCCGGATTGACCCGGATGCCCTGCCTCCCGAAGCACAGGCGTTGCGCCCCATGTTCAATCACTACGACCGCATCGGACTGCGCGGAAATCCGCTGACTCTGGCCGCGATCCTCGGCCGCAAGCCAAGAACGCTGCGCGCCTTCTTCGAGGAGCAGGCCGCGCGCAACCCGGCAGAGCGGTCATGAAAAACCAGCCAGACCATTGCCATCGACACTCTCGGAGCCAAACGCAAATACCTGTCGCACCATCAGCGCTTCGGGCGACCGGAGAGCTCTCCCCGCCGCAGACCGTGTCGATGTTCCGATCCTCAGCGGACTTCGCATGGCCGCAGCGACCGCAGTGCGGGGTGGGTCGGCTGATTGGGCTGAGCGCGCAGCGCTGCGGGTCTGAACCGAAGCGGTTGCGTGCATGAGCACCCTTGAGTCCATCGCAGCCGACGCCATCTATCATCCCGCGCACTTGGATGATCGCGCGGCGATGCGCGCCCTGCGCGCCGCGATCGCCGCCCATCCGACCGCCGATCTGGGTCCAGAGGGCCGCGCCGCATTCGACGAACTGATCGGCAGGACCCCGCCAGCCGAGGGAGTCACCCACGCGGCCGGGACGCTCGGCGGTGTGTCGGGCTGGTGGTGCCGACCGGCCAATCACCGGGCCGGGACGGCGATTCTCTACCTCCACGGCGGCGCGTATGGGCTGGGGTCGGCGCGGGCGTACCGCAACTTCGCCGGGCAGATCGCCGCGCGCGCTCAGGTTGCGGCCTTTGTCGCGGACTATGCCCTCGCGCCGGAACGACCCTTCCCCGCCGCAGTCGAGGACGCCGAGGCCGCCTATCGGGCCCTTGCCGACTCGGGCATGGCGAGGATCGGCATCGTCGGGGATTCCGCGGGCGGCGGATTGGCCCTGGTCACCGCTGCCCGCATGAGCTCGGCCACCCGAGCCGGCGGGGTCCGCCCTGCGGCCGTCGTCGCCATGTCGCCGTGGACCGACCTTGCGCTCACCGGTCAGAGCTACGCGACGCGCGCCCAGCACGATCCACTGCTGACGCGGGAAGCGCTCGATCACGCTCGGCGACGCTATCTCGTCGAGGCCGACATCAAAGATGAGCGGGCCTCACCGCTTTATGGCGATGTCGCCGACTTGCCCCCCGTATTGCTGCACGTGGGGGAGGACGAGATCCTGCTGGATGACGCGCGCCGGTTTGCTCAGCGCCTCAAGCACGCCGGGTCGCTCGGGGAGCTGCACGTCTGGCAAGACATGGTGCATGTGTTCCCCGCCAACGTGGCGCTGCTGCACGCGGCGCGTGCAGCGCTGGACAACATCGGCGAATTCTTGCGCCACAACCTCGGCAGCCATTCCCCCGCGACATGTGTGACTTGCACTCACGGAGACCCCCAATGATCCGCATCCTCTTTGTTGGCCAGAAGCCTGAGACCGTCGATTACTCGGACCCGTCCCTGCCGCCTGGATTTAACGCCCAGATGATCAACGCCGGCATCGCCATTGCGCTCGAGCAGATCAAGGCGCGCGGCTGGGCGGGCGACACCTGCATGATCACCCCGGACGCGGCGGGTCGCGCAATGCTTGAGAAGGCCCTTCAGGCCATCGCCTACGATTGCGTGGTGATTGGCGGCGGCCTCAGGCTTCCGCCGAAAAGCCTCCCGCTGTTCGAGATGGTGGTGAACGTAGTTCACAAGGCGGCGCCAGGGGCGGCAATCGCCTTCAACACCCAGCCGGAAAATACCGCGGAGGCGGCCGCGCGCCAACTCGGTGCCGTTTAGGGACAACCCGACCGCGAGCTGCCCCTGCACACCGTCATTGCGCGAGAAAAACGAGCGCATCGCCCCGATGGTCAGCCCTGAAGCCCTCGACGCGCGCGACGCCTTGCCGCGACCAGCGGCAGCGAGCACGGCCGGCCGTGCCGGTGTGCAAGGGCGCGGCGCACGCACCCCGGCGGCACCCGCCCCCCCGGTGGCGCGGCCAGGAAACTCCTGGCGGGCTGCGTGGTCGAATCTGCGAGCCGGGTCCCCCCCCTGGTGCGGGGAGTCGGTCGCTTTAAGTTTCAAGGAGGTGTCTATGCGTAAGAAAGTCCTTGCCGTAGCCCTTGCGGGCATCGCCCTGCCGGTCCTCGCATTGGCGGCGGAACCGATGTTCATCCGCGTCGGCTCACGCGTCGTCCCGCTGCGGGAGGCGGTGCAAGTGGTGCGCACCGCCGCCGGGCCAGTCCGGGTGCATACCTGGCGGTGGCGTGGGCCGAACGGTGCATCCATGGTCCAGGTCTCCGAGACCCGCAGCGCAGGTGCACCGATGCCCCCGTGGGTCCTGGCGCAGTTCCAGGCGCTGCAGGCGCAGATGCAACAGATGCAGCTCATCCAAACCGCGCTCAGCCGGCAGATGCTGCCACAGTGGGCGGTACCGGTGATGTTCGGTCGGATGCTGCCGCTGCCCGGACAGGGCCTGCCGCTCGAGGTGCGCTTCCTGCAGCCCGTGATTCCGCTGCAGGCCATCCCGGCGCCCACGCGGGTCATCGTACTGCTGCCCCGGGTGGCCGTGCCGCGCGCCGCGCCGCCCCCGGTGCATCATCGCGGGCATCTGGTGTGATCCATCCCCGTCCCGCAGGCGCCGTGAGCGGCAGATCCCGCCCCTCCGGCGCCTGCGGACTGCCTTGCAGCCCGGGATAGACGCCAGGCAATCACCGCCGAGCTGACGTCTCCGCGCGACACAGATGCGCGACCGCGGACGCTTCGCTAGCATGTCCGCCCATGGCACTTCTGATGGAAGCCGGACCGATGAAGATCGTCACACTGCTGAAAAATGTCGCCCTTGGCGCCTCCGCCGGCGTCGCGCTGCTCACCGCGCTGCCGCTGTTCGGCGCCGTAGGCACGCTGAGCACTGCCGGTGCGGTGGTCGGTTCGCTGGTCGGTGGAGTGGCGGGCGCACTCGACAGCGTGCGCACTCAGCGCCGCTGAACCCACGCCCGGCGTCAGGCGCCGGCCGCACCCCGCAGCATATGCAACCGCTGATGCTGCGCAGCGAGGCTCAGGAAAGCGACTCCGGGGCGCAGACGCGCACCACTCTGCGGCTGCGGCACGCGCCGCAGTACGTCGGCCACCCGCTGCGGTGTGCCGAGATCGCTCCAGCCGCACTTCGGCACCGCCACGACGCGGAACGCCTCCTCCTGCCCCGCGACGATATCCCGTGAAAAGTCCACCGTGGGCAGCTGCTCGTACATTGCGGCCACCGTCCGCGCCTGCGGCAACTCGCGATCGGCGGTGACGGCCGCCTCCATCGCCGTCACCACCGAACCGATCCGATTCCGAAACAGCTCAAGCAGTGCCTGAGCGCGGGCGACGACGATGAACGCATTCCAGAGCGCCCCGTCGCCGATCAGCCCGCGCGCCTCGGAGAGCGACGGCTTCTCGACGAAGCGCTGGACGCGCATGGCCCCTCGCCCATCGGGCCCACCCGGCACGATGTAGCCGAGTTCCGGATCAACCTCCTCCGGCTCGATGCCGAGCAGCAGCGCCTGCTGTCTGCGCCATCGCAGCTGCGCGAGCGCTGCCACCAGTGACTCGGCAAGCACGGACTCATGCTGGACCAGATGGTCGGAGGGCAACAACACGACCCGGGCCTGCGGATCGCGCCTCAAAATATGCAGCAGCGGCAACAGGATGCCGACTGCGGTACCGCAGTTGCGCGGCTGCACGATGATGTTCCGCGGCGGCAACGGCTCGAGCGCATCCTGCCACCAGCGGCGATGATGCGCCGCGACCACCGCGCAGGTGAATGCCTCATCGGTGAGCGATTGAGCGCGTCGCAACGCCTCATGCAACAGCGTTGGTCCGTCGAACAGCGAACAGAATTGCTTCGGTACCGCGGTGCCCGACGGGGCGGTGGTGAGGGATCTCAGACGACTGCCTTCACCCGCCGCCAGTACCAGTGCCCACACATTGCCTTCTGCCGCCATGACGCACGCTCCTGTGATTTGAATGACGGGGTGCACGCATCGGCACACGACCCGAGCAATGTTCAATCGTCCCCTATGTTGAGTCTCCAGAGCATCGTGGGTTCCCGTAGCACTGCGAAAAAAATCGCCAGCCCGCCCCTGACCCGCATCGCGCGGCATGATCACGCCGCGGGATGTCAGTTTCATTTCAAGCGCGTAGCGCCGTGTGGGCGCCAAACGCTCAGCGCGCATCAGCAGAGGCGTGACGTCTCGGGACCCGACGGTGACGCAACGGCACCGATGTCCTGTCGGTGCGCGGCGACGCTCGCCGGCGCCGGGTGCACGTGCTCCATTCGAACCGTCACCTTGATCGCAGCCAAGCGCTGATACAAGCGTCGCTGGCGGTACAGCGGGACCCAACCATACACGATCGTTTCCACCGGTCGCCACAACGCCAGCCACGCCAGAATAATCAGTCCCTCATCGAGCAGCCGCGACAGTCCGTGCGAGGCAACGCTTGAGAGAATGCCGCGCGCGCTCATGCTGAGCAAAAAGATCGCCAGCCCACCCAGCAACGCCAGCTCACCCAGACGCAGCTGTTCGCGCAGACGCAGCGCAGTCGAGTGTGCCATGCGGGTGTAATAGTGCTCCACGGCCGGCTGCAGATCGGCGGCCAGGTCCGCGCCTTCGCTCGCGTGCACGTGCAGGTGCCACTGCGCCACGCCACGGTTCTCGCGGAACTCCTCCTCGATGAAGGCTGCCGCGTGCACATCCAGATCGCGATCCCAGAACGGCGAGGCGTCGAGCGAGTTGAACATCTGCGCCAGATCGCGCACCCGCACATTCACAGTCGCCGCACTGGCGGCATGCGCTGCTGGATGAGACTTGTTGAGTGCAGACAATGCGCAATCCTTCAGCTGCGGATGCCTCCGCGGCCCGCAGCGCATGCGCAACCGTCGCGCACCGCGCCGCTCCTCGTAATGCGCACTAGTACGGATGGCCGCGCGATGGCAGCGTGCCTAGGCTCGATGCGGCGCAGATGCGCTGCAGCGCGCGCTTTCGGGGAAGTGTCCGATGACCGCCAAGCAAGTGTTATTCCGTTCCGCGGCCCGCGAGAAGATCCTACGTGGCACCACGCAACTGGCCGATGCCGTGCGCATCACGCTCGGACCGAAATCCAAATCGGTTCTGATTCAAAAGAAATGGGGCGCACCGATCGTATGCAACGACGGGGTAACCATCGCGAAGGAGATGGAGCTCGACGATCCGCAGGAGAACCTCGGCGCGCAGATGCTGCGCCAGGCGGCTGAGAAGACCGGGGAGCGGGTCGGAGACGGAACCAGCACCGCCACGCTGCTCGCGCAGACGATCTATGCCGACGGGGTGCGCAATGTGACCGCAGGGGCGAGCGCGGTCGACCTGAAGCGCGGCCTGGATCGCGCGCTCAACGCGGCCATCGATGCGCTCAAGCACATGGCCAAGCCTCTGGAGCATCGCCAACAGCGTGTACAGGTGGCGACGATCTCGGCGCACAACGACGCGACCATCGGTGAATTGGTCGCCGATGCGATGGAAAAGGTCGGCGGCGACGGCGTCATCACCGTCGAGGAGTCAAAGACCATCGAGACGGCGCTGGAGGTACTGGAAGGGATGCAGTTCGATCGAGGCTATCTCTCGCCCTACTTCGTCACTGATCCGTCGAGCATGCAGGCGGTGCTGGAGGATGCGTACATCCTGATGTGCGAGCGAAAGCTCACGGTGCTGAAAGACCTGCTCACACTGCTCGAGCAGGTCGCCAAAACCACCCACCCCATCCTGGTAGTCGCGGAAGAAATTGAAGGCGAGGCGCTCGCCACGCTGATCGTCAACCAAGTCAGAGGCGTGCTGAAGAGCTGCGCGGTCAAGGCGCCCGGGTTCGGCGAGCGACGCAAGGCGCTGCTCGCCGACATCGCAACGCTGACCGGCGGCGAGGTGGTGTCCAAAGAACTCGGACTGAAACTGGAAGACACGAAACTCACGCAGCTCGGCCGGGCGCGGCGGATCGTGATCGACAAGGACACCACCACGCTCATCGGCGGGGCCGGGGAGAAAGTGCGCATCGAGGCGCGCATCAGCATGCTGCGCAAGGAAGTCGAGGATGCGTCCGGCGATTACGACCGCGAGCAGCTCAAGGAGCGCCTCGCCAAGCTCGCCGGCGGTGTAGCGGTGATCAAGGTCGGAGCGCCGTCGGAATCGGAAATGAAAGCCCGCAAGGAAGCACTCGATGATGCGATCAGTTCCACCAAGGCGGCGGTTGCCGAGGGCATCGTGCCCGGCGGCGGACTGGCGCTGCTGCGCTGCAGCAGCGCGGTGCTCGCAGCTGAAACAGCATGCACCGGGGATGAGCGCACGGGCCTGCAGATCCTGCGCCGCGCGCTGGAGGCGCCTGCGCGCCAGATCGCGGAGAACTCCGCGGCCGACGGCGGTGTGGTGGTCGACCGGATGCTCCACGGCCGCCCGAACATCGGCTTCGATGCCGCCGGCAACCGCTTTGTCGACCTGTATGAGGCCGGGATCGTCGATCCGGTGAAAGTCGTACGCACCGCACTCGAGAATGCCGTGTCGGTCGCGAGCGTGCTGTTGCTGACCGAAGCGACCTTGACCGAGCGGGCGGAGCGGGCGCCCGAACCGGCGCCGGCGGCCGAACCGTTCTGAGGCACCCTCGCGGGATAGCCGTTGCCGGCGGTCCGGCGGCTCGCCGATAATACCCAGGCGCCCCGACCTGGAGTACCGCCTTTGCACCGCCGCGACGTGAGTTTCTTGTTCGACCTCGACGGTACGCTCGTCGACAGTGTGTACCAGCATGTCCTGGCATGGCAGCAGGCGCTGCATGCCGCCGGGATCGAGCTGTCGGTGTGGCGCATCCACCGCCGAATCGGCATGAGCGGCGGACTGTTCACCGAGATGTTGTTGCGCGAGGTGTCCGTGCAGATCACCCCCGATCTGCTGGAGACTCTGCAGCGCCACCATGCCGAGGCCTACGCCCGCCTCGTGCCCTGGGTGCGCCCGTTGCCGGGCGCGACCGAACTGCTGGCGTATCTGACCGAGGCGAGGCTCCCCTGGGCGATTGCCACCAGCGGGCGGATGATGTCCGCGCAGCACAATCTGCGCGCACTCGGCGTCGAT
Organism: Pseudomonadota bacterium; assembly: GCA_021838635.1. Classification (GTDB taxonomy): domain Bacteria; phylum Pseudomonadota; class Gammaproteobacteria; order Steroidobacterales; family Steroidobacteraceae; genus 13-2-20CM-66-19. The sequence goes on from JAKCDC010000003.1 coordinate 44,906, forward strand.
CCGGCGATTGCCACGGTCGTCACCCGTGATGATGTCGTACATGCCAAGCCCGATCCGGACTTGTTCATCGCGGCGGCCGAACGCCTCGGCACCGACATCCACTCCGCGGTGATCATCGGGGACAGCATCTGGGACATGCTCGCCGCACGCCGCGCACACGGTCTGGGCGTCGGATTGCTCTCCGGCGGCTACGGCCAGGATGAACTGGAGCGCAGCGGCGCGATACGCGTCTATGAGGATCCGGCCGATATGCTGCGCCACATCGACGAGGTCGGCGGACGAGTCTAGGCGTGCGCGCCGGGCGGTACTCGCTCGACATGTGCGGCGAAACAACCGTACTTGGCGTAGTGGGCGTGCAAGTAGGCGGTGCGCGGATCCGCCAGTAGCCTCTCGATCAGGCCTTCGACCGCCGTCCCCGGCGTGATATCGGCGTCAATCATCATGTCGTCGTGATCGAACGCACGCACCGACATCACGCGGGACCGAAACAGCGCTGGCACCTCGTTGATCCGGTCGTAGCGCTGGCGCGCGCCCTCCAGTACGTAGATGGCGTGGCAGGACCGATAGGGCGTGGCCGCCGGCTGATGCAGATAGTTGATGAGCAGCACCGCCTCGCCCGGGACGGCCTCGCGCAGCTCGATGCGATCGGGAAAGCCGTGCCGCTGATCGACGATGACGCGCCGGGCGAGGCGACGCATCAACTCGAGGTCATCCAATCCCACCAGCGGAGCGAACAGCTCGGGCGACACTCCGGTGATGCGAAAATCCATCTGCGGCTCCAGGATGCGATGACGGCAGTAGCGTACTGCGCCGCGCCGAGCGGAACTCGCCAAAACCGGACCCGCAGCTCAGGCGCGGTGCACGTAATCCACTTCCGTCATCATGCCGTCCATCTGGTGCACGAGGTTGTGGCAATGAAGCATCCATCTGCCCGGCGGTGAGTCGGCCCAAAACCGCCAGCGCGCCGTACCGCCGGCAGGCACGAGCGATGTGTCCTTCGCGAGCGGCCGGCGCAACCGCTCTCCGGAAACTTCGATGAGCTCGAAGATGTGCCCGTGCAGGTGCATCGGGTGATCCATATCCGTCGGGTTCTCAAAGGCGATCTCGACCCGATCGCCATGGCGCACATCGATTCTCGGTGCATTCGGCCAGACCTTCCCATCGATCGTCCAGTGCGGATGGCCCGGCGTGCCACCGCCGAGCAGCAGCGTGCGCCGCACGTTGGCTGCGCCAAACGATTCCGGTGTGCCCGCCGCGAGCGGGACACCGTCACCGGCGAGTCCGTACGTGAACAACCTCGCGCCGGCGAGAGACTGAGGCGGAACTTGCAACGGATGCGCCGCCGCGTCGGCCGTGCGGATCACCATCGCCTGGCGGCGCCCGCCGTGCGCCCCCATGAGGCTCTCAAGCAACCAGGCGCCAGGGCGCGTGACCTCAAACCAGGCGTCGTAGCGTTCCGCAACACCGATGCGCAGCGCATCGACCGTCACCGGACGCACGAGCGGATTACCATCGCTGTGGGTAACCCTCAGCTCATGGCCCGCCAGACGCACATAGTGCGTCAGCGTCGGACTCGCATTCAGGACGCGAAGCCGTACGGTCTGCCCCACTTTGAGGATGAGTGGCCGGGTCTGCGGATAGGCCGCCCCGTTGATGCAATGCGACAGATACTTCAGCCCATCCCCCATCCGCATCGGTCCGGCCGACGAACTCATGCCGCTCATGCCGCTCATACGCGACGGGGCCGGCTGCGCCCGCATTCCCGTCGCGGTCAGGCCCGGCGGCAGATACATCGGCGCGTCGCTAGTGCCGGCCAGCGCCGCATGCAGGCTGTGCAGATCGGGCACGTCGTGCAGGATCAGCACGACCTCGACATCAGCGCGCGGCTCACGCGGATCCTCGACCAGAAACGCCCCGAACAGCCCGCGCGCATCCTGATCACCGACGTGCGAGTGGTACCACCGGAACCCCGGCGGATCGGGCTTGAAGCTGTAGAGGAATTCCCCACCGTTCGGGACCGGAGCCTGGGTGACGTACGGGACGCCGTCCATGTCGTTCGGCAGGATCATGCCGTGCCAGTGGACAGTGCTCCCGGATCCGGTGTGATTGATGAAGCGGGCCCGGAACGACTGCCCGTACCGCACGCGCAGCAGCGGACCGGGCACCTGCCCGTTGTACGCGAGCCCCGTGAAGTTCGCCCCAGTGACCCGCGGATAGCGGTACGGCCGGGCCTCCAGCGTGACCTCGACGAGGTCACTGTCGGCTGCGCGTGCGCTCATCGGCGGCAACAGCGTCCAGCTCAGGGCCGCGGTACCAGCGGCCAGGGTCGTCTGGAGAAAATCGCGGCGGCGCATGCTGAGCTCTCCTTCGCGGCGTCCACTGTGCGGCGCGCTCGGGCCGACGATCAGCCCGGCCCTGCCGAGGGTGCGCACCCCGGCAGGACATCCGCACGCACGGGGTGGCCGCTGGCGATGATGGGTAGACGGTACGGTCCGCCGGGAAGTCCCCGGCGGACCGTCGGTCGAAGGACCGAAGCGTACCGCAGTCCGGCCCGCGGCGGGCACGCCACAGCCTGGTACCGCCGGCGACACCGTCCGGCCTCAGGACGCGGCCGGCTCCTCCACACGCGCGGCGCGCCGCGCCGTCGGATGCCACAGCTCCTGGATCGACTCGAGCGTGCGACCCTTGGTCTCCGGCACGAAGCGCAACACGAACAGCCCGGCCAAGATCGCCCCGGCGCTGTAGAGCCAGTAGGCGAAACCGTGATTGAAATGCCGGTTCAGGTAGGCACTGCCGTCGAGCATCGGGAACGTCATCGAGACGATGAAGTTCATGATCCACTGCGCGCCGATCGCAATCGACATCGCCTTGCCGCGGATCGCATTCGGATAGATTTCCGCGAGCATGACCCACACCACCGGCCCCCAGGAGAATGAAAAGCCCATGATGTAGAGCACGACGGCGCCGATTGCCAGATAGGACGCGCCGCTCGCCCGCCCCGCCGCGGCATGGCCGCCAGCGCTCACCAGGTGCAGGTCGAACAGCAAACCGATCACGATCATCGCAGCGGCCATCACGAACGCGCCGGCCACCAGCAGCGGCTTACGCCCCAGCCGATCGACTGTGAAAGTCGCCGCCAGCGTGAACACCGTCATCGTCACCCCGACGAACGTTGCCGACTCCCAGTACGCCTGGTTGGTCGATGCGCCCATGTTCTCGAACATGTGCGGCGCGTAGTACAGCACCGCGTTGATACCGACCAGCTGCTGAAAGGCCGACAGCGCCACGCCGACCACCAGCACCAGCGCACCAAAGGACAGCAGCGGGCGAGTATGTTCGATCAGTGTCGCCTTGATCTCATTCAGTGTTGATTGCGCACTGTCGGTGCCGACCAGCCGCTTCAGCAGCGCCAGCGCCTCCGCGTCGCGGTCCTTGAGCACCAGAAAACGCGGGGTCTCTGGCACCAGGGACATGAACACGATCAGCAGCGCAGCGGGAATGGCCGCCGAGGCGAGCATGTGCCGCCAGGCGGTCTGGAGCAGGTACGCGCGGCTGTGTCCGGACTGGATCAGCCAGTTGACGAAGTACACCAGATTGATGCCGACGACGATGGCGATCTGCTGGAACGTCACCAGCATGCCGCGCGTCTCAGGCGGCGCGACTTCAGCGATATACATCGGGGCGAGCATGGAGGCCATGCCGATCGCCGTGCCGCCCATCACCCGATAGAAGAGAAACGCCGGCAGCGCACGGTCCCCGACCGCACCGAACAGGCTCCAGAAGAACTCTGGATAACCGGCGCCCAGCGAGGAGACCAGAAACAGCACCCCGGCGATGAGCAGTCCCGCCCGCCGCCCGATGCGCGTCGAGACCGGGCCGGCGACGGCTGCCCCGAGCACACACCCGAGCAGCGCGATCGAGATGGCCAGGCCGGAGAGAAGGTTCGCATCCGCCGCGTCGAGATGACGTGGGGTCACGAAGTTATGCGTGATCGCGCTCGTGACGCCGGAGATCACCGCCGTGTCGTACCCGAACAACAGCCCGCCCAAGGTCGCCGCGGCGGTCAGCGCCACCACGAGCCCGGTATTGCCTCTGCTCATCGGAACCCCCTCGTTTTGGTATCGCTACCATGTCTCCCGGGGACCCATCTTGTCAAGCCTCAGCGAACCTCAGGCGGCGCTTCTGGGGCGTGCCGCCGACTCGCGCGTGATCAGTTCGTGAGCGACCTGGCGGTGTACCGGCTCGGCAGCCGCGCCGCGTCGTCCGCCGCGCACCGCAGCGACCAACATATCGACCGCTTCGCCGGCCATCTGCGCAATAGGCTGATGGATGGTGGTCAGCCCCGGCCAGATGTTCGCCGCAATCAGGCTGTCGTCGAAGCCGACCACGGTCAGATCGTTTGGCACCTCCAGACCGCGGCGGTGCGCCTCGGCCATGACGGCCGCCGCCATGTCATCGTTGCTGGCGAAGATCGCGGTCGGTAGCGGCTCGACGGCGAGCAGCTTGCCGGCGGCATCGAGGCCAGAGCGGAACGTGAAGAAGCCCTGCTCGACGCGTGGCTCGGGCAGTTTCCCGTGCTCCTCGACCGCGGCGGCAAAGCCCCGCCAGCGCTCCTCGCTCGCGGTCTGATTCGGGTGACCCTTGATGAAACCGAGTCGGGTATGTCCGAGCGCCAGCAGATACTGGGTCATCTCGCGTGCCGCAGCGAAATCGTCGATGCTCACACACATGGCATCGGCGGGCGGTCGACCCGCGGCCACGGCCACGATGCGCATGCGCGCGGCCTGCAGTTCCGCGCGGATCACCGCCGACTCGCACAGCGGCGGCGGCAGCACCACGCCGACGACGCCGCCAGCGACCAGGCGGCGGACCGCACGGCGGGAAGCCGCCGGCGTCATCTCACACTTCTCCAGCACCAGCTGCACACCGTGGCGGGTCGCGGCATCAAGCGCCCCGACCAGAAATTCGCTGAGGTAGGAGGCGCTCGGATTGCCATAGAGCAGCCCCATGCGCTCGCCGCGGGCACTGGCCAGATTGCGCGCGGCAAGATTCGGTGAGTACCCGAGCTGGCGCACGGCCTGCATGACCGTCTGACGCGTCACGTCGCTCACGTACTGGCCGCCGTTGACCACGCGCGAGACGGTCATCGGCGAGACGCCCGCGTACCGCGCAACGTCTTTGATGGTCACGCTGCGGCGGGCGCCGCTTCGGGATTTACGCGCCGGTTTGTTCATCGATCTTCTGCGTTCTTCTCAGTGGCGGTCTATTGCGGCCAACGCATGGGCAGAGGCACTTTAACACAGGCACAACAGCCCGATCGCCGCCCTGCTCCCAGCGTTCGATGGACTCCCCGTCCCGCACCGCAGGGAGATTGCGCGCATCCTGCATATGATAACGGAACCAGTCCGACCCCGGCCGCCGGATATCCGCTTCGACGCAGCGCCGCGCCCCACCCGGCCGGCGCCTCGCAAAGACGCCTTGAAGGGGTGCGCGGCATTCTCTACCCTCGCAGAGCGCTGTATGGCGCTCCCGCCCTTCTCCGAGAGTTGTCCCGTGCCCAGCACCGCTTCCGCGATTCAGCAACCGCATCCGGGCCGCCGGATTGTGCGCCAGGGGCTGCCGCGCCGTCGCTGGCAGGATCTGTATCACGTGTTCATGACCATCAGCTGGCCGCGGCTGTTCATAAGCTTCGCCGGCTTCTTCTGCACATTCAACCTGCTGTTTGCGGCAGTCTACTCGCTGCAGGCCAACGACATCGCGCACGTCAATCCGCCGGGCTTCTGGGGCCGCTTTTTCTTCAGCGTCGAAACACTCGCCACCGTCGGCTACGGGGACATGCACCCGCAGACCCTCTTCGCGCACATCATCGCCTCGTTTGAGATCTTCGTCGGCATGATGAGCTTGGCGCTGATTGCCGGGATGATGTTCGCGCGTTTCTCGCGGCCGACCGCCCGGATCCTCTTCGCCCACCACGCGGTCATCCGCCCGCTCGACAGCCAACCGACCCTGATGCTGCGCGCCGCCAACGAGCGGCATAACGTGATCATGGAGGCGCAGGCACGTCTGCGCCTGGTGCGCGACGAACAGAGCGTCGAGGGCTTCCAGATACGGCGCGTGCACGACCTGCCGCTGCGCCGCAGCGAGCAGCCGGCGTTTCTCCTCGGCTGGACGTTGATGCACACATTGACGCCCGACAGTCCCCTCGCGAGCGCCACGACCGAGAGTCTGCGGGCCGAGAATGCATTTCTGATTCTGACGATCCTCGGTATCGACGAGACGACCGGACAGACGCTCATGGCTCGCCACGAATACCTGCCCGACATGCTGCGCTGGCGGCACTCGTTCGCCGATATCCTCATTGCGGGCGCCGATGGAATCGATCGGATCGACTACAGCCGTTTTCACGATATCGAGCCGTTCGTCTGAAGTGCCGCGGCGGCTTTAGCGCCGGCGCGGATCACCGTAGATGATCCCGCGCCCGTCGGTGCCGACGTAGACACGGCCAAAAATCCGCGGGTCACCCGCGATGCACCGAAAGCGCTGACCGTAACGGTGCCGCTTCCCGTTCAACCGGCGCCAATGTCGTCCGATGTCCTCCGAACGCCAGATGGCGAGCACGTGATGGTACCGGGCCAACGCATACAGCGTCGGATAATGATGGCCCGGTGGCGCCTTGCCGAACCCCAGCGCGACCACGTGCACACCACCGTTCACTGCCCGGAAGGTCCGGCCTGCATCGCGGGAGTGGAAAAGTCCCGCTCGGCTCACAAACCACAGATCCCCGGGGCGCCCCGGCGTCGCCATGAGCGGCCACTGCTGCTCTGGTGAGCGCGGCTGATCGGGCGTAAGGCGTTGTGGCAACCCCCGGGTTTCACGTTGGTGAAACACCGCACCGCCATCGGTGCTCACGAACAGCCCGCCCGTGCGCAAATCAATCGCGTAAAACCTACCGGCAGCGGCGCGGTCCGCGATCGGATGAGTGCCGCGGGGCAGACCGCGTACCTTGTGCCAACTCGCCCCGTGGTCACGCGTGAATTGCGGGGTTGCCGTGATGGCGATGAACGTGCGCCCGCGCGGCGAGACGACGATCTGCCCGGTTGAGCCGGGGGCCCGCAGCGGGTGCCAGGCGCGACCATAGTCAAGCGAGTACGCCAGCGTCGGTGCACCCGGCGCCGAGCGCGGTGCCCGCGTTCCGCCGCGCACCACCACGGCGGGCGCAAGGCCGGCCTCGTCGATGTCATCCGTGTTGGCAAAGACCGGATGAACGAATTGCTCGCTGGGCGAGCGGCCCAGGTGCTCATGCGCAAATCCGCTGAGATCCCCGAAGCCGCTGAGCAGATGCGGACCGTGCGGGGGACTGACCAGCGTCAACACCGCAGTCTGCTCCACGCCGCGCACCCAGGGCTTCCACAGCACCTCGCGGCCGCGACCAAGGTTGCTCAGCGTATCAGTGGCGTACACCGTCGCACCTGTGGTGTAGGCCGCATGGGACGGGTCGAACGGGTCAATTGCGATTCCGGCGATCCACCAACCGAAGCGAGCATGCGCACCGCCCCAACGCAGAAAGGGCGTGGCAGCGACATCGCGCCGACTATGCGCGCGCACGTTTTGCCACAGCCGGCCACCATCGAGCGAGCGCCACAGGATGTCGCCGCCCCGCCAGCGATCCACCGTCGCCACGAGCAGCAGTCCGGGCCGGGCGGCATCGACCGCCAATCCCATGAAGCCGCCTTGACTTGGCCCGGAGGCCGCCGGCGGGGTGATGTTGCGCCAACGGCCGTTGTGCGTGTCATAGCGATAGACGGCACCTGCGGTAATGCCATTGGGACCGACGCCGTTGCTGTACGTGATGTAGAGCCGCCCGCGTGCCCCAAGCGCGCCCTGCACCGGCAGCAGATCCGCAGCAGGTTGTCCGGGCACGGCACGCCACGTTACGCCGCCGTCGGTCGAACTCAACAGGTGCGCCCGCCCGGCCACAGTCAACCCGACAAAGAGGCGCTGCGAGGGATGCCCGGGTGAGCCGCTGGCCGGATCCGGCACGACGAAGCTGATGCCGGCCTGTCCGGGCGGCGAGGCGCGCCAGCCGCGCCCTCGCCACGGAAAGGACGTCACCTGCCGCCAGTGTGCACCCCGATCGACGCTACGCTGAAGTCCATCGTAGCGGGAACCGAAGTACAGGATGGCCGGATCGTTCGGATCGACCGCCAGACGCTCCCCGAGGCCGCGCCCGGGCATGTTGCCGCCCATGCGAAACGGCGTCGGAAAGATCCGCCAATGCGCCCCGCGGTCGCGCGAGCGCAAAATGGCGGCCGGCTGGTTCGGATACATTCCGGCCGCCACGTACAATACATTCGCATTGCGCGGGTCGAGTGCGATGCTCTCGATGCCGAAGTCACTCGATACGCCGAGCTGATCCTCGAGCGCCCGCCAGCGCCGCTGCCGCTCACTCCAGCGGTACACCCCGCCCATGTCGGTGCGCAGGTACGCCAAACCACGCTGGAGCGGACTGAATACGATCGCGGGCGCAAAACCGCCTCCGCCGACGCGCACGCTGCGCCAACGGTACGGCACCACACTGTGCGCCGCGAGCGCCGGCAGCGCGAAGCACGCGCCTGCGAGCAGCACCGCGCTCCGCGCAGTCCACCCGCTCAGGTGCCGCACGACTCGCAACTCAGCGTCACGCGCGCTCGCAGCGTCTCCCCCGGTGCGAGCAATCGCAGACCGCTCACCGCGGGCGGTTCGGCGCGGTTCAGCGCATCGGGCATGTGACTGACCGGCTCGATGCACAGGAACGCCTCTCCGGGCGGACTGTACACGTGCAGCCAGCGCAGTGGTTCTTGGGCCTCGATGCGGACACACAGTTGCGCCTCCGGCAGCACCAGTTCCACGCGACCGTTCCAACCGGAATAACAATGATCCACGAGTGTCTGCGGCACGGGCGCAGCGCTGCGGAAATCCCAAATCTGCCCCGGCCGCGCCAGCGCCGTCGGCAAGCACTGCTCGTCGGCGAGCCACACACCCTCGACCATCGCGCGCAGGCGGGCAGCCGGGGTGCGGCGCAGATAAGGATGCCAGCCAATGCCCGCAGGCATCGGTTCGGCGGCGTGGTTCTGCAGTTCGAGCACGACATCGAGTCCCGACTTGCTCAGCGTGAAGACCTGTCGTGCCCGGTACGCCCAGGGCCACTCCCCGCCGGTATAGTCGTAGACGAGCGCCAAATGCTCCGCCTCGAGCGCTTCGATCGTCCAGGGTTCTCGCCAGGCTTGCCCGTGCAGCGGATGAGCCTGATCCGGCGCATTCGGCTGCAGTTGCACGGCGCGAGCTCCGATACGAAAACGCCCATGCGCGATGCGGTTGGCAAACGGCATCAGCGCGAATCCACTGCTCTTGAGCGGCTCATCGATCTCAGGTGCCGCCCGGCGCAGCACCTCCTGCCCTTGAAATTGCAGCCCCGCAAGCGCACCGCCCAGGTGCGCCAGAACCTCGAGCGCGTAGCCATGCTGCGCGATTCGAATCGGCTGGGCTGCGGATGACTCACTCACGTTTGACCTCACTGACGTCTCTGATCATGTCGCCTCGACTATCAACTCAGATGGACACGCAGCGCGAGCGCATACGTATCGTTGTCCCGGCATGGCGGCAGCGTAACACTGAGGCCTGCGCCGCTCTGGTGCCACCGCAAAGCCCGTTCATCTCCCAAAATCTCCACCTGTCTGATCGGCCCCGGCCGCGTCGGCGCGTCCGTACCGAGTGAACGGATCAGCAACCCTTCCGTGGGCCACCCGAGCGCGATCGCGTACACCACGGTCGCGGCCTTGTTGCGCGTGAAGCGGATATCGACGGCCGAGAGCTGCTGCACGCTCTTGCCCTGAAAGGAGCCCGGGTGGATGACACTCGGACCCTCCCCGTACACGGTCCACGGCCGCGTCGCGTAGATCGCCTCCCCATTCACTGCGAGCCATGCACCGATCTTATGCAGAATCAGCCGCTCCTTCGCATCGATCGTGCCATCGGGCTTGCCCGGCACGTTCAGGATGAACGTGCCGTTCTTGCTCACCGTGTCGATCAACCAGTGAACGACTTCGCGCGGATGCATGTAGCCGCCGAACTCCCCGGGCTGATCATACAGCGCGCGCAGGTAATGCCAATTGCCGAGGCAGGTTTCGGACTGCCAGGGATAGGTACGGATTCGCGCACTCAGTCCGCGCTCGATGTCCGCGACCACGGATTTCTCCAGCCGCGCCGGGACCTTCTTCACCGTAATGACCCCGTCGACCGACCCACCGTGCCGCGCCAGGCTGCGGTTGTAGTAGTACGCGCCCAGGTTCATTCCGCCCCAGCCGAGCGGCAGCAACGGGTTGTCGAAATAGAGCAGATCCGGTTCGTGCTGGTCGATCAGGTCGCGCGTGCGATCGTAGAAGTTCTTCACGTACGAGACATCCGGCAGCGCATCGAACGGATGCTTCGGTCCGTAGAGCTGCTGCGGATCGTAACCCTCCCACCATTGCCCCCTGCCGTGGGCGAGCGTCAGATGCCCATCATAGGGTATGCCCGCGTAGGGACCGCTGCGGTCCGCCCCGTGTGCCGTCTGAAACCACCACCAGTTGCGCGCCTGATGCACCGTGACCCCGAAGCGCAATCCGCGCCGCCGCGCCGCCTGCGCCCAGGTGCCAATCACATCGCGGTGCGGACCGATATTGTGTGCATTCCAGGGATGGTGCACGGACTTCCACGCGTCAAAACCATCGTGATGATTGGCGAGCGCGAGAAACAGCTTCGCACCGGTGCGCACATACAGATCCATCAGCTCATCGGGCTGCCAGTTCAGCAGTGTCCACTGCGCGCACAGGTCCTTGTAGCCGAACCGGGAGGGATGACCATAGTGTGCCAGCTGGTAATCGTACTGCTCGGTCTCGACCCCGTACTTCGTCCCCCCCTGGATGTACATGTTGCGCGCATACCAGTCGCCGTCCTCCGGCACGCATTGCGGACTCCAGTGGTTCCAGATGCCGAACTTCGCGTCGCGGTACCACTGCGGACATTCGTAATGAAGGAGCGACTCCCAGGTTGGTGCGTACGGACCCTGCCCCGCCAGACCGGCAAGCGGGGCGCACATGGGCACGCCGTCCCAGGACCCCCCGGGCAGCGGCAACCGCGGCGGATGTCCCCAACCGCTCGGCCGCCAGCGCGCCTCGTTCAGCCGCTCCGCGGTGATCGCGTGTCCGCGCAGCGCGTAGAAGACACGTTCACGTTCCGGGATCGCGCAAAACTGAGCGTAGTCATATGTATCACGGTCGAAGCCGCGCGGGGTCCGGGACGGTTCGCTCAACGGCTGCGCCGCCGCGCCTTTTGGCAAGGGCAGCGACGCAGCAGCCGCCGTACCGGCCACCAATTTGAAGAAATGTCGTCGTCGCATCGCGGACAGTTACTCCGCAGTCTGAACCGTGCGGTGCGGCTAGCGCCGCAGCCGGTAGAGCACCGAGCCGTGTGCGGCAAGCGGCACCGTCAGGGCATCCGCGCGGCCGAGATCGCGCCGCTGCCACAAGTCACGGAGCCGGTATCGGCCCGGTGCCAACCCGAGCGTTCGCCACGACACGCTCAGCGTGCGCGCCTTGGCGGCCAGATTGAAGGCCGCCAGATACCACCCATTGCCATGCTGCGGCCGTGACGTCCACACCACGAACGCGTTGCGGGCGAGAACTTGGCGGGCGTCCCGCGCCTGCTGGTCGACCGCGATGACCTCCGGATCATCGAGCAACGAGAGCGTCCAGCGATTCATGTGCGTCAGGTTTGCGCCGATCATCAACGGTGAACGGGCAATGCACCAGAGCGTCATGTAGGTGCGTTGCTCGGCGTGGGTCAAGCGGCTCCAGCGCGCCGAGCCCCATCCTGGTCTCGGGCCTAGGTAACCGATCGCGAGCATGTCCGCATCCGGCCAGTGCCCGGGACGGGCCAGCGGCGCCCAGCGGGCAAGGCGCTTGAACTGATTTTCCACGCCCTGTGGATACGCCTGCGCGCTGTGCCACAGATCCCAGACATCGTTCGAAATGCGCCACAGATTGGCATCGTGGCGAAGCTGCGCGAGCCGGCTGAGGGGTGCGGGTCCGGGCGAGAGGCTGAGCACTATCGGCCGTCCCGCGTCCCGTACCGCACGCGCCAGCATGCGAATCTCCGCCGCCGCGTACGGGTGACTCGCGATACAGTCCGCCTTGATGAAGTCGACACCCCAGCGGGCATAAAGCCGGACGATCGAATCGTAGTAGGCCTGGCCTGCAGCATTAGCCGCAACGCCGTCATTGTCCGGATTCCAGGGGCACGGGGCGTCGGCCGAGGCCGCCTGCCGGGCGTGAAACGCAGAGCCGGCAATTGGCAAATTCTCACGTACCGCCTGCACGGGAATACCACGCAAGATGTGGATGCCGAACTTCAGCCCCAGCGAATGCACGTAGCGCGCGAGCGGTCCGAAGCCCTTTCCACCCACCGCGGACGGAAATCGGTTCGGTGCCGGCAGATAGCGGCCGTAGCGATCGAGCGTGATGACCGAACCCTTCGCGCCACCGGAGGGCGTCGGATTGCGCACGAACCACTCCGCATCAATCACCGCGTACCGCCAGCCATAACGGCGCAGATGCTGGCTCATCCAACGCACGTTGGCGCGAAACTGCGCTTCCGTAATGGTGGTGCCATAGGCGTCGTAGCTGTTCCACCCCATCGGCGGGCGGCGGGCCAGTTGCCGCGCACCGGCGAGCGCCGCCGAGCACAGCAGCAGCGCAGCCGCAGTGCCCACGATGCGACCCAGCGCAGCAAGTGCGGTGCGCCAGCTCATGCGCCCGTCCCGGGAGCGCGCACGCAGGCTGCGCAGTGCACGCGAACGGCGCGACCCGAATAGGTCACAACCGCGTCCGCCGGGGCTTTGAAGTCATCCCCGGAGGGTGCTCCGGGTTCGATCCAGCGGATGCGAAACTGCCGCGTGTGCACCATGCCGGGGAACGAGCCGCTGCGTGCGCCGATCGAGAGCGTGCCGTCGGTCTGATCATACGAGAACGGAATCAGCGAATACTGACCGTGCCGGTAGCCCCGGTTGATGCCCTGATCCTCATACAACGTGAAGCGTCCGTTGTGCCCGGTATAGACGAGCAGCGTGATCGGTGCACCGGGTCGCTCGCCGGTGTATTGGATTGCCGGTCCCACCGGTACGATCGAGCCTGCCCGCACGAACAGCGGCAGTCGTGCCAGCGGCGCCGCCACCGTTACATTCTTGCCGCCGCGGTAGACCCGGTTGGTGAAGAAGTCATACCAGTTCACCCCCGCAGGCAGATACACCCGCCATCGGCGCGCCCGGTACCGATATACGGGGCTGACCAGGAACGCCGGCCCGAACATGTACTCCGTGGCAATGCTGCGCACACGCGGGTCGCTCGGGAAGTCCATCTCCAATGCCCGCATGATCGTGCCGTTCTTGCGCCACGTGTCGCCAGCGAGCGTATAGATGTAGGGCATCAGTCGGTAGCGCAGTTGGTCGTAGGAGACCAGGATGCGGTAGATCCTCGTACCCGGCGGGGAAAGATTGTAGATCTCCCGATGAGGCTTCTGTCCATGCGAGCGGAAGATCGGACAGAACGCGCCGAACTCGAACCAGCGTGTATTCAGCTCACGCCACTCGGCAAGATTGGCCGCGTTCGGATGTACGTAGCGGCTCTCAGGCTGATAGCCGCCGATATCCATCGTCCAGTTCGGCAATCCCGAGAGCGAGAAGCTGATGCCGGCAGCAATCTGATTCTTCATGTCGGACCACCGTGGCGCAATGTCGCCGCTCCACACCGCCGCGCCGCAGCGCTGCAGGCCGGCGAAGCCCGAGCGAGACAGGATGAACGCGCGTCGATCCGGCCGGAATCGAAGGTTGCCGTGATACACCCCGCAGACATGCTCCAGCGCATACGCGTTGAAGAGCGCCGCACCGGGTCCCAGCGGGGTCGGCGTCATGAAGGCTTCACGCTCGGCGATGCTGGTGTTCGACACCATGTCCGGCTCGTCAGCGTCCAGCCACCAGGCATCCACGCCGAGCACCCCAAGGGTGTGCTGGATCTGGCTCCAATACAAATGCCGTGCGGCCGCCGAGAACGGATCGTAGAACCCGAACGTATAGCCCGGCCCAACCCAATCTTTGATGCCGAGTTTCTCCGGCAGCGTAAACATACCGCCGATCTTCGCCAGTGCCTTGAAATGTCGCGTGCTCGGATAGAATTTCGGCCATACCGAAATCATGAAGTGCGCGTGCAGCGCATGCACCTCGGCAATCATTGCCCGCGGATGGGGGTAGCGCTTCGGATCGAAGCGATCCGAACCCCAGGCGTCATCCTTCCAATAGCGCCAGTCCTGCACGATGTTGTCGAGCGGAATGCCGAGTGCGCGGTACTTGCGCACCACGCCGAGCAGTTGGTGTTGGGTGTGATAGTGATCCCGGCTCTGCCAGAATCCGTACGCCCAGCGCGGCAGCAGCACCGCCCGGCCGGTAACGTAGCGGTATCCAGCGATGACCTGATTTAGGTCCGCACCATGAATGAAGTAATAGTCAATCGCCCGACCGGCTTGCGAAAAAAGTGACAGCCGGTGGCGCACCGCCGCCGGCCGCGGCGGACGATGCAATAGCGCGATGTAACCTCCGTCACGATGCCAGACCAGACGAATCGGGACTCGTTGACCGGCTCGCAGACGCACGCGGAAGTTCCGATACCAGGGATTCCAGTTCTGCCGCCACGCGTTGATGATCTGGCGGCCGCCGATCCACAGCCGCTGATAATCGCTGCCATACAGACTGAACGTGTGCAACCCGCTGGTGCGCGCCTCGATCTGTCCCGTCCACACCACTTTCACGTGATGCAGCTTGGCCAGCGCCTTCGGAAAGGAGCGCGGATATCGCGCGTGCCAGGTCAGGTACTGGTAATCGATATTACGCTCGGTCCTCTCCAGCACCAGCTGGCCATGCACGTAGTAGCGCGCCGTAAGTCCGCCACGGCGTCCCTGCGCATTGTAGAGAATCAGACTCTTTGAGAGCTGCTGCCAGGGTCGTGGATTGCCGAAGCGCGTAATTGATGTATTGTCCCAGAGGATGCCATAGTCGCGGCTCGACACCACAAACGGCACGACGACATTCATGTTGTGCTGCGCGAGCGTGAGGCTTCGACCCTTGTAGTCGATGAGACCGGTCTGGTGCTGTCCGAGCCCGTAGAACGCCTCTCCCGGGGTCGATTCGAACTGCTGGCGAATCGTAAAATACGGATCGCCATCGATCTTCACCGGCTTGAAGCTACTGCCACCAGGCAATTCGCGCGAGATCACATCACCGTTCGAGTTGCGAAAGATGACCTGTCCGTCGCCCAGACGCACCTGCGCGGTCAACTCAACAGTGCTGAGCCAAACGGAATTTCCGGTCCGACGCACCGTGAACGACACGTGCGAACCGGCGGTACGAACCGCCATGAGGCTCTTGGGCAGCGTTAGATTCGAACCCGGAAATGCCGTCACCCGGAAAATCTCAGGCGTAAGCACCTCGATGCGCACTCGCCGTGCCGCCCCGGAATACGGTGTCACAATGAGGCCGTCGGCTATCTTCTCCACCGCCCCGCTGGCGCGTGCCGCGCCCGTCGCCAGCACCGCAGCAAGTACGGCCCATCCCAGCAGGCCGCCTTTCAAAAGGCGGCGGAGCGCCGTGAAATCGCTTTGTGACATGAATCGTCCCTCGAGGTCAGTAAGTCGCCAGGTGCACGTGCAGCACTTGCGGGATGGACGTGAAGTTCAGTCCCCAGTCGGTCTCATCGCCGTTCCATAGGCGCATGAATTGCCACGTGCCATGGTGATAAGTGCCTTGCACAACACGATCCAAAATCATGAACTGATTAGATCGCGGTTGGGTCAAGGCGAACGACACCCGTACGTGCACTCCGGTGACCAAAAACTCGTTCGGACCGAGCTGAGCAATAAGCGCGCCGCCCTCGAGCGGTCGAGCCCGGGCATCCGGGGTATTGCCGAAGGCGGGCATATTGTAGGAAACTCGTGCCTCCCACCGACCTAGCTTGACGATTTGCGCATGAGCGTCGTCGGGTTCAGAAACGGCATGCAGTCGGCCCTGGAAGCTCAGACGCGCCAGAAGTGAATCCATCGGTCTGATCAGATGGTATTCCAGCGCAAACGGCGCGAGTGTACGCGGGTCTATCCGGCGCGCGCCCAGCGGGAAATTCGAGTAGCCAGTGTAATCAATACCGAACGGCGAAAAACCGATTCCTTGGTGTCCGAGCGTGGCGAATAGATAGCGTGCATACACTACGGAACTACCCGTCTCGCTGACGAACAATGGATTGTCAGCTAAATGATACTGCTGCAACACTTTGAAGTACCGTCGTGAGTCCGGCATATAGATATCGGGCCCGATGAGATTTATCGCCGGAGCTGCCACCTTCCATACGGGCAGCGCATCGTTGGTCGGCCCCCCGCTCTCATAGGTGATAGGCGGCCCAGGGTGGAACGGGTCGCGCAACGCGGCATTGACGTACATCGGCAGCGGATAGACCGCCTTGCCGGCGGCGGCAACCTTATCGACGAAGCGCGCAATGTTCCAGGCGTGGAAGAACTCCCCCGCCTTCTCGCCGAATACCTGTCGCCAGGTTCCCCGACGCAGATGCAGCGCACGAACAAGACGGCGCGGAACCGGACCATCGAACAACCGATCGGCCCGCGCCGAGTAATCGCGTACGGCTCCCCAGGTACCGGTCTCGTTCTCCACCTGCACCATGATCACTGTGTGCTGGGGATCCACAGCTCGTAAATGACGCATCAGCGCCACGAAAGCGCTTCGGTCAGCATCGAGGGTGGTCTTTGCGAGGGGAGAAAGGGAGTAGACCGGTTGTCCTTGCCGATTAACCATGCGTGGGAAGCGGCGATTATCCAGCTTTACCCAAGACGGAGCATACTGCGGGCCGCCGTTCTTCCAGGTCGCAAACCACAGGATAATGGCATGCAAGTGGTGCTGGCGAGCTTGCTTCAAGAAAAGATCCAGGAAGGAAAAATTGTACTGGTTCTCGGTCGGTTCGATTTGCTCCCAAGCAATCGGCATCACTACCGTATTTGCATCGACGTCCGACATGGCCGGCCAAACCTCGGGCAGCATCGCCGGATAGTTGCTCGAGTTATTGACCTGCGCGCCGAGAATCAGATAGGGCTTGCCCCCCACCTTAAGCTCATAGCGCCCATCCGCACCAATGAGCCGCGGCATCGGGACTCCTGACCCGGCCCACACTGGGATGTTCGCAGCGGCGCAGAGAATTAGAAATGCACCAACGGCCCGTAGTACTCGGGCTCCATACGCAAAATATTTCATCGCCCCCCCTAGATCCACCTCAGCTCTGGTTCAATTACATGTTCAATGCGGAACGGTTCTTCGGATCTCGTGTTTGCGAAACACCACCTTAACAATCATCAACCGCACCACGGGAATCCCGTCCGACAGGTGCTCTGGCGCTACGCCTCACCGCGATTGTCGCGCTGGCGAACTTGTTTGGCGCCGTCGGCCGGTCAAAACTGTACAGTTCCCTGCCGCCACGATTACCCAATCCCGGATCACATACAGCCGCGATTGCCATCGCATAAAACCGCAATATCGCGCTGCATACCTGAGAGTGCGGCCCAGGGATGCCGACTGGATGTGCTGCAAAAAACATTTACGGCTGCCACGGAATAATCGGCTGGAATTCCCAATCTTCTTCCAAGACCCCACAGCCCACACTCGTCACAGATCTTTCTATTGACAGCACATGATGACTCAGGTGTGTTTGCGCTACCACTGCGAAATTCATAGCCGACCCATTCACATATTCGAATGGCAACTCTCACCCCAATATCGCGCGCACCAGATAGGCTGTCACCAATGAGAAGGCACGCTACCGCAATAATCTCTGCCTATCATTCGACTTGTTTCATCACAAGCAGTCGAGACGTCTATGAGCTATGATAGCGCTCTCATTTCACCGAAAAATGTTCTATAGATCTCGGTCGGGTGAAAATCAGCATATCGGAGTGAACACCACCCAGAGCACGAGTATGAATTGCAGGCTCTTTGTTGATTGGGGCGCGCACGATGAAAATGCAAGCAATTTTTGCAGTTGCCGCATTGCTCTTGGGGTCAACGGTGGCACTGGCACAAAGTGCCACCGCCGTGGGCGTCGCAGGAGGTGGCGTCCCTGCTGCGCAAGCAACCACCCGTGACGACGTATCGCAATCGAACCTATCCAATCTGGCAAACCTTCTCGCAACGAAGCATCTTATGGCAGGACACCACATCCCAACCGCAGTGATACGGAGTCGCAGCGAGGCGATGCTTAGAGCGCTGCATGTATCCTGCCAGCTGCGCGAAGCTGCCCTAATCGGCATCGGCACAAGTGCTGGGAGCAAAAAAGCACAGACAACTGATGTTTACGAAGTATCCTGCCAAAATGGCATGGGGTATCTTTTATCCCTGCGAGATCGTTCGAAGACCTCTGCCATCTCCTGCTTCGAAGCCTCAACTACACCCCCGTCCAACTCTGGCCTGCGGTGCGAGTTCCCGCATGATGCGCAGCTCACAACCATGGCAACTGCCGTCCTGCGGCATATCGGCGTCACGTGTCGCGCGCGCAAAATTCAGTGGCTAGGACGCAGCGCCGCCCCACATTATGACTACACGGACATCGCATGCACCGATGGTACTGAGGTTGTTCTACGGACGCCCACACCAGGCACCGCAGGCAGAATCAGCGCACTCAATTGCCTGCAAGCCTTGGCGCACGGCGCACGTTGCCGATTAACTTCGGCCGGCATAAAGGCTGCCGCCAGCGCGGCGCCTCACAAACGTTCCGGACCACATCCAGATCTGCTGTGGTTTGAGAAGGCATTTACACACTATCATTTTTTATGCACGGTCAAGAACGCTCGTCTCATTGGTCGCGAATTAGTTAAGCGGCGTTGGGTTGCCGAATTTCAATGCACACAACACCCACGTGGTGTCGTCGTATATGTTCCTTCCGCGGGGGGCCTTCACCACAAATTCAGTCACATCGACTGCAGCACGGCGGCCAGCCGTCACCTACCCTGCGAATTTCCGCACACCCTATAATTTCATTGCCAAAGATCTGACGCTTTGCGCCGACGACGTATGAATTCCGTCAATACGCGGTAGCCCATCCTTTCATACTCTGTTATGGCACACCAACATTATGACCTTCTGCAAGTCACCACCACGCATTCTGTCAGTAAATTTGTAGCATTGAAATGCCACGATTTCCTTGGATACTACTTCCCGCACAATTCAACCCCCAAGTGTCGAGGCGCTTCCCCCTGATTCGCACCCTGTACCACCTAAATCCGTCACCAACGCCATAAGCGGTGCTACAAATTGCTCATACCGGCGCCAACGACCAATTGAAGCAGAACTGGCCTGTTGGCGCACTTGCCACCGACTCGGTGTAATCACCATTCGCCTGGTCTTATGGAAGTCCAAGCACCGCGCATCCCATTTCAAACCAATGAACTCCACCATCTTGCGGCTCCAAAACTCCGGGTCCTGAACAAGATTTTCATACGGAACTTCCATGAGTATCCCGTCCGGTAGCGCAGATCGCCAATAGTTTATAACTTTGATGGATTGTTGATAGAAATGCACCAAATCGTTTAGATCGGTCGCATATCCGTGGGCGACAGAGAAATTTTGGAAATAAATTGAAAGACACACATCTGGCGCATTTCGACTCATGAGAATGATACGTGCTCGCGGAAGCGCCGCATGTATGAGCCCCAGGTTTAAGTAATTTAATGGCATCTTATCTACAACTCGCCACGCATCTGGAGACAGCTTCTCAATTTGCATCAGATACTGCATCGAGAACCTGGCAACCTCATCACCTGTGATACTTTGGGCCTGCTTCGCCGTCAACTTTGCCGCCGCTTCGCCCCAGAACGACAACTCGCCAGCTCCAAAAACACAAGGATGAGATGCTAGTATTTGTTCCGCAAGAGTCGTGCCACTGCGCGGCATTCCGACGATGAACACCGGGCGTTCAGATTCGACACCAAAGGCACTCAAGCGAGTGATTTCCCGTCTATTATATCGATCAATTACACCTTTCACTTCGCTAGCGAATGCTGCCTGATCGTACCGTGCGGCACATTTACGGGTCAGTTCATTCGCGCGCCGGTAATGTACAAACGCC
Organism: Pseudomonadota bacterium; assembly: GCA_021838635.1. Classification (GTDB taxonomy): domain Bacteria; phylum Pseudomonadota; class Gammaproteobacteria; order Steroidobacterales; family Steroidobacteraceae; genus 13-2-20CM-66-19. Next base: position 65,143 of record JAKCDC010000003.1, read on the forward strand.
TGTTCCCACTCGCCACAATCGTTGAGAGCTTTACCAACTGCATACTGTAGAGCAATCTCATCGCGGATCGGCAGACTTTGACTCAGTAGGCGCTGTGCGGCATCTCTCCATTGAACATCCTCGGGTCCGATCTGCCTACAACGCGCAATTCCACACCATGCCGCAACTAAGCTCGGATCGCGCTCAATTGCTTGGCCAAATAACTCGAGTGCATCATCGAAATCACCCGCGTCAGTTTTGAGTTCTCCTAAAAAAGATAGAGCCTCGGCGAACTTTGGCTCAATCCTCAACGCCCGTTGACAGGCCTCTTCTGCTTCCGCGAACTGTGCTTTTAAACGCATCACACGAGCGAGCGCGACTAGCGCTCGTGGGTAGTTTTCCCTTAGCTTAAGTGCCCGCGAATACGCGTCGTGCGCTTCGTCGAGGCGCAAGAGGTCAAGTAGAACATTTCCACAGTTGTAATACGTCTCCGGAATTCTAGGGTTGCATTCGCAAGCTCGCTTTTGCCATTCAAAAGCCTCCTCAAGATGTCCCAGATCACGTAGCGCGTTTCCTAGGTTGGTCTGCGCTTCAACAAATCCTGTGCGAAGTGCTATAGCCTTCCGATAACTCGAAATTGCTTCCCCTGTTCTCCCGAGATTTACAAGCGCGTTACCTTCATTATTGTACGCATCAGCGAAATCTGGATTGACACTCACCGCATGGCGATAGCTCTCTAAAGCGTCCCCAAACGATCCCATTCTCCCCTGCGCTAACCCCAAGTTATTATACGCCGCAGAAAAGTTCGGTTTTATCTTGAGGGCTCGACGATAAATTGCCACCGCGTCGTCGAGCCGCCCCACGTCTCGCAGTGCGTTTCCGAGGTTGTTAAGCACCTCCGGAACATCGGGGTCGATTGCAAGCAACTTATTATACAGTTCTATTGCTCTATTAAATTCGCCATTGGCCTGCAGCCGCTGTGCGCTCTTGAATTGTGCACCAGCATTGCTTGGAGTCGCGTCGACCATATCTTGTGTTTCAAAAACGTACGCGAATCGTGCATACAACGGCTTCGCATTGACGTTTTTTTGAACTATTTACTTACGCGCAGAGCAATTGACATCTACAAAATGTTGATGTGTTGCCATCTCGCGGACCGTACATTTAACGGCTTCACGGGCGTGACGAAGCAGACTGCGTACGTATTCAATAGGAAGCGTGTCTACCAAAGGATCGTAATCCATCGGCTCCACACCCTGTCCCAAAAGAACCGCAACCCATGAATTTGTCGTAAAGAGATCGTCAAGATCCGGCAGGACACGCCCTCTCATGCGAAACAATTCAATTTTCTCCTGGAGGGTATTAGGAATTGATTGAGAGCGACAGCGTCGCCAGAATTGCGTATCCTCTCGGTCCGTCGCTTTGTAGTGCAGTATCAGGAAATCCCGCGTTTTTATATATGCTTGTCGTGTAAGTCGGTTGTAGATATCCCTTTCCACGGGAGAAAACTCTTGATCTGGGAATAGCGACATCAATGTCGCAATTCCCATTTGAATGAAGTGAATGCTGGTTGATTCCAACGGTTCGAGGAACCCCGCTGCCAAGCCAATCGCAATACAGTTGCGGTCCCAGAATCGATTCCGGCAGCCCGCCGTAAACCTCAGCACGCTAGGTGCAGCGTGCGGCGCTCCATCCAATGTGGATGTCAGACGCTTGGCTGCCTCCTCATCAGAAAGGAACTCACTGCAATAAACATACCCATTGCCGATTCTATTCTGCAGCGGAATCCGCCAACGCCAGCCGGCTTGGTCAGCAGTAGCGCGAGTGTGACAGAGTAACGGTTCAGTGCCATCGCAAGCTTGCACTACTGCGCGATCGCAAGGCAGCCAGTTATTCCAATTTTCAAATCCGACTCCGAGTGTCCGTCCAAGCAAAATGCATTCAAATCCACTGCAGTCGATGAACAACTCACCGTCGATTGTCAGCCCATCCTGCAATTTCAATGACCTAATGAAACCATTATGGGGGTGAACTCGCACCTCGACGACGCGGCCCTCCGCTCGCTGAACACCACGCGCTCGAGCATATTGCCGAAGATACCGAGCGTATAATCCAGCGTCTAAATGGAGCGCATATTTGAGAGAGGCAAGAATTGAATTCGGTGGACCATATGGCCGCGCAAAACGATTCAATTTTGCCGCAGCAACACAAATGTTATAGGCGCCTAGCCCGCCAATATCTGGGTCACCAACCTGGTGGAGCTTCAGCCATAATTGGTGAAATTTCAACGCTTGAATGTCAGCGCCATATTCACCGAACGGATGCAGATAGCGGTCACCCAGATGACCCCAATCGACGAATTCTATTCCAAGTTTAAACGTTCCTTCGGTTTGACGAAGTAACTCATTTTCGTCAATGCCGAGCAGTGCGTTAAATGTTCGTATTGACGGAATCGTCGCCTCACCAACGCGCACAGTTCCAATCTTTTCGGATTCTACTAGAGTGACCGAGACTCCCGAATGTTCAATCACTCGGCACAGTGCTGCCGCAGTCATCCACCCGGCTGTACCGCCCCCAAGGATCACAATTTTTTTTATCGGACAACGGCGCGATTCCATCGCCCCGACGCTCTCGCCACTCATCACGATATCGCCTTACGCATTGACGCCGATCGGTCGCTTTTGTACTGCGTCAAGCAATTCTCGATTTGTGGGTAGTACTTTAAGTGCAAAATCCGCCTGACGCTGGATCTCTGCAAATGCCTCTCGCGCTTCCGCGTGGTACTTAAGAATCGGACCACGCTCGGTGATATCGGTCTTGTAGCCCATGCCGTAAAGCACGTACTGCCAGCTACTTTCTGGAAAAATGTCGACATTTGCATCAATGTCTATGGAACTTGGCGGGCGGTGTCGCCACCTAAGCAGACGATCCTGTAAGCTGTCCGGAATGCTGTCCGAGAGGACATTGTCACGCCAAAACGCCGAATCTTTACGCTCCGTAAGGCAATAATGCAATTTAATGAAATCGAGTGCTCGCTCATAGCGTTTGCGCATTAGTTCGTTAAATTGGCGGGCCGCAATCTCAATATCTCCCCCCCAGGGAAACAAATTGGAAAGTGATACCGCGCCCAATTCGCAAAGCATGATTCCCGTGGCTTCGAGTGGTTCAAAGAATCCGCTCGACAATCCAATTGCGATGCAGTTTTTTTTCCAACTTATTTCCCGATATCCGGTCTCAAAAGAAATTTTCCGCGCTTCAACTTCTGCATTACTTTGGATATCAACATAGCGACGCAAAGTGTGTTCGGCGCGGGCATCATCTGTATGGGCAGACGAATAGACATATCCAATTCCACGGCGGTCGGCCAGGGAGATGTCCCACATCCACCCGGCCTCTTGAGCTGTCGCAATGGTGTATGAGGGAACTGGAATGTTGCGATCGGCGTACGGAATTCTTACTGTGAGAGCACGATCACAAAAAAGTGAGGTAGCACATGATTTGTAGGGGACCCCCAGCGCCTTACCGATGAGCAGCGCTCGAAATCCACTGCAATCAATGTATAAATCGGCGCAGATTTCCCCGTGGTTGCCCGTATAGACTGACTTAATAGTTCCACTCGCGGTCAAATTGACAGCAGTGACCGTATCTACAATGTGCTTCACACCGGAAGCTATGGCGCGCCCGCGCAGCAATTCCGCGAGCTTGACTGCGTCAAGATGATACGCATAGCCAAGCGGGCCGGTGAACTCCGGGTGTGTAATCACTTTTGGGGCACGGCAAGCATCAGCGACGCGCTTTTGTGGCGTACTCACTGCGTCCCAAGCCGCATTCTCACCCGCAGCCCCTAGCAACCAATAAGAGAGCAGATCAAGACCAGACGGCTCTCGGCAGACCTGAAACGCGTGCAAATAGTGATCGTGCGCACCGTGCTCCTCTCCTGGAGCACGGTGCCAATGCGAAAATCTCGCCCCCTGCTTGAAGCTAGCGTCGCAGACCCGCAACAGAGTGGTCTCGTCTACTCCGATGCGCCTAAGCGTCGTGCAAATCGAAGGAAATGTCCCTTCACCAACCCCGAGAATTCCGATGTCCTCCGACTCGATCAGCTCAATCTGCACGCCATCTGGACAATGTGCCCCCAAGGTGCGCGCAAGGTACCCGGCCGTGATCCACCCTGCGGCTCCACCTCCGACTATGAGCAGACGTTTTCCCACCCGGCGCTGACTTCTTTGTTAAAACTTGAAGTGGACCGCCAAACTGATGCGACGATCGCTGGTGAACCAGCTGCGAATATAAAGCGCGTTGTTTGGATAACCACCCATCAAAGTCTTCGTTGTCGAGTTCGTCAAGTTACTGACCTGCGCCGCTATAGAAAGATTCTTGGTAGGACGGTAGGTCAAGCCAAAGTCAAGCTCTCCGTATGATGCCGCGTAAACCGGCAGAGAAATCCCGATAGTCTGTCCGACGCCTGGAGCAGAGTAATACGTATAACTGCCATTCGTGCCATTACTATCCGTGGTCATTAGATATCGACTTCTCCAACTCCATGCAAGGCGTGCAGACCACCGAGCATCGTCATACATGAGCACTGCATTGTAGTTGTACTTTGAGAGTCCTACGACCGGTACGTTATGATGGATAACGCCGCTGATGTCCACATATTGATCACCAGGACTACTGCTATCGATGTACGTGAAATTGCCCTCGATACCGAGTCCGTTCCACGGCCACGGCAGCATACTAAAGTAGGTATGACCACCCAACTCCATTCCTTTTATTATTGCCGCTTTTGGTGAGTTGAAGTCAACATTAACGCTGGCATTCTCTATTACCGTTTTTCCGCTGGAAGTAACAAATGGGACTGGCTGCAGCGTGTTTCCGTACACTATGGTGTTTTTAAGCGTCTTATAAAAGAAATCTAAGTGCGCCTCAGTAGCGGCATGTGGGAACCACTGCAGAGCGAAATCCCAGTTGTTCGACTGCATGGGACGCAGAGCAGGGTTGCCCGTAAAGGAAGTGTAGCCGGTCACCTGTCCACCGGAAGACGCGCTTGCGGCTGACACGCTGGCGCCAGCGCTACCGCTTGCACGGAGATCGTAGAATGACGGCTCGTCAAGTGTCTCAAAGAATGCGCCACGAGCAAATAGATTCCTTGCCAATGTGAGCTTGACGTTAATTGCAGGCAGAACTCGACGCGTCGTACTGCCTCCAGATCTAAAATAGTATTTGGACGGAAAGAGTGCAGTCGTACCAGTCGAAACGCCAGCGGAATTAAGTGGCCCCGGAAGATTGACTGCGGACTGGAGAAAATAGCCTGAGCTTCTGTTTTCGATCTTGACGTATCGTAAGCCTATATTTCCGGAAATCGGAAAGCTTGTGTGATAGTCCGCGAATTTGAACATCACGTACGCTGCGGTGTCGTACGATGTCGCAAGACTGTAGTCCCCGGGATTAAATTGATAAGGAACGTACGGGCTACCGTCAAGATTTGTCGCGCCATTGGCTACAGAACCGCCTAACGTCGCCACATTTCCGACTGGGTTGTATTGCCCCACGAGCGATTGACTTGGCAGGTAAACAGGGGCTGGCAGAGTAACTGAACCACGGAAGAACCCGTTGAACGGTTGATATGCCGCCAGTCCATTCGTTACGTCTGCTTGTGATAGCGGCACTTTGGCACAGCCGTTCCACCCTTCGCAGAACGGTGCCCAGTTATAAATCGTATCGGCGTCCTGTTCGCGGCGATCCGAGTATCTCGCCCCCGTTTCCACTGATCGGAAGAATCCATGTTCTGACAGTCGATATTCGCCGTTTACGTCAAATGCTTGCTCTTGTCCATCATGGTGCCCTCTGTGGTCCTGGTGGGCATACCAGTAGTAGCTTGCTGGGTTCGAATACAGAGACTGCATGGCCGGGGTCAGAGTAATGTACGGCTGACCGCTGGTTTCCAGGAGTCCGTAGCCACCTGTCCCGGAGGGAGGGGTGTCGAATATATCGTACGATTTGCTGCCCGCCGAGGCGCTGACCAGTTGATATCCACCGGTGATGTGCAGCCGATCTGTCGGATTCCAATCTACGGATGTTGACGCGTCCAATGTCTCGTTGTGGTTCTGATGGACACCCGCATCACCAGTGGCGTACATGTTGGGTGCGCCGGTAGTGGAAAATGTGCTTGGATTGCGTGTGAAGACATCTGAAGAACTGACCAATGCGCCGTTCGGGTCAAACGTACTGGTGCTCGGGTTTACAGCCAATGCTTTAGAAGTGACAAATACCCCGTTTCCTGCCCCTGAACTTTGGTACTTTGAATAGAACACCATTTCACCAATTTTCAGGTGACTGTTTGGCGCCCACTGCAGACCCAGATATGCACCCTTGCGCGTACGCTGGTATGTGTCAAAGCCGTAGTCATAGCCGCCCGGAATATAGTAGTTAGTATTCCCAATGAGCGTCTTGTAGTACGGCTCATTACGGATGAAATCATCCGCAAACGCCAATTTACTGTAGGCCAGATCTACAAGAGCACCAAAGCGGCCCCATGGTCCACGCCAGTTGTCTGTAGCCAGTGCCGAAACAGCCGGCTCCGCGGTTTTGCTTAAATCTCCCCAGTTTCCACTGACGGTTCCGGAGACGTGCAATCCGGGCGAATAGTCGAACGGCATGTGGGTGATGAGATCTACCTGCCCGCCAGAGCCCCCCTCAATCAGATTTGAAGTTTCGTCCTTATATACTTCGACGGCCTTCAGAAGCTCGGGTGGAATCGCTGAGAACGATAGCCCGCCACCGCTGCCGGCGCTAAAAATGTCCTGTCCGTTCAGTCTGGCCGCGACATCCGACAGACCTCTAATTTGAACTGAAGTCCCTTGGTCCGAAAGATGATCCGGATCATTGAGTGCTGAGAACCGCGTCATCGTGACGCCTGAGACACGCTGCAGCACTTCCGTCACACTGTTGTCTGGCAGCAAACCCGCCTTATTGGCTACAACTACGTCAACAATGGTATTGGCATGCTTTTCAATTCGATCTGCACTGATGATTGCCTCGCGACGCCCCGATACGACCACCTCTGTCAGTGTCTGCTGCGGTGCAGCGGTGTTTGAGGTCTGTGGACGCTTGGAGGTGCTAGTGAGATCTCGCGGAGATTGCGGATTTACACTGGCATGAGCTGCCTGTGAGAGCGCCATCACCAGTGCGAGCGCTGTGGCTGTGGCCGGCACACGCAATGGAAAAGCTTTGATGCAGCCCGCAGAATTAGACCGGTTACCCGAGTAATTGAACACGATTCAGTACCCCCCTCAAGGCCAAATATCGATACGCTGCGGCAATTCCATTTGTTGGTTTAATGCAACAGCTTCTTCAACGCTCTTGCCGGCGTACGATTTTTATGCGTCGACGGAGCGATGACGGAATGATGCTAACGCTGTCATGATTGCGGTACCAATATCAAAGATGGTACAAGGTATTTGAATTTTCGAATGGCGGAGCGCTCTCGACTGAACGGGTATGACATGAATTCCCGGCAAAGAATACATTCATTTCTGCGTAAGCGGTTGAATACTCGCCAGATTCTCTTCATTGCCGAACTTGAGATGGCGCGATCGCTGGGAGGGGCAGCCCAAGCTGTCGGTATGTCTCAGCCTGCTGCGTCGACCCTGGTAAAGGGTTTCGAAGATGCCCTTGGCGTTCAGCTGTTCGAGCGCCACGCCCGTGGCATTGTGCCGACACCTTATGGGGAGATTCTCACGCGGCATGCTCGGGCGGTGATTGCTGAGCTTGATCAGGCACAAGAAGAAATCGCAGCGCTGAAGTCTGGACTCACCGGGCAAGCCTCAATCGGTGCCGTAGCAACGCCCGGCACGAACCTGATCCCGTGCGCGGTCGCACAACTGAAGCAGCAGCACCCGCGTCTGCTGATCAGTATTGAGATCGACAACAGTCTGCTGTTGATCGATAAGCTTCTGCGTGGGCAGTTGGATTTGGTGGTCGGCCGCCTGCTCAACGCACAGGGTGCCGGAGAGCTGCAGTTAGAGCCTCTGTCCGGCGAGGTTCACGCTGCCATCGCAGCGGCTCACCATCCGCTCGCCGGTATACCGACGGTGGACCTCGCGGACCTCGTCACGCAGCTGTGGATCCTGCCGCCGCCGGGCAGTCTGCTACGCGAGCGGCTCACCGCTGTATTCCAACAGCGGGACCTGCCAATGCCGCTCAACGTCGTCGAGGCACAGTCGATTCCTGCGATCCTCGGACTCCTGCACGCCGCGCAGGCAATCGTCCCGCTGCCACGAGAACTCGTTCAGTCGTTGTGCGACTGCGGAGATCTCGCCGTGCTCATCGAGGATATCGGGTTGGATCTTGGCCCGTTCGGTTTGATCACGCGCCGCCAGCATCGTCTCTCCCCAGGCGCACAGGCACTGGCGACGGTACTGCGCACGACCGCAGCGACGCTCTACTCGCGCTCGACGTCCGACAGCGAGCCGTTGGCGCCCAGTCCACGGTAACCCTGTGCTACCGCAGTCCTAAACACCACTGCGTCCGCGAGTTCCCGCGGGAAAATATCCTCGAGCGCCAGAAAGCCAGCGACGTCGTGCTCCGGCTGATCGGTACAGGCGCGCCCGATGGCGAGCAGCCGCTCGGCCTGCGGATCGGTCAGCCCACCGCCGCCGCGAGCTTGTCCGATCACGAAGCGCATCCAGGCCGCGAGCGATAGCGCCAGACGCGGAAAGGGCCGCGCGGTTGCCATTGCGGCAACGACACTCGGCAGCAGCCGTAGCGGGAGTTTCTTCGACCCATCCCAGGCGATCTGGGCCAACTGGTGCCTGACGCTCGGGGTGCGAAATCGCTCCAGCGTCGCCTCGATGTAGGCCCCGACCTCAAACGAACCACTCGCGCGCAGACTGGGTGCGACTTCCTCGCGCAGCATGCGCTCGACACAGTGGGCGAGGCGCGGATCACACATCGCCTCGGCCACCGTGGCGTGGCCGCGTAACAAACCGAGGTACGCAAGTGCCGAATGCGCGCCGTTCACCACTCTCAGCTTGGCGCGGTCATAGACCGAAACGTCCCGCGCCAAGGTCACGCCCACCGCGGCCCAATCAGCCACCTGTACCGCCGGAAGGTCCTCGATGACCCACTGCGTGAATCGCTCGCGCTGCACCGGTCCCGCGTCATATAAGCCGCTCTCGGCCGTGACGCGGGCGATCAGGTCCGCATCAGTTGCCGGGGTAATGCTATCGACCATGGTCCGCGGAAACGATACGTCGTGCTCGATCCAACGCGCTAACGCCGGATCGCGCTGAGCGGCAAATGCGGTAACGGCCGCGTGCAGCGTCGGTCCGTTGTCCGGCAGGTTGTCGCAACTGACTACCGCAAACGGCGCCACACTGCGCGCATATCGCCGGCGAAGCCCTTCGGCGAGAAATCCGATGACGCTGCGCACCGCGCCATCGGCCCGCAGGTCGTGCGCAATGTCCGGATGCTCAAAATCGAGCCGCCCATCGCCCCGAAGGCAGTAGCCTTTCTCGGTGACGGTGAGCGTCACGAGGCGCGTCTCGGGCGCCTCGAGGCGCGCGAACACCGCCGGCCGCTCGCTCGGTGCCACAAGAATCTCGCGCAGCGCACCGATCACGCGCAGTTGCGCCGGCTCGGCGAGTTCCGCCAGGCAATACAGGTTATTCTGCGGTGCAAGTGCGTCGCGGACCGCGCTGCTGTGCAGCGCAACGGCGCTGATCGCCCAGCGCGGGTCCCGCTCGAGCAATCGATCGGCGTAGTACGCTTGGTGCGCGCGGTGAAATGCCCCGGCGCCAAAATGCAGCCAACCGACGCGGCACGCCTCGCGTGCATAGCGCGGCTGAGCCACCGCTGCACTCAGTTGTGCCAGCGTTGAGTCGCTCAGCCGTGGGGGTTTCATTCCCGGAAGCCTGATGGTAGCGTTATCATGTCGCACGGCAGTCATTATCCTCGGGGGGAGCGCATGTCACAATTTACCCAGACAGCAAGACGCTGCACAACAGTCCTCGGGGCGGCCGCCCTGCTCGCCTTGCCGGCGCTGTTCACCGCCGCACATGCCGAGGACGGCTATCGGCTCTGGCTGCGCTACGTGCCGGTGCACGGCGCGTGGCTGAAGCGCTACCGCCGCTCGGCAACTGAGCTCGTACCGGGCGCGGTGCACTCACCGACGTTGCGCGCAGCGGCCGATGAGCTCCAGCGTGGACTCGCAGGCATGCTCTCGCGCACGGTACCGAGCGAGGCGACCGTCACCCGCAACGGCGCGATCGTGATCGGCACACCGCACAGCGCACCGCTGCTCCGTTCGCTGCACTTGGGCCTGCGGGGGCTCGGTGCTCAAGGCTACGTGATCCGCACGGTTCAGATCCACGCTCACCACGTCACGGTGATCGCCGCTAATACCGACGTAGGCGTGCTCTACGGAGTGTTCCGCCTCCTGCGCCAGATACAGACCCGCCAGCCGCTCGAACCCCTTTCCATTGCCTCACGGCCGAAAATCCGCCGGCGGGTGCTCGACTTCTGGGACAACCTCAACGGCAGCGTCGAGCGTGGCTACGCCGGCGACTCGATCTGGAAGTGGCGCGAACTGCCCGAGTACCTCTCCCCCCGGTACATCGACTTTGCGCGCGCGTGCGCGTCGGTCGGCATCAACGGCGTCGTGCTGAACAATGTCAATGCCAGCCCGTGGATCCTCACTCCGCTTTACCTCGCCAAGGTCGCTGCGCTCGCCAAGGTGCTGCGTCCCTACGGTATCCGCGTCTATCTGTCGGTGCCATTCAGCGCACCCATCACCGTCGGCAAGCTCACGAGCGCCGATCCGCTCGACCCCGCCGTGCAGGCCTGGTGGCGGCATAAGGTGGCCGAGATCTATCGCGCGGTGCCGAATTTCGGTGGCTTTTTGATGAAGGCCGATTCCGAGGGCGAACCGGGACCGGAAAACTATGGTCGCACCCAGGCGCAGGGCGCAAATCTGCTCGCCCGGGCGCTCGCCCCCTATCACGGCATCGTCATGTGGCGCGCATTCGTCTACTCCACGAATCCACACTCGGAGGACCGCGTTCGCCAGTCCTACGATATCTTCAAGCCGCTCGACGGCAAATTCGACCGCAATGTGATCCTGCAGGTTAAAAACGGACCGCTCGACTTCCAGCCGCGCGAACCGTTCCATCCGCTATTCGGGGCCATGCCGCACACGCACCTGATGCTCGAGCTGGAGATCACCAAGGAATACCTCGGCCAACAGACCAGCCTCGTCTACCTCGGTACGCTGTTCCAGGGCGCGCTGCGCGCGGACACCTGGGCCCGAGGCCCGGGTTCGACTGTCGCGCGGGTCATTGACGGCTCGCTTTACGGCCAGCACGACACCGCAATCGCCGGCGTTGCCAACATCGGCTCGGACCGCAACTGGTGCGGCTCGATCTTCAATCAGTCAAATTGGTACGTGTTCGGTCGGCTCGCCTGGAATCCCGACGCCTCGGCCCGCACCATCGCGGCCCAGTGGGTCCGCATGACCTTCACCAACGCCACGCAGTTCGTGCGCCCCGTAGTGCACATGATGATGGGCTCGCGCGAAGCGGTGGTCGACTACAGCGATCCTCTCGGGCTCGCCAGTCAGATGGCCGGCACGCACTACGGCCCCGGTCCGTGGATCGGCCCGAGCAAGCACGTCCCGCCGGACTGGTCGGACACGTACTACAGCCGCGCGGACGCTGGCGGCATCGGCTTTAACCGCACGGCCAGCGGCAGCGATGCCGTCGCCCAGTACGCCCCGCACGTGGCTGCCCGGTTCGCGAGCCTTAAGCACTGTCCCGAAAATCTGCTCTTGTGGTTCCACCACGTACCGTGGACGTACCGCCTGCCGTCCGGCCACACGCTATGGGACTCGCTCGTCCTGCACTACGTGCGCGGCGTCGCCGCAGTCAAACGCATGCGCAAAACGTGGCGCGGGCTCTCCCGCTTTGTCGATCCGCGCCGCTTCCAGCTGACCGCCGCGTTCCTGACCATCCAGGTGCGCGAAGCCGAATGGTGGCGGGATGCAAGCATTGCCTACTTCCAATCGATCTCCCATCTGCCGCTGCCCCCGGGCGTTGCGCCACCGCCCGATTCCCTCAAGGCTTATGAGGCGTTCTGTATTCCGTACCTCGAAGGCACGCCCGGCACCGGTGCGGCCTGTCCGCCGGACGACGCGCCGGTGCCACGGTGACCCCGAGCGCATCCCGGGGGAGTATCGTGCCCCCTTGCGCAACCTCCCCTAGAGCGCCAGAGGAGCCGCGAGCATGACTGACCCTGCCCACCCCGCGCTGCACCCCGATCGGCTGTTTCCGGCCGAGCCGACCACCCGGGCCATTGCCCGACGGCTGTACGCCGAGGTGCGCGCGCTGCCGATCATCAGTCCGCATGGGCATACGGACCCGCGCTGGTTCGCGGCCAACGAGCCGTTCAGCGATCCGGCCGCCCTGCTGCTGACCCCGGACCACTACGTCATCCGGATGCTCTACAGTCAGGGCGTGCCACTCGAGGCGCTCGGCGTCGAACCGAATGGCGAGCGACACACTCCGCCGGCGCCCGAGACCATCTGGCGCACCTTCGCCGCGCATTACCACCTATTTCGCGGCACCCCCACCCGCCTGTGGCTCGACTGGGTCCTCACCGAAGTATTCGGCGTCGACGGCCCGCTCACGAGCGCGAACGCCGCGCAGACCTATGAGCGCATCTGTGAACAACTCGCCACGCCGGCCTTCCGACCGCGCGCGTTGTTCGAGCGGTTCGGCATCGAAGTGCTGGCCACCACCGAGTCGCCGCTCGATTCGCTCGAACACCACGCCGCCATCCGCGCGAGCGGCTGGCCCGGGCGAGTGATCAGTGCCTATCGCCCCGATCCGGTGGTCGATCCGGAAACCCCGGGATTCATCGCGCACCTGGAACGTCTCGGCGCCCTGGCCGGTACCGATCCGTTCAGCTGGCGAGGGTATCTCGCCGCCCATCGTGCACGGCGTGCGTTTTTTGCCTCCTTCGGCGCGACCTCCACCGATCATGGTCACCCCACCGCGCGAACAGCGGACCTGGGTGAACGCGACGCCGAGGCACTCTTTGAGCGCGTCGTGCGGACCGTGCGCAGCGGCGAGCTCTCGGGAGCCGACGCGGAGACCTTCCGCGCCCAGATGCTCACGGAAATGGCCCGCATGAGCCTCGAGGACGGCCTCGTGATGCAGATTCACCCCGGTGCCTGGCGCAACCACAACACGCCGCTGTACCGTCGTTTCGGTGCGAATATGGGTGCCGACATACCAATGCCGACCGACTACGTCGCCGCGCTGCACCCGCTGCTGAACCGCTTCGGCAATGAGCGCGCGCTCACGATCATCGTATTCACGCTCGATGAATCGAGCTACAGCCGCGAATTGGCGCCGCTCGCCGGCCACTACCCGGCGCTGCGGCTCGGACCGGCCTGGTGGTTCCACGATAGTCCCGAAGGGTTGCTGCGCTTTCGCCAACAGACCACCGAGACGGCCGGGTTCTACAACACCGTAGGCTTCAACGACGACACACGTGCGTTCTTCTCGATTCCGGCGCGCCACGACGCGGCGCGGCGCATCGACTGCGCCTTTCTCGCGCGACTGGTGGCCGAGCACCGTCTGCCCGAGAACGAGGCGCTGCACGTGGCGCATGACCTGGCCTATCGGCTGCCGAAACAGGCCTACCGGCTCTGAGCGGCCCCCGCCCGACCGGCGCCGCAGATGCGGCGCCGGTCGGGCGGGCGGAATCACCACCGAGATCGGACTCGGCTCACCGCACCGCGAAGGCGCGGTACGAGTGCGGTGCGAGCCTGACGACGAAGCTGCTCTCTCCCTGTTCGCTCGGCAGCGGATTCGGCGTGATCATCGGCGCCGGCAGCACCGCCTGCCCCGAGGCCAGATCACGCAGCTCGCGAACCCCCCGGCGCACAAAGATGCGCACCGTGACGGGACGCGCCAGATACGATTCGACGACGAACGTGTGATTGCTGTAGGCGAACACCGCGACGTGCGCCGGTGCGTTGATGCGCACCGGGAAATTCGCCAGTAGATAACCGCGCAGCGTATTCAAAACCGGCTCCGGCAACCGGTACAGATCCCCCATGTTGCTCGGAACGTCGAGCACGTAGAGTTCCCCGCGCGAGTACCCGGTCATCAGCAGCAGCGGCACACCGTGAGCCGACGCCTCCCCCTCGATGACTGGCCAGCTATCGTTGGTGTAGAAGCGAATCTCCGGGAAGATGATCGATGCTGCCCGTTCGCCCGGAACGTTCAGACCCGCGGTGGTTCCCCCGGCAATGCTCCCCAAATAGTGCCGCACCGCGATCGGCAATCCGGTGTACGTGATGTCGGCGACGTTACGGATGCCGCGATGCTCCTGTTCGAGCGTATGCAGCAGCCCGGAGGTGATGATCACATCCCCCCCGGCCTTCAGCCGCGCCTCGATTTCCGCCACGAGATGCGGGTCGGCCGCCGCCTCCGCGCTGAGCAGCACCACTGGGGCGTGCGCCGGGAAGTGCGGCTCGAGATTGATCGGGATGCCAATATTGCCAAGATAGTTCTGCAGGAAGTCCTCGCCGCTCGACTGGAATGGCTTGTAACTGGCGATGCCGATCGGGTGCCCGAGTTTGCCGAGAATTTTGTCGACTTTACCGAGCGCATAGCCGGCAACGCTTGCCCAACCCGGCACCGCCTCACTGCCCGGGGGCGCCTTGAACGCGCGCACCATGGCGTTCCAGTCGAAGCTGGTGCGGTCCGCCGCCCAGGCATAGCGCTCACCCGGACTCACCGCCTCGGGCACCGCAAGCTGCGGCCAGCTAAACAGCGTGATTTCCGGCGACTTGGCGAACAGCGTGTCCCAGAGCTGCTCGGCGTAGCGGTCGACGTACCGATCGCCGAAAGTATCGACCCAGCCGCCCTTGTCCCCGTGTGGACGGATGTTGTGATAGTAGCGGTAGATCAGATAGCTCTCGTACTGCTGGAGCATCTGCGCGGTGTGCACCGGATCGCGGGTTTCGGTGCCGGTGTAGATGCCGCTGAACATTTTCGCCTCGCGGTCCAGATCAAAGCCAAGTCCCTGGAAGTGCTCGTACCAGTTCGGGTACTTGATGATCACCTTGGCGTGCGGGTTGACCTGGTGCGCCGTATCGATGATCAGATGCTGCGCCACCCAGCGCATCTTGCGCAGCCGGTACTGCGTCCAGCTGAGTGATCCCTTGGCCTTGATGTCCGCGTTGCTGCGAGTATTGAAGAAAGTGAAGTCATCGAGAATGATGGTGTTGAAATGGCGTGCCGCCATGCGCACGGCGCGCTCGCAGGTCGCGACGTCGTGTGGGTTCTCGAAGTCGAAAGAATTGTACTGATTGTATTTATTGCGACCGGCGAACAGCGTGATGCCGCCGTCGACCGTGATCCCTCGCCGGCGAAAGAACGCTGCGATCCGATCGAGCGTCGCCGGGTCAGCGAACACATGATCCCGGTACACCTCGAGGTACACCTTGTTGAAGTGCACCTGGCTCCAGATGCGCTGAAACTGACGACGCAGCGTCTGCGGATCGGCAAGCTGACGGGTTGAGGTCACGGGGATGTACACCGCGACACTGAAGTGCTTATACGGACGCACCGCAGTGCGGGCGGGCGCCGCGCCACCGGCCCCCGCGCACAACAGCCCGCACAGTGCGGCCAGCATGCCCGCCACTCGATAGATTCGCCTCATTGTGCCCAACCCCTCTGTGTTTTAGAAACGCTACGATGTCCCGACTCGAGTTGCCCGGCGCCCCGCCTCACCAGTCCCACATGGTGCCGTCGGTCAAACGGGCCACCGGCAGCTGCTTCGGGTGGTAGGGAAAGCGCGCGGCGAGCTTCTCGTCGAGTCCGACGCCGTGACCGGCACTCTCCCCGCAGTGCAAGCAACCGTCGCGGAAGGTGTAATCGTGCGGGAACACCTCGTCGGTCTGCTCGGTGTGACGCATGTACTCCTGGATGCCGAAATTCGGCACCCAGGTGTCGAAATGCAGCGCCGCCCCCAGCGTGACTGGCGACAGATCGGTTGCGCCGTGAAACCCGGTACGTACCCGGTGCAGGGCGGCCAGATCCGCGATGCGACGCACGTGCGTGATGCCGCCGCCGTGCACGATGGTGGTGCGGATGTAGTCGACCAGCTGCCGCTCGAGCAGTGCGCGGCAGTCCCAGATGGAATTAAATACCTCGCCCACCGCGAGCGGCGTGACCGAGTGGCGGCGGATCAGCTCGAAGCCATCGGGGTTCTCCGCCGGCGTCGCATCCTCCAGCCAGAACAGCCGGTACGGCTCCAGGTCCCGCGCCAGACGCGCCGCCTCGATCGGGCTGAGGCGGTGGTGCGCATCGTGCAGCAGTTCGATCTCGGAGCCGTGATCGGCGCGCAGCCGCTCGAACAACCGCGGCACGATCTGCAGGTACGGCGACGTCGACCACACGGTTTCGAGCGGCAGTTCGCTCTCGGCCGGTTCATAGGCGTTCTTCAGCCGCGTCACCCCGTACGCCTTGGCCAGTCCGGGTACACCACATTGCGCCCGCACGGCGTGGTAACCCTGCTCGATGTATCGGCCGACTTCGGCGCTCGCTTCCTCGACATCCCGCCCGCTGGCATGCCCGTAGACGAGAATCCCCTCGCGGCTGCGTCCGCCGAGCAGCTGGTACAGCGGCAACCCGGCCATCTTGCCGAGGATGTCCCACAGTGCCACGTCCACTGCGGCGATCGCGGTCATCGTCACCGGTCCGCGGCGCCAGTACGCGCCACGATAGAGGAACTGCCAGGTGTCTTCGATCCGCCCGGCATCCCGGCCAATCAGATTAGGGATCACGTGATGCTCCAGGTACGCGGCGACCGCCAGTTCGCGGCCATTGAGCGTCGCATCTCCGATGCCCCAGACCCCCGAGCGCGTCTCGATCCGCAGCGTCACGAAGTTCCGTCCCGGCGAGGTGATGATCACGCGTGCCGCGACAATCTCCCGATCCCGGCGTGAGCCTTGCGGTTCAGATGATTCGTTATTCATATTTGCGATCTCCAAGACGGACGGTGCCGCAACGCACTTGGGGCACCGCGGCGGTGAACGCACCCCGCCGCTGCAGCCCTCATGCGTCCGCAAGGGGCACGGGGGTCAGCCGCGGCGCGAGCAGCTGGAACAGACCAAGCGCGATGATGTACATACCGCCGGCCAGCGTAAACAGCACCGCATAGCTGCCGGTGGCCTGCAGCAGGTAGCCGACTGCCGTGGACACCAATGCTCCGGAGACGGCGCCGGCGAAACCGCCGAGTCCGACGGCCGAGGCAACCGCCGCGCTCGGGTACAGATCGGAGGTCGTGGTAAACAGGTTCGCCGACCAACCCTGGTGCGCCGCGGCGGCCAAGCCGATCAGCGCCACGGCGGCCCACAGCGAGTGCACTTCGGAGGTGAATACGACCGGCACGACGGCGATCGCGCACAGCAGCATCGCGCTCTTGCGTGCGCGATTAACGCTCCAACCGCGGCGCATCAGCCACCCGGCCACCCAGCCACCGCCGATACTGCCCGCGTCGGCCATGACGTACACCACAATCAGCGGCGGACCGAGCTCGGTCAAATCGAGTCCATAGCGGTGAGCGAGATACTTCGGCAGCCAGAACAGCAGAAACCACCACACCGGGTCGGTGAGGAATTTGCCGACCACGAACGCCCAGGTCTGCCGGTGCCGCAACAATTCGCGCCACCGGACCCGGCGCGCCGGTCCGGCCGGTTCGGCGTCATCGGCACGGATGTAGGCGAGTTCCTCGGCGCTGACCCGGTGTG
>JAKCDC010000003.1:82955-158368 GCA_021838635.1 Pseudomonadota bacterium
TCTCGCTGACCCGTGGATGCTGGCCCGCGGGACGGTAAACGACGAGCCAGGTGATCAGCCACAGTGCGCTCAGCACCCCGGTGAGCAGAAATCCCGAACGCAGGCCCCAGAGCGACACCGCGACCGGCACTGCCAGAGGAGCAATCAATGCACCGACGTTCGTGCCGGCGTTAAACAACCCCGTGGCCAGTGCGCGCTCGCGGCGCGGGAACCACTCCGAGACAGTCTTCACAGCCGCTGGAAAGTTGCCCGCCTCGCCGAGGCCGAGCAGGAAGCGCACCGCAGCGAACTCCAGCACCGTGCGCGCCAGCGCATGACTCATGGCCGCGCAGCTCCACAGCGCGATGGCGAGCGCGTAGCCCAGCCGCGTACCGAGCTTGTCGATCAGCGCCCCTGCAAACACCAGGCCGATCGCGTAGGCGATCTGAAACGCCGCGACAATGTCGCCGTAGTCGACCTGCGTCCAGCCGAGCGCATGGCCGAGCGCCGGGGCGAGCACGCCAAGCACCTGGCGGTCGATATAATTGAGAGTGGTCGCCCAGAACAACAGCGCGCAGATGCGCCAGCGGTAAGCGCCAATGCGACCGGTGGAGTCCCGCACAGACTGAGGCTCGGCGGCCATGCTCGGGCGTGTTCCGCATCAAAGGGGAGCAGATGGTACCGCTCCCATTTTCGACTCGCAACTTCACCCCGGAAACCATTCCATGGTCTCCAGTGCGCAATTTTTGTTTACGAACCGGAGCGGTCAGTTATGATAGCGATACCAGTCTTGGGTTTCGGGGGGATCATCCAGTGAAGGGTCACATTACTCGCACGCGCGTGCTCGGCGCTCTGACCGCAGCGGCGCTGCTCGCCTCGCTCCCCGCGCCCGGCGCGCACGCCGCCGGCACGCCGCTTTATAAAGATCCGCACGCGCCGGTCGCCGCCCGGGTCAAGGATCTGCTGCGCCGCATGACCCTACCGGAGAAGATCGCGCAGATCTCCTCGATTTGGGACCACAAGCCGCTGATCGAGAACGCCGCCGGGAACTTCGATCCGGCCAAGGCGGCCCGCAACTATCCTTACGGCATCGGTCAACTCGCCCGACCGGGCGACTACGCGCCCGATCAGTTCCGACTGCGCACCCTCGCGCAGACGATCCAGTTCGTGAATGCCGTGCAACGCTACGACATCAAACATACGCGCCTCGGCATCCCGACGCTGTTTCATTCAGAGGGTCTGCATGGGTATGTGGCGCGGGGCGCGACCAGCTTCCCGCAGGCAATCGGGCTGGCGAGCACCTGGGACCCGGCCCTGATCACCCGGGTGTTCGCAGTGGTGGCCCGCGAGGCAAGTGCCCGCGGCGTCGATATGCTGCTGACCCCTGTGATCAATCTCGGCCGTGATCCGCGCTGGGGACGCATCGAGGAGACCTTTGGCGAGGATCCGTACCTGGTGGGTCAGATGGGTGTCGCTGAGGTGCGCGGCCTGCAAGGTCCGTCGCTGCCCCTGACCCCGGGACATGTCCTGGCGGTGCTGAAGCACATGGCCGGTTACGGCGTGCCGCAGGCCGGCACCAACGTCGGCCCGGTCGAGCTGACGCACCGCACGCTGCGGCAGATGTACCTGCCGGCGTTCCACGAGGCGATTGATCAGGCCCACGCCCAGGTGGTGATGGCCGCCTACAACGAAATTGGCGGCATCCCCTGCACCGCCAATCCCTGGTTGTTCCAGACCGTGCTGCGCAAGGACTGGGGCTTCAAAGGTGTGGTGGTCAGCGACTATCTGGGCATCGAGCAGCTCATGACGCTGCATCACGTCGTGCCTAATCTGACCGATGCCGCCGCTCGCGCCATGAATGCCGGCGTCGATGTCGACTTCCCCGACGGACAAGCGTTCGCACACCTGCCGCAGGCGCTGGCGGCCGGCAAAGTGACGATGCACCAGATCAACGCGGCCGTCGCCGGGGTGCTGCGCCTGAAGTTCCTCTCCGGGGTATTCGACCATCCGTATGCCAGCGTCCGTGCGGCGCGCAAGATCACCGACGACGCACAGGCACGCGCGCTGGCGCTGAAGTCGGCGCAGGAAGCGATCGTGCTGCTGAAGAACGACGGCACGCTGCCGCTGCAGATCAATCGGCTGAAGACTCTGGCCGTCATCGGCCCGAATGCCGCGCCGGTGCGCCTCGGCGGCTATTCGGGGATCCCGAGCCACCCGGTGAGCATCCTTGCGGGCATCCGCCGCTACGTCGGCCGCCGGGTACATGTGTTGTATGCCCGCGGTGTGAAACTGCTTGCCTACGGCAATAAGGACACCAACCGCGAAGTGCTCGAACCGAATTCGGCAAACCTGCCGCGCATCCGCCACGCCGTGGCGGTCGCACGTCGCGCCGATGCGGTCGTGCTGGTGCTCGGCACCAGCGGCGCGATGTGCCGTGAGGGCTGGGCCACTTATCACCTGGGGGATCGCGACACACTGCGCCTGCGTGCCGACCAGAACCGGCTTGCGAGCGCCATCTTCGCCCTCGGCAAACCCGTGGTGGTGGTCCTGATCAACGGCTGCCCGGTGACGGTCAACCGCATCCTGCCGCGCGCCAACGCGCTGCTCGAGGGCTGGTACCTCGGCCAGGCCGGCGGCACCGCGATGGCCGATGTGCTGTTCGGCAAGACCGACCCGGGTGGCAAGCTGCCGGTGACCATCCCGCGTTCGGTCGGCATGGTGCCGTACAACTACGATGAGAAGCCGAGCGCGCATCGCGGCTACCTCTTTGCCCGCAATTCGCCGCTGTTCCCGTTCGGCTATGGACTGTCGTACACAACGTTCCACGTTGGACGCCCGCAGCTGTCGGCACCGACCCTGGCCGCGCACGGCGCCGTCACCGTCACCGTGAATGTGCGCAACACGGGCAAGGTCGCCGGCAGCGAGGTCGTGCAGCTGTACGTGCACGAACTGGTGACCTCGGTGACCGAGCCGGTGAAGGAGCTCAAGGGCTTCAAGCGGGTATGGCTCGCGCCGGGCGCGAGCACACAGGTACGCTTCACGCTGCGCCCGCGGGTCTTTGCGATCTGGAACGAATACATGCGCAAGGTCGTCGAACCCGGCACGGTGCGCGTGATGGTCGGCACCGACTCGGTGCACCTGAAGTCCGCGATGCTACGCCTGGCGAGCTGATCGGTCGGTTTGTCTCGTCGGTGATCCCCTCGGGCTTTCCTCTCCCCGGCCCGACAGGGGATCACCGACGGGTGTTTACTCCCCGAGGTCTGATTCCGGCTGCCGAGGGCTGATCAATGCGCCCTTGGCCCCGAGTCCTCCCCCGTCAGTGAGCGCAGCGCTGAGGCTGCGACCGAAGCGCCCCGCGGCAGCGGCGCGCGCGGGGCGTCGCGCGAGGTGTACAACCGGACGCGGTCGCGGCGCACGAGTGCGTTGCAGGCGGATCAGATCCGAATTCATCGGCCGACGCTATCGCGGGCACTGAGGGGCCTGCGCCAGAGGCCGCAGACGCACCGGCGGTCTGATCTGGCCCCCGGAACTGTTCAATCAGTTGCCGCGGAACCCACAGTGGGCGGCGCTATGCGGCTTCGCCCATCGAGCCTGCGACCTGCGCTTTTTTTGGGCGCCGGGGTGCGCACAAGCGAGCGCGATTCATGCTCGCTCGGTGCCGCGCTCAATGCCCGGCGCGCTGCGTGGTTAGGCAAATTCCGCGAATGCGCCCTTGAGGTCGCGGTAGAGCCGCTGGAAGGTGCGGCGGCGGCTCGCCAACAGGGCCACCAACCCGGCGTCCGGCTGCACGATCCGCGCCACCGGCGGTGCGGCGCAGACCTCGGCCTCATCGCCATCGCCGAGCGCGAGACGGGCGAGACGGGCTGCCCCCAGCGCGGCTCCGACTTCGCCGCCCTCTCGATAGGTCAGCGGCCGACGCAACGCCGCGGCGATCAGCCGGCCCCAGTACGGCACGCGCGCCCCGCCGCCGGTCACGCTGATCTCCCCGACCTGATCGCTGTTCTCGGTCAGCACGTCAAGTCCGTCCGCGAACGCGAAGGCCACCCCCTCGAGCACCGCCGCGGTGAGCGCCGCCGGCGTGGTGTCCGGCCGCAGTCCGAAGAACACCCCGCGCGCATGCGGATCGTTATGTGGAGTGCGCTCGCCCGTGAGATACGGCAGGAACAGCGGTGAGTGGCGGGTCAGCCCCTGGGCTTCGGCGGCCGCCGCGAGAGCACCGAGATCCGCCGCGCCGAGCGCCTGCGCGACCCAGTCGAGCGTATGAGCCGCGCTCAGCATCACCGACATCTGATGCCAGCGGTCAGGCAGACAGTGACAGAACGCGTGGGCGGCACGCTCGGGGTTGGGACGGAACCGGTCGGTCACGACGAACAGCACCCCGGAGGTGCCGAGTGAGAGAAACGCCTGGCCGGGGCGCACCACGCCAAGTCCCACCGCGCTCGCGGCATTGTCGCCGCCACCGCCGGCGACGACCACCCGCGGCAGTCCGAGCTGCTCGGCAGCCGCCGCGGTGAGCGTGGCGGACGGACTCGATCCCTCCACCAGGCGCGGCATGTGCGTGCGCGTCAAATCGCTCGCGGCCAGCATCGCATCCGACCACTCGCGCCGCGCCACATCCAGCCAACCGGTGCCTGCGGCATCGGACATGTCGCTGATGCGCTCGCCGGTCAGACACAGCCGCACATAATCCTTCGGCAGCAGCACGTGCGCGGTGCGGCGGAAGACCTCCGGCTCGTGCCGCGCCACCCAGAGCAGCTTCGGGGCGGTGAAGCCCGGCATCATGATGTTACCGGTGAGGGTGCGGGCCGCCGGTTCGCGCCGCTCCAGCTCGAGGCACTCCTCGGCTGAACGTCCGTCGTTCCAGAGAATCGCCGGGCGTAGCGGCTGATCGTGGGCGTCCAGAAGCGTCGCACCGTGCATCTGCCCCGAGAGGCCCACGGCCCGCACCGCCGCGCGCTGCGCGGCGGGCAACGCTTGCACCGCCTGCACGCTCGCCTGCCACCAGGTGCGCGGATCCTGTTCGGAGAATCCCGGCGCTGGACGGTTCACCTGAAGAGGGGCAGAGGCCTGCGCGGCGATGACGCCCTGGGCATCGAGCAGCACGGCTTTGACGCTGGAGGTGCCGATATCTATTCCGAGGTACAGAGCGCTGCTCCCGCCGTGAGTGTCTTGCGATGGTAGCGATACCACTTCTACCGTGTCAATTTCACGGTCAATCGAAATCCCGATGAACGACATGGTTCTACGGTTGTCGCATGGACGTGATATCGCTACCATGCCAGTCCGCTTCGCAGCCGCCGCCGCCCGGAGCGAGTGATGGCGCGCCAAAGAACGAGGGGATTGCCATGCCGACGATGATCAAACGCCTTCTGCCGCAGCTGCTCGCGCTCTCGGCCTGTGCCACGCTGGCCGCCTGCGGGACCGGGGGCGCACACGGTCCACAGACGGCCGCGCCCGTCCCCGCACATGCGCAAGCGCGAGCCGCGGCGCACTGGCTCGGGACCTGGGCGGCTTCGCAGCAGATTCCCGAGCCCGGCAACACACTGCCGAGCGCTGCACTCACGCGCGCGACGTTGCGTCAGATCGTGCACCTGAGCGTCGGCGGACCCGAAGTGCGCGTACGGTTCTCGAATGTTTTCGGCACCACGCCCCTGCACATCCTTGCCGCGCACATCGCGGTGCCGGTTTCGCGCACCACCGGGGCGATCGACCCGGCCACGGACACCCGCCTCACGTTCGGCGGCCGTCCCGGTATCCGCATCCCCCCCGGAGCCGCCTACTACTCCGATCCGGTCGCCTTCCACGCCAAGGCGCTCTCGGATCTGGCGGTAACGATCTATCTGCGCAAGCCGCCGCTGCGCCAGACCAGCCATCCCGGCTCTCGCGAGACATCCTTCCTGCTGCACGGGGAGCACGTGGCCGCGGCGAGCCTGCCCGGGGCGATGCGTTTCAATCACTGGTTCTTCCTCTCCGGCGTCGACGTCAAGGTGCACGGGCCGGCCGCGGCAATCGTCACGCTCGGGGACTCGATCACGGATGGTCATGCCACACCGAACAACAGCGACACCCGCTGGCCGGATGATCTGGCCCGCCGGCTGCAGGCCTCAGCGGCCACGCGTCAGCTGAGCGTGCTCAACGTCGGCACCGGCGGCAACCGCCTACTGCGCTACGGGCTCGGTCCCGATGCACTCGCCCGCTTCGATCGCGATGTGCTCGGCCAGACAGGGGTGCGTTACCTGATCGTGCTCGAGGGCGTCAATGATCTGGGTGTCGCCACCTTCCACGGGCCGATTTCCGCCGCGCAGAACGCTGCGCTGGTGCGCAACATCATCGGCGCGTACCGGCAGATCATCCTGCGCGCCCATGCGCACGGCATCAAAGTCATCGGTGGCACGATCACACCGTTTGGCGGCTCGACCTACTACCACCCCTCTGCCGCGACGGAACGTGACCGCCGCGAGATCAATGCCTGGATCCGCGCGCCCGGACACTTCGACGCAGTGGTCGATTTCGCCAAGGTGGTGCGCGATCGCCAGCATCCGCAACGGCTGAGCCCTGCGTTCGACTCCGGTGACCACCTGCATCCGAACCCCGCTGGCTATCGGGCCATGGCGGCAGCCATCCCCTTGTCACTGTTCTCACCCGCGAGACACCCCGACGGCGCGCATCGATGAGTCGGCGCGCCGGCGGGGCGTGCGCTCTTGCTCTCGCCCTCGCCTGCGGCCCCACACCGGCACAGGCCGCCCCCCTACGGCACTGGCGTGCGCCGGTCACGTTCACGACCGCCGAGGACCATCGCAATTTGATGGAGCAGCTCGGCATCGAGACGCTGCGTCCGGGCGCGAGCGGCAACGAGAACTCGCCCCATCATGCGAACTACGATGAGGCGCTTGCCGACCCCTACGGCGCGCTGCCCAATGCGCTGCGGCTCACGGACGGCCGCCCCGTCACCACTGCGCGGACCTGGTGGCAGGTGCGCCGGCCGCAGCTCATCGCAGCGTTCGAACGCGATGTGTACGGCAGGATCCCGCGCAGCGTTCCGAAGGTGACCTGGACCGTGGCCGCCCGCGGGCACGCCCGCCTCGGCGGATATCCGGTCACCTACCGCCGTCTGATCGGCACCGCGGACAACAGTGCCTATCGGCCCATCGCGGTGCACATCCCCGTGACGCTGGTGCTGCCCGCGCACGCGCATCATCCGGTACCAGTGCTCATCATGTTCACCTACGGCGCCGCGCCCCTGCCGCGCCGCGGACCGGACCACAAGCAGCTCGCGGCGCTCAATGCGGCCCTGCGTGCAGCTCTCGCGCGCCACGACGCCTCAGCGCGCGCGGTGCTGCGGCAGGACCCGCACGCCGCGCTGATCACCCGCTCGATGTTTTCCCCGCGAGCGCGTAACGTGGATGGTGGCGCACCCTCGATCGTGCAGCTGATCGCCGCCGGCTGGGGCTTTGCGTCGCTCGATCCGACGGCGGTCCAGGCCGACGACGGCGCCGGTCTGACGCGCGGCATCATCGGCCTGACCAACCACGGCCTTCCGCGCTCACCGGGTCAGTGGGGCGCGCTGCGCGCCTGGGCCTGGGCAGCGAGCCAGGTGCTCGATGAGCTGCGCACCGACCCGGCGGTCGATGGGGCACAGGTGGGCATCGAAGGCGTTTCGCGCTTTGGCAAGGCGGCGCTGGTCGCGATGGCGTTCGATCCTCGCTTCGCCATGGGTCTGATCGGCTCCTCGGGCAAGGGCGGCGCCACGCCACTGCGGCGCAATTTCGGGGAGACCGTCGGCAACCTCGCCGGCGCCGGTGAGTACCACTGGATGGCGGGAAACTTCCTGCGTTACGACGCCGCGCGGGCCGCGTTCGGCCCGCGCACGCCCGCCGATCTGCCGATCGATGCCAACGAATTGATCGCACTGTGCGCGCCGCGGCTCGTATTCATCAGCTACGGTCTCCCGGCGATGGGCGATGCCCGCTGGCTCGATCAGCGGGGCAGCTTCATCGCGGCGGTCGCCGCGAGCGCCGTCTATCGGCTGCTTGGCGTGCCGGGGCTGCCGGTGCGCGGCACGGCGCTCAACGCACCCATGCCACCGGTCAACCACGGCCTGCTCACCGGGCGGCTCGCCTGGCGGCAGGATGACGGTGGCCATACGGATGCGCCCAACATGAAGTACTTCATCGCCTGGGTCGATCATTTCATCCACTACCACACTGCGCCGCGCAGGGGACTCACCCGATGATCCGCACCACTTTGGCGAGCCGCATCGCACGCCCGCTCGGTCTGGCATGTGCCGGCTGCCTGCTGCCGCTCGCGGCGCTCGCCGCCCTCCCGCAGGTTCGGTTCACGCCCCTGCATGCGGATGGTATCTACCGCCTCGGCCAGACGGTCGGTTGGACGGTCACGGTGCCTGCCGGCGCGCCGGACCCGCGTGGCCGCTTCGCCTATACGATCAAGCGCAACGACCTGGATGTGGTCAAGACCGGGAGTTTCTCGCTCGCCTCTGGCCGTGCGACACTGGCGCTGCGCTTCGATGCGCCGGGCATGCTCTACGTCACGGTCGACTATGAGCCGACGCCGGCAGCGCTGTCGCGCGCGCAGTACCGCACGTTGAACCGCGGCCTGAAGGCGCTGCTCAGCAAAGATGATCCACCGCTGCAGCGGCTGTTTGCCCGCTACCCGCACTACCAACCGCTCGCCCCGCAATTCCCATTCGGCGCCTTCGCCGAGCACCGTGTCGCCACACTTGGCGCGGCGGTCGCCCCGACGCTGCTGCGCCCGTCGCTGCCACCGCCGCGCGACTTCAACGCCTTCTGGGCCCATCAGCTCGCCGCGCTGCGGCGCGTACCGATGCGCGTGAAACTCACGCCCATTGCGACCGCTCAGGCCGGAGTGAAGCTGTTCCGGGTCCGTCTGAAGAGCCTCGGTTCGCATGTGCGCGGTTATTTGGCGATGCCGGCGCACGCGGGCCGCTTTCCGGCGCTCCTCATCTACCAGTGGGCCGGCGTCTATCCACTGCAGAGCGCGTGGGCGACCAATCGTGCCGCCGAAGGCTGGCTGGTGTTCGACGTCGATTCACATGACATCCCGCCGAACCGCGGCACCGGGGTGTCGCAGAACTACCCCGCCCTCGGGGAGCACAGCCCGCAAACGTCTTATTTCCTCGGGATGTACCTGCGTGACACACGAGCGCTGCAGTACATCCGCCACAACCGCCTCTGGAACGGCAAGACACTGGTCCTCACCGGCACCAGCATGGGCGGACAGCAGAGCCTGGCGACGGCCGGACTGAACCCCGGGAAGGAAACCGCGGTGATCGTCAATGAGCCGTCGGGTGCGGACATGAACGGCTTGGCCCATGGCCGTCGGCCGGGCTATCCGTTCTACGCGACGCAGAATCCCTCGGTGCTGCACACCGCGGCGTACTTCGACACGGTCAACTTCGCGCCACACATCACCGCGCCGACTCTCCTGGCCATGGGATTCATCGACACCACGGCACCGCCGGCGGGACTGTGGACCGAACTGAACGAAATCCCGGCACCCAAGGAAGCGGTGCCGATGATCGATTCTGCGCACAACAACATCACGCCTGACAAGCAGGACGCGTGGCTGTCACGTTCGGAGGAGCTGCTCGCGCAGCTCGCGCACGGCGATCCGTTCGTGCCCAACCAGGCGCTGACCCGCCCGCAAACTCATCGGGTACGCTGATGCGTGGAGCGGCGGTTCAGCGCACCAGCGCCGAGCCGCCGCGCAGCAGCGCCTCGAGCTCCTCGGCCGTGGCCTGGCTGAAATCCGTGCCGAGCGAGTGCTTTAGGCTCGCGGCGGCCGCGGCGAGCTCGACGGTGTGCTGCGGATCAAAGCCACTGCGCACCCCGTAGAGCAGGCCGGCGGCAAAGGCATCGCCGCTGCCGATCCGCTCCACGATACCGCGCAGCTCGTGCGTACGAGAGCGGAAATTCCCGTCCCGCGCCACACAGGCGGCCGACAAGGCCTGCTCGTCAGGGCCGCGCTCGAGCCGAAAGGTGCACGCGACCTGTCGCAAGCTCGCAAAGCGCTCAAGCGCCACGCGGGCGGCGCGCACGAACGAATCCGGATCGCTCGCCGCCGGCGCCGAGTGCCCGAACATCAGCGCCAGGTCGTACTCGCTGGCGAAGAGCACCTCGGCCTGCGCGGCGATGCTCGCGAGCACCGGGCCGGCCTCAGCGGCACGGCCCTCCCAGAGCGAGGGGCGGTAGTTGCAGTCAAAGGACACGCCAAGTCCCCGGTCACGCGCGGCGTGGACCGCCGCGAGCACCGCGGCGCCGCCAGCCGGCGCAAGTGCAGCCGTGATGCCCGAGACGTGCAGCCAGGCGCACCCCTTAAGCAACGCCGCCCAGGGCAGCTCGGCGCTCAACGCGCGGCAAAAGGCCGAATCCTGCCGGTCGTACACCACCCGTGCCGGTCGCGTGCCCGCGCCGCGCTCAAGGAAATACAGGCCCATGCGGCCTGCGGTACGGCGCACCGCGGCCGTATCCACCGCATGGCGGCGCAGCTCCGCCAGGGCCCGTTCGCCGAGCGAGTTGTCCGGTAGCACCGTAATCATCGTGCTCGGGACCCCGAGATGGGCCAGCCCCATCGCCACGTTCGCCTCGGCTCCACCGACGTAGACACGCAGCTCGCCGGCCTCGCTCAGCCGCTCCCCGCGTGCCGCCGCGAGCCGCAGCAGCATCTCCCCGAAACACGCGACGCGGCCCGGCTCACTCATGGTCGAGACGCCATCGTGCACGCTGGGCCGGGGTTCGCCTGCCCGATCGGTCGGTGTACATCAGCGTCGTCCCCCAGGGGTGCGGGTCTCCCAGAGCAACGCCCGGATCGCCTCCCCGAGCTGTGGGGCCATGCGTTTGGTCAGCGAACGAATCACTTGCACGCGCATATGCTCTTGAATCTTCTCCGTGAGACTGCCGAGGATACCGCGCCGCTCCAGCGGCAGGTACGGGACTGGCTCCCCGTCGGTGCGAAACGCGTAGTGCTCGAACATGCGGCGCCACACCGCTCGGCGGCTCTCCGGCAGCCCATGCAGGGCGAGCAGCGTGTGGGCAAGCGCCGCAAACGGCTCCGCCGCCCACTCCCCCGCGTCGAACCACCAGAAGTTCACCGACAGATTGAGCGGCTCCAGCGACTCGACGTTATGCCACCAGAGATTGGGGATGTAGATCGCATCGCCGGGCTCGACCTCGGCCGTCTCCGCCGCGGCCAACGCCTGTGCGTAGCGCGGAAAGCGCTGCAGATCCGGTGCGCAGACGCGCACCAGGCTGGTCGGCTGGCCGCCGGGCCCGAGTTCGAGCGGGCCGATGTACAAATTGCAGAACTGCTCAGGCGGGAAAAACGTGAAGCGCTTACGGCCGGCCACCATGCAATTGATGCCGTCGGAATTGTCGTAGTGGGTCGCCGCCGTCACGGCGTTGCCAAGCCACAGTCGGGGACGGGCCGGCCTGTCCAGAACTTTCAGGGAACACTCGCCGATCAGCCCCGGCAGGGTCTCCTCGAGCGCCGTTGCGCCGGTGTAGATCGCCGGTGCGTCGGAGTCGGTCCGGCAGCCCAGAAGAGTGGCAAAGACCTCGTGCACCGGCCGATGAGTGTGCTCGAAGTT
Source organism: Pseudomonadota bacterium (assembly GCA_021838635.1). GTDB lineage: Bacteria > Pseudomonadota > Gammaproteobacteria > Steroidobacterales > Steroidobacteraceae > 13-2-20CM-66-19. The sequence goes on from JAKCDC010000003.1 coordinate 94,558, forward strand.
CAGCCCACTGAGGTCGTCCCGAAAGAAAAAGACACCCCGGATCTGCGGCGGCCCCACCATGATCCGCACCGGTCGGCCGCGGTCACGGGCACGCAGGTGTGCCCCGAGCGCCTCGGGCGACTGCGCCGCCGCGCGCGCGAGCGGCCAGTCGCTCACCAGTCCTTTGAGCACCGCCGGGCGGTCCAAGGGGATGATCTGCTCGCGCAGCATGTGCGCCGTGACGTTACGCCATTCGCGCGTGCGCGCCCCGACGGTCACAGGACGAGTCGACACCATGTCTTCAGTCTCCCTCCTTAGAGCAAGCTACTGTGACTGCGGGCGCTTCAACCGCCGCGCAACAAACGCATGATACGAGCCCGCAGGTGCCCGTAATTGTCCGGCTTCAGCGGTCCGAGCAAGCCGTGCTGCGCCTCGGGCAGATGGCGCAGCGGATGGCCTTCGGTGCGGAACACGAAGTGATCGAAGAACGCCCGCCAGGCCTGCCGCTCCGCCGGCGGACGTTCGGCGATGCTGATCATCGCCAGCAACAAAGTGGTGTACGGCGCATCCGGGCCGGCGCTGAAGGCGTCCCACCAGTGGTTGACCAAGACATTAAACGGCGCCACCGCCTCGACCTGATGCCACCACAGCTTCGGCAGGTACAGCGCATCCCCGGGCTCGAGCTCGGCCACCAGTGCCTCGGCCCGGATCTCCTCAAAGCGCGGAAAGCGCTGCGGGTCCGGTACGTCGGCCGAGGCCGCCAGACTCACCGGCGGGCCGGCCATGGTGTGATCGATGGGCCCCATGTAGAGCTTGCCGATCTGCTCCGGGGCGAATAGCGTGAAGCGGCGCTTGCCGGCCACCACGCAGGCGAGGTTGTCGAAAGTGTCGTAGTGGCTCGAAACGTTCGAGCGATGCCCGATCCAGATGCGCGCACCGGCGCTCTGCGGCAGCAGCGGCACGGAATTGGCCGCCATGAAGCCGGGCATGCACTGCGGAACCGGTACCGATCCGACGTAGAGCGTCGCGCTCTCGGGCCGCTCGAGTGTCTCGAGCATCTGCCCGATGGCCTCGAGAAATCTCATCGACCGCCGCTCGAAGTTAAATCCCTGCAGATCCGCGCCGTAGTAGTACTTGCCGGCAATCACCGGGTCGCCGACGAACGCCTCGATCTGCAGGCCCGCATCAAATGTCTCGAAATACTGCCGCAGATCCTGCAGCGAGCGACGAGCGGCCTTAACGGCCGGCCACGCATCGATGAGTCCGCGCAGCACCACGGGGCGGCATGGTTCGAGAATATCGCGATGAAACTGCTCCACGCCGCTCAGATCGCGGCCGGCGATCTCCCTAGGGGCGCGTGCCATGCGAAATCCCTCGACCCGGCGGTGCGCTCAGCGCGCCGCGGCGTCCGGTGCGACAGCCAGGCCGGCGGTGCGCTCGAGCAGGCGCGCGTTCTTGATCCGCGCCATCTCGCGCACCTGCTTCAGCGAGGCAATCATGAGCTGGATCAGCGTCAGGTAGCCGCGCCGAAACAGCTCCAGCACCACGGCATCGGGCAGCCTCGCCAGCATATCCTGATTGATGGTGTAGAGGCCTTCGCACCTGCGCAGCGTACCGTCCTCGAATTCCACCTCAATGTCGATCGGTTCGATCAGCTGCAGTTCCAGCAGTCGGGTGATGAAGATCCGGGTGCGCTCGATGCCGGGCACCAGATCCTGAAAGGCCCAGATGATGCTCTGCAGATAGCGGCTCGGCTCGCCCTGCGCACTGAACAGCGGCTTGCCCTCGCCGGCGGCAACCCGCGGATGATCGAGGTCGATGGCCAGCTCCGGGCCTTGGGCGTAAAACGGCTCGCGCTGCAGGCTCAGCGGTCGGTAGAACTGCGCATCGCGCCGCCAGTCCTCGAGGAACTGATTCTCCCCCTCGACGAACCCGAGCATGGCGCCGCAGAAGAACTGGCCGGTCTGCGCCTCTTTGCCGAACAGGATCGGATAGTGCACGAGCAGATGCGGGAATTCATTGACGATCACCTGCACGAAGTGTCGGTTATCGCCGTATGCGGCCGAGGCGCGGGCGTCGATCTTCAGCTCGCGGTGAGCTTCTTTGCTGAGCGGTACGATGTTCGTCATGGCGGCGGCAATCAGATCGGCTGCAGACCGTACTGGTGAATCTTATTCAAGAGTTCGCGGTTCGTGGGCAGCCGCGCGCTGAGCTCACCGATCATCTTCTCATTATCGTGCACGCACCGCAGCGCGGTCGCCGCGGTATCGACAGTCTCCTCGGCCGCCACCTCGGTCTTAAACCCCATGCCGTAGAGCACGTACTGGTAGCTGGCCGCCGGGAAAACCTCCTCCAGCCGGTCAAATTCGTCGTAGAACCACGGCGACTGATAGCGCCAGAGCGTCAAGAGCTCCCGCAGCCGCTCCGGCACGGTCGCCGGATCGCAGTTGTCGCGCCAGAATGCGCTGTCGGTGCGCCGGGTGAGCACATAGTGCAGCTTGAGAAAATCGATGATGCGGCCCCAGCGGTACATCGTGGTCTCGTTGAACCGCTTCGCCACGATGTCCATGATCTCGCGGCGGGCCGGTAGCTGCTCGGCGAGCAGTTTCGCCGACAGCTCCACCAGCACGATGGCCGAGGACTCAAGCGGCTCCAGAAAGCCGCTGGCCAGCCCCACGGCCACGCAATTATTCTTCCAAAACGTGTCGCGGTGTCCGGCGTGGATCGGAATCTTGCGCACCGGCAGATCCTTGTGCGCTGGCCCGATGTAGCGCAGCAGCGTCTCGTGCGCGGCCTCCTCGCTGGCATGCCGGCTGGAGTACGCGTAGCCGATTCCGCGCCGCGTCGGCAGACAGATATCCCAAGTCCAGCCCGCCTCGTGGGCCGTGGAGATGGTCTGGGAGGCGAGGGGCGCATCGGGTGAGTCGTATGGCACCTGCACCGCGAGCGCCGTATCGCAGAACAGGATGTCGCCGCACTCGCGAAAGCCGACACCGAGCGTCTTGCCGATCAGCAGTGCAGCAAAGCCCGTGCAGTCGACGAATAGATCGCCATCGATCTGCCCGGCCTGGCGGGTCATCACCCCTTCGATGTCCCCGGATTCGCTCTGCCGCACGGACTCAACGTCTGCGAGCACGTGGCGGACGCCGAGTTTCTCGCAGCAATGACGGGCGAGAAACACGCCCAATTTGCCGGCATCCAGATGGTAGGCGTAGTTGGCTGGCGCCCGGTACTCCCCGTGCGCGATGGTCTTCGGGGCAAGTCCGGCGTCGCACAGCCGGCCCTGCGGAGTCACAAAGTCACAGAAACTGACGGCGCCTCCGGCCTGAAGCCAGTGCGGCACCAGGTTCACCCGGCTGAAGCCCTGGGGAACCATGAGGGGGTGGTAGTAGGCGTCATCCGGCTCACCGGTTGTCCAGCCGACGAACTTCGCCCCCTGCTTGAACGCCGCATCGCATTCGCGAAACAGCGCGGTCTCCGATACGCCCATCCGCTCCAGCGTCGAGCGCATCGTCGGCCACGTGCCCTCCCCCACGCCGATCGTCCGGATCTCCGGAGATTCGACCAGCGTGATCGAAAGGCCGCCCGCCTTCATCCGAGCTTGATGGCGGGCGGCGATGATGCCTGCGGTGAGCCAGCCGGCGGTTCCTCCGCCGACGATGACGACCGCCTTGACAGCTTTGTTCACCTAGAAGCTGGCGCGCAGTCCAATAGTGTACGAACGGCCGTAGTCTACCAGATTGAGCGTCTGGTTCTTGAACCGCCCATAGGTGTGGTACACCGAATCGGTCAGGTTCAGCGCCTCGAAGTACGCGGTCAGGTGCTTATCGATTGCGTAATTCGTGCTGAAGTCCACTTCCGTATTCGATGCCAGATACACCGGCTCGGCTCCAAATGCTCCACCGCTCTGCTCTTGCCCGAGCCCGAGCAGCTGGGAGGCCTGCCACTGCACCGCGAGGCGCGCCTGGATTCCGTGCTTCTGGTAGAACGCGATCAGGTTTGCCGAATTGCCCACACCCGGCAGCGCGAACTGGTTCGAGGTCGTGCTGTAGGTATTGAAATTCGCATTGCTGCGCGCGTAGGTGCCATTGACCAGGAACCCGAAGCCCCACTTCAGCATCTGCTGCCAGGCGACCGAAACGCCGGTCACGGTGGCCGCAAGCTGGTTGGTGTAGGTCGTTTCCGCGAAACTCAGCGGCTGTCCGCAGGTGTTCGACAACGGCGCGCCATTGTAGGTGCACGGGGCCGGATCGGTTACGCCCGGAACCTGCAAAGACGACACGCTCGAAGTCGGGAAATTCGTCACCCGCTTCATGAAGCCCTCGATCGAGGCGTAATCGTTGGACGCGTAGTACCACTCGGCGCCGAGATTGAAGTTAGTGGACAGATAGGGCATCAACCCCGGATTGTTTCCCGTCGCGGTGAGCGCATTGACGCGTCCGCCGTAGGACGTATTCGGAATCAGCTGCCCATTTGGCGGCTGACTCTCGGTGCGCGAGAAGTCGGCTCGCAACTTCAGATCCCGGGTGACCATTAGGTTCAGGTCGAGCGACGGCAGGAAGAATCCGTAGGAGTTGGTGGTCTGCGTCCACTGCGGAGTGCCCAGTTTGAACGAGTACGCGGTCGGATCGCCCGAGCCGCTCCAGCCCACACTCAGCAACGGCGCCTGCAGGCCCGCAATCGTCTCCTGAGTGCGGTCATAGCGCATGCCGAGACCGACTCTCAACGTCATACCACGGACTTTGAAATTATGCTCCACGGTGACGAAGGGATCGTAGTTCATGCGCGCCACGTGCTGCACGGACGAGGGGCTGAGCGCCAGCGCCGGAATACCACCGGTGTAAGCCGGGTAGCCATCCGTCACGGCCGTCGCGTTGGCGCTCGGATTGACCGGCTGTCCGGTCAGGTAGTTCAGCACCGCATACGGGTTGTACATCAACAGCGTCGAGGGCAGGTTGCTCGCCCCGCTGAAGCCCGGCATCCACGGCGAGATATTCGCGGTGGAGAACAACGACGACGGCAGCGTCACGCCGTTGCCCGGCGAAGTACCGTAACCTGACCACAACTCCCAGTAGTTGTTGGTGAAGGTGTCCATTTCCTTGCTGTTCCAGTCGTCATCGATGAACTGAGCACCAAACTTCACCCGGGTCGAGTCCTTATGCCAGCCGGCCACCAGCTGCGCCTCGTTGACCTGATCGGTATTCATCTGATCCTGGATCGGCAGCACGTGCGACCCGATGATGTACGGATTCAGACCGTTGTAGTTCGCAGACGCGACCGCCGAAGAACCCGACGCGACCGCTCCTGGGCCGTAAGCGCTCCAGTACGGCAGCACATTGCTGTTCTGGCTCAGCGCCAGACCGCCGGTGTAATTGTTCGCCGCCGTGTTGCCATAGCCGACGTCGGCATCGATATCGCTGTAGCCGCCGTTCGGGTTGAACTTCGACACCGAGTGATCGGCATCGAGCTCCAGGGTCCAGTTTGCGTTGGCATCCCACAGGACGTTCAGGCCCGTGGTATTGGTGGTGATGTAGTTGATGGCGACGAACGAATTGAAGTCCGTCGGTCCGTTGTAGTTGAAATTTGTGATCGTGCCATTGCCGTCGAGCGTCGCACCCGGGAAGTTGCCGAACCACGTGCTGCGCTGCCAGCGCGTGGTGTGCTCGTCATCCGAGGAGTAGTTGTCATCGAGCGTGACCATCAGGGAGTTGACCGGATGCCACTGCAGCGACACGCGCCCGTCCTTGCGGCGCGAATTGGTGCGCTCGAGGTACATCGCCATGTCCTGCGGATACCACACCGGCACGTTGCTGTTGCCGACCGCACCGCTGCCGACGGCGCCGCAACCGGTATTGCCGAACGCGGTGGTGTAATTGGCCGCGAGGTCCGAACAAGGGAACGAGGTGTTGCCCTTCCAACCAACGATGTCCTGGTGGTGACCGAGGATGTGCGAGTCCATGTAGTCGCCGTCGACCAGGATGCCGAACTTGTTGTGATCGAAGGTGTCGCTCCACAGCGCACCGAAGCTCGGCCGGAAGCCGCCGTCCATGCTGTTGACATTCTCCGAGATCTGCACCTGACTGTGCATGCCCGGATTATCGAACGGGTTGGGGAACTTGACGTTGATGGTCGCGCCGATCGCCCCACCGGACAGAGCCATGTCCGGGGTCTTGTATACGTCGACTTCTCCGACGTACACGGCGCTGAAATCGCTGAAATTGAAGGTCTGGCCGTTACCGGAGGCGATCTGACGCCCCTCGACCAGCACTTTGTTGAACGAACCGCCGAAGCCATCGACCGTGACGCCCTGCACCTGGCCGGTGGCGGTCGGTGCGCCGGTCGCGCTCGCCTGACTGAGACTGCCACGGTTGACCGTGACGCCCGGAATGCGCGAGATGGCCCCACCGATGGTCGCATCGGGGAACTGACCGATCTGCTCGGCGGAGATTGCATCCACCACGCCGATGGAGGCCTTCTTGATCTGCAGCGAGCGCATCAAGGAGCCGCGAATGCCGGTCACGACGATTGGCTGCAGTTCGGTCGCGGAATTCGCCGCCGCCTGGATGGTGGCGCTGCCAGCGGCGTTTTGCACCGGCCCGCTGTTCATGGCGAGCAGACCGGCACCGTTGCGCGCGAGGAGGCCGGTCGAGGCCATGGGCGTCGCCGGCCGACCCCTGCGCTTGATCTTGGCGGCAGCCCCCGAGACCGCCGGCTGATCCTTACCCCTGCCCGCCGAGGCGGTCGCAGCATGCGCCACGCCCTGCGCGGCCAGGGTCATCGACCCCAGCGCAAGCCCCGACAATCCGATTTTGGCGTAGGCCGATCGGCCCAGCGCACCGAACCCGGCGTTCTTCGTGAACGCGCGCTTCGATGCGTTACGCAATGTCTTCCGACTCATTAGATGCCCCCTCTGTCACGAACCAGATGTTGTGAATTGGCAACGACGTCGACAGCTGCCGCGCTGACCCAGTCGGCGACAGCCCTGGAAATCCCGCTCGGCGGTTAGTGGTAGCCCCCTTGGTGTTATGGTACCGCTATCTGACGACCGGCCGAGTATGTTCCTGCGCTTGGCTCGATGTCAACAGGACGGCCACGGCCTACTCAGGGTCCCAGGATGCAGCATTTTCCGCGTCCCTGACCTGCAGACCGGCGGGAACGGCGCGCGCCCGCCCGTCACCAGGGCAGACCATTGGCGGTCCGCACCGCCGCGACCTGATTGCGCCACCAGAGCCATGTGTGCTGTGCTTCGGCTGAGGCTGGCCGGTCCGATCCGTCGCCCTCGCCACAGGCCGCCTCAGACGTTGGTGGTACACCACACCGGAGCAAGCGTCGCCCCGACCTTCATTTTTGACAACGCTGTCATGAGTCATTGATTCTCCTCGAAAAAACCCCGCAGTCAACTCGGCATGGCCCGGCCGACCGCCATGGCATCGCCGGCGACACGCATCTGATAGCGTTATCTTGACCGGGCGCACTTCTGGGCTCTACGCTGCCGAGGTCCGCTTGTCCTTCGCCACGAGGATCCGCATGTCGTCCCGTCCTTGGGCCTGGGCCGCAGCACTCCTGTGGCTGTCCACCGGCGCTGCCGCTCACGCGGCTTCGCCCCCGCATCTGGCTGGCGTGGCCGGACACACCGAACTGCGGGTGCATGGCAGAGCGATGCTGCTGCTCGGCGGGGAACTCGCCAATTCCTCCGCCGGCACGGCCGCGGCGGCCGCACGGGTTCTGCCACCGCTTGCCCGGCGGGGGTTCAACACGGTGCTGATGCCGGTGGCGTGGGGGCAGATCGAGCCGCGTCCGGGACACTTCGATTTTGCGCTGCTGGATCAATGGATCGCGCACGCCCGCGCGCTACGGCTGCATTTAGTCCTGTTGTGGTTCGGCAGCTGGAAGAATGCCCTCTCCAGCTACGCACCCACCTGGGTGCTGAGCGATCCGCAGCGCTATCGGCGCGCCCACTCGGTGAGCGGCGCGCCGCTGCCGATGCTCTCGGTGTTCTGCCGCGCAACGCGGCGCGCCGATGCGCAGGCGTTCGCCCGTCTGCTGGGGCATGTGCGGCGGATCGACGCACGGCAGCAGACGGTGGTGATGGTGCAGGTTGAGAACGAAGTCGGTTACCTCGGACTCGGTGGCCGTGACCGCTCGGGCCGCGCCGAGCGGTTGTTCGCGCGGCCCGTGCCCATACGATTGATGCGCGCACTGCGCACGGCGCACGATCAGCTGCCGTGGCGCCTGAAGCGCGCCGTGCATCTGACAGGAGGCAGCTGGAGCGCGGTTTTCGGTTCGCTTGCAGATCAGGCGTTCATGGCGTGGTATTACGCTCGCTACGTGCAGGCCGTGGCACGCGCCGGCCACGCCCGATATGCTCTGCCGCTGTATATGAATGCGCAGTTGCCCGCGCCACACGAGCGGGCCGGGCACTACCCGAGCGGCGGACCGGACCCTCTGATGCAGCCGATCTATCGCGCCGCCGCTCCGGCGATCGATTTCTATGCCCCGGACATCTATTGGCCGGACTTCGAGCACTGGGTGAGCCGCTATCGACGCGCCGGCAACCCGGTGTTCGTCCCCGAATCGCACCGTTCCCTGGCCGCGTTCGATGCGTTGTATGTCTTCGGGCAAGCGCGCGGTTTCGGATTCTCTGCGTTTGCAGTCGATCAACCGCCGCAGCATGGCGACCGGGCACTCGCCGCCGTGTACGGCGCGCTGCGGCATCTGGCCCCCGTGCTGCTTCGCGCTCAGCGCGCGGCTCGGACCCGCGCCCTGATTCTGCACCAGCACAGTCCGCGGCCCGAGCAAACGCTCGCGCTCGGCGGTTACCTGTTCCGGGCCACGCTGGCACGGGACTGGAAGAGCGGCCGGAGGCTGGAGCACACCGGTGCGATGATGCTCATCGAGCGGGGCGCCGGAGACTTCGATCTGCTCGGCATGGGACTGACGGTCACCGTGCTGCGCAATCCCGATGTCGACAATCGCATCGCCGGCATTGCGCAGGTCGAACAGCTGGCATGGCAGGCCGGCCGCTGGCGCGTCGTGCAGCGCCTGAACGGAGATCAGACCAACCAGGGTCGGCAGATCCTGCTCGCGGCGCACCACTTCGGTGTGTACCGGGTACGCCTCTACAGCATTGCGCGGCACTGAGCACGGCGGGCGCACCCCTGCGCTCTCGGCTGCGCCCGCCCCCCACCATTGACGCCGTCCCGCTGATACCGCTACCATGCCGACGGAGATCATTTTTAGATGTGCGCGCCCGTGACATCCCTTTCCGCTCTGCACCCGACGATCGCCCCACGCGGCCAGCCGTCCCGCCTACAGCGCACGCGCTGCGTTGTCGCCTTGCCCAGCCGCCGTCACGCTCACGCGTGAGGGGACGGCGGTCCCGAATTCATTGCACGGAGTTTTCCGATGAGCCTGTTTTCCAAGATTGCACCGGTTCGTTTCGAGGGTCCGGATACGGATAACGAATTCGCCTTCCGCGTCTACGACAAGGACCGCCAAGTACTCGGCAAGCGCATGGAGGACTGGCTGCGCGGCGCGGTGTGTTACTGGCACTCGTTCAACTGGCCGGGTCAGGATATCTTCGGCGCCGGCACGCTGCCGCGCCCGTGGCTCGGCGCCACCATCACTCAGGAGATGGCCGACGCGAAGCTCGACGCAGCCTTCGATTTCCTCAGCCGACTCGGGCTGCCGTACTTCACGTTCCACGACGTTGACGCCATGGCCAGCGCGACCAGCGCCAAGGAACACGACCGCAACCTCAAAACCATCGTGGCGAACATCGAGGCGAAGATGGCCGCCACCGGCGTGAAGCTGCTCTGGGGCACGGCCAACCTCTTCAGCCATCCGCGCTATGCAGGTGGCGCCGCCACCAGCCCTGACCCCGAGGTTTACGGCTGGGCCGCCGCTCAGGTGCGCGGCTGCCTGGAGGCGACGCATCGGCTGGGTGGCCAGAACTACGTCCTGTGGGGCGGACGGGAAGGCTACGACTCGCTGCTGAACACGGATCTGAAGCGCGAACTCGATCACTACGGACGTTTTCTCTCCATGGTGGTCGAGCACAAGCACCGCATCGGCTTCAAGGGCGCGATCCTGATCGAGCCCAAGCCGTTCGAGCCGACCAAACATCAGTACGACCGGGACGTCGCGGCCGTCTACGCCTTCCTGCAGCGCTACGGCCTCGCCAAGGAGGTGCAGGTCAACATCGAGGTCAATCACGCCACGCTCGCGGGACTTGACTTCGAGCATGAAGTGGCGGCGGCGTTCACCTACGGCATCTTCGGCTCCATCGACATCAACCGCGGCGATGCGCGCAATGGCTGGGACACCGACCAGTTCCCGAACAATGCGCAGGAGCTCGTCCCGGCGTTCGTCGCTTTGCTCGAGGGCGGCGGCTTCGCCACGGGTGGATTTAACTTCGACGCCAAGCTGCGCCGCCAATCGGTCGATCCGACCGATCTGTTCCTCGCGCACATCGGCGGCATCGACACGCTGGCGCGCGCGCTGCTCGGCGGGGCTGATGTCATCGCCGAGCGCAAGCTGGCGGAGCTGAAGAAGAGCCGTTACCAGGGTTGGGACGGGCCGCTCGGCCAGCGCATCGAGAGCGGCGCGCTCGATCTCGCCGCGCTCGCGGACCTGGCGATCACCTCGGACTTCCAGCCGACAGTGCGCTCGGGCAAGCAGGAGCTCGCCGAGAGCCTTATCGCGCGGCACTGCAAGTACTAAACTAGGTGGGTGACCAATCAACCCATTCGCAGCGTGGCCATCGTCGGCGGCGGGACCGCCGGCTGGATGGCCGCTGCGACTCTCTCGCAGTCCTTCCCGCATCTCAACGGTAGCATCCGGCTCATCGAGTCCGACGAGATCAGCACGGTGGGCGTCGGCGAGGCGACCATCCCGCCGATCATCGAGTACCTGCGTACGCACGGAATCGACGAGAACGAGCTGATCCGCAGGACACAGGCGACCTTCAAACTCGGCATCGAGTTCAAGGACTGGCGGCGGGACGGCCACAGCTACATCCATCCGTTCGGCCCGACGGGCGCCCCGCTTCGCGGGGTGCCCTTTTACACCTACTGGCACAAGTGCGCGCACGCCGGAACGGCCGCGCCGCTCGAGCTCTACTCCCTGCAGGCGATGGCGGCGAGGGAGGCGCGCTTCGCCCGCCCCGCGGCCCGGCAGCACTCCCCGCTCGCGAGCATCGTGTACGCACTGCACCTGGATGCGAAGCGCTTCGCCGCTTATCTGCGCACCTACGCTGAAACGCGCGGCGTGCGGCGCACCGAGGGCAAGGTGTGCGGCGTTGCGCTGCGCGGTGAGGACGGTTTCATCGAGTCACTCACACTGCAGAGCGGTGAGCGTATCGCGGCGGATCTGTACATCGACTGCACGGGCTTCCGCGGCCTGCTGATCGAAGGTGCGCTGCACACCGGGTACGAGGACTGGACGCGCTGGCTGCCGTGCGACCGGGCCATCGCAGTGGCGTGCGAGCGCACCGGGCCGCTCTCCTCGCACACCCTGGCCACGGCCCGAGAGGTGGGCTGGCAGTGGCGCATCCCGCTGCAGCACCGGGTGGGCAACGGCTATGTCTACAGCAGCCAATTTATGGACGATGATGCGGCCGAGACGGCGCTGCTCGGGAGCCTGGAGGGCGACCCGCTGCGCACGCCGCTGCGGCTGCGCTTCACGACCGGACGGCGGCGCAAGATCTGGAACCGCAACTGCGTGGCCATCGGGTTGGCGGCCGGCTTCCTCGAACCGCTGGAGTCCACGGGCATCCACCTTATCCAGCGCGGCCTGTTCGTGCTGCTGAAACTCTTCCCCGACCGGAATTTCCGCGCCCGGGACATCGAGGAATATAACCAGCAGCTCGCCTTCGACTACGAGCGGGCGCGGGACTTTCTGATCGCGCACTATCATTTCACTGAGCGGGACGGACCGTTCTGGGCGCACTGCCGGGCCACGGCGCTGCCCGACAGCCTGCGCGAGCGCATCGAGCTGTTTTCCAACTACGGGCGATTGATGCGCGATGAGAACGAGCTGTTCTCGGTGCAGAGCTGGTTTCACATGCTCATCGGCCAGGGGGCCCAGAGCGCCGGCTACGATCCATTCGCCGACAGCGTCGGCCCTAACCCGCAGGCCGCCCTCGATGACATCCGCGCAGTCATCGCTGGCTGCGCCGCCACGCTGCCCGCGCACGAGGAATTCATCCGCCAGCATTGCCGCGCCGCCGCGGAGTGAGTCCCCGGAGGCGGCTGCGGACCCCGCAGGCTAGCGCGTGGCGCTGCTGCGCGAGCCGACCACATCGAGCGGGCGGCCGGGCTGCTGGCGGCGCACCAGGGTGCTTTTGCCAAACAGCGACTCGAGCAGATCGACGGCGAGCTTCGCGGTGCGGTTGTGCTCATCGAGCGCCGGATTGAGCTCCACCACATCGAGTGACCCGACGCGGCGGGTATCGGCGATCATTTCCATGCAGAGCTGCGCTTCACGGTAGGTCGGACCGCCCGGAACGGTCGTTCCAACCCCCGGGGCGATGTCCGGATCGAGAAAATCGACATCGAAGCTCACGTGCAGATGGGTGTCGGCGTCGACGCCGCTCAGCGCCTGCTCCATGGTGAGGCGCATGCCCATCTCATCGATGTAGCGCATGTCGAACACCTCCACGGCGAGCTCGTGCACCAGACGCCGCTCACCCTCATCGACGCTACGGATGCCGATCTGCCGGATCCACTGCGGATGGATCGCCGGACTCTGTCCGCCAAGGCCGGTGAGCACCCGCGGACCGAGGCCGCACAGGCAGGCGAGCGGCATGCCGTGCAGGTTACCGCTCGGGGAAAGCTCCCCGGTGTTGAAATCCGCGTGCGCATCCAGCCACAGCACGCGCAGTTTCTGATGGGTATCCCGACAGTGCCGCGCGACAGCGCTGATCGAACCGACCGCGAGCGAATGATCGCCACCGAGCATGATCGGCAGATGTCCCTCACCGAGGTCCCGGTACACGGCCTCGTGCACCCGCTCGTTCCAGGCCGCCACCGCGTGCAGATTGCGGTAGCCCTCGCGTGCCGCCTCGGCGCGGTTGCCCGGTCCGGCGAGATTGCCCCGGTCGAGCACGCTCAGGCCACGCGCCTCGAGCGCCGCGTGCACGCCGGCGACCCGCATCGCCTCCGGTCCCATCGAGGCGCCGAGTTCCGCGGCGCCCACATCGGTCGGCGCGCCGATCAGCGTGACCGTGCGTCGCACCGTGCTCATGCGCTCGCCGCCTCGGTGAGCTCGGCGATCGTCTCACGTGCGGTGCGCGGCGGGGCAATCATGGCATAGAGATCCTTCGGGTCGGCCAGATCGGGGATCAGATCGATGGTGGCATGCGTGCCCCGCCGTTCACGGTGCAGCCGATGCACGTAGCGTAGCGCTGCGAAGTCCTCCAGCGCAAAACCGACCGAGTCGAAGATCGTCACATCGCGCTCGCCAGAGCGCCCGCCACGGCCCTCACTGAGCACAGTGGCAAGTTCGGTCACCGGGAAGTCCGCCGGCATTTGCTGGATCTCCCCTTCGATGCGCGATTGCGGCTCGTACTCGACCACGACGCGCGCATCGGCGCGCCGCAGGATATCCGCATGCAATTCGGTCTTGCCCGGGCAGTCTCCACCGACCGCGTTCAGGTGCATGCCCGCGGCGATCATCTCGGGGGTCAGGATGGTGGCGTTGCGCTTATCGGCCGTAATCGTGGTGACGATGTCCGCCCCGGCGCAGGCCTGCCCGGCGGAGCGGCAACGCACCACGCGCAGCCCGGGCAAATGGGTACGGCTGAGATTCGCGATCAATTTATCGGTGGCCCGCGGATCGACGTCATAGAGCCGCAGCTCCCGCACGCCGAGCTGGTCATGGAACGCGATGGCCTGGAACTCCGACTGCGAACCGTTTCCGATCAGTGCCATGACCCGGCTGTCGCTGCGCGCGAGCGAGCGAGCGGCTACGACCGAAGTCGCCGCCGTACGCAGCGCGGTCGTCAACGTCATCTCCGCGAGTGCCAGCGGGTATCCGGTCTCGACGTCAGCGAGCATGCCGAAGGCCATCACGGTCAGCAGGCCTTTGGCGGTGTTCTTGGGGTGGCCGTTGACGTATTTGAATGCGTACTGACGGCCGTCGCTTGCGGGCATCAGCTCAATCACACCGACGGGCGAATGGGTGGCGTGTCGCGGGGACTTTTCGAACACGCTCCAGCGGCGGTAGTCCGCTTCGATTTCGCGCGCCATCCCGGCGATGAACGCCGCGGTGCCGAGGTCCCGCACGAGTTCCTGAACCCGACGAGTGCCAATGAAGTCGACCATGATCTCTCTCCTGTCAGTACCCGGCGCGCCAGAGATGCGCGGGCCGGGAGACCATGATCTCCGCCGCCGAAGCTAAAGAATAGCCAGATAATTACCAAAAATGCGGACTCATTTGATCAAAACGTCACTGTACTTGGACATTTTGATAGACTCCGAGGCCAGTCAGCCCGTGGGAGGGGCCCGATGGACGATCTTGATCACCGCCTGGTCTCACTGCTGCGCGCCAACGCGCGCATCTCCATCGCCTCGCTCGCTCAGCAACTCGGCGTGGCGCGCGGCACGGTTCAGAACCGCATGAACAAACTTGAGGCCGACGGCACGATCGTCGGCTATACCGTGCGGCTGAAACCCGACGTGCAGGAGGATCAGATCCGCGCCTTCATGACCATCGCCGCGGAAGGCAATCAGGTCGATGCCGTCGTCAAAACGCTGCGCGGTGACCCGGCCGTCGCCAGTCTCTACAGCACCAATGGCCGCTGGGATCTGGTGGCGGAGCTGCGCGCCGACTCGCTCGCATCCTTCGACCGCGTCCTGGCGCGTGTCAGCCGCACCCCGGGGGTGTCCAGCACCGAGACGAGCCTGCTGCTCTCGACATTCAAGCTCTGAGCGGCACACCGCGAAGCGCAGCGTCGCGCCCACGGAGCGGCTCGGAGACACCGCGCGGCCCCCGCCGAGCGCGTCTCGTCCGAGCGCTGCGAAACACGCATCGGAGGATGGGGCGACCGAGAGGCTGCGCTGTCAAGGACCGCTCAACGCAGCGTTGAGTCTGGATGCTAAGATCCGCACATGACCGATCCAGCGAAACTTCGCGTCGCGCTCCTGTTCGGCGGCCAATCAGCCGAGCACGAAATCTCCATTCTGTCGGCCCGCAACGTGCTTGCGGCGCTTGATCCGCAGCGCTTCGAGGCTGTGTTGATCGGCATCGACCGGCACGGACGGTGGCTGCGCCAGGATGCCGCGCGGCTGCTCGCGAGCGCGCGCGATCCGCGTCTGGTGCGCATCGAGGACGGCCCGCCCGTCAGCAAAGAGGTGATCTTCGCCAGCGCCTCCCCCGCCGCCATCGACGTCATCTTTCCGGTGCTGCACGGCACGATGGGCGAAGATGGCACCGTGCAGGGACTGTTCGAGCTCGCCGGCCTTCCTTACGTCGGGGCTGGTGTGCTCGGGTCGGCCATCGGCATGGACAAGGACGTCAGCAAGCGGCTGCTGCGCGATGCGGGCATCCCGGTCGCCGCCTTCCATACCCTGCGCCGTGACCGCTTCGATGCCGATCCGGCCGGCGCGCTGGCGCAGGTTCAGGACCTCGGTCTGCCCGTGTTCACCAAGCCGGCCAACGCCGGCTCCTCGATCGGCGTGCGCAAAGTCACTGCGCGAGCGGATCTGCAGGCTGCCGTCCGCCACGCGTTCCAGTTCGATGACAAAGTGCTCATCGAGGCGGCCGTCACGGGTCGCGAGATCGAACTCGCCGTGCTCGGCGGCGCCCCGCCGACGGTGTCGGTCGCCGGCGAGATCGTGATTCGGCACGCGGATGGCTTCTACTCCTACGACGCGAAGTATCTCGATGAGAGCGGGGCGCGCCTCGAACTGCCGGCGCACCTCTCGCCCGAGGTACTGATGCGCGCCCAGGCGATGGCCGTGCGCAGCTTCGAAGTGCTCGAATGCGAAGGCATGGCGCGGGTGGATCTGTTCCTCGAACCCGACGGGACGCTGCGGGTCAATGAGATCAATACACTGCCGGGCTTCACCGCCATCTCGATGTACCCGAAGCTGTGGGAACTCTCCGGGATCGCGCCGCAGGCGCTGGTGACACGGTTGATCGATCTGGCCCTCGAGCGCGCCCGGCGCCGCGCGGCGCTGAAGCGCAGCGCCGGGGAGTCCTGAACGATGAAGCTCTATTGCAATGCCCTCTCCCCCTTCGCCCGCAAGGTGCGCATCAGCGCGCTCGAACTCGGGCTCGCCGAGCGCATCGAGCTGATCGAGGTGACACTGTCGCCGGTCCAACCGCACCACGGACTGCGCGCGCACAATCCGCTCGGGAAGATTCCGGCGCTACTCACCGATGCAAAGGAGGCCCTGTACGACTCCCCGGTGATCTGCGAGTACCTCGATACGCTCGCCGGTGCAGATCGCCTGTGGCCCGCGGCCGGAGCGGCACGCTGGCGCGCGCTGCGCCAGCAGGCGCTGGCCGATGGCCTGGTCGAGGCGGCGATCCTGATGCGCTACGAACAGGTGATCCGGCCCGAAGCGCTGCGCTGGAGCGAGTGGCTCGATGGACAGCGGCTGAAGATCCGCACCGCGCTCGATGCGCTCGAAGCCGAACCGCTCGCCGGACCATTCGACATCGGTGCGATTTCGATTGTGTGCGCGCTCGATTACCTCGAATTGCGCTTCCCCGAGGAGCGCTGGCGTGAGGGCCGGCCGCAGTTGAGCGCCTGGCACGAGGCGCTCAGCCGCCGCCCCTCGGTGGCCGCGACCCGGCCGTCCTAGGCCGCCGCGCGCGCCGACTCCCCGCCGAGCTCGCCGGACAGATCGACGAGCAGCTTGCCGAGTTCGCCGGCCATCACGGTGAAGTCCAGATCGAACTGCTCAAGCGGATCGATCTGCCCGCCATCATCGCGCTCCGGGGCCAGTTCGAGGAACTGCAGTCGTTTGATGCCCAGCTTCTCGGTGAGCACGAAGGCAATCCGGCCGTTCCAGGTCAACCCCAGCTGGGTCGGGCGCTTACCGGCGCTCAGATGCGTGCGGATATCCTGGCCATCGAGCGGATGATGCCGGTACCGGATGGTCGACTTCTGCGCATCCGCAGACTGCAATTCCAAGTCCTGCTCGAGCGCAAACGGACCCGGCGCACCGCGCTGCAGCCATGCGGCCATCGAGCCGCTCACCGAGCGCTCGGTGTCCCACATCTGCACCGCAAGACTCTCCAGCGTATCGCGCAGCGTCTCGATAAGCTCCTCGGCCCGCGTGGCACTGGCGCTGTCAACCACCAGCCAACCGGCCTGCGCGTCGATCCACGCACGCGTCACCGTACGGCGCGTCAGCGCGCGGGCGCGCAGTTCGTCCGCCACTTGCAGCTTCAACGCGCGCATCTGTCGGCGGCCCACCGGGAAGCCCTGGGTCTCGGCCTGCTCGGCGGCGCGTCGCTCCGCCTCCTGGCGGATGACGGATGACGGCAGCAGCTTCTGCTCGATGCCGAGCGCCAGCAGATGCTGCGCCCCGACGGTATGCAGCAGCCGGCCGCCAGGCGACGGCGCCACCCAGCCGCGGCTGCGCATCTGCAGTGCGCTGCACGGCTGCAGGGGCATCCGTCCGAGGGCGGCCTCCAGATCCGCCGCCGACCACTTCCACTCCGGCGGCAGCCGGTACACGGTAAGATTCTTAAACCACATGATCGCAATGCCGGCGCAAAAGGCCGCGAGTATAGCGGCCCCCATCCGATCCCGCCCCCCCGACCGGTACACGCACCTTGCGCGGCTGAATCGGGCTGCCCGCGCCATACCCGGCGCCGAAAATGAACGCGCCCGGCGCTGCCTCGCGGCGGCACCGGGCGCGTTGCACAGGCGGGTTGTTTCAGTGTTGCCCGGTCCAGACCGCGTGATGCATGGCCCCCGGAGTCATGCTGCTGGAGAGATGATGCATGATCCACAGTGACCCGATCATGATGATCCCGACCATCAGCACCGTGTACAGCAGCGCCGTCAGATTCCAGCGCTGTTCCTCCGAACGATTCACGTGCAGGAAGTACACGACGTGCACCACGATCTGCGCCACGGCAAAAGCCGCGATCAGCACGCCGGTACCGATATCCGAGTGACCCATCACCAAGGCGAACGGCACTGCGGTGAGCAGGATCGCCAGAACAAAGCCGATGATGTACTGCTTCTGGCTCGGGCTGTGACCCGAACCGTGCGTCCCATGCGGCCCGTGCCCGGCCAGCGTTTCGTTTGCGACGTTCATTAGTGGGCCACTCCGAACAGGTAGACCAGGGAGAACACGCCCACCCAGATGATGTCGAGGAAGTGCCAGAACAGGCTCAGGCAATTCAGCCGCGCCCGGTTCGTCTCCGTCAGCCCCTTGCGCATCACCGCCACCATCATCACGACCATGAAGATCAAGCCGCAGGTGACATGCAGTCCATGCGTGGCCACGAGAGTGAAGAAGCTCGAGAGGAACGCGCTGTGGCTCGGACCGGCACCGATCGCCACCAGGTGAGCAAACTCACGCACCTCCATGGTGACGAAACCCGCGCCGAGCAGGAACGTCACACCGAGCCAGCCCACCGTGGCGTTGCGATTGTTCGCGTTCATCGCGAGCGTCGCCAGACCGCAGGTGAAACTGCTAAACAGCAGGAACATCGTCTCGGTGAGCACGTTCGGCAGGTCGAACAGCTGAGCGCCGCTCGGCCCGCCGGCCGTGTGGCCGTGCAGCACCGCGTAGGTGGCGAACAGCCCCGAGAAGAGCAAGCAGTCGCTCATCAGGTAGATCCAGAACCCGAGCTGGATCGTCGAGGCGACATCGTGGTGATGCTCGACCTGGAAATCGACGGCATCGCCCGACTGGCGCAGGTCGCGCAGCGCATCGGCCGCGTGGTCTGCGTAGCCCGGCTTCAGGGCCGCCGCGCCGTTGTGCATGACAAGAGTTTCGTTGGACATCGATTACACGCTCCCCGCTTTTACGCGGTCGTACAGCGCCTCGGACTTCCTGACCTCATCGGCGCCGATGTGGTAATCCCGGTCGTCATCGAAAGCATGGCGGATCAGCGTGGCGACGGTCGCCGCGAAACCGGCGATCACGAGCCACCAAATGTGCCAAATCAGCGCGAAGCCCGTCACGAACATGCAGCCGGCCATGATGAAGCCGGTCGCCTTGTTGCGCGGCATATGAATCGGTACGAACGTGGAGCCCTTCAGGTCCACCCCGCGCTTCTTCATATCCCAGTACGCGTCGCGCTCACGCACGATCGGGATCCGCGCAAAATTGTAGGCCGGCGCCGGCGAGGGCAGCGACCACTCCAGGGTGCGCCCGTTCCACGGATCGCCCGTGGTGTCGCGCAGCTTCTCTCGCTGGATAAACGTCACCACCAGCTGCAGCACCTGCGTGCCGATGCCAAGCGCAATGATGCCGGCGCCCACCGCCGCGATGATGAACAGCGGATGCCAGGCGGCCACGTTGTAATGGTCCATGCGGCGAGTCGCGCCCATCAGGCCGAGCGCATAGAGCGGCATGAACGCCACGTAGAAGCCCACGAACCAGAACCAGAACGCCAGCTTGCCGAGTCCTTCATGCAACCGAAAGCCGGTGATCTTCGGGAACCAGTAGGACACGCCGGCGAACACCCCGAACACCACCCCACCGATGATCACGTTGTGGAAGTGCGCGATCAGGAACAGGCTGTTGTGCAGCACGAAGTCAGCCGGCGGCTCGGCGAGCAGCACGCCGCTCATCCCGCCGATGGTGAAGGTGATCAGGAACCCGAGCGTCCAGAGCATCGGGGTGTCGAAGCGCACCCGGCCGCGGTACATGGTGAAGATCCAGTTGAAGATCTTCACGCCCGTCGGCACCGCGATGATCATCGTCGTGATGCCGTAGAAGGCGTTCACGGCGGGTCCGGCGCCCATGGTGAAGAAGTGGTGCAGCCACACCAGCATCGACAGCACGGCGATCGCCATGGTCGCGTACACCATGGACGTGTAGCCGAACAGTGGCTTGCCGGAGAAGGTCGGCACGATCTCGGAGAACACGCCGAACAGCGGCAGGATGAGGATGTACACCTCCGGGTGACCCCAGATCCAGATGAGGTTGACGTACATCATCGGATCGCCGCCGTGGGAATTCGTGAAGAAATGCATCCCCAGGTAGCGGTCCATGGTGAGCAGGCCCAGCGTCACGGTGAGAATCGGGAACGCCACCACGATCAGCACGCTGGCGCACAGCGAGGCCCACACGAACACCGGCATGCGCGTCATGTTCATGCCCGGGGCGCGCATCTTCAGAATCGTCGCTATGAAGTTGACCCCGGTGAGCGTTGTGCCGATACCGGAGATCTGCAGCGCCCAGATGTAGTAGTCCACCCCGACGCCCGGACTGAAGTGCAGCTCCGACAGCGGCGGATAGGCGAGCCAGCCGGCGCGCGAGAAGTTGCCGATGGCGAGCGATACGTTCACCAGCACGGCACCGGCGGCGGTCAGCCAGAAGCTGAAGTTGTTCAGCAGCGGGAACGCCACGTCGCGCGCACCGATCTGCAGCGGCAGGATGCAGTTCATCAGACCGATGATGAATGGCATGGCCATGAAGAAAATCATGATCGTGCCGTGCGCACTGAACACTTGGTCAAAGTGCTCCGGTGGCAAGTAGCCCATGTTGCTGCCGAAGGACAGCGCCTGCTGGGTGCGCATCATGATCGCGTCGGCGAAGCCGCGCAGCAACATGACGAAGGCGAGGATCATGTACATGATCCCGATCTTCTTGTGATCGACCGAGGTCAGCCACTCGGTCCAGAGATACTTCCACTTACCCAGGTAGGTGACGGTGGCGAGAACCGCCAGGACGCACAGCACCATGAAGGCGACTGCGCCCATGACGATGGGGACATTGAAGGGGATAGCGCTGAGCGTCAACTTACCGAACATTCTCACTTACTCCCACGGGCAGGCGCAGCGGCGCGCGCCAGCAGATGACCGGACCGGAACTTTCCCGCAAGGATCTGCTCGAACAGATTCGGCATCACGTGCGAGTAATACGTCACCGGAACGTTTTCGCTCGGCTTATCGAGCGCGACGAACTGCGCGGCATGCAGGTGCTGACTCGACGCTGCGACCTTGGCAACCCACTGCTTGAAGTCCGCCGGGGTCATCGAGACCGCCTTGAAGGTCATACCCGAGAAGCCGGCGCCGCTGAAATTCGCGGAAATGCCACGGAAGGTTCCGGTGCGGCTGGCCACCAGATTGTCCGCGGTCTGCATGTTCGCCATGGCGTAGATCTGACTGCCCAGGCGCGGAATGAAGAACGAATTCATCACGGTCGCCGAGGTGATGTGGAAGACCACCGGCACGCCGACCGGCATGGCCACCTCGTTCACCGAGGCGATGTGCAGGTCCGGATAGATGAACAGCCACTTCCAGTTCAGGGCCACCGCCTCGACATGGATCGGCCGGTCGGGCGAGGGAATGCGACGGAACGGATCGAGCTGGTGCGAACTGCGCCAGGCAATCACGCCCAGGATCGACACGATGATGACCGGGATGGTCCACATCACCACTTCGATGCGGGTCGAGTGCGACCACTCCGGCTCGTAGCGTGCCTTGGTGTTCGAGGCGCGGTAGCGCCAGGCAATGAGCACGACCAGCACGATCACCGGAGCCACCACCACCAGCATCAGGCCAGTTGCGGTGTAGATGATCGAACGTTCCGCCATGCCGATGGGGCCTGCCGGATGCAGCAGCGCGCCGTGACAGCCGGCCAGCAGCACAGTTGCCGCCAACGGCAAAAGACGACAGAATCGAGACCAGAAGTTGCGCATCATGTTGGGGGCGAATACCAGCCGTGTTTCGAACGGCGAGAGGATGCCCCTCGGCCCCGGCCAAATCCTTAGCGTCCCCTGAATTGCGCTTAATCTATCTTAATTAGTGCCCTTAGGGCTTGCAGACGGTCTACGCCGGCGTGTACATAAGCGTGTGAAGTGATTTTTGTCACGCTTCCAGCGCGGCCGTCATGGCCTCGTCCTCGCTCCAGCGGGCGCCACTGTCCATCAGCGCCTGCAGCTGCTGCGGCGCCAGCACGCCGCTGAGCTGACGCAGAATCCCCGCTTCGATCATGACCTTCGCCGGGCTGCGTCCGGCGAACTCCTTGGAAAAGAACGCATGCGCGTAGCCGATAAACTGGGCGGCGCGCTCGAAGCGCTCCTGGCGGGCGGCGATGGTTGCCAGGTGCTGCATGCCGCCGGCGATCAGCACGGTATCGAGTTCGCTGTCCTCGGCGAGCGGCAGTCCCTCGCGCAGCGCAGCACTCGCGGCGTCGATTTCATCATGGGCGATGAGATACCCGGCAAGGTTGCACAGCGCGTGTCCAAGCAGCCCCGTGCGCCGCGCGGCGCGCGCCAGCGCGATCACTTCGTTGGCACCCGCAATGGCCGCATCGATGCGCCCCTCCGCGAACTGCACCTCGGCACGATAGATGAGCGCCCGCCACGCCCAGAAGTCCGCATGCGAGCGCTGCTCGGCGGCGAGCGCCTCATCGAGCCGCGCGCGCGCCGCCTCGTACTGCCCGGCTACGGTGTGCGCGATGCCGAGATTGGTCAGACAGAGCGCAAAGCTCTTCGGCTGCTCACCGGGCGAGAGCATCCGCCGGCTCTCCTGAAGCGCCTCCAGGCCCTCCTCCGGCGCCCCGGTGCGAGCCAGATTCAGGCCGTAAAAGGCAAGCGCCCGAGCCAGATCCAGCGGCTCGCCTGACTCGCGCAGCAACGCGACGGCGCGCCGCAGCGCCGGCACGGCGCGGCCACGCGGCTCGCCCGTGGAGAGAAAGCCATAGCCGAACCACAGATGCGCCTCGAGCGAGCGCGGCGTCTCCCCGTTCAGCGCGGCGGTGGCGCGCTCCAGGCGCGAGCGGCCCTCGGGCATGAGGGACAGCAGATACCACAACAGGTACGAGGAGGCCGCCAGCTCGACCCCGATCTGCGCATCGCCATCGGCGCCAAAGGCCCAATCAAGCGCGACGCGCACATTGTCGATCTCCGGGCCGACCTTCTCCAGCCACTCCACCGAGGGCGTCCGCTCCCAGACCAGGTGCGCTGCGTGCAGCAGGTCGCGGAAATACCGTGCATGCAACCGCGCCAGCGGCCCGAACTCACCGCTGTCGGCGAGCTTCTCCATCGCGTAGGCCTGCGTAGTCTCCAGCAGCCGATAGCGGCGCTGCGGTCCGGAGGTATCGGCGACCACGAGCGATTTGTCGACGAGTTCGGCGATCCGGCTGACGACCTCCCACTCCGGCAGCGCCGCATCGGCAACCACCTGCCCGGCGGCCTCCAGCGTGAAGCTGCCGGCAAACACGGCCAGCCGACGCAGCACGACGCGATCCGGTTCGGCGAGCAGCCGATGGCTCCAGTCGAGCGTGGCCCGCAGCGTCTGGTGGCGTGGCAGCGCCGTGCGCCGCCCCCCGGTGAGGACGTGAAAGCGCAGATCGAGCCGCTGCGCCAGGCCGTCAATGCCAAGTGCCGCGGAGCGCGCCGCGGCCAGTTCAATCGCGAGCGGGATGCCATCGAGGCGCCGGCAGATCATGGCGACGGTGGCCGCATTGCGCTCGTTGAGCTCGAAGTGCGGATCGGCCGCTTGGGCGCGCGCGACGAACAGACGCACCGCGCCGTGGCGCTGGGTGCTGGCAAGACCGGCGATGTGCTCGGCCGGAAACTCCAGCGGGCGCAGCCGCAGCGTGCATTCCCCCTCGATGCCCAGCGGCTCCTGGCTGGTGGCCAGGATACGCACCTGTGGTGCCGCGGCGAGCAGCGTCTGCGCCTCGCGTGCCGCGGCGCCAATCAGATGTTCGCAGTTGTCGAGCACCAGCAGCAGCTTGCGCTCACGCAGCGCCGCGGCGAGGCGCTCGCCCGTCCACCGTCCCGTGCCACTCTGCAGACCGAGCGCGGCATGCATGGCGCTCGCGACCAGTTCCGGATCGGTAAGCGGGGCAAGCTCCGCGAGCCATACCCCGTCGGGAAACTCCTCGAGGGCCTCGCGCGCGGCCTCCAGCGCGAGGCGGGTCTTGCCGATGCCACCGGTGCCGACCAGCGTCACCAGCCGATTGGGCCGCAGCAGCTCGTGCACCGTGGCAAGGTCAGCCTCGCGACCGATGAAGTCAGAAACCGCCGCGGGCAGATTGGTCGGCGGCATCTGCGCTTCGGTCGCGCCGCGGGCACTGTCGGTCTCGGACAGCTCGCGCACCTCGCCGGTGAAGCGGTAGCCGCGCAGCGGCACGGTGACAATGAGATTGCGGTCTTTGCCGAGCGCCTTGCGCAGCGCCGAGATCTGCACCTGGATGTTGCTTTCCTCGACCACGATGCCCGGCCAGGCGCGCGCCAGCAACTCTTCTTTGGTCACGAGGTCGCCGTGCGCCTCCAGCAGCACCAGCAGCACGTCGAACGCGCGGGAGCCGAGCGCAACGGGCTTATCGCCGCTGCGCAGCTCGCGCTGGCGGATCAGCAGCCGAAAGCGTCCGAACTCGAGGCAGTTCGCGCCTCGCGCAATACCGTGCATGAAATTGGCTGGTCCAAAGGTCTCGGGACGGCACACCGGCTCGCGGATCCCACCGCGAAAGTGTAACGCAACTGCCCCACCCCCCGGGTACCAAGCGTGCGCCCCGGGCGCCCGGTCACGCTTTACGGGCGGCCCGGGCCGTGTATCATGATAGCGCTACCAATTCTACCCGACCAAAGAGGGGGTCGTCATGTCCAAGTTCCGGCAGTCTCTTGCCGCCGCACTGGTCCTGCTTTGGGCCGCGACCGCCTGGGCGGCGCCCGCGCCGTACCGCAATTTCAAGGTCACCGTGTACATCCCGGTGCGCGTCGTCAAACGCATGGCGCGCGATCCGGCCTGGATGCGCTCAAGCTGGCGCACCATCGCCAGCCGGTTGCACGTCGATCGGGTGTTCATCGAGAGCTACCGCGCCGGCGACAGCGCCACCGGCGCCGAGCTGGCGCGCGTGAAGCACTTCTTCCTCGCGCATCACGTCGCGGTGGCCGGCGGGATGGCCATGCTCGGCCCCGGCGGCAACGGCCAGTTCAACACACTCGATTACGCGCTGCCGAAGGATCGGGCGCTGACGCGGCGCATGGCCGCGCTCACCGCACGACACTTCAATGAGTTCGTGCTCGACGATCTGTACTTCTTCAACACCAAGAGTCCCGCGGACATCGCCGCCAAGGGCTCGCGCACTTGGTCGCAGTACCGCATGCAGACCATGGACGAGGTGTCGCGCGAGCTGATCTTGAAGCCCGCCAAGGCGGCCAATCCCAAGGTGCGCGTCATCATCAAGTTCCCGAACTTCTACCCCTCGTTCCAGGGCATGGGATTTGACCTGGTGAACGAGCCGAAGATCTTCCCGGAGATCTGGACGGGCGATGAGACCCGCTACGCACCGAGCACCGACCAGCAGCTGCTGCCGTACGAGAGCTACGAGATCTTCCGCTACTTCGAGAACATTGCACCGGGACGCAATGGCGGCGGTTGGGTCGATCCGATCGCCATGCACAACCTGGACCGCTACGCCGAGCAGCTCTGGGACACCATTCTCGCCAAGGCACCGGCGATCAACCTGTTCGAGTATACGAATCTGCTGCGGGTGGCCAACCCGAAGAACCGCAGCGCCTGGCAGTACCTGCCGACGACCTTCAACTACTGGCAGATGCTGCGCGAGTGCTGCGGCCTGCCGGGCCGGCCCGGTGCGAAGCAGGCGCGGCTCGCGGACGTGGCCGCCTACGCGCTGCGCAAAGTCGACCGCATCGCCGGGGCGCTCGGTCAGCCGGTCGGCCTCGCCACCTACCGGCCGCTCGACTCCAGCGGGGAAGACTTCCTGCCCGAGATGCTCGGCATGGTGGGGATCCCGATCGAGATGTTCCCGCACTGGCCGCACGCCAAGACCGTCCTGCTCACTGAAGCGGCCCGACACGACCCGCACATCGTGGCAGAGATCGAAGCGCATCTGCGCGCCGGCGGGCACGTCATCATCACCTCGGGCCTGCTGCGCGCGCTGCAGCACCGTGGCTTCAACCAGATCACCGACATGCACGTCACTCACTTGATCGCCGCCCCCACCCGCTACGTGGCGGGCTTCGGTTTCGGCGCCGGAGTGATGCTCGGCAAGAGCCGCCCCATCCTGTTCCCGCTGATTCACTTCTACACCAATGAGGACTGGGCGGTGGTGCGCGGACTCGATGATCGGGGCGGGGTGCCTCTGCTGCTGATGGACCACTACGGCAAAGGCGAGCTGTACGTGCTGGACGTGCCCGAGGAGCAGAATGACTTCTATTCCCTGCCGCCGCGCGTCCTTGATGCACTGCGCCGCTTCCTCACCCCCGGTCTGCCGGTGCGGCTGGAAGGACCCGCCAACGTCAGCCTGTTCGAGTACGGCAATGGCACCTTCGTCGTGCAGTCCTTCCGCAATCACCCCGTCGCCGTGCGAGTGATCGGCGGCTTCGCCCGCATTCAGCGCCTGACCAACGGAGTCGTACTCGGCGGCGAGCCGGTTCGACACGGAGGCCCGTTCGCTGCGCGCCCGGGTACTCCGGCGCGCTTCGGGTATGAGCTGCGCATCGAACCGCACAGCTTCGTCGCCTTTCGCGAACTGCACTGAGCACCGCCCCGGCGGGGCCGCCCTCCGGGCGGTGCCGCCGGGGCGGTGCTACAGTAACCGGATGTCCATATCGCTAGTTATTTTCGATCTCGACGGCACGCTGATCGACAGCGCCCGGGACCTGGCGCATGCCGTCAACGGCATGCTCGCCGGGTACGGCTGTCAGCCGCTGGCACTGTCCGAGGTGCGCGCGATGATCGGCGATGGCATGCGCAAATTGGTCGAGCGGGCCCTGGCTGCGCGCGGCCTCGCGACCGGCGAGGCCGCGGCTGCCGAACACAGCGTGCTGCAGCGCTACGGCGCCGAACCGGTACGCGAAACGGTCCTCTATCCCGGCGCTCGCGCGGCGCTGGAGCGACTGCATGCCGCAGCGCTCGATCTGGCGATCTGCACGAACAAGCCCGAGCACCTCACCGCTGCGATCCTCAACCAGCTCGACCTCGCCGACTTCTTCCGCAGCGTCGTGGGCGGGGACACTCTGCCCTACCGAAAACCCGATGGGCGGGTGCTGCGGGACATGCTGACGCATTTTTCGGCCGCGCCGCCCGACGCGCTGATGGTCGGGGACAGTGAGGTGGACGGAGCCGCGGCGGCCAATGCAGGCGTGCCGCTCGTCCTGATGCGCAACGGCTATCGGCGCGGACTCATCGAGCACATTCCCCATCTGGCCGCGATCGAGAGCCTGCAGGAACTTCCCGCCCTGATCGACTCGCTACAGCGCTGACAGACCGCGGCGGCCCGCGACCGCTCAGCCGAGCGTGCCAAAGAACAGCAGCGTCTTGTAGGGAAAGACGACCTGGCCGTCACGCTGATGCCGCTCGAACACCTCGCGCAGACCGGCGAGCAGCGGCGCATGATCCGGATGTCCGGGCTCGGGCACGTACGAGGACGACATGGCCCGACCCTTCAGCCCCTCGAAATCGAACACCTGCTGATTGGCGAAGACCCGGCACTCAGGCTCACGGCCAAAGAAGCGCAGCATGGTAGGCCCGTACGCCCGCATGCTGCGCACCTGGTCGTACTCCGGCGCATAGCGGCGCAGCAGCGCCTCGTAGTCGGCCTGCAGTGGCGCCGGGTCGTCGGTGCGCTCGTTCCACAACAGCGCCACCTGCCCGCCCTCGACCAGAATCCGCAGCGCCTCGTGCCGTGTCTTCTGCGGATCGAACCAGTGGAAGGCCTGCCCAGCGGTGAACCAATCGACGCTCTGCGATGCGAGCGTCGTCGCCTCGGCGGTACCCGCCACGCTGGTGAATCCCGCGCGGCCGCCGAGCGACTGCTCGGCCGCCTCGCGCATATCGCGATTCGGCTCGACGGCCCAGACCCGCAGCCCCGCCTCGAGCAGCTGCGCGGTGAGGATCCCGGTGCCCGAACCGACATCAGCGACACGAGTCCCCGGTACCAGTCCACGCGTCTCACGCAGGAACTGCAACGCAGCACGGGGATACTGCGGCCGATACTTCACGTAATCGGCGACGCGACTGGAAAAGCGCTGAGTGGAATCTACGGTCATTCCCCATTATACGGCCGGCCCCTGGCGCGCGGGCGTGAGTGCGGAGCACGGCACGGTCACAGGAGTGGCGTGCGGATTCCTCCACATGGTTCACACTCGGTTCAGGGCAAACATGCGAAACTTCCCCACGCACCGGTGCTGAGCGTGGTTCCCGGACGGCGCAAGATTCTCCCCGTGCGCCACCCTTTATTGAGCCTCGTCCCGGATTCGAGCCACCTCGCCCGGTGCGCCTTCCCTCCCTCCTGAAGACACGCCGATGCACCCGCACATCGGCCATGCCACTGTGCTCGGGTTGTACCACACGGGTGGGATTCCGACGATTCACGCTGAGTTCAGTGCATCGCTGCGACACTGACTGTGCACCGGAGCCACGTGCGGCTCCCGGACGGCGCAACGCCCCCCCTCGTGCGCCACAGTGTTTTGACTCGTCCTGGATGTGAGTCGCTTGCTCCGGTGCTTTTTCCCCGCCCACCACCACCACACCGTGACCGACCCGGCATTGCGTGCACACTTTTTTTCAGCCGATTCACGCTGAGTTCAGCGCATCGCTGCGACACTGACTGCGCACCGGAGCCGCGTGCGGCTCCCGGACGGCGCAACGCCCCCCCTCGTGCGCCACAGTCTTTTGACTCGTCCTGGATGTGAGTCGCTTGCTCCGGTGCTTTTTCCCCGCCCACCACCACCGCACCATGACCGACCGGGCATTGCGTGCGCACTTTTTTTAGCCGATTCACGCTGAGTTCAGCGCATCGCTGCGACACTGACTGTGCACCGGAGCCGAGTGCGGTTCCCTGGACGGCGCAGTTACTCCCCGTGCGCCACAATTCTCAGACGGGTCCTGGATTTGGGTCGCCCCGACCGGTGCTTTCTCTCCCCCCCAAAATGCAGACGGGGTTCGCCAGTGGCGAACCCCGTCTGCATTTCACAGCGGCGGTGACCCGCAAGCGGGCCGTGGATTATTCGCCGACGGCCTGCGGAGCGAAGTTCACCGTAGTGGTCCAGGTGGGCACCTGGGTTGAGTTCGTGGTGATGGCAAGCTTCACAGTGGCCTTGCGGTCACGCGAGGCCAGCACGACCCCCGTCTGCGTGTCGCAGGACGCCGCAATCGGGAAGGTGCTGACGATGCGCACTGCCTTGGCGGCCAGCACATCGGCGCGGCTGCTGCTGGCTGGCTCGATCTTAGCGCCGGTGATGTTCGTGTCCTGCGCCGTCGCGAACTCGTAGTTCACCGCACCCTGCCACACGCCGCGCTTCGGTGCGCCCGCAGTGCTGATGACCGCATCCTTGGTGAGCGGCGGCTGGGTCAGCTGGACCTCGATCGGTTGCGCCGGGAAGAGCTTCTGGCGCGTCGCCATGCCCTGCAGGCGCCACACCGCCAGATACTGCACCGGGAAGCTGCTCTTGCAGCGCACCGGGTACATGGTGCGGAACTGGGTGCCGGTGCCGTCCGAGTGCAGCGGCACCTTGCCGCCGCCGCCGACCTGGAACAGATAAATCGGCTGACTGACCAGGGCGCCGGACTTCACCGTCGCCGAGATCGGATACATGCCGATGTCCGGATTGGCCTGGATCTGTGTCGGCGTCTGGTTTTGCACCTTGACGCCGCAGCCCGCCAACGCCAGCGCTGCTACACCGATTGAAAAACGAGCTACCTGACGCATGCCGCCTCCCTCCGAGACGCGATTTTGTGAACGAAATCGACCCAATGCCAATTTCGGAGTCTGACAACTAATTGCGACACTGACAAGAGTCTCGAGCGTAACCGGAACCAAGGCCGTAAAACAAAAGGCCGGGTCCCGCGCCAAACGCGGAATACCCGGCCCTGGCGCGACAGGCGACGCCTATTTTTTCTTGCGTGCGCCGGCCCGCTTGGCCGCCCGGAAGGAAATTCCAGCGCGCATGGCCTTCTGCTGCACCGCGGCCGGGGTACGGCCGAGCTTCTTCGCCACTTCAGTCGTCGGAGTGCCCGCCTTCGCGAGCGCCTTCAAAGTC
This sequence comes from Pseudomonadota bacterium, assembly GCA_021838635.1. GTDB lineage: Bacteria > Pseudomonadota > Gammaproteobacteria > Steroidobacterales > Steroidobacteraceae > 13-2-20CM-66-19. The sequence goes on from JAKCDC010000003.1 coordinate 124,699, forward strand.
TTCAGTTCACTGGCGCTCCAGGACGCGCCATCGTTCGGGGGACGTTTCGCCATTATAGACTCCCAAATACACCCAACTACAGGGTTTCGGGAGCGGATCATACACGTATTTTAATGCCCGTCCAACTTCTTTCAGCCAACGTGTTGTAGGAATGGCGCGCCGGTGTTCCGCGAATGTGACAGGTCAGAATGGCGGCCAAAACAGGAGTTGTCGGCCGTCTCCGCCGCAACGGAGACGGCCGACGCCGCTGTCAGTAGCGGTAATGGTCAGACTTGTAGGGACCCGATCGGTCGACGCCGATGTAACGCGCCTGCTCATCGCTGAGCTCGGTCAGCTCGGCGTTGAACTTGCTCAGCTGCAGCCGCGCAACTTTCTCATCGAGCCGCTTCGGCAGAACGTACACGCCGACCGGGTATTTCTCCGGATTGCAGAATAGCTCGATTTGTGCCAGCGTTTGATTCGCGAAGCTCGCGCTCATCACGTAGCTCGGGTGCCCGGTGGCGCAGCCGAGGTTCACCAGGCGACCCTCGGCAAGCAAAATCATACGCCGCCCGTCCGGGAAGATGACGTGATCGACCTGGGGCTTGATGTTCTCCCACGTGTAGCGGCGCAGGCTCGCCACATCGATCTCGTTGTCGAAGTGCCCGATGTTGCACACGATCGCGTTGTGCTTCATGCGCACCATATGCTCGTGCTTGATGACATGCAGGTTGCCAGTGGCGGTGACGAACATGTCGGCCTTGTCGGCCGCATAGTCCATGGTCACCACCCGGAAACCCTCCATGGCCGCCTGCAGCGCGCAGATCGGGTCGATTTCCGTCACCCAGACCTGGGCGGCGAGCGCCCGCAGTGCCTGGGCGCACCCCTTGCCCACGTCGCCGTAGCCGCACACCACGGCCACCTTGCCCGCCACCATCACGTCCGTGGCGCGCTTGATGCCGTCCACCAGCGACTCGCGGCAGCCGTACAGGTTGTCGAACTTGCTCTTGGTCACCGAGTCATTGACGTTGATGGCCGGGAACGCGAGCCGCCCCTCCTTGGCCATCTGGTAGAGCCGGTGCACGCCGGTGGTGGTCTCCTCGGTCACGCCACGGATGTGCCCGATGCGCGCGGAATACCACTTGGGATGCTGGGCGAGCTTGGCGCGAATGGCTGCGAACAGCGCCTTTTCCTCCTCGCTGCCGGGATTGGCGATCACGGCCGGATCCGCCTCGGCGCGCACCCCGAGATGCATCAGCAGCGTCGCATCCCCGCCGTCGTCGAGGATCATATTGGTGTAGTGACCGTCCATCCACTCGAAGATACGGTGCGTGTAGTCCCAGTAATCCTCGAGCGTCTCGCCCTTGAAGGCGAACACCGGAGTGCCGCGCGCGGCGATCGCCGCAGCCGCGTGGTCCTGCGTCGAGTAGATGTTGCAGGAGGCCCAGCGCACCTGCGCGCCGAGGGCCTGCAGCGTCTCGATCAGCACGGCGGTCTGGATCGTCATGTGCAACGAGCCGCTGATGCGCGCCCCGGCGAGCGGTTGGGCGGACGCATATTCCTGGCGGATCGCCATCAAGCCCGGCATTTCCGTCTCGGCGATCAGGATTTCCTTGCGGCCCCAGTCGGCAAGTGACAGGTCGGCAACTTTGCTGTCCGTGGGCCGCGCGGCCGATTTAAGAGTGGCGTTCATGGTAATTGCTCCAATGGGTTCATTGAGCGCCGTGTGACACACAGTCGGGCCGCTCGAGCCTGGCAGGTGGCAGCCGAAGAACGGCCGCCGGCCCGTCGCAACGCTCCTCGAGTAGCGCCGTGCCGCCGCACTGTGCGACGGCAATTGAGTACCGGCGGCACCGTGTCCACGGTGCCGCCGGAAACTCAGGATCAGGCCGCCTTGCTCGCCTTGGCGTCTTCGGCCAGGGCCTCGGCCCGATCGGTCCGCTCCCAGCTGAACTCCGGCTCGGTGCGACCGAAGTGCCCGTAGGCGGCGGTCTTGCGGTAGATCGGGCGCGCCAGATCAAGCATCTGGCGCAGGCCGTAGGGCGTCAGGTCGAAGTGCTTGCGCACCAGGCGGGTGAGTTGTTCGCGCGAGAGTCGGCTGGTGCCAAACGTCTCGATCATGATCGAAGTCGGCTCCGCGACGCCGATCGCGTAGGAGACCTGCACCTCGCAGCGTGCGGCGAGTCCCGCCGCGACGATGTTCTTGGCGACGTAGCGGGCCGCATAGGCCGCCGAACGGTCGACCTTGGAGGGGTCCTTACCGGAGAACGCACCGCCACCGTGGCGGGCAAATCCGCCATAGGTATCGACGATGATCTTACGTCCAGTGAGTCCGCAGTCGCCCACCGGACCGCCGATGACGAACCGTCCGGTCGGATTGATGTGGAACTGTGTGTTCTTGTCGACCCACTCGCTCGGCAGCACCGGCTTGAGGATCTCCTCCATCACCGCTTCGCGCAGATCCTCGGTGCTGACGTCCGGGGCATGCTGCGTCGAAAGCACCACCGCCTCGAGTCCGACCGGCTTGTCTTCCTCGTAGCGCAGAGTGACCTGGCTCTTCGCATCGGGACGCAGCCAGGGAAGCTTGCCGGACTTGCGCACCTCGGCCTGGCGCTTCACCAGCCGGTGCGCCAGCGTAATCGGCGCCGGCATCAGCACGTCGGTCTCGTTGGTCGCATAGCCGAACATCAGCCCCTGATCGCCGGCACCCTGCGCGCGCTCATCACTGCGGTCTACACCCTGAGCGATGTCCGGGGACTGCTTGCCGATGATATTGATCACCCCGCAGCTGGCGCCATCGAAGCCCATGTCCGAGGTGTTGTAGCCGATATCCAGAACGGTCTTACGGACCAGTTCCTCGATATCGACCCAGGCGGTCGTGGTTACTTCGCCGGCGACGATCACGACGCCGGTCTTGATCAGCGTCTCGCAGGCGACGCGACCGCGCGGATCAACCGCCAGGATCGCATCCAGCACGGCGTCGGAGATCTGATCGGAAACTTTGTCGGGATGTCCTTCGGAGACCGACTCGGAGGTAAACAGGTAGCGGTTGGTCATCAGTTCGTTCCCGTAGAGAGTTCAGTTTCAGAGGATGGGGACGCGGCCGGCCCGAAGAACGCGACCCGTGCCGCGTCGGCCCCGAAGCTCTCGCTCATCCGCTCGGCGATAGCCGCGCGCGAAAGCCGGTGATTCTGCGTTCCCCGCGACTCGATCTTGATCGCGCCCATGAGCGCCGCGACCCGTCCGGTGGTTTCCCAGTCGAGTCCGTGCAGCAGGCCGTACAACAGGCCGGCCCGGTAGGCGTCCCCGCAGCCGGTGGGATCGACCACCGCGCGGGTCCTGGCAGAGGGTATGTCGATGCGCCGCCCGCCGGCGAAGATGCTCGAACCCTGGGCCCCGCGCGTGACGATGAGCGCCTCGACGCGCTCGGCGACCTGCGGACCGCTCAGGCCGGTCTTCTGCTGCAGCAGCTGCCACTCGTAATCGTTGACCGCCACCCAGGTAGCCTGCTCGATGAAGCGTACGAGCTCCGCGCCGCTGAACATCGGCAGCCCCTGGCCAGGATCGAACATGAACGGGATGCCGGCGGCGGCGAACTCCGCCGCATGCTCGATCATCCCGGCCCGCCCGTCGGGCGCGACCACCCCGAGCGCGATGCCGCGCGCCGCGCTCACCTTGTTCAAGTGCGCATGTTGCATCGCACCGGGGTGAAAGGCGGTGATCTGGTTGTCATCCAGATCGGTCGTGATGAACGCCTGCGCCGTCAGCTCCTGTTCGACCACGCGTACGTGCTCAAGCGGGATACCGGTCGCTTCAAGCCACGCGCGATACGGCCCGAAATCGCTGCCGACGGTCGCCATGGGCGTGCCGACATCGCCAAGCAGGCGCATGTTGTAGGCGATATTACCGGCGCAACCGCCGAACTCGCGCCGCAGCAGCGGCACCAGGAACGAGACGTTAAGAATATGGATCTGTTCGGGCAGGATGTGGTCGCGGAATCGGCCCTCGAAGCGCATGATGGAATCAAACGCCATCGAGCCGCAAATCAACGCTTTGCAGCTATTCTCGCCGCTGCGTGACACCCCGCCCGCCGGGAAAGTTTGTGTCATGCCGTGTCAAATCATATGGGTCAGCTTTCGATTCTAACCCAATCGGCCTCCAAACTCCAGGCAGGCTTGCCGCCGGCCGGGCCAGCGCCGCTCAGACCGGTTCGGGTTCGGCGGCCGCCAGGGACTCGATGCCGTGGCGCGCCAGCTCGCTCAGCCCCGCGCCGCCGGTGGCCCGCACGTGCGCGATGATCTGCCTGCGCATGCGCGGCTCCCAGAAGCTGCGCAGGTGCTGTGCAACATCCTCTGCAGCGCGTGCCGGCGGCGACTCGCTGGCAAAGAACTCGCTGATCTCGTTCGCCATCTTCACCAGCAGTTCTATGTTCATGACGGTCGGTTATCTCCGCAATCCTCGCGCAGGCGATGCGCATGCGCATAGACGACATGTTGCTGCTCGCGCGCAAAGGCAATCAGCGTCACGCCCGTCTGGCGCGCGACACGAACCGCGAGGGCGGTGGGCGCCGACAGCGCGGCAAGGAAGCTGATGCCCACCGCGGCGCACTTCTGCACCATTTCGAAGCTCGCCCGGCTGGTGAGCAGCACGAAGCCGCCGGCGAAGTCCGCTCCGGCACGCACCTGCGCGCCGATCAACTTATCGAGTGCATTATGGCGGCCGACATCCTCACGGACCGTCTCGATGCCCGTTCCGGGCCGGACCCAGGCCGCCGCATGCACGCTGCCGGTGAGCGCATTGAGCGGCTGACGCTGACCGAGCGCCGCGATAGCTGCGTGCAGTTCGCGCACACTCACGGTGGGGCCGCCGGTGAGCGGCGCCAGCGCCCGTACGGCCTGCTCGGCCGTCTCCACGCCGCACAGGCCGCAGCCGGTACGGCCGGTGAGCCGTCGGCGGCGCTCCAACAACGCCGTGAAACGCTCCCAGGCAACACTCAGGCGGATCTCGATCGACTCGCCCGCCAGGTGCACCGCGACACCGCGGATCTCCTCGGGCCGCTCAACCAGTCCTTCGCTCAAGGTGAAGCCCACGGCGAAGTCTTCCAGATCCGCAGGGGTCGCCAGCATCACCCCATGGGGGACATCCTCGTAGACCAGCGCAATCGGCACCTCCTCGGCGACCCGATCAAAGGCATGCACACGCGTGCCGGCGCGCCAGCGCTCGACCTCCAGCTGTACCGCAGCGCCCTGCGCACCGGCCACCGGCTCAGGCATGCGCCGCATCGCGCGGGCGCGCGGCCGAGCGCTCCTGCGCTGCGCGTGTGCGCCATGCCTCGGCCTGGGTGATGCGCACCACCTGCACGGCGGTGACTTTATATTCGGGGCAGTTCGTGGCCCAGTCGGAGTTCTCGGTGGTCACCACGTTGGCCTGGGTCTGCGGAAAGTGAAAGGTGGTGTACACCACCCCGGGGGCGATGCGCTCACTGACCTGGGCGCGCAACACCGTCTCCCCGGTGCGGCTGGTGAGGCCGACCCAGTCGCCATCGGCGATGCCGCGCGCCTCCGCATCGTGCGGATGGATCTCCAGCACGTCTTCCGCGTGCCACACCACGTTGTCGGTCCGTCGCGTCTGCGCCCCGACGTTGTATTGCGACAAAATCCGGCCCGTCGTGAGAATCAGCGGGAAGCGGCCGTTGACCCGCTCGCTGGTCGGCACGTACTCGGTGGTGAAGAAGCGACCTTTGCCGCGCACGAACTGACCGACATGCATGGTCGGCGTGCCTTCGGGCGCCGCCTCGTTGCACGGCCACTGGATACTGCCCAGCCGGTCGAGCTTCTCGTAGGACACCGCGGTGAAGGTGGGCGTCAGGCGCGCAATCTCGTCCATGATCTCGGACGGATGGTGGTAGTCCATCGGGTAACCGAGAGCCCGCGCGAGCAGCATGGTGACCTCCCAGTCGGCATACCCGGCCCGCGGCGGCATGACCCGGCGGATCCGCGAGATGCGCCGCTCAGCATTGGTGAAGGTTCCGTCCTTCTCAAGAAAGGACGAACCGGGCAGGAAGACATGCGCGAACTTCGCCGTCTCGTTGAGAAACAGGTCCTGCACGATCACGCACTCCATCGCCGCCATGGCGCTCGTGACGTGATGGGTATCGGGATCGGACTGCACGAAATCCTCACCCTGCACATACATCCCGCGGAACGTGCCGTCGAGCGCCGCTTCGAACATGTTCGGGATGCGCAGTCCCGGCTCCGGATCGAGCGACACGCCCCAAGCCTGCTCGAACAGGCCACGCACCTGCGGATCGGACACGTGGCGGTAGCCACTGAACTCGTGCGGGAAGGAGCCCATGTCGCAGGAGCCCTGCACGTTGTTCTGGCCGCGCAGCGGGTTGACCCCGACGCCTTCGCGGCCGAGGTTCCCGGTGGCCATGGCGAGATTGGCGAGCGCCATCACGGCGGTCGACCCCTGACTGTGCTCGGTCACCCCGAGGCCGTAATAAATCGCGCCGTTACCGCCGGTGGCATAGAGCCGCGCGGCGCGGCGCACCAGCTCCGGCGCCACGCCGGTGACCTCGGCGAGCGCCTCCGGGGCGTTGCGCGCCTCGGACACGAACGCCTTCCAACGTTGATAGGACGGCTGTTCGCAACGCTCGGCCACGTACGGCTCGCGCGTCAGTCCCTCTGTCACGATGACGTGCGCGAGCGCATTGAGCACGGCAACGTTGGTGCCGGGCCGCAGTTGCAGATGCAAGTCCGCTTCGATGTGCGGACTGCGTACCAGACCGATGGCGCGCGGATCGATGACGATGAGCTTGGCGCCCTGGCGCAGCCGGCGCTTCATCTGCGAGGCGAATACCGGGTGACCGTCGGTCGGATTGGCGCCGATGACCAGGATCACATCGGCCTCGGTGACCGAAGTGAACGCCTGTGTGCCGGCGGACTCCCCGAGAGTGCTCTTCAGGCCGTAGCCGGTCGGCGAGTGGCACACCCGCGCGCAGGTATCGACGTTGTTGGTCCCAAACGCGGCCCGCACCAGTTTCTGCACCAGGAACGTCTCCTCGTTGGTGCAGCGCGAGGAGGTGATGCCGCCGACCGCATCACGGCCGTAGCGCGCCTGGATGCGACGGATTTCGCGTGCGGCATGCGCGATCGCCGCCTCCCAGGAGACCTCCTGCCATGGATCGGTGATGTGGGCGCGAATCAGGGGCTTGAGCTGACGGTCCGGGTGCACCGCGTAACCGTACGCGAAGCGCCCCTTGACACAGGCGTGGCCATGGTTCGCATGCCCGGTGCGGTTTGGAACCATCCGCACCACCTGTGGCGCGTCGCTCGTGCCGCCGACCTCGGCGGTTAAGCTGCACCCGACGCCACAGTAGGCACAGGTGGTCGTCACCGCGTGGGTCCTGGGCCGGCCGACCGTGAGCGATTTTTCACTCAGCGCCGCCGTCGGACAGGACTCGACGCATGCACCGCACGAGACGCATTCGGACTGCAGGAACGGCTGCGCCTGGCTGGCGACGATCTTCGAGTCGAAGCCGCGCCCCTGTACGGTGAGCGCGAAGGTGCCCTGAATGTCATCGCAAGCGCGCACACACCGGGAGCAGACGATGCACAGCTGCGGATCGAACTGAAAATACGGGTTGCTGCGATCGACCTCCAGCGGCCGGTGCACGGCGCCCGGCGCGTAGGCGCTCTCGGTCACGCCGACCTGCGCGGCCATCGACTGCAGCTCGCAGTGTCCGTCAGCGGCGCAAGTCGCGCACTCCAGCGGATGATCCGAGACGTAAAGTTCGATGACCCCGCGGCGTAGCCGGCTCAAATTCTGCGACTGGGTGTGCACCTTCATGCCGGCCTCGGCGAGTGTGGTGCAGGAGGCCGGATAGCCCTTACGCCCCTCGATCTCGACCAGGCACAGCCGGCAGGAGCCGAACGCATTGAGCGTGTCGGTGGCGCAGAGCTTCGGCACCGCGATACCGGCGAGCGCCGCGGCGCGCATCAGCGAGGTGCCCGCCGGTACGCTGATCGCCTGCCCATCGATCTCCAAGGTGACCGGCGCGCCGGCGGCGGCCGGCGCCGGCGTCCCATGATCGTGATAGTCGATTGCAAACATGCTCAAGGCCTCCGACCACGGCGGCGGCGCTCGGCGCCGGCCGCAGGTCCGTCAGTGCTGCGCGTGCGCGCTGAAATCTTCCCGAAAATGCTTCAGCGCGCTCTGGACCGGAAACGGCGTCATCCCGCCGAGGCCGCAGAGCGAACCCTGCAGCATCAGCTCGCACAGCTCCTCCAGTCGTCCCAGCGCGTGCTCGCCGCCGCGGCCCGCAAGGATGTGATCGAGCAGCTCGACCCCGCGGGTCGAGCCGATGCGACACGGGGTGCACTTGCCGCAGGACTCCACGGCGCAGAAGTGCATCGCGTAGCGCGCCATGCGCGCCATGTCCACCGTGTCGTCGAACGCGACGATGCCACCATGGCCGAGCATCGCACCGCTGGCGGCGAGCGCCTCGTAATCGATCGGCAGATCAAACTGCGAGGCCGGCACGTAGGCCCCGAGCGGGCCGCCGATCTGCACTGCGCGGATTGGCCGGCCGCTCGCCGAACCGCCGCCGTAATCGTAGAGCAGCTCGCGCAGCGTCAGACCGAAAGCGCGCTCGATGAGTCCGCCGCGCTTGATGTTGCCGGCGAGCTGCAACGGCAGTGTGCCGCGGGATTTGCCCATGCCGAAACCGGCGTAGAACTCCGCGCCACGCTGAAGGATCAGCGGTACGGTGGCCAACGTGATGACGTTGTTGACCACCGTGGGACACCCGAACAGCCCCTTCACCGCGGGCAGCGGTGGACGCACGCGTACCTCACCGCGCCGCCCCTCCAGGCTCTCGAGCATGGAGGTCTCCTCACCGCAGATGTAGGCGCCCGCGCCGAGACGAACTTCGAGCTCGAAGCGCCGCCCGCTGCCGAGCACATCGTTGCCGAGATAGCCGGCCGCGTAGGCCGCGGCGATGGCCCGGGTCAGCGTGCGCCAGGCGTGCGGATACTCCGCCCGCAGGTAGATGTAGCCCTGGGTCGCACCGACGGCGATGCCGGCGATGCTCATGCCCTCGATCAGGCTGAGCGGATCGCCTTCCATCAGCATGCGGTCGGAGAACGTGCCCGAGTCGCCCTCATCGGCGTTGCAGGTGACGTACTTGCGGCCCGGCGGCTGCCCGAGCACCGTCTTCCACTTGATGCCGGTCGGAAAGGCCGCCCCGCCTCGCCCGCGCAGCCCGGAACGGGTGACCTGCTCGACGATGGCCGCCGGGTCCATCGAGAGCGCGCGACGCAGTCCCGCGTACCCCCCGTTCGCCAGATAATCGGTGACACTGCACGGATCGGTGCGACCGACCCGCTGGAATGTCAGCCGTTGCTGACCGCAGAACCACGGCAGCGACTCGAACGCCCCAAGCGCCAGGCGATGCGCGCCACCCTGGAGCCAGCCAGCGTCGAACAGGCTCGGCACATCCGCAGCGCCGACCGGTCCGTAGGCAAGCCGGCCATGCGGCCCCTCCACCTCCACCAGTGGCTCGAGCCAATAGGCGCCCCGCGAACCGTTGCGCACCACCCTGACGTCAAGATGCCTCGCGGCTGCCTCGCGGCCGATCGCGCCGCTGACCGCCTCGGCACCGAGTGCGAGCGCGCCGGAATCCCCTGGGACGTAAATCGTGGTCATCGGCCACCGCCTGCGCCGGCTTCGGCCTCCTCAAGCAGCGCATCGAGGCGCTGCGGCGTGACCCGGCCGTGCGGCTCTCCGTCAAGCAGCAGCGCCGGGGAACAGGCGCACAAGCCAAGGCAGTACACCGGTTCGAGCGAAAAGTGTCCCTCAGGCGTCGATTCGTGAAACGACACCCCCAGACGGGCCTCGGCGTGCGCGGCGAGCGCATCGGCGCCCATGGCCTGACAGGACTCCGCCCGGCACAGCTTCAGTACATGCCGGCCCGGCGGCGTGCTGCGGAAGTAATGGTAGAAGGTGATCACCCCGTGCACTTCCGCCCGCGACAGGTTCAGTCCCTCGGCAATCGGCCCGATGGCCTGCGGCGGGATGAATCCGAACGCACCCTGGACGGCGTGCAACACCTCGAGCAACGGCCCCGGACGGTCCTTGTACTGCGCAAGAATCCGGCGGACGTCGTGCTCCTGATCGAGCGCTGATGTCTGCATGGTTATTCAGTATACGACCGCGGCGGCGCGCCGGGGTGGCCACCGGCGCGCCGCCGCCTCCGCCGCACGCCTGTTCACATTTCGATACGGCGGCGGCCAGCCGCTAGCCGTTCAGGATTCGCAAGTGGTGGCGCAGGTGATCCTCGATCAGACCCGACATGAAGTAGTAGCCGTGATCGTAGCCTTCGTGACGGCGCAGCGTGAGCTTCAGCTCACTCTGCCGGCAGGCCTGCTCCAGCAGGTGCGGGTGCAGCTGGTCGGCGAGGTACGGGTCGGCGAGCCCCTGATCAACCAGCAGCGGCGCCCGGCGTGCCCCGTCCCGCACCCCTGCGGCGATCTGCGTGGCGTCGTACTCGGCCCACTGGCCGTGATCGGGACCGAGATAGCCGCTGAAGGCCTTCTGCCCCCACGGACACTGGCGCGGCGCGCTGATCGGCGCGAACGCTGAGATCGAGCGGTAAATCGCCGGGTTGCGCAGTCCGAGCACGAGCGCCCCGTGCCCGCCCATGGAGTGGCCGAAGATGCCGGTGCGGGCCGGATCGGCCGGGAAGTGCGCACCGATCAGGGCGCGCAGCTCCTGGGTGACGTAGCTGTACATGCGGAAATGCTTCGACCAAGGCGTCTCGGTCGCATCGAGATAGAACCCGGCGCCGACGCCGAAGTCCCACGAGGCGCTCTCCCCAGGCAGATTCAGCCCGCGCGGGCTGGTATCGGGCGCGACCAGCATCATGCCAAGCTCGGCGGCCACGCGCTGCGCGCCGGCCTTCATCATGAACGTCTCCTCGGTGCAGGTCAGCCCGGCGAGGAAGTACAACACCGGCACCGCGCCGTGTGCCGCCTGCGGCGGGCTGAACACCGCAAAGCGCATTGCGCTCTGCGTGCTGGCCGCCTGGTGACGGTAGAAGCCGACGGTGCCGCCGAAGCAGCGGTGCTGGCTGATCGTTTCGAACGGCTCACTCATCGTATGCTCCTCGTGACGGCTGATTGCAGCGCCGCGGCGCTGCGCTCAGTCGTGTTGCGCGCCGCGTCCAAGCGCAGCGCCGTGCCGCGTCGCCACCAGCGACGCACTCTGCCAACCGCCCCCCAGCGCCTTGTACAGCCGGACCAGGTCCAGCGACACGGCCGTCGTGGCGCTCGCCAGCGCCAGCTCACTCTGCTGTTCCGTGCGCTCGGCATCGAGCACCACGATGAAATTCGCGACACCGCTGGTGTAGCGCTGCCGGGCCAGAGCGAGCGCATCGCGGCTGGAGCGCACGGCCGCCTCCAGCGCAACGCGCTGGCGCTGATCGGCGCCGTAGGCGGCGAGCGTATCCTCCACCTGGTTCAGCGCGTTCAGCACCGTGCGCGCATAGCTCACCGCCGCCTGCTTCGCCTGCAGCCGCCGCAGATGCACGGTGGCGCGGATCCGTCCGCCCTCGAAAATCGGCAGATCGATCGCCGGGCCGAAGCTCGCGAAATGACTCGCGGTGTCGATGAGCTGGCTCAGACCCTGGGACTGAACGCCACCGCCGGCGGTGAGCGTGATGCGCGGAAAGAACTCCGAGACCGCCACACCGATCTCGGCGGTCGCGGCATGCAGATTGGCCTCGGCGGCCAGAATGTCCGGACGGCGACGCAGCAGATCGGACGGCAGGCCGATCGGCACCACCGGCGGCACCGGCGGCACCGGCCGCGCGCGCACCAACTCGCTGCGTAGCGCCTCCGGCGGACGGGCCATGAGCTTGCTCAGCTGGTTAATGTCGAGCGTGATCTGCTCATCGGCGATCGGCAGTTGCGCGCGCGTGGTGTTGAGCTCGGTGGCGGCATTCTGCACATCGAGATTGGAAGTCAGTCCAGCGTCGTACCGATCGCGTGTCAGCTTCAGCAGCGCCCGCTGAGTCGCGAGCGTGCGCTGGAGAATCGCTTTGCGCAGCTGCGCCCCGCGCAGCTCCATGTAGGTCTGCGCCACGTCGCTCGCCATGGTGAGCGCCACACCACGCGCGTCATAGACCGCGGCCTGAGTCTGCGCATGGGCAGCCTCGATTGCGCGGCGCGTGCCGCCGAACAGGTCAAGTCCCCAGGAGAGCCCGAGCCCCAACTGGTACTGGTTGTACGGGTTGGTGATGCTCGCAGGCAGCCCCGGGAACTTGCCGCTGAACAGGAACCCGTTCGGCGTGTTGGTACTGATGCGCTGGCGGCTCCAGGAGGCGTTCGCCGAGAGGCTCGGCCAGAGTGCCCCGGAGAGCACCTGGGTCTGCGCCTCGGCCTCGCGCACGCGCAACACCGCCTCGCGCACATCGAGGTTCTGCGCGACCGACTGGCGCACCAGCGTGCTCAGCAGCGGATCGTGAAACTCGGTCCACCAGGCGATGCTCGCCGGCTCGCGCGTGCTGATGTGCGAGGCACCCTCGGCGCCGTTGTGCTCGGCGGTCGTGGACCAGTGCGCCGGCACATGCGCCTTGGGCTTGACGAAATTCGGCCCGACCGTGCAGCCGCCCAGCAGCAGCGCGGCGGCGGCAGCGGCGAGCCAGCCAGGGGAGCGGATGGAAGTGAAGCGGGGCATACGGCAATCCCTATTCAATATCACGGTGATCATTGCAGTCGGTGACGAAACATCCACGATGCGGCGCTGAGAGTGACCACGGCGATCAGCGTCAGGGGCCACAGATCCGGCAGCAGCAGCCGGGGCCCTGCGCCCTCCAGATACACCCGCTGGGCGATGTCGATAGCGTAGCGCAGCGGATTGATCCGAGTGAAGTACTGCAGGACCGGCGGCATATTGGCGATCGGGGTGGTCAGGCCCGAGAGCAGCGTGAACGGCATCAGCAGCACGAACGAATACAGCATCGCCTGCTGCATAGTATAGGAGAGAGCGGAGACTACCAGCCCGATGCCCACGGCCGCGAGCACGAACAGCACCAGTCCGCCGTAAAGGACAGCGAAGGATCCCTCGAACGGGATACGAAACCACAGTTGCGCCACCAGCAGCACACCGGTCGCCTGCGTGATCCCGATCAGCATCGCCGGCAGCGCCTTGCCGGCCATGATTTCCGCCGGACGCATCGGGGTGACGAGCAGTTGATCGAACGTACCGAGCTCCCGCTCCCGCGCCACCGACATTGCTGTGAGCAGCAGCGTCTGCAGCAGCGTCAGCGTACCGATCAGGCCCGGCACCATGTCCCAACGCGTGACGAGATTCGGGTTGTACCACGCCCGCGTGAGCAGTCTCACCGGCGGCTGCGGCGCACCATGCGCGGCACGCCATTGAGCGTTGAATGCCGAGATGACCGACTGGGCGTAACTGAGCGCGGTATTGGCGGTGTTTGAGTTGCGCCCGTCGGCGATCAGCTGCACCTCGGCCGGCTGGCCGGCGGCGAGCCGCCGCGAGAAGTCCTGCGGAATGCCAATCGCGAGCAGCGCGCGCCGCGCATCGATCGCGGCGCGCAGATCCCGCTCGCGGGTCACCGTGGCGACGCGCTGAAACAGCCCGGTGCCATCGAAGCGGGCGATGAGCGCCGTCGCCGCCTCGCCGGAATCGCGAGAAAACAACACGTACGGAACTCGGTTGAGGTCGTAACTGGCCGCGTAGCCAAACACCAGTGTCTGCACCAGCACCGGCACCAGCAGGCTGAGCCGTGTGCGCCGATCCTTCAGCACGGCGAGCAGCTCTTTGCGGGCGAGCGCCAAGATGCGTCGCAGCGACAGCATTCAGGCGAGCCTCTTGCGAGTGATGGCACCGAGTGCGAACGCGAGCACCCCGAGCATGGCGAGCAGCGCGAGCGCATTCGGCACGATTACCGCCCAGACGTCGCCGGCGAGAAAAGTCGTCTGCAGCAACGCCACGTAGTAGCGTGCCGGCAGCAGATAGGTGACCATCCGGATCGCCACGGGCATGCTGCGCAGATCGAACAGCAGCCCCGAGAGCATAAAGGCGGGCATGAACGTGGCGAGCAGCGTCACCTGACTGGCGACCAGCTGATTCTTCACCGCCGAGGAGATCAGCAGACCGATGCCGAGCGCCACCAGCACGTAGAGCACTGAGCCGGCGAACAGCACCGCGACGGAGCCGCGCAGCGGAACGTGAAACAGGAAACGGCCGGCGAGCACGCACAACACCAGACCGGCCATGCCAAGCACGAAGTACGGAATGGTCTTGCCGAGCAGGATTTCCGTGCCCCGCACCGGGGTGACGAACAGCGCCTCGAAGGTGCCGCGCTCCCACTCGCGAGCCACCACCATTGCGGTGAGAAACGCGCCGATCAGCGTCATCACCAGCACGATCAGACCCGGCACGAGGAAATAGCGGCTGTCATTGGCGGCGTTGAACCACAGTCGGCTCTGCACCTGCACCGGTCCGGCGAGTCCCGGGGCGCGGCGCGCCGACCAGGCCGCAACGACGCCGTTGACGTAGCCCTCGATGATGCGCGCGGTATTGGCATCCGACCCGGAGACGATCAACTGCACCTGCGCCCCGCCTGAGCGCACCTGGCGCGCAAACCGCGGCGGCACTGTGAAGATGGCCGAGACCTGTCCGCGCAGGAGCAACTGCTCGGCCCGATGCAGCGAGGTGACCCCGCGCGGTGCGAAGTACGGGGAGAGCTGCAGCCCGCCGATCAAGCTGCCGGCGAGTTCCGAGCCGTCCTGATTGAGCACCGCGATCGGAACATTTTTCACATCCAGCGACAACCCGTAGCCAAACAGCAGGATGAGGATGACCGGCAGCACCACACCCATGGCGATGCTGGCCGGATCGCGGATCATCTGCCGCCACTCCTTGCGCACCAGTGTGCCGATCCGCCCCAGGCGGGCATCCCAGTCGCTTGACGGTGCACGCGGCATGACTTCAGCGCGCGCCTGCCGGCGCCTCGGCCGCGCGCGCCTGTTCGATCACGGCGATAAACGCGTCCTCCATGGTCGGCTCGTAATCGGCACGCTCGGGCGCGCGCGCGCGCACCTCGGCTGGCGTGCCCTGCGCCAGCACTCGCCCGGCATCCATGATCACGATGTGATCGCAGTACTCGGCCTCCTGCATGAAGTGTGTCGTCACCACCACCGTGACACCCTGGGCCGCGAGCGCCGAGATCCGCCGCCAGAACGCACGCCGCGCGAGCGGATCAGCACCGCTGGTCGGCTCATCCAGAAACAGGATGCGCGGCTCGTGCAGCAGGGCCGCGGCCATCGCCAAGCGCTGCTTGAATCCCCCGGGCAGGTCGGCCGCCGCGCCGCGCGCGCCGGTGAGTTCAAACTGACCCATCGCCCACGCGATGCGCTCACGCCGCGCCGCGCCGTGCAGCCCGTAGGCGCTGGCGAAGAACTCCAGGTTCTCGCGCACGCTGAGCGGGCCGTAGAGGGAGAACTTCTGCGCCACGTAGCCCAGCTGTCCGCGCGCCGCGTCACCGGCTCGCGCAACGTCCACCGCACCGATGCGCAGCACCCCACCGCTCGGGACGAGCAGTCCGCACAGCATGCGAAACGTGGTGGTTTTGCCCGCGCCGTTCGGGCCGAGCAGCCCGAAGATCTCTCCCCGCGCGACCGAGAAGCTCACCTGATCGACCGCAGTGAAGGCCCCGAAGCGCTTCAGCAGACCGCGCACCTCGATGAGCGCGCCACTCGCCTGAGGCGGGGCGTGCCGCAGCACGATATCGCTGTGTGCCTCGGGCGGCTCGTGGCCGCGCAGCAGCACCATGAAGCCGTCCTCGAAGCGCGGCGGCACGGGCCGCGCACCGGACTGCGGGACGCACTGTGGGTGTGCGCCGACGCAGCGCACCGTGCCGGCATCGGGCACCGCGTCGATCACCGACTCATCCCCAAGCAGCCGCGCCTGCAGGGTGCGGGCGTTTTCCCCGGCGCGTGGCGTCAGTTTGAACGTGCGGCCGGCGGCGAGCCGCGTGATCTCACCGGGCGCCTGCTCGGCGAGCACGCGCCCGGCCTGCAGCACGATCACGCGGTCGGCGCCCTCGGCCTCATCGAGATACGCGGTGCTCATCAGTACGGTCAGCCCCTCCTCGCGCACCAGGCGGCGCACGATCTGCCACAGCTCACGCCGCGAGAGCGGATCGACCCCGACGGTGGGCTCATCGAGCAGCAGCAGCTGCGGCGGGCGCACCAACGTGCACGCCAAGCCGAGTTTCTGCTTCATGCCGCCGGAGAGCTGCCCGGCGAGGCGCGCCTCGAACCGCCCCAGATCGGTCATGTGCAGCAATTGGGGATAGCGCGCGGCCCGCTCCTCGCGGCTGACGCCGTGCAGGTCCGCATACAGATCGAGGTTCTCGCGCACCGTCAGGTCCTCGTACAGACCGAACTTCTGCGGCATGTAGCTCACCTGCTCCTGGATGCGCTGCGCCTGGTGCACCGGGTCGAGTCCGAGCACGCGCAGCGAGCCGCGCTCGGGACGCAGCAGGCCGCAGACGAGTCGGATCAGCGTGGTCTTGCCGGCCCCGTCCGGCCCGATCAGCGCGCTCAGCGAGCCGGCCGGTACGCTGAGCGAGACCCCCGCGAGCGCCGGGGCGCGCGGTCCGAAGGACTTGTGCACTTCGCGGCACTCGAGCACGGCGGGCGCGACGGCGTTCACGCCCCGGATCTGCCCGGGCCGAGGTACACGGTCGCCGGCATGCCCAAGCGCAGCTCATCGTGCGGATCCTTCACGAACACACGGATCTCGTAGACCAGGCTGGTACGCAACTGCGGCGTCTGCACCGTCTTCGGGGTGAACTCGGCCGTGGAGGAAATGAACCCCACCCAGCCTGCGAAACGGTGCTGGGTGAACGCATCGACCGCAACGCTCGCAGCCATACCCGGATGAACGCGCGCGAGGTCAGTTTCCGGGATGTAGGCACGCACCCACTTCGGGTTGGTGATCGCCAGCGTCAGCACCGGGCTTTGTGGCGAGACCATATCGCCCGGCTCCCCGATGCGCGTGCGCACCAGCGCATCGAGCGGCGCGCGCAGCGTGGCATCGGCGAGTTCCTGGCGCAGCAGCGCGACCTCGGCGCGGTCGGCCGCAAGCAACGCGGTCGCTTGCGCGATGTCCTGGCGCCGCGGCCCCAACACCGCCAGATGCAGCGCCTCGGAGGCCACGCGCACGCGTGCCGCCGCGACGGCCGCCGCTGCACGCGCGTCCGTCACATCCTGGCGGCTGACTGCCTGCCCGGCGGAGCGGCGAAACACCCAGGCGATGCGCGAGTACTGCGCGCGCATCTGGCGCTGCTGGGCGCGCGCGAGCGCCAGATTGGCCCGCGCCTGGGCAATCTCCTGCGGCCGACTCCCGTGCTGCAGGCGCCGAAGCGCGGCCTGCGCGGCCACCGCGCGCGCCTGGGCTTCGGCCAACATCGGCCGTAGGCGGCGGGTGTCGAGCTGCGCCACCGCCTCGCCGCGGTGCACCGCATCGCCTTCCTGCACCGCGATACTTTCGATGCGGCCGCTGTCGTTGAAGGCGAGATTGACCTCGCGCAGATCCACATTGCCGTAGAGGACGATCGCAGCGGGGCCGGCGGAGCGCCCGGCGTACCACCACAGCACCAGCGCCGCCGCGACGAGCAGACCTGCGGCGAGCGCGAGCCGACGGCGCCAGCGTGGCGAGGGCGCGGCCGGTGGCTGCGCAGAGTCGAGGGAGGGTGCGTTCACGGCCGGACTCCTGGAGCGACGCGGTGATTTTCTATCGCTTGATAGTTTTCTGTCAATTGATACTATTACGGATGCAACGCACCGGCGGCCCATGCCGCCCCCGAACACACACTCCCCGGTGAACAGCACACGTAGCGGCCATACCCCGCCCGAGCGACCCACGGCCGAGCCCTCGCGAGCGCCGCGGCGCCGCGCCCGGGCGCGGCGCTACGCCTGCGGCGATGACACCCGGCGACGAATCCTCGAGACCGCCATCGAGCTGTTCGCGCACCTCGGCTACCCGGGCGCCTCGACCCGCGCCATCGCGCAACGTGCCCGCGTCAGCCTGCCCGCCCTGCAGTACTACTTCGGCGGCAAGCCGGGCCTGCATCGCGCGTGCATCGAGTACATCACCGAGGACGTACGCGCACGGCTCGGGCCACCGGCCGAACAGGCGCAGCTCGCGCTCAGCGCCGGCCGCCCGACGCGCAGGCAATTGCTTCAGTTGCTGCGCGAGCTGATCGAGCCGCTCCTGGAGGGGCTGGCGAGCGAGCGACCGGAGAGCTGGGCGCTGTTCTTCGCCCGCGCCCAGAGCGAACAGAACGAGGCGTTCGAGGCCATCTACGAGCGCATCGGGGGACGCCTGGTCACGCTGCTCACCGAGATCATCGGTCGACTGCTCGGCGAGGCGGCAGCCGCGCCGGAGCCGCGCGTACGTGCCGTGGCCATCGTCGCGCAAATCATGCTCGTTGGGCGCGCCCGCCCCGTGGTGCTGCGTTCGCTCGGCTGGCCGGACTTCGCCGGGGAGCGACTCGCGACACTGCAGAGCATCCTCTGGCGCAGCATCGAGGCGAGCCTCGGCGGCCCCTGATTCGCCCCCGCCCGGGACTCCCCCGCGCGCCCGCGCCGCGGTACGATTACCGCACCTGCCACCTCGCCGCTCGACGTGCCCCGCTCAAAGTCCATGCCCCGCCCCGCCGTCCCCTCGCACCGCCCCGTGCGCGCCGAGGACACGCTCTACCGCGCTGGGGACCCGGACTTCATGACGTCCCTGGCACGCGGACTGCACGTCATTCGCGCCTTCGCCGGCCTCGACCGTCGACTCACCATCGCCGAGGTGAGCCGCGCCACGGGATTGACCCGCGCGGTGGTGCGCCGCTGTCTGTACACGCTGCGCGAACTCGGCTACGCGGCCAGCGACGGCCGCTCCTTCTATCTGCAGCCGCGCGTCCTGAGCCTCGGGTATGCGTATCTGTCGACCGCGCCGCTCAGCACCGCCGCGCAACCGATCCTGCAGGAACTGAGTGAACGGATCGGCGAGGCCACCACCGTTGCGGTGCTTGATGAAGGCGCCGTGGTCTACGTGGCCCGTGCCTCGACCGCGCGCATCATGTCGGTGACGCTCGGCGTGGGCAGCCGCCTGCAAGCGTACTGCACCGCGCTCGGCCGGGTACTGCTGGCGAGTCTGCCGCCAGCGCAAGTGGACCTGCTGCTCACCGACACGGAACTGACCGCGTATACGCGCTTCACGGTCACGTCGCGCGAGCGGCTGCTTGAGATTCTCGCCGAAGTTCGCGCCGCGGACTTCGCGCTGAACGATCAGGAACTGGAGATTGGCCTGCGCTCACTCGCCGTGCCCGTGCGCAACGTGGTCGGCGTCACCGTCGCGGCCATGAACGTCAGCGCCCAAGCCTCGCGCCTCTCCAGCGGCGAGCTGATCGAGAGCGTGCTGCCGGCACTGCGCGCGGCCGCCGAGCGGCTCGGCAGCCAACTCGCCCCGTAGCACGCGTTCACGGCACCCGCACCGGCGCGTACACTGCCTCGATGTTCCGCTCACTCACACCGGCCGTCCTCGGCCTGATCGTCATCAACGTGGCGATCTTTCTGCTGGAGCAGGTGCTCCCGGCCTCGTGGGTGCTGCGCTTTGCGCTCTGGCCGCTCGGACCGAACTTCCACATCTGGCAGCTGGTGACCTACGCATTCCTGCATGGCAGCTGGTGGCACATCTTCGGCAACATGTTCGGGCTGTTCGTGTTCGCCCCGGCGCTCGAGCAGCACTGGGGCAAGCGGCGCTTTCTCTTTTACTATTTCGTGTGCGTGATCGCCGCGGCGCTCACTCAGATCGCCGTGCAGCACGCCACCGGCAACAGCGAGCCGACCATCGGCGCCTCCGGCGGGGTGTTCGGCGTGCTGCTCGCCTTCGCCATGCTGTTCCCGCGCGCACGGCTGTTGCTGATCCTGCCGCCGATCCCGATGCCGGCCTGGCTGTTCGTACTGCTCTACGGTCTGCTCGAGCTGTTCTTCGGCGTCACGGGCACCGAGCCCGGTATCGGACACTTCGCGCACCTCGGCGGCATGCTCGGTGGGGCGATCCTGATGCTCTACTGGCGCTCGCGCGGTGCGCGCGGTAACTGGCGCCCTGGATAGCGGGAACTTTTGCCGCCGCGCGGCACTCTATGGCAGCCTGAGTCAGGAGGCGCCATGATCAAGACTGAGCAGCTGTGCAAGCGCTACCCCGCCGTGACGGCCGTGGAGGACGTCACGTTCGAAGTCCGGCCGGGCGAAGTGCTCGGCTTCCTCGGTCCCAACGGCGCCGGCAAGACGACCACCATGCGCATGCTGGCCGGCTTCGTCACCCCGACCTCGGGGCGCGCCAGCATCTGCGGCCATGACGTCGAGGAGGAGCCGCTCGCCGCCCGCCAGTCGCTCGGCTACCTGCCCGAGGGCGCCCCGTGCTACGGCGAGATGCGCGTCAGCGCCTTTCTGCAGTTCATCGCCGAGCTGCGTCGCCTGGAGGGCGCACGCAAACGCGCACGCCTGCAGTACGTCATCGAGCGACTGCAACTGGCAAGCGTGCTGGAACGGCAGATCGAGACGCTCTCGAAGGGATTTCGGCGCCGAGTGGGACTGGCCCAGGCGATCATGCACGACCCGCCGGTGCTGATCCTCGATGAGCCCACCGACGGGCTCGATCCGAACCAGAAGCACGAGGTGCGCACGCTCATCGAGGAGATGGCGAGCGAGAAGATCATCGTCATCTCGACGCACATCCTCGAGGAGGTGGCCGCGGTCTGCACGCGCGCCATCATCATCGCGCGCGGCCGGATCGTCGCCGATGACACGCCGCTGCAGCTGACGAGCCGCTCGCGCTACCACAATGCGGTGTCGCTGCAACTGGCCCGCGCCGAGCAGCTGGAGACGGCGCGCGCGGCGCTCGCCGGTCTGACGCAGGTCGAGCAGGTCGAGGTGACCGAGCGCGAAGCGCGCCTCACGGCGCTGCCGCGCGCCGGCGCGATGATCCTGCAAGAGGTCGCGGCGCTCGCGGCGCAGCAGGGCCTGCAGCTGAAGGAGCTGCACCTGGAATCCGGACGTCTGGACGAAGTTTTTCGCACCATCACCGCCTGATGGCACACGCTGGGGGACCGATGCGTAACGTGGCACTGATCCTGCGCCGCGAGCTCGCGAGTTATTTCGCGACGCCGCTCGCGTATGTTTTTATCATTATATTCCTGGTACTGGCGAACGCCTTCACGTTCTACGTCGGCGCCTTCTACCAGCGCGGCCAGGCCGACCTGCGGCCGTTTTTCATGTTTCACCCCTGGTTATATCTGTTCCTGATCCCGGCCCTGACCATGAAGCTGTGGGCCGAGGAGCGCAAGTCCGGCAGCATTGAGCTGCTCATGACCCTGCCGCTGAAGGCGTGGGAGGTGGTGCTCGGCAAGTACCTCGCGGCCTGGCTGTTCACCGGGTTGGCGCTCGCGCTCACCTTCCCGATCTGGATCACGGTCAACTATCTCGGCAGCCCCGACAACGGGGTCATCTTCGCCTCATATCTCGGCAGCCTGCTGCTCGCCGGCGGCTTCCTCGCCATCGGTTCGTGCATGTCGGCGTTGACGCGCAATCAGGTGGTGGCGTTCATCCTCGGAGTGTCCGCCTGCTTCGTCCTGCTGCTCGCCGGCTACCCGATGGTGCTCGATGCGTTTCGCGGCTGGGCCCCCGAGACGCTGATCGAGGCGATCGCCTCGCTCTCGCTGCTGACGCATTTCCAATCGATCACCCGCGGGGTGCTCGAGCTGCGCGACGTACTGTACTTCCTCATGCTGATCGGATTCTTTTTATTCACCACCACGGTCGCAGTCGACCTGCGCAAAGCGGACTAGGAGCGCGGCATGATGAAACGCTCGACGCTAGGCTGGGGTTCGGTGGGCGCGCTCGCGCTGCTGCTCATCGGGCTCACCATCATCTTCAATTACACGCTCGCGGGCGCCCAGCTCGACCTGACGCAGCATCACCTGTACACGCTCTCGCGCGGTACGCGGCGCATCCTCAAGAGCATCCACGAGCCGATCGACCTGTACTTCTTCTACTCGCGCAAGACCGCGGACGGCGTCCCGCAGCTGCGCGCGTACGGCGATCATGTGGAGAACTTCCTGCGCGAGATCGCCGCGGACGCCGACGGCAAGATCCGCCTGCATATCATCGATCCGCGGCCCTACTCCGTCGAGGAGGACCGCGCCGCCGAGCTCGGGGTGCGCGGCACACCGGTCAACGAGGCCGGCAGCAAGTTCTACTTCGGCCTTGCCGGCACGAATGCCACCAACGGCCATCAGGCGATTCCGTTCTTCGATCCGCGCAAGCAGCGTTTTCTCGAATACGACATCGCCAAGCTGATCTATCAGCTCGCGCATCCGACCAAGCCGCGCATCGAGTGGTACTCGAGTCTGCCGATGAGCGGCGGGTTCAACCCGCAGAGCGGACAGATGCGCCAGCCCTGGCTCGCGTACCGTCAGGCCGAGCAGCTCTACGACCTGCACACGCTGAAGCCCAACGCGACGACCATTCCCGCCGGCACGCGCGTGCTCGTGCTCGTCGACCCGCGGCACCTCTCCCCGGCCACCCGCTTCGCCATCGACCAGTACGCGCTCGCCGGCGGTCACATCATCGCCTTCGTCGATCCGCTGGCTGAGTCGGCCGTAACGCCCGGCAGCCCCCCGCAGCCCGGCAGCACCGATCTAGACCGGCTGCTCGCCTCCTGGGGCGTGCGCTTCAACCCCGATGAGGTCATCGCGGACCGTTCGCTCGCACTGAACGTCGCGGGCGCCAACGGCACGCCCCGCCTCGATCCGCTGATCATCGGTCTTGGCCGCGCGCAGATGTCGCACCACGACGTGATCACCTCCGGGCTGTCCACCGTCAATCTGTCCACAGCCGGGTACTTGAGCGCGTTGAAGGGCGCCGGCACGAGCTTCCGGCCGCTGCTCTGGAGCAGCACCGAAGCGATGCCACTCGCGACACAGTCGCTCTCGGGCCTGACCGATCCGTCGAGCGTGCTGAATGGCTTCAAGCCGACCGGCAAGCGCTATGTGTTCGCCGCCCGCGTCAGCGGGAAGGTCAAGAGCGCCTACCCGCATGGCGCGCCCGCGGGGGTGAAGCTGCCCGCCGGCACGCAGGTGCTCACCCAGGCGCTCAAGCCCCTGCAACTGCTGGTGTTCGCCGACTCCGATCTGCTTTCGGATTACCTCTGGGTGCGTCACCTGAACCTGTTCGGCGAAACGATCAATGAAGCCTGGGCGAGCAACGGCAATCTGCTGTTGAACTCCCTCGACAACCTCAGCGGCAGCGACGATCTGATCAGCGTGCGCGCCAAGGCCGGCTTCACCCGGCCGTTCACACGGGTCGCGGCGCTGCGCCGTGCCGCCGAGGCACGCTACCGCGCCCAGCAGCAGCGACTGCAGGCACAGCTGCAACAGACCGAGCGGCGCTTGACGCTGCTGCAGACTCAGCGCGATCACAAGTCGACGCTGATCCTCACACCGGCGCAGGAGCAGCAGATCGAGCACTTTCAGGCCGAGCGGGTCACGATCCGCAAGCGTCTGCGCGCCGTGCAGGCCGGGCTGGTACGCAGCATCGATGCGCTAGGAACGGAACTGAAGGTCATCAACATCATCGTCATGCCGGCGATATTCGCGCTGGCGGCGCTCGCCGGCGCGGCACTGCGCCGGCGCCGGCGCCGCGCGCGCCAGCACTCCGGGAGCAAGTCATGAAGCAACGCCATCTGGCCATCCTGTTCGGGATCAGCTTCGCGGTGCTGCTGGTGGCGATCTGGGTGGCGCACCGTGCACAGCAGGGCAGCACGTCGGTTGCGGGCACCCCGGTGCTGCCCGGACTCACCGCGCAGCTCAATGCGCTCACCGAGGTGCGCATCAGCGGCGCCGACGGTCGGCATGTGACGCTGCTCAAAGGGACCCATCGCTGGCAGGTCAAGCAGCGCGGCTATCCGGCAGACTCCGGCAAGCTGCGCAAACTTTTGATCGATCTCGGCAATCTCAAGGCCGTGGCGCGCAAGACCCGCCTCGCGGCCGACTATGCGGCCCTCGGCGTGCAGTCCCCGAGCGCCGCCGGTGCAAGCGGCGTGCGCATCGATTTGGTGAGTCCGGCGCACACCTGGTCACTCATCGTGGGACACAGCGACGGCGGCAGCGGCGCGTACGTGCGCCGCGTCGGCCATAAGCAGAGCCTGTTGGCCGCGCCCTTGGTGATGGCCGAGGCGAAGCCGGCGCAGTGGTTAAGTCCGATCATCATCGATCTGAAGCACCAACAGGTGCGCAGCATCGAGGAGCGCCTCGCGCGCGAGCGCCCGTATCGGGTCACGCGGGCCGCGCCGACGGACGCACAGTTTCGTGTGCTCGGCATTCCGCCCGGCCGCAAACTCAGCAGTCCCGGCGCCGCTGATGCGCTCGCCAGCGCGCTTTCCAACCTGACGCTAAACAACGTGCGCAAGGCAGTGACGCCTCCGCACGGCGTGTCACGCTCGAGCGCCGTGTTCACGACCTTCACGGGCCTGCACGTAACGGTACGCGGCTTTCAGGCGGTGAAGAAAGGGCCGCATTACATCGAACTCACCGTGCGCGCCGTGGGCGCGAAGGCCGCGCCGCTGGCCGCACATCTCGAGGCACGGGTGCGCGGCTGGCAATACCGCATTCCCGGCTACCGCTATCGGCAGATCTTCCAGCCGCTCTCCGGACTGCTGCAGCCACTGGCCGGGCACACCGGGACTGTGCGCAAGCCGGCCGCCTGAGCGGCGTCTCAGCGGGCGCGGGCGAGCAGCAGCAGCGTCACGGTCGCCAGCAGCGCCGTCGGCAGCCACGCGACGATCACCGGATTGAGGTGAAAGACGATGGTGCCGCTCTCGATGAGCCGCTGCAGGAGGAAAAAGCCGATGCCAATGGCGAGCGCGAGCATCGCACGTGTCCCGGCGCCGGCCGAGCGCATCGACCCGAGCACGAACGGTACGGCTAGCAGCACCGCGAACGCGATGGCGACGATGCGCGCGATACGCGACCAGAACGCGAACTCGTACTGGCCGGCATCGAGCGAATTGGTGTGCAGATAGCCGATCAACTGCCACAGCGAACGAAGCGTCATCTGCTCCGGGTCCTGCACGGTGAAGCCAAGAAAGCTCGCCGAGACGTCCGAGTGCAGCACCTTGCGGCCGGGCTTGCGCACCGTGACGCGGTCCGCCATGAAATGCGAGGCCGTGTAGTGATCGAGCAGCCAGCGGTCGTGGCCGGCCGCCGTGGCGCGCGTCGCATGTCCGACCGCGAGCAGCTGGTGCGTCGGGGAGAGCTGAAACACCTGCATGCCGCCGAACTGGCGCGAACTCGACTGGCGCGCGACGTTCAGAATCAGATCCCCATCGCGCACCCACGCGCCGGTGCCGCCGCCGAAGCTGATGGTGCCGTATTGACTGAAGGCGCGCTGCTGGTTGGCTGCCTCCTGCAACTGCGGCGCCACAAACTCCCCGACCACCGCTTCGACCGCGATCAGCACCGCCGCGGCGATCAGCGCCGCACCCGCGAGGCGCGCCACTGACATACCGGTGGCGCGCAGCACGACGATCTCACTGCCGCGGGCCAGCGCACCGAGGCCGAGCAGCGAGCCCATCATCGCCGTGATCGGCAGCAGCTGATAGGCCTGCTGGGGCAGGTTCAGCAGGGTGAACCACAGCGCATCGAGCAGCGTGTAGTGCCCGATGCCAATGTCGCCCTGCTGGGTGATGAATGCGAACAGGCCGCCGAGCACGAGGAACACCGCCAGCACCAGCAACACCGAGCCGAGGATGGCCCGCACCACGTAGCGATCCAGGATGCTCATGCGCGCGCCCCGAATATGCGCATCCGGCTCGCCAGTTCAGGGCCGCGCATCATCGCCACCGCGAGCAGGATCACCACCACATGCACCCACCACAGCCCGAGCAGCGGCGGGATCTGTCCATGCCCAAGCCACGCCTCGCCGGCCGTGAGCAGGTTCAGGTACACCACGTACAGCACCAGTGCCACCCACACGCGCGCGTAGCGACCCTGGCGGGGCCTGAGCCGCGAGAGCGGCAGCGCCACGACCGCGAGCACCAGGCACATCAGCGGCAGCGCGATACGCCACTGCAGCTTGGCCTGCTGGCGCAGATCGGTCGAGGCGTACAGCGCCGCGGTCGGCGCCGCATCAAGATCGGTCACCAACTGATTCGCCGGCGGCATCGGGATCGGCACGGTGTGCTCGGCAAAGCGCATGATCCGAAACTGCGCGCTGCCCGGCACGCCCTCGAAGCGCTCCCCGTGATACAGCTCGATGGTCTGAGAGGTTCCGTCCGGGGAGACGGTGTGGCGCGCCTGATTGGCCACCGCCACCTCCACCGTCCTGCCGCGGGTACGCTCGATGAACACGTTACCCAGCGCGCCGTTCGGTTCAACCCGTTGGGCGTAGACCACCGCGCTACCGCCGCCGAAGGAGCGGAACTGTCCGGGTTCGAGGGGCGCGAATTGCCCGGCGCGGATCGCCTTGTCGCGCAGCGTCAGGGCCTGGAAGGTGGCCCGCGGCGCCAGCACCAGCGTCACCGCCGCCAGTCCCGCGGCCACCACCACCGCGAGCGCGATCACCGGGCGGTACAGCACCCCCGGGCGCACACCGCAGGCGAGCGCCGCAGCCATCTCGCTGTCGTGGTAGAGCCGGCCGAACGCCCAGATGATCCCGAGCAGCAGTGCCATGGGCGCCACCAGGCTCACGTACTGCAGCAGCCCCAGGTAAATCAGCCGTGTGATGACCCCCTGGGGAAACTGGCTGGCCGCCGCCCGCTCCAGCACCGCCCCGACCTCGTAGGCGGTCAGGATGATCAGCAGCACCGCCATCATCAGCAACCAGGCGCTCAAGACCTCGCGCAATACGTAACGACCGATGATTTTTCCCACCCGAGGAGCCCGCCCGCCGGAATCCCGGCTTGAGTTACACTGCCCGCGCGCGCCGCGGGGCACACAACACCGGGCGGAACGCAGCGGTAGCGAAGATAAAGCAGCGAGTGGCGCAGCTCAATGGCGCGGCGCGCAGACACACACAGTTCACCGGCTCGGGCCGGTCGACGGGAGAAGCGGAATGCGGTTCGAGACCTGGAGCAAGAGCATCACCACCCTCGAGGTGGACTGCCTGATCGTCGGCATTTTCGAGGAAAGCGGCCTCAGCGATGCGGCGCGACAGATCGACCAGGCCGCCGGCGGGCGCCTCGGCAAGCTCCTGGCGCGCGGGGATTTTCCGGGGCGCGCCGCAGAGACGCTGCTGCTCGGGGATCTGCCTGGGGTCGGCGCGCGGCGTGTGCTGCTCACCGGTCTTGGCGCGCGCGCGGCTCTCACCCGCCGCAGCTGGCGCAAGGCCCTTGCGGCGGCCATCGGGGCGCTGGCGCGCACCGGAGTCAAGAGCGCAGCAGTCGCGCTCGAGCGGCCGACGGACGAGACGCTCGATGATTACTACGTCGGACGCGCCGTGGCCGAACTCACCCTGAGCACCCTGTACCGCGTCAATGATCTCAAGAGCGGCAAGAAGGCGAAGCCTGCGCCGCTCGCGCAGGTGCTCGCCGGCCCGGCCACGCGCACCTCGGCCCCGGCGCTGGAGCGCGGTCTCGCGCACGGACAGGCGATTGGCGAGGCGGCGGCCCTGCAGCGCGATCTTGGTAATCTGCCCGGCAACATCTGCACGCCGCGCTATCTGGCCGAACAGGCCCGCGGCCTGGCGCGGCGGCACCGCTCGCTCAGCGCGCGGGTGCTGGATGAGCCGGCACTGCGACGGGAGAAGATGGGCTGCCTGCTCGCGGTCGCACAGGGCAGCGCCGAGCCACCCCGGCTGATCGTGCTCGAGCACAAAGGCGGCAAGAGCGGCCAGGCGCCAGTGGTGCTGGTCGGCAAGGGTGTGACTTTTGACAGCGGCGGCATCTCGATCAAGCCCTCCGGGGAGATGGACGAGATGAAATACGACATGAGCGGCGCGGCGGCGGTGCTCGCCGCACTCGCCTTCGCCGCCCGCGTGAAGCTGCCGCTGAACGTGGTCGGCATCGTCGGGGCGGTGGAGAACATGCCCGACGGCAAGGCCGTCAAGCCCGGCGACATCGTCACCAGCGCCTCCGGCCAGACCGTCGAGATTCTCAACACCGACGCCGAGGGCCGGCTGGTGCTGTGCGATGCGCTGCACTACGCGCGCCGCTACAAGCCCGCCGCGGTGGTCGACCTCGCGACGCTCACGGGCGCGTGCGTCATCGCCCTCGGCCACCATCACTCCGGGGCCATGGGCACCGACGAGACGCTGGTACGCGAACTCATCGAGGCCGGCGTGCGCGCCGATGATCGCGCCTGGGCGCTGCCACTCACCGAGGAGTACAGCGAGCAGCTGAAGAGCAACTTCGCGGACTTCGCCAACATCGGCGGACGCGACGGTGGGGCGATCACGGCCGGGGCATTCCTCGCCAAATTCACCCAGGGAATGCGCTGGGCGCACCTGGACATCGCCGGCACCGCCTGGCAGGGCGGTGCGCACAAAGGCAGCACCGGACGGCCGACCGCGCTGCTCGCAGACTTCCTGCTGCGCCGCGCCGAGCAGTAGAGCGACGCGGTGCGGGCGGATTTCTACATCCTCACTGAGGCGGGCGCATCGGGGCGGCTGAAAGTCGCCTGCCGGCTCGCCGAGAAGGCGTATCAGACCGGCCAGCGCGTGCTGATCTGGCACAGCGACAAGGACGAACTGACGCGGCTCGATGAGCTGCTGTGGACCTTCTCCGACACCAGCTTCGTGCCGCACGAGTGGGTCGATGCCGGGCACGATGCCCCGGTGCTGCTCAGCGCCGGGGCCCATCCCTCAGGACCCGTCGGCGTACTGATCAATCTGGCCGCCGCACCCGAACCGCCCCCGAGCGCCGCCGCGGCCGAGCGGATCGCTGAGATCATCGCGCCCGAGCCGCAGCAACGCGAGGCGGCTCGGGCGCGCTTTCGCGCCTACCGGCAGCTCGGCTGCGAGCCGGTGACGCACACGCTGCGCGGCGCTTAGCGGCCCTATAATCGGCATCCCGACCGCTGTGCAAGAGCCTCCCGAGAACCATGGATAAAGTCTACGCGCCGCATCAGATCGAGCGGCGAATCTACGAGCGCTGGGAATCAAACGGCTGGTTCACCCCCTCGGGCCACGGCGCGCCGTTCTGCATCATGATTCCGCCGCCGAACGTGACCGGAACGCTGCATATGGGGCACGCGTTCAATCACACCCTGATGGACCTGTTGACCCGCTATCACCGCATGCGCGGCGACGATGCGCTGTGGCAGCCGGGAACCGATCACGCCGGCATCGCCACGCAGATGGTGGTCGAGCGGCAGCTGGAGGCTCAGGGCGTACACCGCACCGACCTCGGCCGCGAGGCGTTCCTGGAGCGCGTCTGGCAGTGGAAGGGACAGTCCGGCGGCACCATGGCTGCGCAGATGCGCCGGCTCGGCGATTCGGTCGACTGGTCGCGCGAGCGCTTCACCATGGATGACGGACTCTCGCAGGCGGTCATCGAGGTATTCGTGCGCCTGCACGAGGAGGGGCTGATCTACCGCGGCAAGCGCCTGGTCAACTGGGACCCGGTGCTGCTCACAGCGCTCTCTGACCTTGAGGTGCAGAGTACCGAAGAGGACGGGCACCTCTGGCATCTGCGGTACCGGCTCGCGGACGGTAGCGGCCACGTCGTGGTGGCAACGACCCGTCCGGAGACGCTGCTCGGGGACACCGCCGTCGCCGTCAATCCGGACGACGAACGCTATCGCCATCTGATCGGCCAACAGGTCCGGGTGCCGATTGTCGAGCGGCTGATTCCGATCATCGCCGACAGCTACGTGGATGTCGCGTTCGGCTCCGGCTGCGTCAAGATCACGCCGGCGCACGACTTCGACGACTACGAGGTCGGACTGCGCCACCACCTGCCGCAGATCAATATCTTCACGCCGCGCGCGGAGCTGAACGAGAACGCACCACCGCGGCTGCGTGGCCTTGAGCGCTCCGAGGCACGCCGACGCATACTCGCGGAGCTCGAGGCGGCCGATCTGATCGAGCGTACCGAGCCGCACAAGATGATGGTGCCACGTGGGGACCGCAGCGGCGCGGCGCTCGAACCCTATCTCACCGACCAGTGGTACGTGAAGATCGCCCCGCTCGCCACACCGGCCATCGAGGCCGTCGAGAGCGGCCGCACCCGCTTCATCCCGGAGAACTGGGCGAAGACCTACTTCGAGTGGATGCGCAACATCAAGGACTGGTGCATCAGCCGCCAGCTGTGGTGGGGCCATCGCATCCCGGCCTGGTACGACGAGCAGGGCAACGTCTATGTCGGGCGCAGCGAGCAGGACGTGCGCGCCCGGCACGGACTCGGCGCCGAAACGGCGCTGCGTCAGGACCCGGACGTGCTCGACACCTGGTTCTCCTCGGCGCTGTGGCCGTTCTCGACGCTCGGCTGGCCGCAACGCACGCCGGAGCTCTCACGCTACTACCCGACCACTGTGCTGCTCACTGGCTTTGACATCATCTTCTTCTGGGTCGCGCGGATGATGATGATGGGCCTGAAGTTCATGGGCGATGTGCCGTTCCGCGACATCTACATCCACGGACTGATCCGCGACGAGTCCGGTGAGAAGATGTCCAAGTCCAAAGGCAACGTCATCGATCCGCTCGATATCGTCGATGGCATCGAGCTCGCGGCGCTGATCGAGAAGCGCACCAGCGGACTGATGCAGCCGCAGAAGCGCCCCGCCATCGAGAAGGCCACGCGCAAGCAATTCCCGGACGGGATCCCCGCGCACGGCACGGACGCGCTGCGCTTCACGTTCGCGGCCCTCGCCTCCCCGAGCCGCGACATCCGCTTCGATCTGGCTCGCGTCGCCGGCTACCGGAACTTCTGCAACAAGCTGTGGAATGCCGCGCGCTTCGTCACGCTGATGGGCGAACAGGACGACCTGCGCGCCGAGGCGCACCTCTCGGTAGCCGACCGCTGGATCCGTTCGCGCTTCGGGCGGGCGCTCACGACGGTGGAAAAGGCGCTCGCCGAGTACCGCTTCGATTACGCCGCTAACGCACTGTACGAGTTCACCTGGTACGAGTATTGCGACTGGTATCTGGAGCTGACCAAACCGGTGCTGCAGGCCGAGACGGCCGACCCCGCGGCGCAGCGCGGCGCACGGCGCACGCTGGCGGAAGTCCTCGAGGCGCTGCAGCGCGCCCTGCACCCGATCATGCCGTTCATCACCGAGGAGATCTGGCAGCGCGCCGCACCGCTCGCCGGCTGCCAGGGCGAGACGGTCATGAACTCGTCCTACCCGCTACCGGAGCAGTTCCCGACCGATGAGGCGAGCGAGCGCGAGGTGGGTTGGATTCAGGCCTTCGTCCTCGCGGTGCGGCAGATCCGTGGCGAGATGAACATCGCGCCCCCGCGCCGCATCCCGGTGCTGCTGAAGGGCGCGTGTGAGCAGGATCGGGCCTACCTCGAGCACCATCGTCCCTACCTCGAGCGCCTGGCGGGCATCGACTCGGCGCGGGTCCTCGCCGGCGATGAACCGGCGCCACAATCGGCGACTGCGCTGGTCGGGGAGCTGACGCTGCTGGTGCCGATGGAGGGGCTGATCGACGCCGCCGCCGAGGCCGAACGGCTCGAGAAACTCCTCGCTCGCGCCGAGAGCGACCTGGGCAAGGTACGAGCGCGGCTCGCCAACGAGAGCTTCGTCAGCAATGCGCCCCCCGCCGTAGTGAGTGCCGAGCGCGACCGGATCCTCGAGCTCGAACGCACGGTCACCGGGCTCGCCACGCAGATCGAGCGGGTGCGCTCGATGCTGCACGCCGGCTAGTCGGCGTCCCGGCCCGAAAGGTCGACATCGTCCTCGTGACCGCGCGTACACACAGAGGCCGCTCGATGCTCAATCTCTTCACTGCCGTCGGATGGCCTGATGCGCATCTTGATACGCCATCAACTCCGACGTCATATCAGTACGCTGCGCAAAAGGCGTGAACCGACGGGATCGCGAGCATCCGAGCTCGCTTCGTGATCCCCCGGAAATCTCGATCAGCTGCGGACGATTCGATCGACAAATGCCTGCACACGGGCCATTGCGGAGTGCGCGTCGGCGATAGGAAGATTAAGTTCCTCAGCCAATCGCGTGACCCGCTCAACCCAGTGTTCCGGCAGCTCTAGCAGCGGTGGCCACGAATGACTACCGCGAATCCGGAACACCGCCTCGCATGCCTCACGAAGCCCCTCGTAGTCGGTACCCAATGACTCCATGAGCAGAAGATCAATCAGATCGCGAACACGATCGTTGCGCTTCCCGGGTCGGGGTGGCCCCTCGTATTGCCTCACATAATTCTGTTACCGGCTGCGTCATCAGTGATGTTACCGGAGACATCTTCCCGTTCGCTCTTGGCCGGGTTGCAACCGGCAAAAGAGGAACGTCAGCCTGCCGCCAAAGGCGGCCGGTTCCGCCCGGGCCGTGTGCATTACATTCATGCCCATGGACACCTCCGCAGGTGACGGGGCGACATGATGCAGCTCCGGCCGCTGGTAGCATTTCAGGTGAGGCAACGATCCCAGCCGGTAACATTTTGAGTGACGCAATGCGAGGGGGGTGGCAACGTCATGCCATGGAGTTTCTGCGCGATGTGCAGACG
This sequence comes from Pseudomonadota bacterium, assembly GCA_021838635.1. Lineage (GTDB taxonomy): Bacteria > Pseudomonadota > Gammaproteobacteria > Steroidobacterales > Steroidobacteraceae > 13-2-20CM-66-19. Next base: position 157,449 of record JAKCDC010000003.1, read on the forward strand.
GAGAGGCAGGCACGGGAGCGCGACGGGACCTGTGACCCCGAATGCCTCGGTGAGGGGAATCGCCTGCAGCCATTCGACCTCGGACTCGCCCGGTTCGGCTCGCGCGATACCGATGGTGATGCTCGCCCAGGTTCCACCGCGATAACTCACGGCGAATTCCATGTTCACGACGCCATTGTCGAGGACCCGCGGGTCTCGCTTGCGTCGAAAGGAGAACCCCTGATAGGGGGTCGCCCGTCATGGCACGCTCCAGGGTTCGCGCGAGGGCAGCGTCCTGATCGTGTGACACGACATCGATGTCCTTCGTTGCTCGAGCTCGATCGCGTAACCGCAGTTCAAGTGCTACGCCTCCCTTGATGATGAACTGCGGATTGCCGTCGCCAGTAGCTCGTTCGAAGACGCCGGCTGTAATCATGTATGAGATCCAGGTGCGAACGCGCCCTTCGCTGATACCGCTTGCGCGCGCGTACGCCTGGGCATACTCCGCCAGTACGCCCGCGGACGGCGGTGGACGGTTCGGCGGCTTTCGTGGGGGAATCACTCGGATGCTCTGCATCGCCTTTGGGGACGCACTTTTCGAGATTGCAGCGGCCCGCCTAGGAGTTCTGCTTCGAGCCGATCGGCTTCATCGAAAGTCAGGTGACCCGTCTTGCGTCCGTCCGTGATTGCTTGACGGACGAGCGCAGGCCCGAGATGGGCAGCATGCACGTCGCGGATCGTGCGCGCGGCGGCGGTAACGGGTACGCCTTCGATTTGCTTGATATCTCGCGGTTCGAGATCCGCGTAGTGAAGAACTAGTGTAGTGTTGCATTCTTCAGAGAACTTAAATGACTCTCCGGGGTCCAATGTGCTATCAGCGATGGCACTGGAGAGCGCGAGTGCGAGTAGCCCCCGAGATTGTGTTGAGCGATGAGGAGCGA
>JAKCDC010000117.1 GCA_021838635.1 Pseudomonadota bacterium
AGGCGATTTTGGTCACGGGCGACACCTCGAGCGCGATTCGCGGCCTCGCACCCGACCCCCAGTTGCGGATCCTGAGCAAGCCGATCCGCGCCGAGGCCCTGCTGAGGCTGATGCGCGAATTCCTCACCGGGGAGCACCCCGGGTAGCATCCGCGGCGGCACCGGCATGGGCGCACTGAGGCGCCATGCCGGTGCCGCCTGCGCGCCCGCCGCTCAGCCCGTGCGGGCCGCCGGACGCAGTGCGAACGCACCGTCACCGAGCAGCGTCAAGGCAACCAAGCTGATCGTCCAGAACGCCGGGTATTCCCAGCCACCCCCCTTGTTCGTGAACAGCCAACCGTTGTGCCCGTGCACCATGACGATGGTGCCGAGCATCTCGATCGCAAGGGGCACGGCGACCCAGGGGGCGTAGATCCCGAGCACCAGTGCGATTCCACCGAGGAGTTCCAGGGCAATCACGCCGTACGCGGCAATGGCAGGCAGCCCGAGCGAGGCAAAATAGCCAACGAAACCTGGAACGGTGAAGACGAAAATCTTCAGCGCGACATGCGCGAGGAACAGAATGCCCAGGCTCACACGCAACAGCGCGATGCCGTAGGGGGCGGTATTGGTTTTGATCATCTGGATCTCCCACGTGAGTTCAGAGGCGGTTGCCGGAGGCGCCGGTGCGTTAGGGCACGGCGCGGCACACAGGCCGAGCCTGGTGCCGCCGCCGAGCACGCCATCACGACGGCGAGGCCACTCTATAATTTCCTCACACGCAATTAAATAGCGTTAAACTCAATTCATTATTGCGTTTTTTGCACTAATTGAGGACGTTTTGGATATCGCATATGGCATGAAGATCCTGCTCCAGGTGGTCGACTCCGGCAGCTTCGCGCAGGCGGCCGATGCCCTTGGCCTCTCCAACGCTGCCGTGACGCGGCAGATCGGCGCACTGGAGGAGCATCTCGGCGCGAGATTGCTCAACCGAACCACGCGCCGCCTTTCGCTCACCGAGGCGGGCGCGGAGTACTGTGTCCGCGCGCGAGCCATCCTCGAACAGATCGCCGAAGCTCAGTCGAGCGCCGCGAAGGGAACGGCCCGGCCGACCGGTACGCTCAGGCTCTCCGCGCCCCTGTCCTTCGGCGTGCTGCGCCTCGCCGACGAATTGCCGCTGTTTCGCGCTCGTTACCCGCAGCTGAAACTGGATATCGATCTCTCGGATCGGGTCGTGGATCTGGCCAACGAAGGTTTTGACGTGGCGCTGCGCATCGCCACCGCTCTGGAGAGCCGTCTCATCGCCAGACGCATTGCACCGATCGACATGGTCTTGTGCGCCTCGCCTGAGTATCTGCAGCGACACGGCACGCCGCGGCGGCCCGCCGACCTCGCGGACCACGAAGTCCTCAGTTACAAGTATCTCTGGTCGGGGGATGAATGGGCGTTCACGGAGGAGCACGGTCGGAAACTCACCGTACGGGTGCGGCCCGCAGTCCATGCGACTAATGGCGATCTGCTGCGGCGTCTGGCCGTAGCCGGCGGCGGGATCATTCTCCAGCCGGCCTTCATCGTCGAGGAAGATCTGCGCCATGGGCGCCTGCTGCGCGTCCTGCCGGATCTGCACGCGCCCGCGTTCGATCTGTACGCGGTCTACCTGAGCCACCAGCATCTGCCCGCGCGGGTCCGGGCCTTCATCGATTTTCTCCTCGAACGGTTCGGCTCTGGCCGTCCTGAGCGCACTGCGGCCCCCGAAGGACCCCATCGAGAGCCTCCTGCAGCCTCCACGGCCGCGCGCCGCGCCAACGGTCCGCGCCTCAATACCCGACGGTGAATCGCTGCCGCACGTGGGTGGGATGTTCAATTTCGTCCACCAAGGCGACCGCAAAATCCTCCATCGAAATGCGACTGTGGCCCTGTCCATCTACCAGCAATTCATCCCCGCCCAGGCGGAAACACCCGCTCCTCACTCCCGGAGCGAACTGCGCCGACGGACTGAGGAAGGTCCACTCGAGAACCTGCTCACCCCGTAACACCTCCAAAAACGCCCGGCCAGCGAGTGCCTCGGCCCGGTAGGCCGGCGGAAAGCCCGGCGTATCGAGCAGCGCCTGCCCCCCCGGGGCGCTGCGCAGACTGCCGGCACCGCCGACCACGAGCACCCGCATCACACCGCTCTTGTTCGCCGCCGCAATCAGTTCCCGCGCGCCAATACCGTTCACGAATCGAGTTGCGCTCACGAACGCATCGTGCCCACGAAGCCTCGCCGCCAGTTGATCCGCGTCCGAACCGTCTAACGCCGCAAGCGTCAATCCCGGCGTCGAAGTCACACCCGAAACCGAGCGTGCAAATCCGCTGACCAGATGTTTGCGTCGCAGCAATTCCGCGCCGATGCGTGATCCCACGCGACCGGTAATGCCTAGTACAGCGACCCGTGCCATGGTTGACGCTCCTCCGCATTACAGTATCACTCATGCTTCTGCTTCTAGCCGCGGAAAAACTCACTCCGCGAAGCTCCACCTCATTATTCCGCCCAGGGTCTAGTGTAGTGCATCATTCTGTTTGGAACTTAAGCGGCCGTTGGCGCGAATGACCTTTTGCAGGATGTCGCGAGCGCTCTTGGTCCAAATGAACGGCTTGGGATGGGTGTTGTGATGTGCGACGTACTCGTCGATGGCGCTGATGAGCTCGGGCACGCTGGTAAAGA
>JAKCDC010000064.1 GCA_021838635.1 Pseudomonadota bacterium
TGTTTGAATTTGCGCGTCGGTGTCTTCAGACGCTTGTGCCATCGTGACACTTTCGGGTCCGGCAGCGCTCGCGTCTGATTGTAATTTTTCTCGACGCCTGGCAGTCCCGCACTGCCTCCGCCACGGCGCCATTTACCTGCCTCGGTACTGCGGGCACGCCCGCGCGGCGCGAGTCGAGCACTCTCGACACCCCACGTCAGCGGCACACGCGATGCTGCCGAGGCGGGCCGCAGCTCAGGTATTGGTGGGCCGCAGCGACCACAGTGCGGCCAGCCACAGCGTGATGCCGGCGATCACACTGCCAACGGGCGCCGCGGGTCCCGCAGCGCTCGCAAACGGATAGACCACGGCCGTCGCGATCAGGACGGCTCCGGTCAACCCGTGGGGGCGGTAGCGAAACACACGCGCCAGGGGTAGAAAATGCAGGCCCACCACGAGCATGATCGCCGGCACGATCCACACGCCGAGCGCGAGCCCGTGCAGCACGAGAACGACCATCACCACGGCGATCCATTGAACCACGTTGATCCTCCCGAACTGACGCCTCATGCGCTGTGACTCGGCGGTATCACGCAGAGCGAGCATCGCGCCACGCCGGGCCCGAACGACCCACAGCGCGGACCCAAAGAGCAGGAGTGCGACCACGAGCACCACGGCTATCGGGGCCCACGTCTGTCCGTGCGCGAGCTGGTAGGCGATGAGCAGCCATAGTGCCCCGAACATCGCAAAGAACATCGCGCCGATGGCGAGCCCACCCCGCCTGGCGCGCTGCGCGGTCGCCGGGGAGATCGGGTCGGATGCCCCCCCCATCACGTGCGAATGCGATCGCTCTGCGGTCAGTGAAGGTGTAGGACTCATGGCGCGCTCCAGAGAGAGATTCTGAGCCGCAAGGCTATGCCCGTGACCGGGCCCGGCACAGTCACGGGCATCAGGCATTTTGAGTGACATCTGTCATCGACCCCGGGGGAGTGCGCCGGCCGGCGCTTCAGCGCCATCCCCGGACACCCTGTGCCGGAAATGGCCTACGGACCCCCGCGGGGTGCGCGGAGGCGGCCGGACACCGACCGGGGCCGCGCAGCGAGGCGTGATCCGTGTCGCGACGCTGTTGATCCGGACCTGTCCCGTTCGTCGTCTGAATCAGATCACACTCACCCGAAGGCGCCGCCATGAAATGCCTCACCTTCATTCGTCACGCCGAATCGTTGCGCGAGGCCGGACCGCCACGGACGCTGATGCACGCCATGGGCGAGTTCGTGCAGCGCTCGCTGCGCTCCGGCGTGCTCGTGGCCTGGTACGCACGCCAATCGAGCTCATCTGACCCGCTGCAGGGCAGGGCTCATCGGGGCGCACTGTGCCTATTCAGCGGGTCAGGCCCGCCCCCGTACTGCACCGCCGGTGTAGCGCAGCGCATCGACCAGCAGCCCGAACGCCGGTGAGATCTGGCGACGGCTCGGGTAATACAGATGATAGCCCGCAAACGGCGGGCACCACTCCTCGAGCACCGCACGCAGGCGCCCACGCGCAATGTGCGGCCGTACGAGGCCCTCGGGCAGGAAGGCCAGGCCCAACCCCGCCAGCACCGCATTGAGCATCAGCGCGAGATTATCGAGCACCAGTTGACCGTCGACCCGCACGTTGAGTTTTCGATTCCCCTTCTCCAACTCCCAGGCGTATAGCCCCCCGCGCGTCGGCAACCGCAGGTTGATACAGTTGTGTGCGGTGAGATCCTGCGGTCTGCGCGGCAACGGCCGCGCGGCAAAATACGCCGGGGCCCCGACCACGAGCATGCGCGCGTCCGGGCCGATCCGCACGGCAATCATGTCCTTGGCGACCTGATCGCCGAAGCGCACACCCGCATCGAAGCGCTCGGCGACAATGTCGGTGAAGCTCTGATCGACGCTCACCTCGACCTTGATCTGCGGATAGCGCCCAAGGAACTTCGTCAGCGCCGGCCACAGCACCTCGTGCGCCGCATGTTCGCTCGCGGTGATCCGCACGGTTCCAGCCGGCGTCGCGCGCAGCGCTGCGAGTCCTTCGAGCTCCGCTTCGATCTGCGCGAAATGTGGCCCGAGCCGCTCGAGCAGCCGCTCGCCGGCCTCCGTGGGAGCGAGGCTGCGCGTGGTGCGCGAGAGCAGGCGAATGCCGAGCTTCGCCTCGAGCCGGCGCAGCGTGTGACTCAGCGCCGACTGCGAAACGCCGAGCTTGGCCGCCGCACCGGTGAAGCTGCCCTCGCGCACGACGGCGAGGAATGCCTGGAGGTCATCGAAGTTCGTGCGCGCCATACATGAACGCCATTCATAGACCCATGCGCATTGTCCCATCTAATCAAAACCCGCACCAGGGATTATCGTTCGTCCGTGCCGGCCCGCGCGCCGCATCGCCTTCGGCGCAATTCGCCCGGCTGATGCCACGCAACGCCGGTCGCGCTGGGCCCCGCGCGATTCAGCGCGCGCGCAAGGCGCACACGGGCGACCGTCGCCCGCCGTCATGATCGATCCGACATTGACTGCACGGGAGAAGCTCACCATGGAGCAGCGCAGACTCGGTACCCGCGGTTTTGAAGTATCCGCCCTCGGCCTCGGCTGCATGGGACTCAGTCACGGCTACGGCCCGCCGGTGCCGAAAGCCCAGGGCATCGCGCTGATCCGTGCCGCGGTGGAGCGCGGCGTCACGCTATTCGATACGGCCGAAGTGTACGGACCGTTCACCAACGAGGAATTGCTCGCAGAGGCGCTCGCTGCGGTGCGCGACCAGATGTTCATCGCCACCAAATTCGGCTTCCAGATCGACTCTGACAGTGCCGACCTGCGTCGTCTCAACAGCCGTCCCGAACACATCCGCGAGGTCGTCGATGCGTCGCTGCGGCGCCTGAGGACCGATCACATCGACCTGCTCTACCAGCATCGGGTCGATCCCGACGTCCCCATCGAGGATGTTGCCGGCACCGTCAAAGATCTGATCGGCGCCGGCAAGGTGCGTCATTTCGGACTCTCCGAGGCAGGCCCGGAGTCGATCCGCCGCGCACACGCGGTCCAGCCGGTGACCGCGCTGCAGAGCGAGTATTCACTGTGGTGGCGGGAGCCGGAGCGCGAGATCCTGCCGCTCTGTGCCGAACTCGGCATCGGCTTCGTCCCGTTCAGCCCGCTCGGCCGGGGGTTTCTCACCGGGGCGATCGATGCCCGCACACAGTTTTCGAGTAACGACTTCCGCACCCGCGTGCCACGGTTCAGCCCCGAGGCGCGCCAGGCGAATCAGGCGCTCGTGGAGCGGATCGGCGCGATCGCATCGCGCAAAGGCGTGACGCGCGCTCAGATCGCCCTCGCCTGGGTGTTGGCGCAGCAGCCCTGGATCGTGCCGATCCCCGGCACGACCCGGCTCGAGCGCCTCGAGGAAAACCTGGCTGCCGCCGAGGTCACGCTGACGCGCGAGGATATCAAGAGCATCGATCAGATGCTCGCAGAGACTCCCGTGCAGGGCGCGCGTTATCCGCAGCAACTGCAGCAGCTCGCCGGCCGCTGAGCGGCGTGGCATCCGGACGCAGTTCCACTCACCCGGTGAGATTCCCGGTCATTGGCGTACACAGGAGATGCAGATCATGAAGACACGCATGTTGGGCCCCCTGGCGGTTTCCGAGATCGGTTACGGTGCGATGAGTTTCGCTTCGACCTATGGCGCCTCCCCGGCGCGCACGGAGGCGCTGCGGGTGATTCGCGGCGCGCATGATCTCGGGGTCACCTTCTTTGACACCGCCGAAGTGTACGGGCCCTTCACCAACGAGGATCTGCTCGGTGAGGCGCTCGCGCCGGTGCGCGAGCAGGTGATCATCGCCAGCAAATTCGGCTGGAACGTCAACCCGGACACCGGTGAGCGCGGGCCGGGCCTGAACAGCCGGCCCGAACACATCCGCCGTGCCGTCGAGGGGATGCTCAAGCGCTTGCGGACCGACCGGATCGATCTGCTCTATCAGCACCGCGTCGATCCCGAAGTGCCGATCGAGGACGTCGCCGGTACCGTCAAGGAGCTGATCGGCGCGGGCAAGGTGCGCCATTTCGGGCTGTCGGAGGCCGCCGCGGACACCATCCGGCGGGCTCATGCCGTGCAGCCGGTTGCCGCCATCCAGAGCGAGTACTCGTTGTGGACGCGCGAGCCGGAGCCCGAGATCCTGCCGCTGTGCGCGGAACTCGGCATCGGCTTCGTGCCCTGGAGTCCGCTCGGACAGGGCTTTCTCACCGGGACGATCGATTCGAACACCCGCTTCGAGGGTTCGGACTGGCGCAAGAACTTCCCGCGCTTCACGCCCGAGGCGATCGCCGCGAACCAGGCGCTGGTGCGCCTGCTGCAGGATCTCGCCGCCGCCAAGGGCGGCACGCCGGCCCAGATCGCGCTCGCCTGGCTGCTCGCGCAGCAGCCCTGGATCGTACCGATTCCGGGAACTCGACGCCTGGAGCGGGTTCGGGAGAACGTCGCCGCCGCCGACCTCAGGCTCACGGAGCACGATCTCGACGCGATCGCCAGGACCTCCGCAGGCATCAAGGTTCACGGCGCGAGACTGCCGGAGGCGATTCTGCAGTACTCGTACCGCTGACCTCGCGCATCGCGCCGCCGGCCGGCCCCGTTGACGGGGAAGCCGGCGGCGCGTGCGCTACTCAAGCGCCCTGCCTAGCGGACGTACATCTTCAGCACGCTGATGGAATACGCCGGGAACACGTGCCGCACATCCGTGCCGAACCAGCGCACGGATCGAGTGTGCGGCACCACGCGATGCGGATGCGCGAGCGAGTTCCTCGCGTGCGTGCTATCGGCCCGCAGCGTGACCAGCGTGCCCGTATGCGCGACCGCACCCGCGCCTTCGATGTGCACCGTGAGCGCCTGCGGTCGCGGTGCCGCATTGACGATCTTCACATACAGCGTATGGGTCGCGGCGTTGCGCGTCACCGACTCGAAGCACAACGGCCCGGCATGCTTCAGCGCCGAGGCGACCACCTGGGTGCCAAGATTGCCGCTGAACATCACCTGTGCGTAGTAGCTCGGCGAGCCGAAGCTCTTCAGCGCATCGTAGCCGATCAGGTTCGTGCCCCACTGCGAGGCCAGCGGGTTGACGTTGACGAACAGCGGCGCGTAGCTCGCCATGATGACCAGGTCGCTGTTGCGCTCCAGGCCCGTCATCCAGGCCGCATCGCTCAGCGCCGCCCCGAAATCCGGCGTCGGGGTGCCCTGGATCGTCGCCCACTCGCCGACGAAGATCTTCGGACCGGTGCGGCTCAGGTGATCGAAATGATCCGCCTCCTTGAAGAACACCCGCGGGCTCTTGTAGAAGTGATCGTCGATGACATCCGGCTGCACATCCCCTTTGACCGGCATGGTCGCGATCAGCTTCAGCTGCGGATAGGCCTTGCGGATCGCCCGGGCGAACTGCGCGAAGCGGCCGTGGTCACCGCCGTAGCTGCCGGACTTGTCGAAGAAGTCCTCGTTGCCGATCTCGACATACTTCAGCGCAAAGGGCGCCGGATGACCGTCACGGGCACGCACCGCACCCCACTTCGTCGACGGGCTGCCGGTGACGTACTGGATCTCTTCGAGCGCGTCCTTCACGTAGGGGTCGAGCTGGGGTCCGGGCTGGATGTGCATCCCGTCGAGCGCGTAACCGGCGTACACCGCGAGCACCGGCTGCATATGCAGGTCCTGGCACCACTCCAGAAACTCCAGCAAGCCCAGACCGTCCGAGGACTCGTACCCCCAAGGGCTCGGGTGTGTCGGACGGTCGACCAGCGGGCCGATGGTGAGCTTCCAGTCGTACCAGTCGGCGAGCGTGTTGCCCTCGAGGAAGTTGCCGCCCGGGAAGCGCAGGAACTTCGGGTGCAGTGCGGCGAGCTTGTCCATCAGATCGATGCGATCCCCGTTCGGCTGCCCGTCGTACGTCGGCGGGAACAGCGACGGCAAATTCATCAGCACCGAGCCGGGATGACTCACCGTGATGCGCACGAAATTGTCCTCGGACTCGGCGACCGCGCTGGTGTGCAGCGTCGCGGTGTACCGCTTCCAGTGCGGGCCGGCGGCCGGGAAGCTCGCGCGAGCGAGTACCTTGCCGGTGTGATCATTGATGATGGCGAGCGTCACCGGACCCGGACTGCGGCCGTCGGCCTTGAGGTAAATCGAGGCGTGATACGTGGTGTGCGGCCACACCGGGACACCCCAGTAGCCGGGATTGTCGATGCCGCCCGGGTCGCGCGGACTGGCCTTGGCGGCCGTCAGCCGCAGACTGTACGGCAGCGCGCTGCTCGGCCCGGTGGCGTCATCGATCGCCCAGGACATGCCGTCCTCGGCATTCTGGTCGAGCGACCAGATCTTGATGAATTCGTGATGCTCCCGCCGATAGAAGACCCGGTCGCGGATCAGCTCCCCGTACAGACCGCCGTCATAGGCGTGATTGATCTCCTCGGTCATGAGCCCGTAGAGCGTGGGACTGACGGCGTGCAGCGGCCGGTCGTACTGAATCGTCAGCGTCGCCGGCGCCCCGAGGGCGACGGACGGTGCCGCGGCCGCCAGCACGGGCAGCCCCCACAACAGCGCCGAGACGGCGCGACGGAAGGGTTGAGCACGCATGAATCGATGACCCCCTGTGTGCACCACCGCATCTGGTAGCGCTACCGTACCCCGAGCCAGTGTGCCAGATTTCCTGTGCGCCGACACCGGGGGATCCTTCCGCCCGTACCCCGTGCCGTGCGGCCAGCGCAGGCGGCAACTGTGACTGCACGACCCTGAGGCACATCGGCCATACACCGGGGTTACCCGTGTCCCGCACCGGGAACTGCGGCACGAAACCGGTGCGGGCAGTACCGACGCCCGCGTGAAAACCCCTGTGGTATACGTCCCCCCATGAATGCTTGCGTCGCACGGACCGGTGGTGCGCTCGGCATCATCGGCGCGGCACTATTCATCGGGGGATGCGCGAGTCTGATCGCGCCGCAGATCATCGCACCGCAGCCCGGCGGCCTGGAGGCGTCGTACCAACGCAGCGCGGGCGGAAAACTCGTGCTCGCGGATATCGCACCGTACATCGCCGTGCACCGCCGCATTGCCGTCGGGCCGCCGCCGGCGACACTGGCGGTCGACATCATCCCCGCCGGGAACTATGCCATGCGCCTCGGCACCCGGCAGCGGCCCGGCTGCACGACGATCTATCTGACCGGTCCGGCGGAACAGGCGCTGTTCGCGTCGCTCGACCGGGAGTGCCGCGCGCAGCACGCCCCGAGTATGGCCGCACTGGCGCCGGATCCTCCGCGCGGACCGTCGAGCTGCACCGTACCGCCGGTCACTGCACCCCTCTGGCAGCCCTACCGGGCCGCGATCGCTCGTCTGCGCCGCACCACGCCGCCGCACGGAACGGTGATCCTGCGGCCCGGGTACGGTGTCGGAAAACTCTCCATGTTGCCGTGGGCACTGTTGCTCGCGGAGGCGGGGTATCAGAGCATCCTCGTCGACACGCGTGCTCAGGGACAGTCGAGCGGCCACTACGTCACCTACGGTGCGCTCGAATCGAAGGACCTGGTGCAGCTCGTGGCCGCCCTGCGCAAGGCCGACCTCATCCAGGGACGTCTGGGGCTGCTCGGGGACTCCATGGGCGCGGCCACAGCCCTGCTGGCCGCCCCGCACCTGGAGCCACTTGCCGCGGTCGTGGCGATCTCGCCCTACGAGCGGGCGACCGCGGCGATCCCTCGCTATGCACGGCTCGCCCACTGGTATGCCCAGTTCATCCCGCCGGCCTCGTGGCGCGCCGCCGAACACCGCGCCGGACAGATCGCCGGTGTGAGCCTGACCGAGGCGGATCCGATCAATGTCGCACCGAGCATTCGCGCTCCGGTGCTCTACCTTCAGGGTGAGGAGGACCGCGTGGTGGGTCCGGCGCAGGCACGGCAACTCGCGGCCCGTACGCCCCATGCCCACCTGGAGACGTTCCCGGGCCTGGGGCACCTGCAGATGTCGGAGAATTTCGCCGGCCTGGCGCAACCGGTCATCCACTGGTTCAACCGCTACGTGGCCCGGGATCACCAGGCGGCCCGACCCCCACCGGTAGGGTTGCCGAAGGGCATGCACAACGCCCTCGCAATGTCAGGGTGCGTCGAGTACTGACCCATCAATGCATGGGCGCTCATCATCGCCACATGCATCAGCCCGAGCCGCAGACAACGACCCAGCCAAGCCGAGGGCTGTTCAGCTGCGGACGTCCATTGGAATGATTGTACTCTTTGTGCTACATAAACGCTTTATAAGAAGCTCGAAGCTCACATATGCCCACGCCACACCACCCTCCCGCCGCCGTGCGGCGCGTCCTGCACAAGCTGGGCGCGGACATCCATGACGCCCGCCGCCGCCGACGGCTGCCCATGGCGGTCGTCGCCGAGCGCGCATTCACATCCCGCTCGACCCTCCAGAGGGTTGAAGCGGGCGATGCCAATGTCGGCATTGGCATCTACGCCGCAGTCCTGCAGGCACTGGGCCTGCTCGATGGCCTCGGCGAGATCGCCGACATCGCCCGCGACAGCGTTGGCCAGGCCTTGGCGAGCGCGGAGCTGCCGAAACGCGTCCGCCTCAAGCGGGCCTCGGAGCCAAGCGATGGCTGACATCGAAGTCCATATCGAACTCAACGGGCGCACGCATCCTGTGGGCCTGGCCCGCAGCAACACGGTGCGCGGCAACGAGACCGTCGTGTTCGAATACGCACCGGAATGGCTCGCCGATCCGGAGCACTTCTCGATCGAGCCCGCGCTTGCGCTGACCCGAGGTGGCTTCGCGCCGCCGGCCGGCCAGGCCCTATTCGGGTCCATCGGCGACTCGGCGCCGGACACCTGGGGGCGCCGGCTCATGCAGCGCGCCGAGCGGCGGCGCGCCCAACGCGAAGGCCGCACTGTCCGTACCCTTACCGAGACCGACTACCTCCTCAGTGTTGCCGACGAGACCCGCCTGGGTGCGCTGCGCTTCCGATGGGCGGGCGACGATGCATTCCAAGCACCGCTCAGTGCCGGCGTGCCCGCCCTGATCGAGCTCGGCCGCCTCCTGGCCGTGACGGAGCGCATCCTGCGCGACGAGGAGACGGACGAAGACCTCCAGCTCATCTTCGCACCGGGGTCGTCACTTGGCGGGGCGCGCCCCAAGGCCTCGGTGATTGACCAGCACGGCCGCCTCTCGATCGCGAAGTTCCCCAAGGAGACCGACGATTACAGCATGGAGACCTGGGAGGAGATTGCGCTGCGCCTCGCCGAGCGTGCCGGCATCGCCACGCCTATCCACGAATTGCTGCAGGTCGGCGGCAAGGCGGTGCTGCTGTCACGGCGCTTCGACCGCGACGGCGCCGTCCGCATCCCGTTCCTGTCCGCAATGGCGATGACGGGATCGAAGGACGGCGAGCACGGCAGCTACCCCGAGATCGTCGACATGCTCACCCAGCACGGAGCGCAAGCGAAAACCGATGCCCACTCGCTCTATCGTCGCGTCACCTTCAACGTGCTGATCTCGAATGTCGACGATCATCTGCGCAACCACGGCTTCCTGTGGCGCGGCAAAGCAGGCTGGTCGCTCTCGCCCGTCTACGACCTCAACCCCGTGCCGACCGATATCAAGGCGCGCGTGTTGACCACAAACATCGACCTGAACGAAGGCACCTGCTCAATCGACCTGCTCGAGGCCGCCTGCGAATATTTCGGGCTCGGCCTCGCGGCCGCACGCACCATCATCAAGGAGGTTGCGGTGGTCACGGCAACCTGGCGGCAGACGGCGAAGGAGGCCGGCGCCAAGTCGGCTGAAATCACGCGCATGGCCAGCGCCTTCGAGCATGACGACCTCAAGCGGGCGCTGACGCTGTGACACTGACCTTCACCGACAGATTCGATTCTGCTTTGCCGAATCTGGTCCCTTGCAGCCCTCGAAATACAGATTACCAAGGGCACGGGTGCGGGCATCACCGGCCCTCCTCTGTATGGAGCCACTCTTAACTGGAATAGACGGGAAGGAGCCCAGTGAATACCCATGCTGACTACGCTCCACCGCGATCATGGGAACACTTCGAGGATCAGTCCCGCCCTGACGATTCAAACCCTTCGCCCCCACGCGCGTCCAATCCCATACATGAACACCGCCGCACACCGTGAGGGCATCGAATGGGAAGCCGCCCTGGTCCAGCGTGCCCGCGCCGGAGACCTGCGGGCGTTCGAGCGGCTCTACCGCCAGTACGTCGCCACGGTGTACGGATTGTGCCTGCGCCTGACGCGCCACCCCGCGAGCGCGGAGGACTGTGCGCAAGAGGCCTTGACCAACGCCTGGCGCGCGCTCGAGCGGTTCGAGACGCGCAGCAGCTTCGGGACCTGACTGCACCGCATCGCGGTGAATGTCGTCCTCAGTCGGCGCCGTGCGGCGGCCGCCGAACCCGATGGCCCGCGGGCCGCCCTGGACGGCGCCGACTGCGAGGGCCCGCCCGGGGAATGGACGCTCGATACTCCCGTGGAACTCTCGGAGATCGAAAGTGCGATCGCTGCGCTGCCCGAAGGTGCCCGTGACGTGCTCGTGCTCTGCGGGATCTACGGCTATTTCCACGGCGAGACGGCCGCAATGCTCGGCCTGGCGGCGGGGACCTGCAAGGCGCAACTGCACCGGGCCCGCGCCCTGCTGCGCAAGCGGCTCGAGTTAGAGCATCTCCATGACTGATCCGACCCCCAGAATCCGCCGACTGAGCCAGCTGCCGCAGCAGATCGCCCCGCCGCGGGATGGCTGGCCGGCGCTCGGGGCCCGTCTGCGCGAGCACGGTACACCGCGCGAACCCGCTGACGCCGCACCGATGCCGACACATCCATGCCGCGACGGCGGGTACGGTCCCTCGGTGCACTCGCAGCGCTGCTCGCTGCAGTGCTCGCCGGCGTCGTTCTGGAGCGCTCGATGATGCCACCCGCCGCCCCGACGCGGCCGTCGGCGGCCGCGCACCGCGCGCAACCGCAGCAAACACTTGCGGTCGCGTTCCTCACCGACCCACGCTACGAGCGCGAACAGACGGCATTGCTGCACTCACTCGATGCGCGCCTGAACGCTCTGCCGCCGCCGACCCGCCGCAAAGTACTGCAGAGCCTCGCGACGCTCGAGCAATCGGCGCGCGAGATCCGCAGCGCGCTCGGTGAGCAGCCCGGCAACGCACTGCTGCAAGCGCTTTTGATCGACACCTACCAGGACCAAATGCAACTGCTGTCGACCGCTCAGGAGATGAGCGGCGCCGGCCACGAGGCAAGCACATGACTTCATCTCTCTCCCGCGTCTGTATCCTCACCGCGTCGCTCACCCTGGCGGCCGGCGCCGCCCAGGCCGCGACGGTCCAGCGCCAGGTCCCCGCCGCGCCACGCGGCGAGGTTCATATCAGCAACATCGCCGGCAGCATTCTCGTGCGCGGCTGGAACAGGTCCACCGTGGCGGCCAGCGCCGAGATGACCGATCCGCGCCAGCGCCTCGTCGTTGAAGCCCACTCGGGGCGCACGACGGTGTGCGTGACGAACGGCGCCACGCACTGCGGCTGGTGGAGTTCCTCGGGCCGTACGCACCGGGCCCAGCTGACCGTGTACGTCCCAGAGGACAGTGAAGTGGACGTGTCCGCCGTGAGCGCCGGCATCACTTCGCGCGGCGTGGCCGGAGTGCAGCATCTGAGGAGCGTCAGCGGCAGGATCGACGCGACGCTCCTTGCCGGCGATAACCTCGTGAAGAGTGTCACCGGCAACATCGAACTGCAGGGAAATCGCACCAGCGGCCGGCTGCGCGTGGCGACGGTGAGCGGGGACCTGCGGCTGGTGAACATCGCCGGGACGCTCGAGGCGCGCACTGTGAATGGAACGCTCGACGCGAACATCGTCTCGGCCCGCGCGGTGCGACTGCACAGCACCTCCGGCGGCATCACGCTGCACGCTCAACTGCTGCGCGGCGGCATTGTGAAGAGCGATTCGGTGAGCGGCTCGCAGCGGCTCTCCGTGAGCGCGCCCGCAGGTTATGCGTACGCCGCGGAAGCCTTCAGCGGGCATCTGGAAAACTGCTTCGGGCAGCCGGTCATCCACAACCATTATGGACCGGGCAGTCGCATGGACGGCACTCGCGGCCCCGGTGAAGGCCGTGTGCGGATCGGATCGCTAAGCGGCAACGTCTCGCGCTGCGACCACTGAGACAGAACTGCTTGTGAGTCA
>JAKCDC010000065.1 GCA_021838635.1 Pseudomonadota bacterium
CGGTGGATCCGGTCATCCGGACCCGGGATCTGCCGTCTTTGCTCGGTATCAGTCGGGCGCAAATCCATCGGTTGGTTCGTCAAGGCAAATTCCCACAACTGCTGAAAATTGGGTCACGGGCGAGCGGTATCCGCCGCTCGACGCTCGAGCAGTGGCTCGCCGCGCGGGAGGGGCAATGAGTCTCGACGGGACCACGGCCGGGGATGGTACCCCGGAGCGCGGCGGGAGGTCTGATGCGGGTGGAGACGGCACGATCATCCCTTTCACTCGGCCCGTGATCCGGGTCGAGACGGGGCAGCGCCCAGCGGCGGTGAGTGCCGCCGAGTCCGCGTTGATCGCCGTCGGCGGTGTGTACCAACAGGGTGAACGGCTGGTCCGGATCGCCCGGATCGATGCCGACACTGACTCCGGCGGCGTGCACCGTGCGGCCGGGAGCCGCATCATCACGGCGGTCACGCAGGACTGGTTGAGCCACACGCTGGCCCGCATAGCGGATTGGGAAACGCTCGACAAACGGGGGGAACTGAGGGTCATTGACCCGCCGGTTCCGGTTTCACGGGAGTTGCTGGCGCTCTCGGGGGAGTGGCGCCTGCCGGTGCTGCGGGGCATCGTCACGGCGCCAACGCTGCGCACGGATGGGTCGCTGCTCGATCGCGATGGGTACGATGCCCGAAGCGGTCTGTACGTGGACTTCGGCGGGATGGAGTATCCGGCGATCAACCCCACGCCGAGCATGCAAGAGGCGCGCGAGGCGCTGCTCACGCTCGATGATCTGTTGTCCGAGTGCGCGTTCGTCGGGGGAGCACAATCGCCTTCCGCAATTGCGATGCTCGCGGCGATCATTACCGCCATCGTCCGCCGCGCGCTCGACACTGCGCCGGCCCTCGCTGTCACCGCGAAGCAAGCGTCGAGCGGCAAGACGGCCCTTGCGCACATCGTCTCGCGTATCCTGACCGGTCTCGATGCGGCGGTGATACCACTCGACCAAGAAGCCGCCGAGCTTGGCCGGCGCCTCCTCGGTGTGCTCATGGCGGGCGACCCGGTGGTCTGTCTCGACAACGCCGTGAACCCGGTCGACAGCGCTGCGCTCTGTGCGGCGCTGACCTCCGGTAGCTATCAGGATCGCATCATCCGCAGCAGTGCTATGGCCCGCGTCTCGACGGCGGTGACGATGATCATCACCGGCAATGGTCTGCGCCTCGTCGGTGACCTGACGACCCGGGCCCTGGGTTGCGCGCTCGACACTGGGCTCGATCGCCCGCAGGAGCGTGCCTACCAACGCGATATCGCGGCATTCATCACCGAGCACCGTGCGCAGCTGGTGCGCGCGGCACTGACAATCCCGCTGGCGTATCTCGCCGCCGGGGCGCCCACGCTCGCGGTGCGGCCGTCGCGGTTTCATCAGTGGGATCGGCTGGTCCGGTATCCGCTCCTCTGGCTCGGGTGTGCTGATCCCATTGAAACACAGTCGGCACTGGAGGATGCCGACCCCAAACGTGAGGAGCTGCGCGTGCTGCTTGCCGCCTGGACGGCAACGTGTGGCGAACGCGGGGTGACGGTCGCGGCGTTGATGCGAGCCGCAGCGCAAAAGGAAGGTACGGCGTTGCGAGAAGCGCTGCTCGGTATTGGCTCGGACGGTGGCGGAAGGCTCAACGCGCTGCGCGTTGGCAACTATCTTGCCGAACGAGTGGGGCAGGTGGTGGACGGCCTGCAGATTCGCGATGCCGGGCGTGACAGCCACACCAAGACACGGTGCTATCGGATAGTGGCGGGAGCGGCGCCCGCATCGGGATGAAGAATCGCGCCCGGTGGCCCCTCCTGGGCCGCCGGGCGCTCGCGCGCTCATGCCGTCTCGAGCGTGCCGCCGTGTTCGGCCACAAATTGCCGCAGCGCGTCCATGTTGACCGACGCGACCTCGCCGCTCCACAGACCGTCCGCGTACTCCAGCCCGGCATCGCGCAGCGGCCGCGTGCTGGCCGGCTTCGTCCCGAATCGTACGCTGACTCGCTGGGCAACTGGCGCGCTCGCGCCCGATGCCGCAGCGCCCGGGTCCGCCTGCCGGGATGCGTTCTGCTGCGCGCTCTTGCGAGCTGCCCGCTCCGCCGCTCGCGTTGCGCGGGTACCGCGCACGGATTTGAGGGCGCGAGCGAGTTCGGCGGCGGCGATCGTGATGTGTGCGCTGGCGAGACCGGCTGCGATTTCCTCGTCAGTGTATCCATCCGTGACGAGCTTGCGGATCGCATACAGCACGCGCGCCGGCGGAAGATTGCCGGGCGGCTTCGCGCGCACCGCCACGAGCAGCGCGGTATTGAGCGGATCGATGTCACGAGGGGGATTGGATTTGCGGGTCATGGTGATTCTCCGTCTCGGTCCACACGATGCGGGCCGTTCTCCCTTATTCCCCCGCGTGGGCCCCCGCAGGACGCACGCCCTGGCGACGGTTCAGCAGATCCGGACGTCGTGATCCCGTGTGAAGAGGAGACGTGACCCATCCTTTCCCTGATCCGCGACTTGTCGCCCACCCTGTCTCCACGGCGTGCTGTGACGGGCACCCCGATGGGCCCGGTCGGCGGAGCAGCACCGAGGACATGCGTCGCATGTCCTTAGTGCGCATTAAGGACATGGCCGCGCCATGTCCTCTTGCGGTCCTTGCGGACGTGTCCTGCGGACGGGTGCTGCGCACCGCACGTGCGGCACAGGGAAAAGGTGCTGCGGACAAGTCCGCTGCCGCACCGTGGATTGTGCGGCCTGCAGTGCGCGCTCCACGCAGTGGGTGCTCCACGCACTGGGTGTGCAGCCCGCAGGGCGGAATGGGGTGACAAGTCACGGAGAGGTACGTATGGAGAGAGGCACGAGCGTCAATTTCAAGGCCGTGAAGAACCTGCGGCAAGAGGATCGGCACAACCGCCGCGAGGGAAGGGAACCACGGTATCTGCTGCCGCCGGAGCAGCGGTTGCGGGATTCGCGTGGGCAGGTGCTCGAGTCGGTGATCGTGCGCAACGATCCGGGCCTCCACGAGCGCTACATAGCGCGGCTCGCGCGGTGTTCCGAGCGGGCAAAGCGGGCCAAGGCGTTCTCCCCGTTTTGGTCGGGCGTCGTGGTGCTGCCGCTGCGCGATCCAGGGGAGAGCATTGATGCGTACCGCGATCGGCTGACGCAGACCATGGTCGAGTGGTGTCAGGGGTATGAGACGCTGACGGGGCACGAAGTTCTGCAATGTGCGCTGCATTTCGATGAAGGCCACATCGAGGAGCTGACCGGGGAGATGCGCCCCAATCCCCACGCGCATGTGCTCGTGGATCGCATGCGCGAGCGCGAGGCGCACGTGATTGAGACCCAGACCGGCGAGCGGCGCATCCCGGCGCGGGTGAGCGTGATTGAGCTCGACCGCGAGACGATGCGCAAGGTGCAAGACATGACCTGCCGCCTCGTGACGGGCGAGAGCGCAGCGGGACGGCGGGCGCGGGTAACGGAGCAGCGCGAAACCGCACGGCGCGCCGGATTGCCGCCGCGCGGGCACATCAATCACCGCGAATACCGTGCGATGATGCAGGAGGCCGCGCGCGAGCGGCAACGCGAACGCGTGACGCTACAAGCCCGGATCGATGCACTCGAGGCCGAAGTCCTTGAGCGCTCACGGGACCTCGGCCAAGTGGCAGGCGTGCCGTCATCGTTCGACTACACGACGCCGGACAATCGCCGGCGGGTGTTCTGTGAGGCCCTGGACGAGGTGCGGCGAGCGCACCGAGACCGAACCGAATATGAGGTCCTCGAGCATCGCGCCGAGGCGGCGGAGAAGGCGGCACGCGAGGCGCGGCGGGAAGCGCAAGACACGAAATCTCACAGCGCGCTTGTGACGCGGGCGCTCGAGCGCGCCGGTGCCGATGCGAAGGCGGCCGAAGCCGCGCACCCGGAGAAGATGACTGCGGAGGAGATTGGGCGTGCACGCCGAGCGATCGAGTCGCACGCGCGGGGGCGGGGTATTTCGATTGATGAAGGGTACCGGTCGCTGCGCGCGGCGTGGGTGGCCGAGAACGAACGCGAGGCCCGCATCGGGCGCGCGAAGCCGCACGTGCAGAAGGACTATTCGGCGCTCAAGCTCGCGCACCTCGAGATTCAGGCCGAGTGCCGTGCGACGCTGCGCGAACGGACAAAGCGCAGGCGAGACCGCCAAGTGCAGGCCGCACGTGAGCGCATGCGCGACGGCGCTGCGAGCGCGAGCGGACTGACCGCAGGTTACCGCACTGCGGAGATCGCGGCGGCGCGGGCCTGCGGCCTGCACTACGAGTGGGACGCCGTGGCGCGGTGCAGGCGATACCGGGACCGGACGGGGCGCGAGGTCTTCACGGCGACGCGCACGCGTGTCGAGTTGGTCCGGCACGACGAGGCGGCGGAGATCGCGGCCCTCAAGATCGCCGCCGCGCGCTTCGGCGGGGCAGTCTCGCTCACGGGCAGTGGGGAGTTTCGGGAGCGGATGGCGCGGCAGGCGGTGCGTGAAGGGATCCGTGTCGTGGATGCCGATTTGGCGCGCATCGTCGAAGACGAGCAGGCACACATCGCAAGAAGAGAATCGGCGCAGCGAGTTCACGCGGACCCCGAGGGTGTTTCGCGCATCGAGCGCCCCAATCCGTCGCATCGGGACCTGATGGTCTGGTGGCACGACATCGGCGCGCACGAGCGAACGGCATGGCTCGAGGCGGCCGAGCAGGCAGGTCGCAAGAGCGTACGCGCGGGAGACGGGCTGCTCAACGCGTGGCACACGATGCGCGATTGCGAGGACGCCGGACGGGGTGTGCCTCAATCCATCACGGAGGCAAGACAGCAGGACTGCACTACGGTGCAGAGCGCGGATGAGGAGGATGAGCAGGACTTCGGCAGGTAGGCTCGCGCTGCGGAGACCGGATTCCGCACCACCCGAAGAACCACCGGTGCGTGCGAGGCGGAAGGTATTGCAGGCGTGCGTCTGGCAGCACGGCGCAGGTCTCACGCGTGGCCTCGATTGGACGGCGCGCGTCTTGCCGCTGAACGCAGACTCGGAGCCGCGATCCAGATCCGTGACGCAACGCAGCGTCGTCCGCGACGAGTTCTCCCCAAGCACAATCACTGACGCCGAGTGAGAGCGTTCGCTGAGCTGGACTCGGTCCAGCCGAGGACCATTGCCAAGGACTGGGGAGCAGCCCGGTGTTGTCATGCGAACGAAATACGCCGCGTGCACAGTGGTCTTGTTCACATAATCGGACCGAACGTTGTGTCTCAATGGCGCATGGCGCTACACTCGAGGCAAAATCGCATGTGATGCGGGTCTGACCGAAAAAGGTCGAGATGGACGAAGAACAAGGGGAGAGTCAGGGGCTTTTCAGGATCGCAGCGCTCGAATCTCAGCGCCGCGCCGCTCTGGGTAGCATTCAGATCAACACGCCGCCGGCATTCTGGGCTGTGAGCTTGCTCGCCGTGACGTTTGTGGCTGCCGCGGTGACCTATCTCTTTCTCGGTCATTACACGCAGCGCGCGACGGTGCAGGGCATGCTGGTGCCGGCCTCGGGACTGGTGACGCTCAATGCCACGGGTGTAGGCGATGTGCTCGCCGTCAACGTACATCAGGGAGAGCGAGTGTCGGCCGGGCAAACGCTCGCGAGCTTCGACAACCCGCTCGAGAGCGCTGCGCTCGGCAACACGCTGGCGTTCATTACCGCGGAGCTCGACACCGAGCGCAAGGGGCTCGAGCAGGATCTTGCGACGCAGCGGGCGCTCGCGGCGAGCCAGAGCGCCACACTGCGCCAGAGCGTGACGAGTCTGCGGGCGCAGCTTCAGCAGATCGACGCGCAGCTCGCGCTGCAGCGCCAGGAGGCGGCGAACATGGCGGCGCTGCTGAAGAGCATCACGCCGCTTCGCGAGCAGGGCATCGTTTCGCTTTACGACCTGCAGCAGCAGCAGGCCGACACCTTCAACGCGGAACTGCAGGTCAAAGCATTGCAGCGGGAGCGACTGAGTCTCGCGCAACAGCTCGCCCAAGCCGAGCAGCAGCGGGCGCAGGTTCCCCTGACGCTCGCGGCGCAGCAGAACGCTACGCGCAACAAGCTGGCGCAGCTCGAGCAGGCGCTCGCCCAGAACGAGGCGCAGCGCGAATGGGTGGTGAAGGCTCCGCGGGCGGGGGTTGTCGCGACCCTGCTGATCAAGCCGGGCGAGACGGTGAGCGCCGGTGAGCCGCTGCTGACGGTGGTGCCGCGCCGCTCGCGGCTCGAGGCGCAGCTGCTCGTGCCGAGCGCGGCGGTCGGCTTTGTGCGTCGCGGCCAGCAGGTCGTGCTGCGCTATCAAGCGTTTCCGTACCAGCGGTTCGGGCTGCACTTTGGTGAGGTCGGTCAAGTCTCGCGCAGTGCCCTCTCGCCGCAGGAGGTGGCCGCGCTGGTCGGACGGCAGAGCACCGTACCGCTGTACCGGGTGATGGTGCGGCTGCGGGGTCAGACTGTGCGAGCGTACGGGCAACCGGTCGCGTTGCGCCCCGGAATGGCGCTGCATGCGGACATCCTGCTCGATCGGCGACGGCTGATCCAATGGGTCCTCGAGCCGCTCTATGGGTTCAGCCGGCGGATGATGGCGAGCGCGTCGCCGGCATCGGCGGTGTCCGCCGATCGAAAACCCGTCGCGACGGGAGTGCGCACGTGAGTGCGGCCGCCGAGAGCGTGCTCGCGGGGCTGCGCTTCAGGGGCGGCAAGCGGCTGCCGGTAATCCTGCAGACCGAGGCGGCTGAGTGCGGCCTGGCGTGTCTCGCCATGGTGGCGAGCTACTACGGCTACGAAATCGACCTGCCGGGCATGCGCCGCAAAGCCTCGATGTCGCTGAAAGGCGCGACGCTCAAGCGGGTGATGGACATTGCCGGGCAGCTGGCGCTCGATACCCGTGCGCTGCGGCTCGAGCTCGAGGATCTCGCAGCGCTCAAGACGCCCTGCATCCTGCACTGGGATCTCAATCACTTCGTCGTGCTGAAGCAGGCGGGGACCAAGGAAATCGTCATCCAGGATCCGGCCCGCGGGGCGCAGCGGCTGACCTGGGCGGAGGCGTCGAAGCATTTCACCGGGGTGGCACTCGAGCTGTGGCCGTCGGCGCGATTCAAGCGGGAGCGGGTCCGGGAGGCCATCTCGCTGCGGGCGTTGAGCGGTGAGGTGCACGGGATGAAGCGCGCCCTCACTCAGATCCTGCTGCTTGCGCTCGCGCTCGAGGCGATGGTGCTCGCCGGTCCCCTCTACATGCAGTGGGTGCTCGATCAGGTCTTCCCGAGCGCCGATCATCAGATGCTCACGGTGCTCGGGATCGGCTTCTTGATGCTGACGGTCTTTCAGGTGGGGGTGACGGCGCTGCGCGCGTGGTGCATCACCTGGATCAGCGCCACCTTGAGCGTGCAGTGGGTGAACAACCTGTTCGGGCATCTGCTGCGCCTGCCGCTCGCGTTCTTCGAGAAGCGGCACATCGGGGATGTGGTCTCACGCTTTGGGTCCGTGCAAACCATCCAGAAGACCCTCACCACGCAGTTCGTCGGGGCGGTGCTTGATGGGATGGTCTCCCTCCTGACCCTGGTGCTGATGGCCTTCTACAGCGTGCCGCTCACCTTGCTGGTGGTGGGCACGTTCGCGCTATACGGCGTGCTGCGCTGGATGCTCTACCGGCCGCTGCGGCGCACGACCGAGGATCACATCGTGTATGCGGCCCGGCAGCAGAGCGATCTGCTGGAATCGATCCGGGGCATCCAGGCGATCAAGCTCGCGAACCAGCAACCGCATCGCCAGGGGCGCTATGCCAATGCGCAGGTGGATACGACCAATCGGGAGATCGCCCTGCAGCGGCTCGGGATCGGCGCGCAGGCGGGCAGCGGACTGCTCTTTGGCCTCGCGCGGGTTGGGCTCATCTGGTGGGCGGCGGCTCTGGTGCTCAAGGGCGAGTTCAGCGCCGGCATGCTGGTGGCCTTCATCGCCTACGCGGATCAGTTTCATCGCCGGGGCGCGGCGCTGATCGACCGGTGGAACGAGTTTCGCATGCTCGAGCTCCATGCCGAGCGCGTGGCGGATATTGCCCTCAGCGAACCGGAAACTCACCTTGAAGGCGTTCACGGCGATGAGATCGAAAGCACCCGGCTCGAGGTGCGCGATTTGAGCTTCCGTTATGCCGACGGCGAGCCCTGGGTTCTCGAGCACTTCAATCTCACGGTTGAGCCCGGGGAGAGCGTCGCCATCGCGGCCCCCTCGGGGGCGGGCAAGACGACGCTCGCGAAGCTGATCCTGGGGCTGCTCGAGCCGACCGAGGGGGAGATCCGCTTCGGCGGGATCGATATCCGTAAGCTCGGCCTTGCGCACTACCGGAGTCTCGTGGGCGCGGTGATGCAGGACGATCAGCTCTTTGCCGGCTCGATTGCCGACAACATCAGCCTCTTCGATCCCGAGGCGACGCCACAAGGGGTGGCGGCAGCGGCTCACCTGGCCGGCATCCACGAGGAGATCGCCGCCCTGCCCATGGGCTATCAGACCCTCGTCGGGGACATGGGCTCGAGCCTCTCCGGAGGCCAGCGCCAGCGGGTGCTGCTGGCAAGAGCACTGTATCGAAAACCGCAGTTCCTGGTGCTCGATGAGGCGACGAGCCATCTTGATGTCGCGAGAGAGCGCGAGATCAACACGCTCATCAAACGCCTGAAGATCACGCGGCTGGTGCTGGCGCACCGGCCGGAGACCCTCGCAAGCGCCGATCGCGTGGTCGTACTCGGAAAAGGTCCTTCAAAGTCAGACTTGATGCACCCAATATCGGAGAATGAATGAGCCTCGTCGTGCGAGCGCCACAAGTTTGCGTCACGCCGAGATTGGTGAGGAATGGCTGGGGCAGTCTATTTGCTCGAGCGCATGCAGCGTCACGTTTCATGTTGAGGAGAAGTACAAGTGAAGAGTGTCCGCGCCAAAACTTCATCTATCGGGTTCTTTATCGGAGCGCTAATACTGCTGTGTGCGTGGGCTATTCAGGCTTTCGATAAACAGCATGCGGCCCGAGATGACAGGATTGCTGTTCTGATAGTTTTCATATGTTCCGTGGGGTATCTTCTTTCTAAGTTGTATCGACACACAAAGAGGAGAAGGGATTATGCGAGTCATGACAGAACGTGAGATTGATCAGGTATCTGGGGCGCTCAGATCTGTTTGGTCATACATGCTGGATGGAGCCGGCGCCGGATCTATGATCGGTAGCTATGCTGAACCCGGCGTAGGCACGGCCATTGGTGCTTTGGCCGGGCTTGGAATTGGTGCCGGATACTATTTTTATGAGAAATACTAAGTACGATAAAAATAGGTGTCACTTTAGCGGTCTGAAAGAATTCGCTGGCGTCTGAGGCCGACGTTGGGCGAGTACTGACCCGTATAGCTGCTCAAGACGCGGGGCTTGACATCATAGGGACCTGAAACTATGCTGCCGTCCCATCTTTGGGAGGACGCGGGTTCGGCAGCGATGGGCGCGTATTTCGGCTCGAAGGCGACCTCGGGGTTGTGTCAGGCGATTATCGCCCTGATGCCGCCGCATGACACCTACATCGAGAGCCATCTCGGGGGCGGGGCGATCATGCAGCGCAAGCCGCCCGCGCTGCGCAACATCGGCATCGAGCTCAATGAGCGGGTCTTGGAGAGATTCCAATGCCCTTATCCGGTGGAACTCGTGCACGCTCACGCGCACCGCTTCCTGGCCGAGTATCCCTATCAGGGCCGGGAGCTTGTGTATTGCGATCCGCCGTATCTGCACGCGACGCGTAGTTCGGATCGGCGCTACCGCTTCGAGTACGAAGAGCACGATCACCTCGAGCTGCTGAGTCTGCTGAAGAAGCTCCCCTGTCAGGTGATTCTCTCCGGCTACCCCTCGGCGCTCTACGATGAGCATCTGGCCGGCTGGCAGACCCTGGAGCTTCAGGTGATGAACCAAGCCGGTGTGCGCACCGAGAAGCTGTGGTTCAACTTCCGCCCCGATCGGGCGCATTGGGCGCGCTACGCGGGGCGCAACTTCACCCACCGCCAGATGATCAAGCGCAAGGCCGAGAACTGGGCCCGACGCTATGCGGCGATGCCGCCGGCTGAGCGCCTGGCGGTGCTCTCGGCGTTGATGGCCGTAGAGGCTCACGAGTACTCCCCTGCTGTCGTGGCGAGCCTCAACACACCATCCCTATGAGGCGCGAGCAGGCCATCGCGCTGCTTCAGCTGCCGCGCGAAGAGGCGATCTGCGCCATCCTTGAGCTGGGTGAGAAAGCCGAACAGTGGGAGCGGCTGCAAAAGAAAGGCGAGCACACCCCCGACAGTCCCACCACCCCCTCGGGGATGCGCCCGGTATACACCAAGCCTGCCGCCCGGGGACGCAGGCGAAGGCCCGGTCGCAAGCGCGGCCACCCGGGCGAGCATCGTCCCACTCCGGATCATATCGATCATTACGAGGAACACCGCCTGAGCGAATGTCCTCATTGCCAGGCCCAGCTCGGCAAGCCCATCCGCTCCTACACGCGCATTGTTGAAGACATTCCCCCGGTCACCCCCGAGGTCACCGAACACACGGTCCACGGCTACTGGTGTGGCTCCTGTGGCAAGATCGTCACGGCGCCGGTCACGGCGGCCTTGCCGCACTCGGCCTTGGGGCTGAATTTTGTCGTGCTCACCGCCTGGCTGCATTACACGATCGGCGTCAGCGTCGGCAACTGTGTGAAAATCGCCTCGGCGCTGCTCGGCTTTACCGTCAGTCCCGGCGGGCTGACCCAGGCGTGGAAGAACCTCGCACGGCTGCTGGAAGGCCCTTACGAGGGGATCCGCCAGCAGGTGCGCACCAGCGCCGTGCTGCATGCCGATGAGACGGGCTGGCGGATCAATGGGATTACCCACTGGCTGTGGGCCTTCGCCACGCGCGAGTGCTGCTACTACTTGATCGACCGGCACCGCGGCACCGCGGTGGTCAAGGCCGTCCTCGGAACGGTATTCCCCGGGATCCTCATTACCGACTTCTGGGGCGCCTACAATGCCCTCGAGGCCCTCGCCAAGCAGAAGTGCTACTTTCACCTCTTTACCGAGCTCGTGAAGGTGGACAAGCTCACTACTGGCCCGCCCTGGCGACGCTTCCGCAAAAAACTCGCTCGTCTGCTGCGCGATGCGGTGCGTCTCGGGGAGCGCCGTGGGAGACTGTCTGCGAAACGTTACAAACGGCGCAAGGACAGGCTCCATCGACGGCTCGATGAGCTCATCGCCACCCCCTGGACGGACCCTCACGCCAAGCGCCTTGTCAAACGGCTGCGCCGCCATCGCGCCGAGATGCTGACCTTCCTCGATCACTGCGACGTGAGTCCCTACAACAACCATGCCGAGCAGCAGATGCGCGTGGCCGTGCATACCCGAAAAGTCAGTCAGCAAAACCGCTCCCTGATCGGGGCCAAGACCCACGCCATCCTTCTCAGTCACTTCCGCACCGCTCAGCTGCAAAAACTCCACCCCCTCCACTACGTGATGCAGCTCGCACATGAGGCTCTCGGTGCACGGAATTCCCCTCCCACTGAACCGATGCCGTTGCAGAAGGCCGCCTGATACCAGCCACCCGCTCGTTCCCCCTCGAGCAAAAACCTGATGCGCGAACAACGCTTCCGCGCCATACTTTTCCCCATGCCCAAGCCCCGAACCTGCCAGCAGTGCGGCAGTCACAACCTCGAGCGCCGCTCCGCCACCTATCCACTCACCCTCCCTGGTCGGCAGATCAATGTCGAACGCGTCAAAGTCCACCAGTGCTCCGACTGCGGACATCTCATGCCTACCCCAGAAGGTGAGGCCAAACTGTCACGATGTCTCCACGCTTTCGGCGAGATGCTCGATAACCTCCCGAAATAGAGCGATTTTCCTTTCAGACGGCTAAAGTCACACCAAACGAGATGCCCGGGCCTCTGGGCTCACGGTGCATGGCGCTCCGTTTCCGGGGAAGCTCGTTGAGTTCTTCATCAAGTTTTTGTCTACCGATGGCGATCTCATCGCCGATCCCTTTGGTGGATCCCTGACGGTGCCACTGATGGCGGAGATGCTCGGGAGACGCTGGATCGCGACGGAGGTGATCTGGGATTACCTCGCCGGCGGCGCGCTGCGATTCG
>JAKCDC010000066.1 GCA_021838635.1 Pseudomonadota bacterium
GTGCTCTCGCGCGGACACACGGAAGGGTATTGGAAGATGTTCCGCAGCTTCTACGGCCACAATCCCCGGATCGGTCCGCTGCTGCGCTATCACGGCTTCAGCGCCCCGGCCGGACACTGAGTCGGCTTCCCGGTGCGATCCGCTCTTCGGTGAGCGGATCGCACCGGGAGGTCCGGCCTTCGTTGCTCAATTACAACACCCGCGGGCGGGACTACCCAGCGCCTGCGCGAGCAGGTATCCTCGCCTCACGGCTCGCAAACGAACGCTTGTTTTAATTTTCCGGCGAGTCAGGGGGGGACTGCATGTTGAAGAAGACTCGGGGCTTGGTCTGCGCTGGTCTCACTGTGCTCGCTCTGGCGGGCTGCGGGAGCAACAGCAAGACCGCGACCGTCGCCACCTCGACGCAAGCCGGCACGCTGGCGGTCGATCCGCCGCTGCGGGTCGCCTCACTGACGGCATCGGCCTTCGCCGCCGAGCTCGGCGCCAGCACGTCGGGGCAGCAGCTGCTGCAGCTGGCGGGCACGCCGGCCTGCGGCGTGGACTTCTACTACATTAAATACTGGACCACGGCGCCGAACGGCAAGCCGACCGAGGTTTCCGGCGCGCTCATGGTGCCGACCGGCTCCGGCGCGCAGTGCTCCGGGCCGCGGCCGATCGTGCTGTACGCTCACGGCACGACGACGGTATCGACGTACAACATCGCTGACATCACCGATCCGAACAACGCCGCCTATAGCGAGTCGGCGATGATCGCCGCGGTGTTCGCTGCGCAGGGTGACATCGTGGTGGCGCCGAACTACGCCGGCTACGACATCTCGAACCTCGGCTACCATCCGTACGTCAACGCGGCAGCCAATGCCGAGGACATGATGGATGCGCTCGCCGCAGCGCGCACGGCACTGCCGCACACGTTCACCCCGGGTACCACCGACAGCGGCCAGCTCTACGTGACGGGCTACTCCGAGGGCGGCTACGTCGCCATGGCCACCGTCAAGGCCATGCAGGCCGCCGGTGACACGGTGACCGCCTCGGCGCCGTCTTCCGGACCCTACGCGCTCGAGGCGTTCGGCGATGCGATCTTCTTCGGCCAGGTCGACATCGGTTCGACGGTCTTCGCGCCGCTCGTGACCACGAGTTACCAGAACGCCTACAACAACGTGTACACGGCGACCTCCGACGTCTACACCCCGACCTACGCGACCGGTATCGACACGCTGCTGCCCTCGCCGAGTCCGCTCATTCAGCTGTTCCAGTCGGGCCAGCTGCCCGAGGCGGCGCTGTTCGACAGCACCACCCCGGTGACCGGCAACACCCAGCTCGATCAGCTGCTGGCGGCGCCGACGAGTCCGCCGTACAGCGCTGCACAGGCGGCGCTGTTCGATGCCGGGTTCGGCAGTCCTTCGCTGGTGAACAACACGTTCCGGGCCGAGTACGCCGCCGACGCGCTCACCAATCCGGACCAGGCGGAGATGACGCTGCTCAATGGCGGAACGCTCACCGCCAACGACGTGGCGCTCGCGGCGCAGCCGGCAGTCGGACTGCGTCAGGACTTCAAGCTCAACGACATGCGCAACGGCGGCTGGTCGCCGAAGGAGCCGATGCTGATGTGCGGCGGGGATCAGGACCCGACGGTGTTCTTCCAGGTGAACACCGGGGTGATGGCCGCGGAGTGGAGTCCGCTGGTCGCGGCCGGGTTGGTGCAGGTGCTCGATCTGAACGGCCCGCCGGGCGGGGCGTTTGCGCCCCTGCAGAGCGCGTTCCAGAGCACGTATGCCGCCATGGTCGCCGCCGAGGGGCCGAGTGTCGCGATCGAGTCCTACCACGCGACCGAGGCGCCGTTCTGTATGGTGGCTGCGCGTGACTTCTTCGCGCAAGTTCCCTAGGCCCTGACACGAGAGACGACCATGCAGTACAAGATCGCAACACTCGCGCTCGGCACCGCTCTCGCCCTTGCGGCCGCCACCGGGGCGCATGCCGACAATGCCCACCCGAATGACATCCGCATCGGCGGGTACTTCGTTCAATTCGACTCCAGTGCCAGTGACATCACCGGCCCGTACACCGTGCCGGGGTTGAACACGAGCGTCAACAGCACCACGACGCTCTACCTCGGCTACGTGCGCACGCTCTCGAACCACTTCGCCGTGGAGTTCGCCTTCGGCTGGCCGCCGCTGACGCATGCGGTGGCCAAGGGGCCTGCGGCCGTGGGGTCCGTGCCGTACAACGGCCAAACCATCGCCGACATCCGCTGGCTGTCCCCGACGGCGCTGCTGGAGTACAACTTCTTTGCCCCGGACTCGCGCTGGCGGCCGTTCGTCGGCGTCGGGGTGAACTACACGTACTTCTACGACCGGCAGGTTACCGCCGCGGGGGCGGCCGTCAGCGGCGGGCCGACCTCGATTTCGCTGCCGTCCTCGGTGGGTCCGGCGGTCACCGCGGGCTTCAAGTACCGCTTGAACACCCGCTGGCACATCGTGGCCTCCTACTCGGTGGCGCAGGTCAACAGCCAGCTCACCACCGATACCGCCGGGGTGTTGCGCAGCTCCAAGGTGCACTTCTGGCCCAACGCCGTGGTGGTTTCGGTCGGCT
This sequence comes from Pseudomonadota bacterium, assembly GCA_021838635.1. GTDB lineage: Bacteria > Pseudomonadota > Gammaproteobacteria > Steroidobacterales > Steroidobacteraceae > 13-2-20CM-66-19. The sequence continues at coordinate 2,590 of JAKCDC010000066.1, forward strand.
ATTCGTTCTGAACGGATCGTGCCCGCCGCGCGTCCCGGACAACGCTCCGGCGCGCGGCGCGCTCGGTTCGCCGCCCCCCGCGGCGCAGGTGATCCCGCGATCCTGACCGTTGTCATACAATGCCGCCGGGCCCTATGGGGGCAGGCACGGTCAGTACGAGTCAGTGAGCGGAGCACCCTACAACAGTCGATGGCGCCGGATGGCGCGGCGTGTGCCGCGGCGGGGGCTGACCGGCTGGGCCGGATGGCTCGCGCTCATCGCCTTTGGATTGCGCGCACTGGTGCCGCTCGGGTTCGATCCGGCCGCGCACTCGCTGGGTATCGAGATCTGCCACCAGGGCTTCCCCGCCGGCTTCTTTGCCCACGGGGGAGCGCGCTCGGGCGCGCCCGCACAGCGCACCGCCAGCCACTGCACGTTCTGCAATGGCACCACGCCGGCGCCCGCCTATGTGCTCACCGGGCTCACGCTGCGGACCCCATACGCGGTCGCACTCAGCGAGCCGGAGCCGGCCGCTAGCCTCAGCGTTCCGCTCGCGTACACGCCCCAGGCGCGTGCCCCCCCGACTCCCGTCTGATCGGTCCGATCTCGCCTCCCTCGATGCTCTGCGCGGGCATCGCGGCGCGGCGTCCCGTGATTGCAATTCAGATGGCGGCCCGCGCTGACGGCGGCGCCGCGGGAGACTCACTGTGATTGACCCTTCATCGAGCCGCTCGGTGCGCGTGCGCCGCGGGCTTCGCTCTCATTCAATGGCCGCCGCCGGACTCGGCGTGCTCGCGGCGCTCGGGATGATGCCGGGGAGCGCCTGGGCGGCCTCCTATGGCGGTGTGCGTGGCAAGGTCGAAGGCGCGCACGGCCAGCCCATGGCCGGCGTGCGGGTGACGCTGCGCTCGGCCGCCTCCGGCAGTGTGCAGACCACACGGACCGATGCGCGCGGCCGGTTCGATTTTCCAACCGTGTCGATCGGCACGTACCGAGTCACCGTGCGCCGCAAGGGCTTCGAGTCTCAGAGCGAGCCGGTCACCGTGGAGGCCGGCTACTTCCCCACCCCGACGCTGCACCTGCTACCGGTCTCGACCTTCCGGCGGGTGGTGGTGCACGGCAACTCCGTGCCGGTGGTGGCCTCGGTGACCCCCATCACGCTGGTCAGCCAGCAGGACATTCTCGCCACGCCGGGGGCGATCAACGCCAACAGCCTCTCGATGATCACCGATTACGTGCCGGGCGCCTACGAGGCGCACGACATGCTGCACATCCGCGGGGGTCACCAGACCGATTGGCTGATCGACGGGGTGGAGATCCCGAACACCAATATCGCCGAGAGCCTGGGGCCGGCGATCGATCCGCAGGACATCCAGACGCTCGGCGTCGAGCGCGGCAGCTACAACGCCGATGAGGGCGATCGGACCTACGGGGTGTTCAACGTCATCCCCAAGACCGGCTTCGGGGTGCACAACCAGGGCTTGCTGTCGGTCTCGGCGGGTAATTTCGGTCAGACGGACGACTATCTCAGCGCGGCGAGCCATAAAGGCAATTTCGCCTACTACGTCAGCGCCGAGGGTAATCGCAGCAATCTCGGCCTGCAGACTCCGGTCGCCCAGGTCATCCATGACCAGTCGCAGGGCTATGGACTGTTCACCAACCTGCAGTACAACCCCAGTACCCACAATGAGCTGCGTTTCGTTGCGCAGCTGCGCCAGGACACCTACCAGATCCCCAACTGCATCACGCCGCTGCCGAACGACCCGCAGTGCGTCGGGCAGCGCGGCGATACGCAGAAGGAGGCGGACAACTTCGCGCTGCTCTCCTGGGTGCATACCTTCTCCAACGACATCGTGCTCACCAGCTCGCTGATGTACCACTTCGAGCGCGCCGCGTACGACGGCGCGCCGAGCGACTTCCCGGTCATCACCACTTTTCACCACAGCTCCCAGTACGAAGGTGGTGAGGAAAACCTGCGCATGCACTTCAGCCACAACCACGTGGACGTGGGGGTGTACGGGTTTTCGCAGCAGGATCACGCCGACTTCAACCTTGCCTTCGCCGGCGGCAGCCCCGCGCCGCTGCAGGAGCTGCAGAACCCGACCGGTGAGCTGATCGATGCGTGGGTGCAGGACACCTATGACGTGTCGCACTGGGTGCACCTGTCGGTGGGGGTGCGCGAGTCGCACTTCGCCGGGCTGGTCACCGAGAACGCCACCGACCCGCGCTACGGCATGACGGTGCGTCTGCCGGTGCTCAACTGGGTCTTAAGCGGGTTCTGGGGCAAGTACTACCAGCCACCGCCGCTGGAGTCGCTCTCGGGCAACATCGCGACCTACGCCTCGACCCAGTCGAGTCAGTTCCTGCCGTTGCACGGGGAGCGCGACCGGGAGCGCCAGTTCGGGGTGACCATCCCGGTGAAGGGCTGGAGCATCCAGGCGGACTACTTCGTCACCCAGGCGAAGAACTTCTTTGACCACAACCCGATCGGCAGCTCCGACATCTACCTGCCGGTCACCGATCAGGGCGCGCTCATCCGCGGCAGCGAGCTCACCGTGAGCTCCCCGCCGTTCTGGCGCTACGGTCAGGTGCACCTGGCGTACTCGAACCAGACCGCGCAGTGCTTCGGGTCGATCAGCGGCGGACTGCTGGTCACCGGCACCGCCTGCGGCAATTACGTCTCGCTCGATCACGATCAGCGCAACACGCTGAACGTCGGCTACAACGTCGATTTGCCCGAGCACTACTTCGTCGGCACGAACGTCTCGGTCAACTCGGGTCTGGCAAACGGCTTTGCCGGCCCGCCGAGCTATCAGCCGAGTCACCTGCCGAGCTACACGGTGATCGACCTGACGGTGGGGCGCAACTTCACGCGCGCCCTGCAGGTCTCGGTGACGGCACTGAATCTCACCAACAAGCATCTGATGACCGACAACAGCCTGACCTTCGGCGGGGTGCATTGGAACAATCCGTTCCAGATCTACGCCCAGCTGCGCTACCAGTTCCACTACTGAGTGCAGCGGCGCCGCCAGGGACGGCGGCGCGGCTTACCAGAAGGTGGCGACGATCGCTGCGGTGAGCACGAGCAGTCCGGCCCCGGCGATGAGCACGCCGCGCGGGGTGGCGGCCCGCTCGGTGCGCGTTGCGGCCACGACGCCGGGACGCACAAGGCTCGTCAGTACGAGCGCGGCGAGCGAGACGGCGAAGTCAAGTCCGGCGACGTTGAGGAACTGCACGTGCGCGATGCCGAGGATGGCCAGTGCGTACAGCAGGGCGCCGAGGGCGGTGCCGGCGATCAGGCCGGCGAAGGCGCCGCTGGCATTGGCGCGCGGCCAGAGCACACCGGCGAGGAACACGGCGGCCACCGGCGGGGTGAAGTAGGCGAGCACCGCCTGCAGGTACTGCCAGAGCGAGGGGAACCGCGCGATCTGCGGCACCCAGGCGGCCGAGACCAGCATGGCGAGCGCGGTGGCGATGCGGGCGGTGCGCACCGTACTGCGCTCATCGAGGTGCGGGCGGGCGCGGCGGATGAAGTCGATCGAGAGCACGGTGGCGGCGCTGTTGTAGGTCGCCGACAGTGAGGCCATCAGCGCGCCGAGGAAGGCGGCCAGGAACACCCCGAGCACCCCGGGCGGCAGGAGCGTCAGCGCCAGACGGATGTACACGTCATCATCGCGGTGCAGATGCGTGAACAGCGCCCGGCCGGCGAGCCCGGGGGCGACGATGAGCACGAGCGAGGTGAGCTTCAGCGCTCCGGTGAGCAGCGCGCCGCGCTGCCCGTCGGCCACCGAGCGGGCGGCGAGCGTGCGCTGCACGACGGCCTGATTGGTGCACCAATAATAGAGTGCGAGCACCGGCATCCCGAAGAGCAGTCCGGTCCAGGGCATGTACGGGTTACTGGCTGGCAGCACCAGATGCAGGTTCTGCGCAGGATTGGCGGCAAGCAGCGCATGCCAGCCGCCGGCGGCGTGCAGGGCGTAGCCGGCGAGCAGGCCCGCCGTTGCGATCATCACCACCCCTTGCAGCGCCTGAGTGCGCATCACTGCGCGCAGTCCGCCGGTGAGGGCGTAGAGGGTGGCGAACAGCGCCAGCGGGGGCACCGTGGCGATGAACGACAGTTGCGGCAGCAGTGCGTGCACGACCAGCGCGGCACAGTAGAGCGAGCCGGCCGCATCGAGCAGGATGTAGAGCAGGATCGAGAGCCCCGCGAGCCACACGCGCGCGCGCCGATCGAAGCGCCGCTCGAAGTACTCCGGCACGGTATAGATGCGCTCGGCGAGCAGCAGCGGCAGCAGCCACAGGGCAAACACCACCAGCGTCACCGTCGCCACCCAGTCGTAGTTGTACACCGAGATGCCGAGCGCGAACGCCGAGCCGGTGATGCCGATCAGGGCGCTCGGGGAGAAGTTTGAGCCGATCACCGCCAGACCGATCACCGGCCAGGAGGCGCGTTGCGAGGCGAGGAAGAACTCGCTGCTCGAGACACGGCGGCGCGAGCCGGTGAGGCCGATCACGAGCACGCAGGCAAGGTAGGCGGCGACCACGGCCCCATCGGTGAAACTCAACGCCAAGGACCTCGCGATGCGTGCCGGTGCGGCGCGCGATCCGTGCAGTGAATAACATCTTCCGCTCGGTTGTCGAGTCGGGTCCGGCGCCGTGCCGGCCCGCGGATTGACAGTGCGGCGGCCGTGCACGATACTTAGGTTGGGTTGGAAACGTTTCCAGCCGTGCCGGGTTGCGCTGTGCGGCCCGGTCTCGGAGAGGTCCTGCGGGGCGCGCCGTCCGACCCGCCGCACGGTGCAAGCAGCGCCGGGGGGCGTTCATATCGGGGGGAAATCCGCGAGCGGCGTGCTGCGTCGCTCGAATCGAGCGAGGCCCCGAGCGCCCGGGGGTTCTCTGGAGTTCAAACAGTGATGCATCGAATCAGGGGATCCTTTGCGCCCGCAGTGCTGCTGCTGGGTGCGCTAGCGGCGCACAGCGCGTGGGCGGGCAGCGCGCGACCGTGGCTGAACCCGAAGCGCTCGCCCGATGAGCGTGCCGCGCTCGCGGTGCGCGCCATGACGCAGCGCGAGAAGCTGCGCCTGGTGTTCGGCTACTTCGGCTCGGTCATGCCGGGCACCACCTACCAGCCACCGCGCGCGGTGCGCATGGGCTCGGCTGGCTATGTGCCGGGCGTGCCGCGGCTTGGGATCCCGCCGCAGTGGGAGAGTGATGCGGGACTCGGGGTCGCCACGCAGCGTGCCTCCAGTGACGTGTTCCGCCAGCGCACCTCGCTGCCCTCGGGGCTGGCGACTGCGGCGAGCTGGAATCCCCGCCTCGCCGAGCGCGGCGGGGCGATGATCGGCGCCGAGGCGCGCGCCTCGGGGTTCAACGTGCTGCTCGGCCCTGGGGCGGACCTGGTCCGCGAGGTGCGCGGCGGGCGCGATTTCGAATACGTGAGCGAGGATCCGCTGCTCACCGGCGTGATCGCCGGGGCGGAGATCCGCGGCATCCAGTCTCAGCACGTCATCGCGGTGCTCAAGCACTTCGCCATGAACGACCAGGAAACCGGCCGCACGGTGTACGACGCGCAGATCGGGCGCGCCGCGGCTCGCGAGTCGGACCTGCTCGGCTTCGAGCTGGCCATCGAGCGCGGGCATCCCGGGGCGCTGATGTGCGCCTACAACCGCACGCGCGGGCACTACAACTGCCAGAACTCCTGGCTGCTGCACCATGTGCTCGACGGCGACTGGGGTTTTCGCGGCTACGTGATGAGCGACTGGGGCGCCGCGCACAGCACGGTGCGTTCGGCGCTCGCCGGGCTTGATCAGGACTCGGCCTCCACGGTGTTCGATCACACCCCGTACTACGGGCCGGCGCTGGCACGGGCCGTGAAGGACGGCCGGGTGCCCGAGCGCGTGCTCGATGAGATGGATCTGCGCATCCTGCGCTCGATGTTCGCCGTCGGGGTGGTCGATCATCCGATCCAGCGCAAGGCGCACATCAACTTCACGGCCGACAAGGCGGTGGCCGAGGCGGACGAGGAGCAGGGCATCGTGCTGCTGAAGAACGCCGGGGCCATACTGCCGCTCTCGAGCACGGTGCACCGGATCGCGGTGATCGGTGGCTATGCCGACCGCGGCGTGATCGACGGCGGGGGTTCCTCCACGGTCTTTCCGGTCGGCGGCAGCGCCGTGCGCGGCCTCGGACCGAAGAACTTCCCCGGCCCCGAGGTGTATCTGCCGTCGGCCCCGCTCGGGGCGATGATGGGCGAGGCGCCGCAGGCACGGTTCCGCTATGCCTCGGGCCGCAACCTCGCGCACGCCCTGCAGGTGGCGAAGTGGGCCGATCGCGTGGTGGTGTTCGAGACGCAGTGGGCGGCGGAGAGTATCGATGTGCCGCTGCACCTGCGCAGGCAGAACCGGCTGGTGGCCGCCGTGGCCCGCGCCAATCCGCACACCGTGGTGGTGATCGAGAGCGGCGGGCCGGTGCTGATGCCCTGGCTCGGGCAGGTCGCCGGTGTACTGGAGACCTGGTTCCCGGGCACCGGGGGCGGCACGTCGATCGCGCGGGTGCTCTTCGGTGCGGTCGATCCGTCCGGCCATCTGCCGGTCACCTTCCCGGCTTCCGTCGCCGAGCTCGCCTTCCCCCATCTGCCGGGCGCGGGTCTGCCGCTCGGCAAGCCGTTTAAGGTCGACTACCGCCGCCAGGGTGCAGCGGTCGGCTACCGCTGGTATCTGCTGAAGCATCTGAAGCCGCTGTTCCCGTTCGGGTTCGGGTTGTCCTACACGCGCTTTGCCTACCAGGGGCTGCAGGCGGCCCTGCGGCACGGCCGTCTGGTCGTGCACTTCACGGTGCGCAACGTCGGCCATCGCGTCGGCGCCGCGGTACCGCAGGTATACGTCGCGCCGGTGAAAGGCTCAGTGCCACGCCGGCTCGCCGGCTGGCGCAAGGTGCGGCTCGCCCCGGGGGCCTCGCGCACGCTGACGGTGAGCGTCGATCCGCGTCTGCTCGCGCGGTATGACACTCAGGATCACCGCTGGGTCCGCGCGGCCGGTACGTATCAGCTGTGGCTCGGGGATTCCGCCGAGCACCTGGTGCAGTCGGTGCGCATCCGCCTGCCGGCCTGGCAGCACTCGGCCCGCTGGCCGGTCCACTACCGCAGTGCCGCAGTGCCGCTCAGCGCGCACTGATCCGAGCGCCTGTGCCGCTCGCCTGCCGGGGCCGCGCTGCGCGGCCCCGGCAGAGCTGTCGGGCCGCCGGCGGCCCGCTCCCATCGGGTCGCGATCTGGTGCACGGGCGCGCCGTGCAGCGCCGGCGCCGCGCCAATGTCGATCCTGTGACATCGGACACACCGCCGATGCAGACCGGATCGGATGATCATCCTCGGCACAAGCTGATGCGGGCCGGGAAAACATGTCGTGGTGATCGCGCTCGTGGTACCCACGCTGTACATGCTGGCGGGCGCAATCGTCTGCGCCATGCTGCACATCCTGGCGGCCGCCGCGACCCGCCGCCCGGGCCGAGGGGCGCTGCTCGCCTTCTCCCTCATGGGGCTGTCCGGCGCGCTCGCGGCGATCTTCAGCGCCCAGAGCCTGCAGGCCGTGAATGACGCGCAGTTCCTGCGCGCGCTGAAACTCAACATCGACTGCAACATCGTGGCCACCTGGGCGGTCGCGCTGTTCGTGGCGCTCTACGTCGGTCATCACGGGCGGCGCGCCCGGGTGCTGCTCGGCGCCTACGGGGCGGCGTGCGCGCTGCTGATCGCCGCCAACCAGCGCCTGCCGTACGGCATCCAATACCGGCGCTTCAACGGGATCGCCATGCTGCGCCTGCCCTGGGGCGAGATGCTCACGCGCGGCACCGGGCAGAGCGGCCTGCCGACGCTCCTCGGTGTGCTGCTGCTCTATGGCGTGATGGGCTATGCGCTCACGGCGCTGTGGCGGCACTACCGCCGCACCCGCACCCCGGGGGCGCTGTGGCTGTTCATCGCGCAGGCGTGCTTCGTGCCGCTGGCGGTTCTCGGGCTGTTGATGCGCCTGGCGCTCTTGCGGGGCGTCGAGCCCGGTCCGCTCGGCTTTCTGCTGATGGTCGCGGCGATGAGCGCGGCGCTCACGTGGGAGCGCCAGCATGCGCTGCAGCAGTCCGAGCAGCGCTATCGGGTGCTGTTTGAGCGCGCCCCGGCGGCGATGCTGGCGGTCGAGGCGGGCAGCGGGCGCATCGTCCAGTCGAACGCGGTGGCCTGCGCACTCAGCGGCTACGAGGCGAGCGAACTGATCGGCAAGACGGTCGAGCAGTTGAGTGATGCGACCCAGCCGGCGCACACCCCCGAGCGCTTCGCGGCGCTGTGCGCCGGGGCGCTCGAGGAGCAACGTCTGGAGTGGCATCTGCGCGACAAGAGCGGCATGCCGCACGTGACCGACTGCGCCGTGTCGCTGCAGCGCGATGCCGGTGGGCGGCTCTCGACGCTCATTGCCTGTCTTGTCGATGTCACCGAGCGCAAGCGCATGGAGACGGCGCTGCGGCGCGAGAGCGACAAGAATCTCGCCATCCTGCGCAACGCCAGCGACGGCATCCACCTCCTCAATTCCGAGGGCTATGTGATCGAGGCGAGCGACTCGTTCTGCGAGATGCTCGGTTATCGGCGCGAGCAGGTGATCGGCATGCACGTGTCGCAGTGGGATGCTCTGTTCACGCCCGAGCAGCTCGCGGACATCTTGCGCGATCGGTTCCAGGCGCCGCGCCGGCGGGTGCTCGAGACCTGCCACCGGCGCAGCGACGGCACCGTCATCGACGTCGAGGTCAGCTCGGTGGCGATGCATCTTGAGGACACCCCGGTACTGTTCAACTCCTCGCGCGACGTGACGGGGCGCAAACAGGCCGAGACACGTCTGCGCGAGAGCGAGCTGCGGCTGCGCGCGCTGTTCGAGCAGTCACCGGTCGGCATCTCATTCAGTCACGATGGCGTGACAGTCGATGCCAACGCACGTTATGTAGAGATGTTCGGCTACGGTACGGCGGAGGCGACCCTGGCGATACCCTACCTGGAGCGCATCGCACCGCGGGCGCGCGCGGCGGTGCGCCAGATCATCGAGCGCCGCGGCGATGGCGGCGATGCGCCGAGTGAGTACGAGACCGTCGGTCTGCGCCGCGATGGCAGCGAGTTCCCGCTGCTGGTCAGCGCGCGGCG
>JAKCDC010000118.1 GCA_021838635.1 Pseudomonadota bacterium
CCGATCTAAGGCGAGCATCTCGGGGGCCGGGATCATGCTCGCTCCCGTGCCGGAAGCGACCACGACATGGGTGTTGTCGATCATGCAGGTCGCCGCGCTCCCACCGAAGTAGGCGATGGCCTGGGCGAGAAAGGCTTTGCACTCAAAGCGCGTGAAGCGCGGGTAGTGCTGGAAGAAGATCAGCCGCGAGAAGCATAAGACGACGGATGCCGTCTGTACCGCAGTCACGACCTCGCCGATCTTCGCCCGGTGGGGGCTCGTGTCGTGCTGCATCTCCTGCCCCCGGGTAAACAGGTACCGCCCCGCAGGCGCCGGCGGGGCGGTCCCGATGCCGTGTCGGCGGCAAAAGGCGGTGAGGGCCGGATACGAGAGCGCCGCTCCCGCTCGGCCGAGCGCTTCGTGCACCCGACCGAGATGTCCTTCGTACCGGGCGTAGAGCTCGAGGATCTGCTCCCGGTAGGCTTCGGCGAGCTCCGCGCGTACCAATGGCGGGACCGCCGCTGAACCGCTGTCGATTACCTGGCGGACCGTGGCGCGCGCCACGTCCAGGGCGTGGGCGATCTTGCGAGTGCCGTGGCCTTGTTCGTGGAGCTTTAAGATCGCAGTCCGCGTGGCTTCATCTAACATGCTGCGCCCTCCAGTTCTACACGGTGGATGAGTCGTTGCAGCTCGGTGTTCGCGCGCGCGAACGCCTCCTTCACCTCGAGCCGCTCGCTCTCGAGCAGCTGTTGCAGCAGTCCCCCCTCGAGCGCACCGTGGGCACGCCGCGCGATCCCTGCGAGCGCGCCCAGATCCTGCAGAAAGCGTTGTGTAGCCGAGGGCGGCGCGGGGGTCCGCGCCGCCTGCGCCTGCAGATAGATCTGCGGGCTATGCAGGATCAGCTCACGCGTGCGTTGTGTGCCGGATTGCCAGCCGCCATACAGCGCCCCCACTTCCCGCGTCGTCGGCTTCAGCGCTGTGAGAGCCGCCGCCAGCTGCTGCACGGCAGCTGCGTTGGCGCGCGCCAACGGCACCAAATACTTCATGGCCGCGTGGGCGCTCACGGTGCCCACGCGCACCTGCTCCTGGATGGTTGCCGGCAGGACCTGCAACAGTGCTAATCGCCGGCTGACCCAGCTTTTGCTGTGTTCAAAACGCCGCGCGAGCTCGTCCATCGAGCAGTGAAATCGTTCCTGTAACTCCGCCATCAACCAGGCTTGGTCCAGTGCATCCTCGGTCCCCCGGCGCAGGCCTCGCTCCAATAAAAGCGCCTCGACCTCCGCGACCTGCCAACACGTGGCCCGCACCGTATCGCGCGCCAGACGCTTCAGCGCTCGCACGCGCTTGTAGCCGTCGATCAGTACAAACCGCTCGGCCTCGCTCACCACCACAATCGGCAACAGCTGCTCGCTCTCCGACAGCGAACTCAGCAGCGCCCGCTCTTGCCGGGGGTGGCGCTTGCGCAAATGCTCGTAGCGCAGCGTCAGTTGATGCAGCTCCACCTGCAGAGCCCCTCGTGGATCGGATATCCCGGCCATGCATCCCACGATACGAGCGCTGCCCCGCAACGCCTATCGAGTACTCTCTTTGCAATCATCCCCTCGGCGGCAAGTCCCTTGATATCGCAGTGATTTTCACCGTCCACGCGTTCCTCTTTGCAATCGGCTCTTCCGCCACAGGCGTGAGCACGTAAGTGCCGGAAAACTCAGGGCCGATCGCCTCCGACGCGTTCCTCTTTGCAATCACGCCTGAACCCTCCCGGGCACCTCGACGCGCATTGCGCACCCGCTGCTGCTGGCGGTTGCGTTCACTGTATCGGGGATGTTGGCGTCGGTACTCGCGCCAGTACTCGCGGTGGCGCTCGCTCCAGGCGCGCTGCGCACGGGCCTGGTTCTCGCGGTAATCCGCATCCGTCTGGCGCTTGCCGCGCTTCCACCGCCGCCGGCGTTCATGCTGGCAGTCCGGCTGACCACAGAATCGCTGCTCGGGAATTTGCGGGCGCGGCCGAAAACTCGCCCCGCAGGCTGCACACCGCCGGCACTGCATGGCTACCCCCCGGGACGGACCCGTCACGCCATGGCGCCGTTCGTGCGCTCAAAGTGGGTAGAAGATCAATACCTCTTGGGCGGCTCCGACCCGGCCATCCGCGCGACCGTACCGGCGCAGCAGTGCCGCTGACTGAGCAGGAACGCCTGCTCCTGCTTGCCCCCGACCTTCTCTCGCCATCACCGGTCTTTCCCCACACCCCAGTCTGATGGCGACGGAAGAAGCTCCCCTAGCCGCCGACTACCGGTCCAACGCGTAACCAACCAGACACTTTCATCGCCCCTGTAACACGACAGGCCAGGGGGGGGGGGGGGCTGCTTCTCGCAAGCACGACAGGGCTGATTTTGGAAAGCGCCTCAGGTCGATGCGCTTTGAGCTGACGGCCGCGTCTTTGTCGCAGTTCGCCCATGAGCACCTCGGCGCCGATTGCGCGGTGGCACTGGAGGCGACGACGAACAGCTGGGCGGTGGTCGACATCCTCAAATCCAGCTGCGCCAAGGT
>JAKCDC010000019.1 GCA_021838635.1 Pseudomonadota bacterium
CATGAGGCCGAGACCGGGCCGCTCGCAGGCACGATCGGGGAAGCGCCCTGCACATCGAATGCGTACCGCAGCGCCGGCTCTGCCTGCAGTTGCTTGACTACCGCCGCGCGCCGCCGCGCCAGGGCGACGAGGGCCGCGTCCGCGGGCCGGTAGGCGCCGCACTGGAACAGGGGCGCGGCCCATGTCTCGACCTCATGCCGGGTGCACCAACCATCAGGGGTTTCGCCGGGCCGCGTCTGGAAGTGCGCGCACGCCGAGCAGCGGGCCATGCCCACGGGCGCGTCGGGGGCACCTTTGGTCGTTTTCCTCCCTTTTGTCGTAGCGCCGGCAACACCATCGGCTGGGCATCCCGGGAGCGCCGTCTGCTGCACCGGGGATGCTCCGCTGTCTGCGCAGGCCGCTCGCGCGAGCCGCATCAGGTCCGACATAGAGCCTCCGAGTTACGCGAGCGGGGTACGACATAAACGACCGATACGACCAAAGTCCGTGGCGTGCTCACTGTGCACCCCCTTTTGTCGTATTTGTCGTTTTTGTCGTAGCTCTCCATACCTCACTTGGCCGGCCGCCAGTGCGCACATCGGACTTGCGAGCCAGCCCGCGGGACGACAGCAGCTCGAGCGCTGCATTGAGGCGCTCGGCGCGTTGGTTCTTGCCGAACAGGTCCCGGATGTCCGTGCGTGTCATGCCGCCATCGCCGCGCCGCCGTAGCGCGGTCAACAACTCATCGGCCACCGGGTCACCGAGTGAATCGCCGAAGATGTAGTGCGCGGATGCCTGGACGTACTGAAGAATGGCGAGCGCCGCGAGCAGGTGGGGCGCATCTATCTGGGCCGATCGGTCGGCTAGGGCGTAGATGAGCGCCAGGCGAAGCGCCTGCGCCTCAGACCGCGCCGTAACCGCGCCCAGCAATCCGGGGCGCCCCTGCGACAGCTCGGCGTATACACCGCTCCAGATGGCCCGGGCCGCGTCGCTCATATCAATTACGAACAGATGCCGGGCGTACTCCACGGCCGCGTCGATTCGCTGCCCGAGCGCCTCGAGAACCCCGCGTTCGATCGGCTCGCCGCCGAAGGGCAGCAGCTTCGAGCGCTTCACCAGTGCAAACAGGAACCGATTGGCGAACCCGTTGGCCGTGTCGGTCGCGGTGAGCTCGGCGCGCAGCTCGGGGATCGTGATGTGGCCGATGATGCAGATGTGCGCGCCAGTCGCCACAATCGGATCGCACTTGGTCAGCGTTCGCAGATCGCCCGTGTCCCATGCACTTCTCACCGTGGCCGAGAGCGTGTTGCCACTGCGGGCCGTCTGTCTGAGCGCCTGCGCGAACTCTGATTCCACGACCAGCAGCCGCTTGTCGGTCACGCCGGGGTCGACGAGCACGGCCTCAGTTTTCTTGCTCCTTTTGTCGAACTGCTCCTCCTCGCGCGCATCGCGCACGTGGTACTTGAGCCCTTCGCCGCTTGAGAGGCCCTCGACGGTGCCGGGCCAGAACTTCGACCGGGCGAAGATCTCCTTCACACGGCCGGCCGAGGTGCCTTTACGGGCCTTCGCCGACTCCCCAACGATGACCGCAAACAGCGCCGGGTGATGTTGATCTCCCTCGACTCTGACATGCGGCCCGCGCCCGACGGTGGCCCCGAAGGCAACGAGCGCTTGCAGCAGGATCGCCATCGGGTCGGCTTCGGTCTGCGGCTCGATCAATCGCACGATTTCGCCGAGGAGGCCGTGAAAGGCGGCTTCATCGAGCGTGGCGGGCCACGGCGCGGGCCCATCGGCGGGCGCGCCCTCCATGCGCGCGTCCGGTGGCTCGCCGCCTTCTACGCTCGCCTGGTGTGCCGCCTCAATCGCCGCGCGTACCGCCTCGAGCCCCTCAGCCGCCGCAACGTCGTTCCAGTCCATACCTTCCCCTTTCGGAATTGCTGCCGCGCCGCCGACCGCCTGCGCCGTCTCGAGGGCCGCGCGCTGGCCGACGCCACTTGCGTCGTGGTCGCCCGCAATGATGATTTGAATGTCGGGATGCTTCGCCTGCAGCCCTTCAGCCACGGGCCGGAGATTCGACGCCGAGAACGCGATCGCCACCGCATGCCCCGTCGCCTCATGGATGCTTGCGCCCGTTGCGTATCCTTCGCAGATGCATAGCGTTGGCGTGCGCGCGCCGATTGCGTGGTAGCAGCCGCCAGTGCGCCCACCGGATAGGAACAGCTTGGCGCCCGCCTCGTTGATGAACTGCAGCGACCAGAGCGTGCCGTCGATCCGCATGGGCACCACGAGCGCGCCCTTGTGCAGCCGCAGCCCGTGCGACTTCACCCCTTTACGCTTGAGGTATGGGTGGTCATCGCTCGCCGGCTCGGCGCTCTCCCAGATCTCGCGCGCCCGCTTGGCGTTCGCCGCGTGCTCCCGTTGTCGCTCGGCTTCGCGGTCAGCCTGAATGCGTGCCAGGCGCTCGCGCTGCGCTTCGAGTTCCTCGCGCGTCAGCTCGCGTCCAACGTCCGCGCGGAATGCGTGACTTACTCCCGTGCGCCAGTTCCCAAATTTGCCGGCCGGGATGCCATCGCTGTGCAAGAGGTACCAGCCGCTATCGTCGCCGGCTCTTCCGCTGGTGGGGAATCGGTGCAGCTCGCCGTCATCGAGAATTGCGGCTGGCGGCTCAATACCGGCACGCTCCATCGCCGCGCGGAATTGGTCGAGGTGAGTGCTCATCGCGGACACTCCCGCAGCGCATCGGCTGCCGCGGCGATGCCGCGCAGAGCGCGCGCCCATCGGGCGCAATCGCAGGGGATGTGCGAGCCACAGGAGCGGCAAACGCGCCGGCCGAGAAAACGCGCAAGACGCGGGCGAGAAGGGACGACGGGCGTTATGATTCGCATTGAGAGTCCTCAGCGAGAGGCGCGTTTCCGTGGTAGGGGCGCGCCTTTCGCGTCTGCAGGTGAAGTTAGGCGGCGTGCGCCTCCGAGGGGCGGACCGACAGGCGCACCGGCTTCGGGAACTCGCCAGCGCCGGCCATGCGATAGACGGTCGCCCGCGACAAGCCGGTGCGACGCTCGACTTCAGGGATACGCCACATCGCCGCCGGCTCGTCTGGAATCACGCCGGGATCGCCGCCTGAGGCAACTACGCGATCACGGAGCCAAGAGATAACGGCGACGGAAGGCCACGCAACGGCACGGCCGCCAGGAAGGTGAGGGGGGACTTGAGGCACGGTGCTGACTCCATCCGGTTGATGGAGCGCAGTAAACCGCGCGAGACGACTTGCAGTAAGGTGGAAGTACGTCCGATTTCTGGTCCGTCTATTCCCCCCGTTCGGGCTTCAGGAAGGCTCGGATTGCATCATCCACATTCCAGACGCCGCTCGCCGCAGAGACAATCTGCGCGATGCTGAGAAACGGCTGCTTCTTGCGCGTTACCTCGAACGTGCTCGGAGCCAGCGCGGCGAGAATCTGCCCAATCGGGTTGCGGTAAATGCTCCGGCGCGTGTCCCCCGAGACGCCGGCCCGCGCTTCCGCCGTGATCCGAGCAGCGGTGTCGATACAGCGCTCCAGCGTGCTCCAATCGGTGTAACCGAGCTGTTCCTGCACGAACTGAAGGCGAGTGCGCGCCTGATCGCTCGCGGCTTCGGTGGAGCGTTTAAGGCTCGCATGCCGCTTCTGCAGCCGCTCTGCGGCTTTGGCGAGGTCATCTAGCCGGTCGCGCACATCCTGCATCCGCGGGCGCTGCTGTGGCGCCTTGAGTGCAGGGAGTAGCCTCTCGAGGCGCGCCACCTGCTCATCCGCCACTCCGCGTCTGTGCAAACACGCACGCTGCTCCGAGGTGAATCGGGGGGATGATCGATGCGCGCGCTCGTCCTCCTGAGACTCCTTGCGCTCCTGCTCGTAGACCTTGGCGCGTTCTGCCGCGCTTAAGCCGCCACGCTGTCGCATGTTCGTACTCCTTCCAGTACGTGCCTTCGAGAGGATCGCGGCGGGAAGCGGGCGAAGGTGTCCCGCTTGTCGGCTGGCCGGCCTATCCCGCCGCGAATGCTTCAAGCCTTCCGTGCGCGCATGTCGGTCACGTTTTGCTGCGTCGCTGTCCCGAACTTCGGGAGCGCTGCCCGGATCGCATCGGCAACATGCGAGGGCGCGAGGTGCCCGTAGTGTTTCATCACCATGCGCGCATCCGAGTGTCCGAGTGCCTCGGCCACGAAGATCAGCGGCACGCCGGCCTGCACCAGATGGCTCGCATACGTATGGCGCAGCGTGTGAAACGTTGCGGCGGGCCGGATCTTCGCCGCGGTGCAGGCTGCGCGCATCGCCCGCACGAGCGCCACGCGATACCAGGGGGAGCCATCGGCCCGCAGGAATAGCGACTCATCCTCGGACATGCCTGCCGTCAGCCGCTCAAAGAGCGCCACGCCGTCCTCGGTGAGCGGCACGCGGCGGGGTTTCCCGCTCTTGGAGTCGGCGATCAGGAGGGTATTCGAGCGCGGATCGAAGTCACCGGCGCGCAGCGCCAGGAGCTCGCCGGCGCGACAGCCCGTGTTGAGGCCGGCAGCGATGAGTGCCCGTAGATCGGGGGGCGCCGCATTCTGTAGCCGCTCGGCTTCCGCCACGGTGAGCCAGCGCAGGCGCGCGGAGTCGGCTGAGCGGAATTTCTTGAGCCGGGCCCATGCGGCCGAGTTCGCCGGCTTGCCATTGTTCAGGGCATGGTTAAGGCACGCCTTCAAACCGTTGATGACGCGATTCAGGGTCGCTCTGCGGCGCCGGTTGCGCTCTGCGGCCTCGGCCTTGTTCTCCGTGCTCGGCGCGCTGCCCTCGGCCTCCGTGGCCTTACCGCGCCTCTTGCGGCGGCGTTTCATGGCCCACGTGAGCCACGCCTCGAAGTCTGCTGCCTTCAGATCGGCGAGGCGCTGATCGGCGAGCGACGATGACAACACGTAGGCGTTGAGCATGACCTCCGTGGCGTCGGCCGACTTGCGATTGCGGTGTAGCCAGTCGACGTAGTCGGCCACGGCATCCCGGACCGTGTAGCGCTGGCCGCTCGCGTCGATTGCCTGGTCCTCGGCCTCGGTGAGGATGTGGCGCTGCGCCTGCGCGAAGCTGAGCACCTCGACACCATCGGCCTTGCGGTGATCGTCGGCCACGCCGAGGGCCTTCTCGAGGTATCGGGAGTTACCGGGCGCCGCCGTTGCCCGATAGCGCCGCAAGATCCAGCGACCGCCGGCCTTGGACTTGCGGTAGCCGATGAACAATCCCTGCTCGATTCGGTGCCAGTACGGCTCCTGGCGCGCCCGTAGCGCCGTTCTGGCCTCGGGGCTATCCAAGGTCGCGCTTTTTCGGATTCTCGCCATACGGGCCTCCTGGTGCGTCTGTGACCGCCTTGCGGGGCGGTGAGCCGGCCGTGGGGAACGTATGGGGAAAAGACCGGCTGAGACGTTGTGAGATAGTATGCGAGCTGATATGCTTGAAAACAAGGGATTTACCGCAGGGCGCGAGACGAGGTGAGTCGGTATGAGAGGCCAGTTACAACCCTTTCACGGCGGTAACAGGGGTTCGAATCCCCTTGGGGACGCCATTAGATCAAGGAATGATGGACCGTTGCGTCAGCGATCCACGATTCCGGCTCCTGCTAAAGATCCGCCCGTCCAAGGACGGGGCGAGGCTGCGATCGCTGTTTCGGGACGGCGGCCCGGTTCCACGACGCGAATCCGACGAGCGTTTCGAATTCGCCACGGTCTCCTGCGCCAAGTCGCGCGTTGCGCCCAACAGGAGGCCATGTTCCATCCGATGCCGCTGGTGCTCCCCGCTCGCGCCGGTCCGCAGCTCCCGTTCGGCAGTGGTCAGTCCGCCATCACCGCGGCATTGGTCACGATAGGCGTGTCTGCCCCACCGGTTGATCGACTGTTCCGTCGGTAACGATCGTTGCGATCGTTCCGTCACCCAAATGACCCGCTCGGCGCAGCGCTACTCTGCGGCGCTCGAACTTTTCCGCATACCACATACCGAACTTCGACGTGATCATCGTCAGCACCCCGAATTCATACGTTCGGGTGCGTACCCAGTCGAATCAGGGCCATGGTGGAACGACACCGCGAAATCACTGCCGCGTGCCCCATTGCTTCGGCGACACGGCTCGCAGCAGGCGCGTGCGATACATGCGCATCCATAGCCGCAGGTCGCTCATATCAAGTTTTCGACCGGACTGCCGTCGCGCCAAAGCCCGGCGTGCGAGATCGATCTCGTGCCCCTTGAGCGCGTGGTTGATGAATCGACGCATACGAAATCCGCCGAAAACATCAGCCGGAGAGTTCGCCATGAAGTCCTCCAGTTCCTCGGGGGACAGGAGACACAGCAGATTATGTACACCATGGAACCCGAATGCCGAAGGACTCTCGTAGAGATCCTCGATCGCAAAGCGCCGAGCATCCGGAAAATCAGCGTACCGAATGCCGTGCGCCCGTTCCAGATAATCGCGATGTTCCAGCGCGATGCAAACATCTTCCGGCTTATGTGAAGCAACATGCTCGTCGAGCAGCGCTGTGAGCAGGCGCCGCGAGCGCAGAGTGAATCCACCCGTGCAGCTGCAGCGCTCATCGTTACGAAAACGCTCCCAGATCGGGCCGATATAGTCGAAATTCAGAAAATCGTCGCTCCACATGCACGGATTGAGAACAAAACCATCCCACTGAACGATTAGGCAGTGAGAAGTGTTCACATATGGGGACAGGCCACGCAGAATAAACTGCGAGTACTGCCGCATGGTCTGAATTGCTCCATTCCCGACGATCTGGAGGCCCGCAGGACATGGCAGTCCGTGCTCCGGGCGGGTAATCAACACTGCTGCGCCGAAGTCGATCCACTCCATCGACCGTTCGAGCGCATAGAGCGCGAGCTTGGGATGCACGGTATCGACGCAAATGAGTGTCACGTCTGGAAGCTGCAGCTTCTGACTGATGACTGTCTGGTCGGCAAGCGTGATGGCGCCTCTGTGACGCAGGCGTCTAAACATGGGAATGACAGCGCTCACGATGCTTACTCACGTTCCCTGTCGCCAGGGTCCTGTCTATGCGATCCTGGCGCTGGTTGATACAGCTCTGGGCGCTGCTTATTGTTGTGGCAGAATACAAGGTATCGAAGACACGGGCAAGCGTTGCTCATGGCCGCGGAACGCCATGGCCGTGATCGGTCAACAGTCCATTGCTCCGATCTGCCGCGAAGACGCCTGGCGCGAAGAGTCAAAAAAATGGCGATGGGATTTTAAAGGTGGCCTGTGCGAAGGGACCCGAATAACTTCATGGCGGGTCGTGCGTAGACTGAGTAAAAAAAAGGGCAGACGCTGTGTGTCGCCGCTCTGCAGTGCGCAAACCTCGTGGCGGGGCGGCGTGGGATCGTGGACTCAGGGGTGGATCGATTATTCAAGCGCGTTCAGGATCAGCATGCATGAGCGGCGGCGTGAGGGCGAGGCAGGTACCGTAAGCGGCTTCTTCTGCAATTCGTGGCGTTGAGTTCCGGTAATGACCGGATGTCTTGGGGCGGTCAGTCTGTGGTGAGGCCTGGTTCGTCGGCGCAATCCGCTGCGTCCGCTGCATCTGCGCCGGCGTACACGCAGTCTAATGTCGCGGCGCGGGCGGAGCGGACCCCCATGACGGCACCTGAGGAGTGCGCAACGCCTGACCGGGGAAGGCTTCTGCGGAGCGACTCGGCGGTCGTGAAGTGAAGATCTGGCAAGGTGGCGGTGGGGTGACAAATGCTGATCAGCCAGGCGTCACGCAAACCGGATCGGAACGCGGGAGTCATCGTTCTTATCAATTCGCATGGGCGCTCTTTCCATGCGGATGCGTCGGTCGTCAGATGAGGCCCGGTAAGAGTGCCCGAACACGCTGTGCATACGCGTCGTAGGCGGCCCCGAATTGTTCGCGCATGAAGCGCTCCTCGATGACGATCCGCTGCGCAGTGGCAATGAGCTCCAACACCACGGCCAGAACTCCCCGCCATTGTCCGATCGCCAGGGCCGTTCCGAGGAACCCGAGCGTCAAACCTGAATAGATCGGATGGCGGACCCATCGATAGGGGCCACTCGTGACCAACTCGTGATCCGCCTTGACGGCAGCCACGGAGCTCCAGTTGCCTCCGAGGTACAGGCGTGCCGAGATCGTCAGCAGCACGCCGAGGAACGTCAGCGCCGCACCGAGGGCGCACCGGAGTCTCCAGTGCGAACCGGGCAGGACGCGCGCGGTGAGCCAATGCAGCGGGACGAACGGACCGGCCAGTAGGGCGATCGCAGCACAGAGCAGCGCCAGGTTCACCACACGCGCCAGCGCGGGCTGACGCCGGACCGTGACTTTCACGTGACGTGAAAGCACCAGCCAGAAGCCGATCAATACGAGCCAAATGACGTAGAAGAAGTACTGGTAGAAGTTGCCCAAAGTCATGCGAAACTCCACTGCGGCTGACTCGTGGAGCCTCATCATGCGCTCAGTGGCCCCTCAGGCCAGTGCCGGAAGGCATGCGCGCGGGTGCCGGAAGTCATATCCAGAGGATCAGATCTTGATGCGAACCGCGGTTCGCGGCTATCGTCTCGCATGCGTTCGGCGCGCAATCTATCGGGATTCGCACCCACCCCGCTCTCGGGTGCCGGTTATTTGGCCTGGACGACGGTCGCCATCGGTCTTTGGAGAGCGACCGCTCATGGGCTGAGCGGTCGGGCGATCGCGGTTGTGCTCATGCTCGTGTTCCTCATCGGTTTCGGGCTGCGCGCCAGAGCCTTCGCGGAGCCGGCAAGCGATGCGCGCGACGTCCTTGCGCTGTCGTTGATGGTGGCGTCCGCGCTGGCGCTCGGGCCGTCGATCTTCACGCCGATCCTACTGATCGTCATTGCGGTGGCGTTCGGCGCGATCTGTCCGGCCGGCTCCGCGGTGACGGCGCTGGTGCTCCTGAATGTTGCGTTTCTTGCAATTCTCATGACCCGCTGGCGACACGACGATCCGTGGTTCCAACTCTTCATTTATGGCCTGTTTCAGGTGTTTGCACTGTTGACTACGCTCGACCGCATGCGCGCACAGCGAATATCGCGAGATCTTCGCGAGGTGAACGCGCAGTTGCTGGCGACCCGGGAGCTGCTCGCGGAAAGCGCGCGTGACGGTGAGCGGTTGCGTGTGTCGCGCGAACTGCACGATGTTGCGGGTCATGGGCTGACCGCCCTGGCGCTCAATCTGGAGCTGCTCGGCCAGGAGGGAGGAATATCGTGCCGGCACGAGTGGCTCGTCTCGCGCGCTCTGGTGACTGAGCTGCTGTCGGACCTCGGAAGTGTGGTGGCCAATCTGCGTCGCCACGATGGGATCGATGTGCGTGCGTCGTTGCGGCGGATCGCGGAGGCGTTTCCCGCGCCGCGGATTCACCTTGATCTGACTAAACCGGTGCGGGTCGATGGGGCGGAGAAGGCCGAAGCGATCGTGCGTGCGGGACAAGAGGGACTCACGAACGCCGTGCGGCACGCACAGGCCCGCAATATCTGGTTGTCACTCGATCAGGACGCGACCGCGCTGTGTTTGGAGGTGCGCGACGACGGGAATTGCCCGCCGGCGCACGGGGCCGGATATGGGCTGCGCGGTATGCGCGAGCGCGTTGCGCTGCTCGGCGGTCGAGTCGAGACGGATGCTCTGCGCGCGGGCGGATTTCGGCTGCGGGTGATTTTCCCGGCAGAGCGGCAGGCATGAGAGTGCGCATCGCGCTGGCGGAGGATCAAGACCTCGTGCGTGAAGGCCTGCACGCGCTGCTCGAACGGGCCGGTCTGGAGGTCGTGCTGCGGGTTGCGGGCGGATCCGCTCTGCTCGAACACATAGGGACAACGCCGGTCGATGTGATCCTCAGCGATATACGGATGCCCGGCCTGGATGGCATCGCGATGGTCCGCGAGCTGCGCAGGCGCGGCGACCTCACCCCGGTGGTGATGCTGACGGCATTCGAGGACGCCGATCTGTTGCTCGCGGCGGTCGAGGCCGGCACACAGGGATTCCTTCTGAAGGGCGCCTCAGCGCAGGAGCTGCTGACCGCGATCGATCGGGCCCGCCGCGGTGAACGATGGCTCGCGCCGGTGGCGATGCCGCCGATCCACCAGCGCCTGGCGGAGGCGGGCGCAGAGGCGAGCGGCGTTGATCTGGCGCCACGTGAGCTTGAAATCCTCAGACTCTTGGCCGGCGGCTATTCCAATAAGGAAATCGCGCGCAGCCTCGGGCTCGCCGAGGGCACGGTCAAGAACTATGTGTCGGAGATTCTCGCCAAGTTGGACACACGGGATCGTACGCGAGCGGTATTGAAGGCGATCACGTTGCGGCTCGTTTGAGCGCGCCCGCTCGCCCGGCATGGCACGCCATGCGCACAAGCGTATAGAGTGCGGACTTTCGACCCCGCAAGCGACGGCGCGCACCATGAAAGACTCGGCAGAGACCCTCGGCATCGGTACTCGGCTGGCGCAGCTCGGCCGCATGTCCGATGCGCATTACGGTTTCGTCAATACGCCGCTCTACCGCGGCTCCACGGTGCTGTTCAAGACGCTCGATGATCTGCAGCACGAGCGCGCCCGCTACAGCTACGGCACCGCCGGCACGCCGACCGTCGAGAGCCTGGAGAGCGCCTGGAGCGCCCTCAGCGCCGCGGCGGGCACCGCGCTCGCCCCCTCCGGTCTTGGCGCGGTCACCTTGGCGCTGCTCACGGCGCTCAACAGCGGCGATCATCTGCTCATGCCCGACAGCGTCTATCTGCCGACCCGGGCGCTGTGCGGCAAGCTGCTCGCGCGATTTGGCATCCAGACGACCTACTACGACCCGATGCTCGGGGCGGGACTCGCGGCGCTGATCCGGCCGAACACCTCGACGATTTTTCTCGAGTCGCCGGGTTCCCAGACCTTCGAAGTCCAGGACGTCCCCGCCATCACCGCGCTGGCGCGCGAGCGCGCACTGACGACGGTCATCGACAATACCTGGGCAACGCCGCTGTTCTTCCGGGCCCATGAGCATGGCTGCGATCTGGTGGTGGAAGCCGGCACGAAGTATCTGAGCGGGCATTCGGACATCCTGCTCGGACTGGTCAGCGCCAATGAGCGGCTCTGGCCGCGGCTGAAGGAGACCTATCGGAGCATGGCCATGCTGCCAGGGGCCGAGGACTGCTACCTGGCGTTGCGGGGCATGCGCACGCTGCACATCCGTCTGCAGGAGGCCGAGCGGCGCGGTCTTGCGCTCGCCGAGTGGCTCGCCGCGCAGCCGCAGGTCGCGACGGTGCTGCACCCGGCGTTGCCGTCCTGCCCCGGACACTCCTTCTGGAAGCGCGATTTCACCGGTTCCACGGGCGTGTTCTCCTTCATCCTGCGTCCCGGGTTCAGTCGCGACGACCTCGCGCGCATGCTCGATGCGATGCGCATCTTCGGCATGGGGTACTCCTGGGGCGGATTCGAGAGCCTGATCATTCCCTTCGACTGCCGCAGCTACCGGACGGCGACCGAGTGGCGCGCCCCCGGGCTGTGCCTGCGGGTCCAGGTCGGGCTTGAAGACCTCGAGGACGTCCGCAACGATTTGCGCGCGGGACTCGACCGTCTCGCCGGCCGGGGCGCTTAGCCCCGGGGCGGCTTCGTGCGCCGTGGAACTCAGAAGCGTCGCGGTGTGCTGGCACTGTGCTCGGCAGACTCCAGCGGCGCTGCGGCCGTGCCGGCGAGGATCCGTCCGCCGCTGACCTCACCGCGCGCGTTGCGCGAGAGTTCCACTTGCCCGTGATCCTCCCATCCCTTCAACAGCATGGTCAGCGTCCGGTTGTAGCGCTCCAGCTGGTCGCGCTGCTTGCGAACCTCGCGCAACGCGAGCCGGGCGTACAAATGCGTCAGCAGCCAGGCGATGAGCGCACCGAGCACCGTGCCGGCGAGTGTGGAGAGCAGAACGGGCAGTACCTGGGTCATGAAGGGTGTTCCGCGGCGCAGTGACAGGCCGACGCGCCATCATCGGCTTGTTCGTGCGGGGAGTCCACCTGCGCGCCGCGCGGCATTCAACGCCGCGGCGTGCGGGGCGCGGTACGCGGATCCTGGAAAGGCAGCAGCAGCTTCGTGACGAGTGTGTCGCTGTGCGCGGCCGGCAGGGCGCTTGCGGGCAGCGAGGCGCGCACGGTGCCCTTGTCGATCCGACCATTGGCGTGCAGCACGGCGAGCGCACCGGCGAGACGGCCGAAATGCAGTGAGCGGCCGAGTGCGCTGCTGGGGGCGCTCGGGGAGGTCTGTTCGATGAGCGCCGCCAGGGCCGCCTCGGACAGCTGCCAGTCGCTGCCGATGCGCTGCGCGAGCGGGGCGGCGTGGACCTTCAGCAGCGTGTCGAGCAGGCCGGCGGCCGCCGGCCCGCCGCCGCTGGCCGCGGCACATCGGGCACGCACCGCGCGGAACAGCACGATTTCCGCCATGCCGCTGATCAGGCTCAGCAGTTCGGCGGTGAACGGTTCGATGCGCTCGGCTACCGCCGCATGGACCACCGCCGCCTGCGCTGAGCGCAGCGCGTGCTCCCAGACCAGCTGCGGGAATTTGGGGAACTCCGCGGCTGCGACGGCGTTGAAGATCGGCTGCATCAGCGCCGTGGCGATCACTGAGCGCAGGCCTTCGCTGCCGAGGACCGCGACCGCCCGCTCGATCGATTCGACCGGTTGCGGACTGAGACGATAGAAGGAGCTGTTCGCCATGCGCAGCAGGCTGTCGACCAGCGCCGGGTCCCGCGCGATGATCGCCACCAGTTGACGTCGTGCGACGGACTCGTCGTTGATGGCGTGCATCAGCTTCGGCAACAGGTTGGGGCGGCGCGGGAAGTAGCGCCGCTCTGCGGCGGCATCCCCGATCGCACCGAGCGCCTGGGCAATCTTGCGCTCATCCTCGGTGCGCGCCCCGGGCGGGGTGCTCAGACCGAGCTCCAGCGCGCGCAGCTGCGCGAATACCTCGGCGGCGGTGAGCGCTGTGGAGGCGGGGAGGGCCGCCGGGGTGGGTACGGGCGCGAGCCGCTGTGCCTCGGGAGGCGCGGGCGGAGCGGGGACGGCTTGGGGGTCCGGCAGAGCAGCGGGGGCCGGCGCATCGCCGGGGTCGTGCCCGCCAGCAACCGCGCCAAAGGCGCGGCGCAGCGCCGGCCGCAGTGCAACGGCGGCGACAGCGAGCAGCAGCGGCGTGAGCAGCCAATATCCCATGGTGAGAGCATCCCCCGAAGCGCGGACGAACGCTTCGCAACCGCTTCAGTTTTTCGGCAGCGCCGGGTAAAACTCCGCCCCTGGAGTGCTGATCTGTGACCTACCGCACGCTGCCGGGGCCGCCTGGGGGCGCTGCGGTATGATCGGATCCGCTTCCCCTCCCCCCCTCGCCCCGTCCCAATGCCGCCCGGAGCGCCGTGTGCCCAGCAAGCTCAAGACCCTGACCGCATTCGGGGTCATCTATTTGGTGTGGGGCTCGACCTATATCGCGATCCGCATCGGCGTACGCGAGGTCGCGCCGCTGCTGCTGGCCTCGATCCGCTTCACGGTCGCCGGGGTGCTGATGTGTGCCTGGGCGCTCGCCCGCCGCCAGCGTCTGCCGACGCTGCGCCAGTGGGGATCGATCGTGCTGCTCGCGTTCCTGATGTTCGTCATCGACTACGGGCTGCTCTTTACCGCCGAGCGGCAGGTTCACTCCGGCATGGCGGCGGTGATGCTGGCCACGATTCCCGCCTTCACCGCGGTCGCGGAGATCCTTTGGCTGCGCACCCAGCGGCTGACGCTGCGGCTGGCCGTGGCGCTCATCGTTGGTCTCGGTGGCGTCGTGGTGCTGGTCGACCCGGCGGTGGGACTTGCCGGCGCGCCCATCTACGGACCCTCGGCGCTCGCGCTGGTGATTGCCGCCATGAGCTGGTCGATCGCCTCGGTGCTGATGCGGCGCCTGCCGTTGCCGTCGGCGAAGATGATGGCGGCCGGGACCGAGATGCTCGCCGGCGGGCTGCTCTTGGGCCTGGCCGCGGTCCTGTTCGGACAGGAGCGCGGCTTCGATCCGGCGGCGGTGTCCACGTCGGCCTGGGTCGCCCTGGCGTATCTCATCGTGGCCGGGTCGGTGCTTGCCTTTGGCGCCTACACCTGGTTGATTCACCATGAGTCGCCCACCAAGGTCGGCACCTATGCCTATGTCAACCCGCTGGTCGCGGTCATCATCGGCTACCTGTTCGGCAGCGAGTCGCTGGATGCGCGCACCGTGTTCGGCACCGTGCTGGTGATCGCAAGTGTCGTGATCATCATCACCGGGAAGCACCCGCGCACCAATGGCCCGACTTCGACCGCGCCGCACCTTGCGGTCGAGCAGTCATAGCGGTATGCGCGGCAGATCGGTGCGGCGGGTCGGTACAATGTGATCCGAGGCCTAACGGGTCGCGCCCTGCAGCCGTCGCAGTCAGAAGAGGAACTATGAAAATTCTCGTCACCGGTGCGGCCGGATTCATCGGCTATCACACCGCCCAGAAGCTCCTGGCGCGCGGCCACGAGGTGCTCGGCATCGACAACCTCAACGACTACTACGATGTCGCGCTGAAGGAGGCGCGCCTGCAGCGCCTGCGCGCAGGGCGCGGCTTTCGCTTCCTGCGCCTGGACATCGCCGATGAGCCGGCCATGGCCCGGCTTTTTGCCGAGGAGCGCTTCGCCCGGGTCATCCACCTCGCCGCGCAGGCCGGGGTGCGCTATTCGATGAAGGACCCGTACAGTTACGTGCGCAGCAATGTCTCCGGGACGCTGACGGTGCTCGAAGGATGCCGCCACAACGGCATCGAGCATCTGGTCTACGCCTCGACCAGTTCGGTCTACGGCGCCAATACCGACATGCCGTTCTCCCCGCACCGCGGAGCGGATCATCCGCTGTCGATTTATGCGGCGACTAAGAAAGCCAACGAGGCCATGGCGCACAGCTACTCGGCGTTGTTCGGCGTGCCGACCACGGGGCTGCGCTTCTTCACCGTTTACGGTCCGTGGGGCCGGCCCGACATGGCGCTGTTCCAGTTCGCCCGCAACATCCTCGACGGCAAGCCCATCGATGTCTACAACAACGGCCGCCACAAGCGTGACTTCACGTACGTGGACGATATCGCCGAGGGTGTCGTGCGCGCCTGCGAGCACATTGCCGCGCCCGATCCGCACTGGGATGGCGCGACGCATGATCCGGCGAGCAGCCGCGCGCCGTACCGTCTGTACAACATCGGCAATCACCAGGCGGTCGAGCTGATGCGCTACATCGAGGTGCTTGAGCAGTGTCTCGGGCGCCAGGCCGAGAAGCGCTTCCTGCCGCTGCAGCCGGGTGATGTTCCTGAGACCTGCGCCGATGTCGAGGACCTCGCGCGGGACGTCGGCTACCGGCCGGCAACGCCGGTGGAGGTGGGGGTGCGGCAGTTCGTCGAGTGGTTCTGCGAGTACTACGGGGATCGCCGGGCGGGCCAGGGTGCGGCTTGACGCCCGGCGGTTGAATAATCAGACTAATAAGATATATGGTCGAAAGATCGCCGCAGCTGCCCAGAGGTGATGCATTGCAGGGGTTTTGCGCGCGGCCCATTCGGGGTGGGCAGCAGGGTGTCCAGGCCCTTCGTTTACGGATGGCCCGGTCCTGATGCGCGCCGAGCACGCGTTTTCAATCGGCGCCGAACTGGGCGAGGGGCCCCTGTGGGTCGCCTCCGAGGCGGCCCTGTGGATGGTCGATATCAAGGGGCTGCGCCTGCATCGGCTGCGGCCGCAGCGCGCTGAACACGAGAGTTGGACGGCGCCGGCGCCTCCGGGATTTCTGGCCGCCCGTGCCGGCGGCGGCTTCGTGGTGGGGCTCAAGGGCGGGCTGCATCTGTTCGATCCGGCGAGCGGGCGCTTCACGCTGCTCGGCGCCGTCGAGGCGCAGCGGCCCGAGAATCGCATCAACGATGGGTGCGTCAGCCCCGAAGGTGCGCTGTGGTTCGGGTCGATGCACGACCCGGAGCAGACCCCGAGCGGGGTGCTGTATCGCCTGGGCGCCGACGGTCTGTGCGTGCCGCTCGATCGCGGATACGTCGTCACCAACGGTCCGGCCTTCAGTCCGGATGGCCGCACCTTCTATCACACCGACAGTCCGGGCCGCACGGTGTACGCCTTCGACCGGCCGGAGCCGCACGTGCTCACGAACAAGCGCGTGCTGGTGCAGATCGAGCCGGCGGGCGGTTATCCTGACGGCACCACGGTCGACTCCGAGGGGTGTCTCTGGGTGGCGCTCTGGTCCGGGTGGGCCGTGCGCCGGTATTCCCCGGACGGCCGCCTGCTCGCCACGGTGCGCCTGCCGTGTGCGCAGGTGACGAAGGTCGCCTTCGGAGGGACGGATTTGCGCACCGCCTATGTGACCACGGCCCGCCAGGGACTCTCGCCGGCCGAGCGTGCCGCGCAGACGATGGCGGGCGATGTGTTTTCTTTCAATGCCCCAGTGGCGGGACTGGCGCAGCCGCTCGCCCGTGTCGGGTGCGCGTGAGCGGCACAGGAGCGACGGTGAGCGGGAACGACGAGGTGCATCGGGACGGTACCGCGCGGGTGCTGTGCGACTGGGGCAGCAGCCGCCTGCGCGCGTTTTTGCTGATCGGGGGCATCGTTGCCGAGCGGCGCGACGGCCCGGGGATCGCCGCACTCGGCGCCGAGGCACCGAGCGAGGTGTTGGCGCGTGTGCTCGCGCCGTGGCGAGCGCGCCTGAGGCTCGAGCGAACCGTGCTGTGCGGCATGGCCGGGTCACGCAACGGACTGGTGGAGGTCCCCTATGTGCGCGCACCGGCCACCCTGGCGCAGTGGCGCGCCGGGGCGGCGACGCTGCGCGCGGGTGCCGATGCGCTCACGGTACTGGCCGGGATTCAGGCACAGAATTTTCGCGACGTGGCCGACGTGATGCGCGGGGAGGAGACGCAGATCTTCGGGGCGCTGGCGCTCGAGCCGGCGCTCGCGGCCGGACGGCGCATGCTGGTGCTGCCCGGTACGCACTGCAAGTGGGTCGAGGTGCGCGACGGGCGGATTGCGCGGCTGCAGACGTATTTCACCGGCGAGCTGTTTGAACTGCTGAGCACCCGCTCCTCGCTGCTGCGGGTCGGCGGCGCCGATGAGCCGGATGAGGACGGCTTCGAGGTGGGGCTGCGCAACGCGGCGCGCTTCGATCTGGCGGCCAACCTGTTCGAGACTCGCTCCGCGCAGCTGATCGAGGGACGCAGCGCCGGATGGGCCCGCTCGCTGCTCTCGGGTCTGTTGATCGGCGCCGAAGTGCACAGCATGCGCACCCATTTGCAGGTCTCCGGTTCGCTGCCGACGCTCATCGGCGATCCGGCACTGACGGCGCGCTATGCGCGCGCGCTGGCGAGCTTTGGCGCTGACGCGCGCGTACTCGACGGCGATTCGTGCGTTCTGGCGGGACTGGGCGCTGCGGTGGCGGGCCTCACGCAGCGCTGAGCCGTCGCGCCGAGCACGCTCGCGCGAATGTGCTCCCGTGACGCGGGATGCGTTGCCCGGCGGCCTCAGTCGGTGCCGGCCGTCATTCGGGCTTACAGCCCCAGGTCGCTCAGCCCCGGATGGTCCGCCGGCCGCACCCCGAGCGGCCAGTGATATTTGCGCTGCGCCTCGGTGATCGGCAGGTCGTTGATGCTGGCGATGCGCCGGCGCATCAGTCCTTGCTCATCGAAGTCCCAGTTCTCGTTGCCGTAAGAGCGAAACCAGGCGCCGCGCGCGTCATGCCATTCGTACGCGAAGCGCACGGCGATGCGATGCGCGCTGAAGGCCCACAGCTCCTTGATGAGCCGGTAGTCGAGTTCGCTCGCCCATTTGTGCGTGAGGAACTCGATGATGGCCGGGCGGCCCGTGATGAACTGCGTCCGGTTGCGCCAGTGGCTCTCTGGCGTATAGGCGAGCGACACCCGCTGCGGGTCGCGGCTGTTCCACGCATCTTCCGCCGCGCGCACCTTGAGGACTGCGCTCTCGCTCGTGAACGGGGGTACGGGCGGACGGCTCTCGGCCATGGCGGTCTCCCAAGGCGAGCCCGCTGCGGGCTCGCACCGGACGGTATGACCCTGCGCCCGGATCGTCAAGCTGGCGCGCCGGGGCGTTCAGTGATTGTCGCGCGGCACCCCGAATCGGGCCTCGACGCGCTGGAACTGCTCCGCGCCGTTGAGAATCATGCCCTCGCCGAGCTGGGCGACCATGGAGCGCTGGATCTGCTGCCACGGTGTTTGGGAGGCCGGAAAGTGAAAGCCGCCGGCGGCCTCGAGCGCCGCGCGCCGTGCGGTGAGTTCCTGCGCGTCGATCAGTACGGTCACCGCACGCTTGCGCAGATCGATTCGGACTCGATCACCGCTTTTCAGCAACGCCAGTGCACCGCCGGCGGCCGCTTCCGGGGAGGCATTGAGAATCGAGGGTGAACCGGAGGTACCGGACTGACGCCCGTCACCGATGCACGGCAGGGCCCTGATGCCCTGTTTGATCAGGTAGTTCGGCGGGCGCATGTTGACCACTTCCGCCGAGCCGGGGTATCCGATCGGCCCCGTGCCGCGCATGACCAGCACGGTGCGCACATCGATGCCGAGCGCCGGATCGTCGATGCGCTTGTGGTAGTCCTCCGGTCCGTCGAAGACCACGACCGGCCCCTCGAACGCCTCCGGATCCTTCGGATCGCTGAGGTAGCGGTGCCGGAAGTCCTCGGAAATCACGCTCGTCTTCATGATGGCCGAGTCGAACAGGTTGCCGCGCATCACGATGAACCCGGCATTGTCCTTCAGCGGCCGATCGATCGTGCGGATGACCTGCGGGTCACTGATGGCGCGACCGCGGCAGTTCTCCCCGAGCGTGCGGCCGTTGGCCGTCAGCGCCTGTTCACGGATCAGGCCGCGCTGCATCAGCTGGTTGATCACGGCCGGCACGCCGCCGGCGCGGTGGAAGTCCTCCGCCAAGTACTCCCCGGCCGGCTGCAGGTTCACCAGCAACGGCACATCGTAACCATACGTCTGCCAGTCATCGAGGTTCAGCTGCACGCCCATGTGCCGCGCAATCGCCGCCAGGTGGATCGGCGCATTGGTCGAGCCCCCGATGGCGGAACTGACCACGATGGCGTTGAGAAACGCATCGCGCGTCATGATCGCCGAGGGCCGCAGGTCCTCGTGCACCATCTGCACGATGCGCATACCGGTCTCGTAGGCAATCTGCGCTCGTTCGCGGTGCGGGGCGGGGATTGCGGCCGAGCCGGGCAACTGCATACCGAGTGCCTCGGCCAGGGAGTTCATCGTGCTCGCCGTGCCCATGACGTTGCAGTAGCCGCTCGAGGAGGTCGAGGCGGTGACCCGCTGCATGAAGCCGGCATAGTCGATCTTGCCGGCGGCGAGCAGCTGGCGCGACTCCCAGACGATGGTCCCGGAGCCGACCCGCTTGCCCTCGAACCAGCCGTTGAGCATCGGGCCGACCGAGAGCGCGATGGCCGGAATGTCGACCGTGGCGGCGGCCATCAGGCAGGCCGGGGTGGTCTTGTCGCAGCCGATGGTCAGTACGACACCGTCGAGTGGATAGCCGTGCAGCACCTCGACCAGGCCGAGATAGGCAAGGTTGCGGTCCAGTGCGGCGGTGGGCCGGCGGCTGGTCTCCTGGATCGGGTGGACCGGGAACTCGATCGGCACGCCGCCGGCGGCGCGGATGCCCGCAGCGATACGCTCGGCAAGCACCAGATGGTGGCGATTGCAGGGCGATAAGTCCGAGCCGGTCTGCGCGATGCCGATGATGGGCTTGCCGGACTGCAGCTCCTCCAGCGTGAGGCCATAATTGAGGTAGCGCTCGACGTGCAGCGCCGTCATACCCGGGTCGGCCGGATCGTCGAACCAGGCGCGTGAGCGCAATGTGGGCTTGGAGTTCTGATCCCGTTCCGATCCGCTCATGCGTGTCCCGTTTCCAATGATGGGCTGAGATTAATAATCATATAATATGTCCGGCGGGAGGCAAACCCCCGTCCGCAGGCCGTAGAGGTCGGCGTGAGGCGGCTATACTGCCGCAGCCCGAAAATCTGCTGAAGCGAAAGATGTATCCGTGGCCCAACCGAGAATCCCGCGCGAACGCAGCTTGACCTATGGCCTGGTGGAGACTCTGGGGCAGTTAATCGTCACCGGCGCCTTCGCCACGCAGCCGTTCCCCACCGAGGGGGAACTCTCGCGCCAACACGGCACCAGCCGCTCGGTCACGCGCGAAGCGGTGAAGATGCTCACCGCCAAGGGACTGCTGCGGGCCCGTCCGCGCCAGGGCACGAATGTCACGGTGGAGTCGCAGTGGAACCTGCTTGATCCGGACGTGCTGCGCTGGCTGCTCGAGCGGAAGTTCTCCTTGCAGCTGCTCGCGGAGTTCACCGAGATGCGACTGGCGATCGAGCCGGCCGCCGCGGCGCTGGCGGCAAGCCGCGCCGATCGCGAGGCGATCGAACAGATTCGCGCCGGACTTGAGCGCATGCACGCGGCCAGCCAGGGCGATGACGAGCCGGTGGCCGCCGACATCGCCTTCCATACCGCGGTGCTCGTCGCCACCGGCAACCGCTTCTTCGCGCAGCTCGACCCGATGATCAACACGGCGCTGCGCATCTCGATCCGCTTCACCAACCGCATCAAGGGACGGGCAGCGGACATTGCTCAGCACGAGGAAGTGCTCGATGCCATCGTCGCGGGCGACGGCGAGCGCGCGGCGCTGGCGATGCGGGCACTGATCGGGGAAGTGTTGGAGTTGATTGCGACCGCTCAGGCGCCGCCGGCGGCGCGTCGCGGTGGGCGCAGTAGCGCCTGAGGCTCCTGGCGGCGGCGCCGTGGACGCGCCGGTGGAGCGGAAAATTGATTGTTATGACAAATGGTGCGGTCATGCGCGGCGCTCCGGGCCACAATGCGCACCGCTGTCGCACGGTCGGAACGCGGCGACGGCGCACAGGGCATTCAGGCCTGATTCAGCGCCGATTGCGCACTGTGCAGCACCAGAGGATCCGTCCGGCACTCATCGAAGTGCTGCGGCGGCCGCGGTGAGCGACGCGGTGCACGCGCCCTGCGCAGTCCTCGGGCCACCGCTGCGCAAGGTCAGCAGCCATGCCCGCGGTCTGCCGGGATCAGATCCGGCGCGAAGTGCGGCAGGCGGCGCGCCGGTAGGGCAGAGGAGTGATACAGACGAAGTGACCACCCAGCGCGTCAAATCCTGGCGAATCCTCATCACCGCGTGCGACACGTCGGTTGCGCAGCGGCTTGCGGATCTGGTGCTTGAGCGCGGGCATCAAGCGGCGGCGCATGCCGATCCGACCGATCTGATGGCCGCGGTGAGCGCCGAGACGCCCGATCTGGTGATTCTCTGCGCGGACGGCGGCCGCGAGCCGGATTACGCCCTCGGCGCCACGCTCTCGGGCATGCTCGAGATTCCCTTCATCGTGCTCGCGGCCGAGTGGAATGAGCGCCGCGCGGCCGACGCGGTGGAACACGGCGCGCTCGCGTTTCTCGCCAGCAGCTATCCGGCACTGGCGCAGTGCGTGCCGGTGATTCTGGCGTCGCTGCAGCGCTATGCAGAGGCTCGGGAATTGCGCACGCGGCTCGCGCGCATGAGCGAGGCGCTCGAGCGCTCGCGGACCATCAGCATGGCCTGCGGGGTGCTGATGGAGCGGTTGCACCTGAGCCGCCAGGAGGCCTTCGAGACGCTGCGTGCGGCGGCGCGCGCGCGGCGCATGCGGTTGCTCGACAGCGCCGCGGGAATGCTGACGGCGCTCGAGGCGATCAACGAACTCGCCAGTCTGCCGCGGCGCTCGGTGACCGAGCCGGACTGTGATCGAGTTCGCAGTCCCGCGGCCAAATCCAGATAACATAAGACACCGGGACGCACCTTATTCCGTGCGTCGCACTGAAGACGCACCCTGCGTCTCTCCCGGCGCCTCCGCTCCCGCGCCCCCTCTTAACGGGGCCCAGACCCGCCCACTCATTGCGTCCGTGCACCGAGCAGCGCTCGGCGTGCCGATGGTGGAGTGCGTCATCATGAAAAGCCAACGACTGCGAACCGGTGAGTCCCCGGGCCGCATCGGCGTTCTGTCCTTGCTCGCGGCCGGGCCGAGCCATGTCGCACACGAGCTGCTGCGGCCGGCGCGCTCGCCGCTGCGCAGCCGCCGAATCGACCCGCGCGCGTGCGGCGCGCCTGTCATCCGCCTGATGGAGCACGTCCTCGGCACTATCGCTCGCGTCGCTCCTATGCGCGAGCACGGCGGGCCGCAATGCGCCTGACGGGACTCACCGCGTGGTGTGCGGCCCGCACGCAAGCGCAGCGCACGTTCGCATCGCTCGCGCAGGGGCTGGAGGCGCTCGCCGAGAACCCCGGCAGCACCTGTCTGGCGCGCGACGCCCGTGCCGCGCGCTCGCAGTTGCATCGCTTGGCGCGTGCGGCGCGCGCCTCGGGGCTGTTGAGCTTCTCCTCCGTGGTGTTGCGTCTGGCCGAACGGCTTGAGCCGTGCCTGCGGGTCGGGCAGATCGCCCCGCGGGACCGTGCGCTCGTGCGCCGTCTCGCGGTGCAGTGCAGCCGCTATCTGCAGGATCCAGCGGATGTGCGCGCGGCCGCCGCCATGGTGGAGGCGCTCGCGAGCGGACCGATGCCCGTGGCCGATCGCGCCGAGCGGGCATACCTGCTGCAAGGGGCGCTCGAGGAGGGCGCCCATCTGCTCGATGCCTGCCGCACATCGTCCGATGCGCCGTCGCGCCGGGGCAGTGATGCGCTCACCGGACTGCCGGATCGTGCGGCGCTGCAGGCCAGGCTGACGGAGATTCTGGCGGCGGCCGCCTCGGCGCCACGGGCCGTCGGCGTGTTGTCGATCGGTATCAGCGGCATCGAGGACATCGTCGATTCACTCGGTCAGCAGGTCGGTACCGCGATGCTGGCGCAGGTGGCGCGCGATTTGATCCACGCCGCTGCGCCTGGGGACACGGTCGGGCGCCTGGGTGCCGATCACTTTGTGCTGGTGCGCACCGGACTTGCGGCGCGCGCACTCACCGATTCGGCGAGCGCACTCGCGGCGCGCCTCGGGCGCAGCCGCAGGATCGGCCCGCATCTGCTCTCGGTGAGCGCGCGGATCGGTCTGGTCGTGGCCAGCGCACACGGTGATGGTGCGCCAGAGCTGCTCGCCAACGCCGATGCGGCGTTGCATGATGCGCGTACCCGCCGGCTCTACAGCACGCAGGTGTTCGCCCCGCACATGCGCCAGGCGGCGTTGCGCCGGGTCAGTCTCGAGGCGCAACTGCGCGCCGCCCTCGAAGCCGGTCGCTTCGAGCTGCATTACCAGCCGAAGCTCTCGCTCTGCGCCGAGCGCTTGAGCGGACTCGAGGCGCTGGTGCGCTGGCCCCACGGCCCGCAGGGTGCCGTGGGACCCGCGCAGTTCATTCCGATCGCCGAGGAAAGTGGTCTGATTATCCCGCTCGGGGTGTGGGTGCTGGAGGAGGCATGCCGGCAGCTGGGACGTTGGCGCAGGGACGCGGTGCTCGACGTTCCGGTCGCCGTCAACCTCTCCGCCGTGCAGTTGTGCTCGCGCCAGATGCACGAGCAGATCAGCGCCGCGCTGCGGCGCCACGGCGTTGCCCCGGCGATGCTCGAGGTGGAGATCACCGAATCGGCGCTGATGCGCGATGCCGGTGCCGCACTGCGCTGCCTGGGGGAGCTCGGTCGCCTCGGCGTGCGCGTGGCGATCGATGACTTCGGGACCGGGTATTCGAACCTCAGTCAGCTGATGCGACTGCCACTGGCGGCGCTGAAGATCGACCGCTCCCTGGTGGCGGGCATCGCCACTCGCACGCGTGATGCGGCGATCCTGCGCGCAATCATCGACATGGCGCGCTCGATCGGGGCGCGGGTG
This sequence comes from Pseudomonadota bacterium, assembly GCA_021838635.1. Classification (GTDB taxonomy): domain Bacteria; phylum Pseudomonadota; class Gammaproteobacteria; order Steroidobacterales; family Steroidobacteraceae; genus 13-2-20CM-66-19. The sequence goes on from JAKCDC010000019.1 coordinate 23,851, forward strand.
GTCGCCGAAGGCGTGGAACATCCTCGCCAGCGGGACTTACTCGCCGCCGCCGGCTGCGATGAGTACCAGGGCTTTCTCATCGCCCGGCCGATGGACGCGGCGCGACTGCAGTCCTGGCTCACCCGATACCGCCTCGCTGCCGGTGCCGCCTCGGCGGGGGTCTCCTGAGGCGATTCAGCCTGCGCAGAGCGGGCGGCCGACCGGGTTGCGGTGCAGCACGTTCGGTGAGTAGGTGGGCGTGCGGAAGGCACGCGCCGCGTGCTCGTACGCGTAGGCCAGATCGATCAGGCGCGCCTCGGACCATTTCATCCCGATGAACGACAGTCCCACCGGCAGACCCTGCACCTGGCCCATCGGCACCGTGATGTAGGGATAGCCGGCCACGGCCGGCAACGTGCTGTCCCCGCCGCCGATGCCGGCATCTCCGTTCACCAGGTCGATGACCGCAGCCGGATCCTGCGTTGGGGAGATGAGTGCGACGACGTGATGTTCCTTGAGCAGCCGCTCGATGCCCTGCGGTCCGGCGAGGCGCCGGTTGGTCGCGCGGGCGCGCAGATAGGCCGGATCGTGGAGGCCTTTGGTGCGCTCGGCCGCCAGGAACAGGCTCTGGCCGAACCAGCGCATTTCCTGGCGCGCATGTGTGTCGTCGAAGGTGATCAGCTCAGCGAGCGTGCGGCTGTGCACGGCGGGCGGGGAGGCGGCGAGGTAGGCCTTCATGTCCGCCTTCAGCTCGGTCATCAGCACCAGGTTCTCATTCTTCGCCAGCGGCGCGAGGTGTTCGTCATCGACCTTCACCAGCACCGCGCCCTGGGCCTTCAGCAGCGCCAGCGCGTGGCGGAACACCTTCAGGGTCTTGGGCGTGAAATTCTTCAGCAGGAACTCGGCGATGCCGAGCCGTACTCCCTTGAGGGCCTCGGGATTCAATCCGGCGGCGTAGTCGGTGCGGTGTGCATTGGCATGCACCGTCGCCGGGTCCTTCGGATCGCTTCCGGCCATGGCCGTCAGCAGCATCGCCGCGTCGCGCACGGTGCGTGCGATCGGGCCGGCGGTGTCCTGTGACTGGCTGATGGGCACGATGCCGGCGCGCGAGACGAGGCCGACGGTCGGCTTCAGGCCCACCACGCCGTTCATCGAGGACGGGCAGCTGATCGAGCCATCGGTTTCGGTGCCGATGGCCGCCGCGGCGAGTCCGGCGGCGACCGCGGCTGCCGAGCCCGAACTCGACCCGCAGGCGGTGCGGTCGAGCATGTAGGGGTTGCGCGTCAGGCCCCCGACCGCGCTCCAGCCGCTGGTCGAGTGAGCCGAACGGATGTTGGCCCACTCCGAGAGGTTGGTGCGTCCGAGGATGACTACCCCGGCGCGACGCAGGTTCTGGATCACGGTGGAACTCACCGGGCGCACGTTCTTCGCCAGCGCGAGCGAGCCGGCGGTGGTGGGCAGACCGGCGATGCCGATGTTGTCCTTGACCAGGATCGGTAGCCCATCGAGAGGCCCGAGCGGGTGGCCGGCCGCACGCCGAGCGTCCGCGGCGCGCGCCTCGGCCATGGCCCGTGGATTGAGCGCGATGACGGCGTGGATTTTGGGATTGATGCGCGCGATGCGCGCCTCGTAGTCGCGCACCAGGGCCGTCGCAGTGATGCGATGGGCGGCCAGATCGGCCGAAAGCGCCGCCGCCGAGGTGCAGCTGAGATTGACCGCCAGGGCGCACGTGCACGCCAGGCAGGACAGTGCACCGATTCCCATCGCAATGATTGCGCGCATGCCGACTCCCCCGGAATGACGATGGGCAGCACTGTATCGGGCCATCCGTCTGCACCGCAAGCTCGGCTGAAAAACGCGGTGCGCCGGGATCCGCATCGCAGGTCCATTGGTTATAGTGATGCGCATGAATACCGCACATACGCCCGATCTGTCCGCCTTCTGGATGCCCTTTACCGCCAACCGGCACTTTAAGCATCACCCGCACTTGGTGATGGCGGGCAAGGGGGCCTACTTTACGCTGCACGACGGGCGCACCGTATTCGACTGTCTCTCCGGCCTGTGGTGCACGCCGCTCGGGCACGGCCGCCCGGAGATCGCCGCGGCGGTGCACGAACAGCTGAGCACACTGGACTTCGCGCCGACCTTCCAGGTCGGGCATCCCCAGGCGTTCGAGCTCGCCGCGCGCATCGCTCGCTGGGCACCCGAGGGGCTGAACCGCGTCTTTTTCGCCAACTCCGGCTCCGAAGCCGTCGACAGTGCGCTGAAGATCGCCATCGCCTATCACCAGGCGCGCGGCGATGCGCGGCGGGTGCGCATCATCGGCCGGGAGCGCGCCTACCATGGGGTCGGCATCGGCGGCATCTCAGCCGGCGGCATCGCGGTCAATCGCCGCACCTTCGGGGCGCTGGCCGCACCGTTCGTCGATCACCTGCCGCATACGTACGATCCAGAGCACATGCGCTTCAGTCGCGGTCAGCCCAACTGGGGGGTGCATCTGGCCGAGGCGCTGGAGCGGCTGGTCGCGCTGCACGATGCCTCGACCATCGCCGCGGTGATTGTCGAGCCGATGCAGGGCTCCACCGGCGTGATCGTTCCGCCCGCAGGCTACCTGGAGCGGCTGCGCGAGATCTGTACTCGACACGGCATCCTGCTGATTTTCGACGAAGTCATCACCGGCTTCGGGCGTCTCGGGTCGAACTTCGCCGCGCAGCGGTTCGGGGTAACGCCCGACATGATCGTGTTCGCCAAGGCGATCACCAACGGGGCGGTGCCCTTGGGCGGGGTGATTGCCGAGCAGAGCATCCACGATGCGCTGATGCACGGACCGGAGCAGATGATCGAGTTGTTCCACGGGTACACGTACTCCGGCCATCCGGTGGCCTGTGCCGCGGGACTCGCCACCCTAGAGGTGATGGAGCGCGAGGGCCTGATCGAGCGGGCCCGCTTGCTCGAGCCACTGCTCGAGGGCGAGGTGCACTCGCTGCGCGATGCGCCGCATGTGGCGGACATCCGCAACATGGGGCTCGCCGCTGCCATCGACCTCACGCCCCGGCCCAATGCGCCGGGCGCGCGCGCGCGCGCGGCCTTCGAACTCGGCATCGAATCAGGTCTGTTGCTGCGCTTCACCGGCGATACCCTCGCCGTGGCGCCGCCGTTCATCAGCACCGAGGCCGAGGTCCGCCAGATGGTCGCAACGCTGCGCACAGTGCTCGCCCGCGTGCCGTGAGCCGGCCGGCGCAGGCAGAAGGATCTGCGTGTTGGGGGTTCGATTCCGCGCACCCTCTCCTCTGTGTCCGAGCGTTGCTGTCCCACGCGTCTGAAGTGGTCCCTACGCAGCGGACCTCTTAGACGGGGCTTGATCAACGTGTGCGCGCCCGCTCACACCGGATAGAGATTCCGAGTGTGAGCCGCTTCACAGTCAATAGTGAACCGGCGTCACATCTGGCACGTCGGCCGTCAAGCGTTCCATCGGTCTGCCGATACGGGAGTGCGATCACATTCGTTCAGGCGTTAAAGAAAGTGGCACACCGGATGCAGGAGCCAGATCACAGCAGCACACGAAGTCTCGCACAGGCGCATCGCCTGGGGAATAAGCACCTGCACTCGCTCGGGTTGTGGGCACTGGCGGTCGTGCTGACTGCTGCCGGCGTCGTGTTCGCCGCTGGGTATATTCCAATCGGTGCGACTGGTGGTTTTCGGTCCCACTGGTGGGGTGCACTGAATCTGCTCGGGATCGGCGTCGTTGCGCTGCTCGTGCTGCGCGGGTGGCGCCACCATCACACGGAGTCTGTGCTGCGTTCAATGATTGCAACGAAAAATCAGCAGCTGGATCTGATTTCCGCAACGACCCAAATGATGGAACTGCTTCAGGTCTGCCACTCGCAATCTGAAATGGCGGGCGTGATCAGCAGCGCGCTGCCTAAGCTTTTCTGCGGCTTGGATGGTGCCTTGTATGCCGCGCGCGGTCCGGAGTGCGTGCTGGAATGCCTGGCGGGCTGGGGAGCGCGTGCGACCCCGCACAGCTTCGGGCCGACAGAGTGCTGGGCGTTGCGTCGTGGCAGTGCGCATGTGTTCGAGCCGAGTCGTCCGGGGGTGCGATGTGCACATGCCGCCGATAGCGAGCAGCCCTGTCTTTGCGTACCGCTCGTCGCCGACGGCAATGCTATTGGAGTGCTGCATCTGCGCGCGCCGCGGGAGAGTGAATTTCCTGCGGAGATGAATCGCCTGGCGAATACGGTCGCCAAGCAACTCTCCCTCGCCTTCGGAAATTTGCGGCTACAAGAGACGCTCCGAGCGGGAGCTGAACGTGACCCACTGACTGAGTTGTACAATCGGCGTCATCTTGAGATTTCTCTGCAGCGCGAGCTGGCTCGCGCGCAGAGACATGACTATCCCGTCAGCGCCATAATGCTTGACGTGGATCATTTCAAGAATTTCAATGACAGTAATGGACATGAGGCCGGCGATGCGGTTCTGCGCGAAGTGTCGCAGGTTCTGCGGCGTCACACGCGCGCTGAAGACGTCGCCTGCCGATGGGGAGGCGAGGAATTTCTGTTGGTGCTGCCCGGATGCGAGATCGACGACGCGTATGCCAAAGCCGAAGCGATACGTGAGGCGATCGCACAGCTTCGCGTGTCATGCCGCGGAACCGCCCTGCCGCGGGTGACCGCTTCGCTCGGGATTGCGTGCTTCCCGGCGAATGGGGACCGGGTTGAAGATCTAATCAATTCAGCGGATACGGCGCTCTATCACGCCAAGGCGGGCGGCCGCAACACCATTGTTGCAACCGATCCGCCCGGCGAAGTGGTGTTGTTCGAGCCGCTGGACAAGCGTCGATCGGCGAGCGTCGGATGAGAAGCGAATGATGTCCGTCAGCGGGGCGATCTTAAGCCCCGTCATGACCACGCTCAGGGCGGCGGCCGTTGACTGGATGTCGAAGCGATCATGAGCGGTGAGTTCACGCGGCGATGAACGGCGTGTTGAACGGGTAGCCGGACGATGCGGCCTGACGTGCACAGCCGAAGGTCAGGCCATATGGTCGGTCAGAACATGCCGGTCTGCAGGCGGGCCGCTTCGGACATCATGCTCTGGTTCCACGGCGGATCGAAGGTGAGTTCGACGCTCGCGGCGCACACCGTGGGGATCCGCTCGATCTTGTCGCGCACGTCATCGACCAGGATCTCCCCCATGCCGCAGCCCGGCGCCGTGAGGGTGAGTTTAACCGCCACGCTGCGCGTGCCGTCCTCATTGCCGTGTACCTCGCAGTCGTACACCAGGCCGAGATCGACGATGTTGATCGGAATCTCCGGGTCGTAGCAGGTGCGCATCTGCGCCCAGGCGAGCTGGCGCACGTCCTCTTCGGTGGCATTGGGGGGCAGTTCCGGCGGCTTGACCGGTTCGCGGCCGATCGCCTCTGCGTCCTCGCCGCTGATGCGAAACAGGTTGCCCTCGATGTACACGGTGAAGCTGCCGCCGAGCGCCTGCGTGATGTAGCCGGACTGGCCTGGTTGCAGGGTGACCTCGGTGCCGGCCGGCACGATGACCGCGGACACTTCACGCTGTACGACGAACGGTTCGCTGTCATAGCCGGGCATGCTTTGACCTCACTCCGTGGTGACCGCATCGGCGCTGCGCTCGAGCGCGGCATTCAAGGTGTGCCAGCACAGCGTCGCGCACTTGACGCGCGCCGGGAACTCGCTGACGCCGGCGAGCGCGGCCAGCTTGCCCAGGGAGGCATCGGGCGCGCTGTTCGGGTGCGTCAGCAGGGTGTGCACCTGCTCATAGAGGCGGCGCACCGTTGCGGTGTCCTTGCCCTTGACCGCCTCGGTCATCAGCGAGGCGGACGCGGTCGAGATGGCGCAGCCCTTGCCCTCGAAGCGCACCTCGCTGATGCGCTCGCCCTGCAACTGCACCCACACGGTGAGCCGGTCGCCGCACAGCGGGTTGTGCCCGTCAGCGTGCGCATCGGCGTCCGTCAGCGCGCCGAAGTTGCGCGGCTGGCGGTTGTGATCGAGGATCACGTCGCGATAGAGATCTTTCAGGTCCATCAGCCGAACACCTCGCGGGCCTTGCCGAGCGCCGCCACCAGTGCGTACACGTCCGCCTCGGTGTTGTAGCAGCCGAAGGAGGCGCGCGCGGTCGCCGGGATGTCGAAGAACGTCATGACCGGCATCGCGCAGTGATGGCCGGTCCGGATGGCCACACCCTCGCTGTCGAGGATGGTGCCCAGATCGTGCGGGTGACAGCCGCTGAGCGTGAACGAGAGCACTGCGGCCTTGTGCGCCGCGGTGCCGATGATCTGCAGGCCCGGGATGCGGCTGAGCTCGGCGGTGGCGAGGGCGAGCAGGCGCTGCTCGTGCGCCGCGACCGCCTCGATGCCGAGTCCCTCGAGGTAGTCCATCGCCGCGGCGAGTCCCACGGCGCCGGAGATGTTCGGCGTGCCCGCCTCGAACTTCCAGGGCAGATCGTTGTAGGTGCTCTTCTCGAACGAGACGGTGCGGATCATGTCCCCGCCGCCCTGCCACGGCGGCATCTCCTCGAGCAGCTCCTCGCGGCCGAACAGCACGCCGATGCCGGTCGGGCCGTACAGCTTGTGTCCGGAGAAGGCGTAGAAGTCGCAGCCGAGCGCCTGCACGTCGATGGCAGTGTGCGGGACGGCCTGTGCTCCATCGAGCAGCACGAGCGCGCCGCACGAGTGCGCCGCCTGCACGATGCGCTCGACCGGCAGGATGGTGCCGAGGGCGTTCGAGACGTGCGCCACCGCAACTAAGCGGGTACGGGCGGTGAGCTGCCCGAGGAACCGGTCAAGATCGAGCTCCCCGCGCCGATCGATCGGCGCGACCTTCAGCGTACAGCCGGTCTGCTCGCAGACCATCTGCCACGGCACGATGTTGGCGTGATGCTCAAGTCCGGTGATCAGGATCTCATCGCCGGGGCCTAAGCGCGGGCGGGCGAGCGCCTGCGCCACGAGGTTGATGCCCTCGGTGGTGCCGCGCACGAAGACGATTTCGCGCCGCGAGCGGGCGTTGAGGAAGCGGCGCGCGCGCTCACGCGCGCCCTCGAAGGCCTCGGTGGCGGCCTGGCTGAGTGCGTGCACGCCGCGGTGCACGTTCGAGTGATGGTGCGTCTCGTAGCGCTCCACGGCGCGCAGCACCGCATTCGGCCGCTGTCCGGACGCGGCGCTGTCGAGGTAGACCAGCGGATGGCCGTTGACTTGCTGGGCGAGAATCGGAAAATCGCGGCGCACGCGGGTCACGTCGAACGGTGCGGCGGCAGTGCTCACAGCAACTCCTTTAAAGTATCCAGCTCGCGCATCTGCCCGACGAGCGTCGTCTCGATCTGGCGGCGCAGGTCGCTCGGGGCGATCTTCGCGATCACGTCCTCGAGAAACGCCCATTTGAGCAGGTGCTGCGCCACCTCGGGGGCGATGCCCCGCGAGAGCAGATAGAACAGCATGTTCTCATCGAGCTTGCCGGCGGTCGCGCCGTGGCTGCAGCGGACCTCGTCGGTGTAGATCTCCAGCTGCGGGCGCAGGTCGATCTCACATTGCGCGCCGTCGAGCAGGCCGCGCAGGGACTGGCGCGAGTCGGTGCCGCGCGCGCTCTCGCGCACGATGACCTTGCCGTTGAACGCCGCGCGCGCCCGGTTCGAGGCAATGCCGCGGAAGGTCTGCGCGGTGCGCGTGTGCGGGGCGATGTGCTCGCTGAGGGCGTACAGATCCAGGCTCTGCTGGCCATCGGCGAGCGCAGCGGCGGACAGGGACATCGCCGCGCCACGTCCGCTCAAGCGCGCATGGACCGTCGAGCGGGCGCTGAGCGCACCGGCACCGACGGCGAGGAGGTCATAGCGGGCCTCGGCGGCGAGGTTCGCCGAGAGCGTGTCGAACCATGCCGCCTGCGCGCCGAGCTGCTGGACCCGATAGTGGGTGAGGGCGGCATGGGCGGCGAGCTCGACCTGCACCGCGCTGTTGACCAGGCTGTGCGCCTCGGCGCGCCCGAGGTGGCGCTCGATGAGGCTCATCCGTGCGCCCGTACCGAGCGCGAGCCGCACGCGCGGATACGAAGCGCCCTCGGCGGCCGCCGCCGAGGCGACGAACAGCAGCTCGATGCCGGCCGCCTGCGTATCCGGGGCGACTTCGATCGACACCGCCTCGGTGGCAAACGTCTCGTTGAGGAGCGCTAAGCGCGCCTCGGGCAGCCGCGTCTCGAGCCGCCAGGGGGCGGCGCCGGCCTGCTCAGAGTGCGCCGTGCGCACCGCGACGCCGTGCGGGGCGCCGGCCTGCGAGTGCAGGCGTCCGTCGAGGAACACGTAGCGCACGAATCCCTCGGGCGTTGCCGGCAGCGACGGCAGCACCGCCGGTTGCGTCTGGGCGGGCGCGAAGCGCGCCTGCTCGAGGCTGCGCAGGTCCGTGTACCGCCAGTTTTCATCGCGTGTCACGGGCAGACCCTGCGCGCAGAGCGCCTCCAACGCCTGGCCACGCCGCTCAGCGCCGATCACGTGCTCGGGCAGTGCGGCGCGCACCGCGCCGAACTCCTCCTTCAGGCGATTGAGCACCGCGGCGTTCATGCCGCCTCGCCGATCAGCCAGTCGTAGCCGCGCTGCTCAAGTTCCAGCGCGAGTGTCCGATCGCCGCTGCGCACGATACGGCCCTTGACCAGCACGTGCACGCGGTCCGGCACGATGTGCTCGAGCAGGCGCTGATAGTGCGTCACCAGCAGCTGCGAGCGGTTCGGTGCGCGCAGCGTGTTGACGCCGTGGGCGACGATCTTCAGCGCATCGATGTCCAGTCCCGAGTCGGTCTCATCGAGCACGGCGAGGCTCGGCTCGAGCACCAGCATCTGCAGGATCTCGTTGCGCTTCTTCTCCCCGCCTGAGAATCCCTCGTTGACCCCGCGCGAGAGCATGCTGTCATCCATGCGCATCAGGCGCATCTTCTCGCGCACCAGGGTGAGGAACTCGAAGGCATCGACTTCGGGCTGCCCGTGGTGGGTGCGTGCGGCGTTCACCGCGGCCTTCAGCAGATAGACGTTGTTGACCCCAGGGATCTCCACCGGGTACTGGAAGCCGAGGAACACGCCCTCGCGCGCGCGCTCCTCGGGGCTGAGTGCGAGCAGGTCGCGCCCCTTGAAGTGCACCGAGCCGGCCGTGACGGTGTAGCCGGGGCGGCCGGCGAGCACGTGCGCGAGCGTGCTCTTGCCCGAGCCGTTCGGGCCCATGATGGCGTGCACTTCACCTTCGGGGACCTCCAGGTCAAGTCCCTTGAGGATTTCCTGACCGTCGACGGTGGCGTGCAGATTCTTGATCGTGAGCATGCGTATGACCTTGGGGTTAGCCGACTGCGCCTTCGAGGCTGACGGCGAGCAGATTTTGCGCCTCGACCGCGAATTCCATCGGCAGCTCCTTGAACACCGATTTGCAGAAGCCGCTGACGATGAGATTGACGGCATCCTCGGCCGAGATGCCGCGGGCGAGACAGTAGAACAGTTCATCCTCGCTGATCTTCGAAGTGCTCGCCTCGTGCTCGACGGTCGCGGCGGAATTCTTCACCTCGACGTACGGGAACGTGTGCGCCCCGCAGTGGCCGCCCATCAGCAGCGAATCGCACTGCGTGAAGTTGCGCGCCCCGGTGGCGCTTGGCAGAACCTGCACCAGGCCGCGGTAGGTGCTCTGGCCGTGTCCGGCCGAGATGCCCTTGGAGATGATCGTGCTGCGGGTGTTGCGGCCGATGTGAATCATCTTCGTGCCGGTGTCGGCCTGCTGGCGGTTGTTGACCGTGGCGACGGAGTAGAACTCGCCCACCGAGCCTTCCCCGCGCAGCACGCAGCTCGGGTACTTCCAGGTGATCGCCGAGCCGGTTTCGACCTGAGTCCAGGAAATGTGCGCATTGCGCCCACGGCACTCGCCGCGCTTGGTGACGAAGTTGTAGATGCCACCGATGCCCTCGGCGTCCCCGGGGTACCAGTTCTGCACCGTGGAGTATTTGATGTACGCATCATCGAGCGCCACGAGCTCGACCACCGCGGCGTGCAGCTGGTTCTCATCGCGCTGCGGGGCGGTGCAGCCCTCCAGGTAGCTCACGTAGGCCCCCTCATCGGCGATGATCAGGGTGCGCTCGAACTGGCCGGTCTTGGCCGCGTTGATGCGAAAGTAGGTCGACAGCTCCATCGGGCAGCGCACGCCCTTGGGCACGTAGACGAATGAGCCGTCGGTGAACACCGCGGAGTTCAGCGTTGCGAAGAAGTTGTCCCGGTACGGCACCACGCTGCCGAGGTAGCGCTCGATCAGCTCCGGGTGGTTCTGCACCGCCTCGGAGAACGGGCAGAAGATCACCCCGGCCTCGTGCAGGCGCTCCTTGAAGGTGGTCGCGACCGAGACGCTGTCGAATACCGCATCGACGGCCACGCCGGCGAGCCGGGCGCGCTCGTGCAGCGGCACGCCGAGCTTCTCGTAGGTCTCGAGCAGCTTCGGGTCGACGTCCGCGAGGCTCTTCGGTCCGTCGGTCTTGTTCTTCGGCGCCGAGTAGTAGGAGATCGCCTGGTAGTCGATCGGCGGGTAGTGGGCCTGCGGCCAGTGCGGCTCGCGCATCTTCAACCAGTGCCGCAGCGCCTTCAGGCGCCACTCGGTGAGAAACGCAGGCTCGCCCTTCTTGCGCGAGATCAGGCGCACCACGTCCTCATCGAGACCGGGCGGCACCGTATCGGAGTCGATTTCGGTCACGAAGCCGTGCCGATAGCGGCGGCTCACCAGATCCTCAAGCGGTGTCGTGTCGTTCATGTGCGGTAAAGCAATACGGTTGTAGGGTCGATCAGGCGCTCGGGATGCGCAGCGCAGTGGCCGAGACCGCCACCTTCACGTCGCGCTCGAGTGCCGGAAGACGCGTGTGGATGGGATCGAGGCCCGCCAGCTGCGCCAGACTCACCTCGCCGAGCGAGCGGCGAATCGCCAGATTCAGCCGCTGCCAGACGCGCCCGACGCGGCAGCTGTCCTCGATGTCGCACTGCCCGTGGGCCACCGAGCAGTCGGTGAGGGCGACCGGGCCCTCGAGCGCATCGAGGATCGCCGCGGCGCTGATTTGCGTCGCCGGCCGGGCGAGCTGGTAGCCGCCGTGCAGGCCGCGCGTGGAGCTGACCAGTCCGGCGCGCTGCAGCTGCTTCAGCAGCTTGCTCACGGTGGCCGCGCCGATGTGGGTCTGCTCGGCGAGCGCCGTGGCCGTCTGCACCCGCTCCGGCTGGGCGGCGAGCACGGCCAGTAGCACCGTCGCATAATCTGTGAGCCGGCTGATTCGGACCATGGCAGCATCCTCTGGAACTAGGACTATTTTAGTACTAATTGCACCTGGAACCAAGCGCCGCCGTTGCAGGTCATTTGGTATCCTTGCTCGCCTCACGGTGCGCAGCGAGTGATGCCGACCCGGCGGCATGTGCGGCCGATCCACCCTGTCGCGGAGAATCGTCATGAATCGCAGTGAGCTTGCTCGGATTGCCCAGGCGATGGTTGCCCGGGGCAAAGGGATTCTGGCCGCGGATGAGAGCACCGGCACCATTCGCAAGCGCTTCGAGGCGATCCAGCTGGAGTCGACCGAGGAGCACCGGCGCACCTATCGCGACATGCTCTTCAGCGCCCCGGGGGCGGCGGAGTCGATCAGCGGGGTGATCCTGTACGAGGAGACGCTGCGCCAGAAGAGCGCCGATGGCACACCGTTCCCGCAGTTCCTCACCCAGCAGAACATCGTGCCGGGCATCAAGGTCGACCGCGGCGCCAAGCCGCTCGCCGGCTTTGCGGGCGAGACGATCACCGAGGGGCTCGATGGGTTGCGCGAGCGACTGATCGAGTACCGCGCGCTCGGCGCGCGCTTTGCCAAGTGGCGCGCGGTGATCGACATCGCCGCGGGCATTCCGAGTGCGTTCGCCATCGAGGCGAACGCACACGCACTGGCCCGCTATGCGGCCTTGTGCCAGGAGAACGACATCGTGCCGATCGTCGAACCGGAGGTGCTGATGGACGGCGATCACTCGATCGAGCGCTGCGAGGAAGTGACCGATGCGACCCTCAGCTGCGTGTTCAAGCAGCTGCAGGATCAGCGCATCGTCCTCGAGGGCATGGTGTTGAAGCCGAACATGGTCATCTCCGGCAAGAAGGCCCGCACGCGCGCCGCCCCGGAAGTGGTCGCCGAGGCGACAGCGCGCTGCCTGAAGCGCCATGTTCCGCCGGCCGTGCCGGGCATCGCGTTTCTTTCCGGCGGACAATCGCCCGCAGAGGCCACGCTGCACCTGTCGCTGATCCACCAGACCGGCTCGCTCCCCTGGGCCGTCACTTTCAGCTACGGTCGAGCGCTGCAGGAGACGGCGCTCGCCGCCTGGGGTGGCCGCAGCGCGGACTTCAAGGCCGGCCAGCAGGAATTCCTGCGCCGCGCTCGGCTCAATGCGCTCGCCAGCACCGGCCGCTATTCGACCGACATGGAGCGCGCCGCCTGAACCGGCGGGGCAGCGAGGAGGCAAGGACCCGCGTGAGCGAATCAGCAAGCGCCGCAGCGCATGAGCCGAGCGATGCGGTGATTGATGTGCGCGGCGTGCATTACGCCGTGGACGGCCGACCGATCTTCTCAGGGCTCGACATCGCCGCGCGCCGCGGGCTCATCACCGCGGTCATGGGGCCAAGCGGCACGGGCAAAACGACGCTGCTGCGCCTGATCACGGGGCAGATCTACGCCGACCGAGGCGTGGTGTCGGTGTTCGGCAAGGACGTCGGCACGCTCGGCAGCGCGGAACTCTATGCCTCGCGCCAGCGCATGGGCATGCTGTTTCAGAACGGTGCGCTGCTGACGGACATCGATGTGTTCGAGAACGTCGCCTTTCCGGTGCGCGAACATACGGATCTGCCCGAACCGCTGATCCGCAATCTCGTGCTCACCAAGCTCGAGGCCGTTGGTCTGCGCGGTGCGGCGCACCTGATGCCCGGGGAGCTCTCCGGGGGCATGGCGCGGCGCGTGGCGCTGGCGCGGGCCATCGTGATGGACCCGGAAGTGCTGATCTACGACGAGCCGTTCGTCGGCCTCGATCCGATCTCCCTCGGGGTGATCCTGCGCCTGATCAAGCAGATGAACGACGCGCTGAAGATCACCAGTATCGTGGTCTCCCACGACGTGCACGAGATCGAGAGCATTGCCGATTACAGCTATCTGCTCTCCGAGGGACGCGTGGTCGCCGCGGGAACCCCCGCGGAGCTCGCACGCAGCGACTCCCCGACGGTGCGCCAGTTCATGACCGGCGGGGCCGAGGGGCCGGTGCGTTTTCATTACCCGGCGGCCGATTACGCCACCGAATTGCTGGAGAGCCCGCGATGAGCGCTGCGTCCAAGGCTGGCGTGATCGAGGCGGTGCGCAAGACCGGCGAGGCCGGACTGTTCTTCGTGCGGCTGCTCGGCGCGTGCATCCCGGCGCTCGCCCGCCCGAAGCTCATCATCGCGCAGATCTACAACGCCGGCGCCCGCTCGCTCATCATCATCATGCTCTCGGGTCTGTTCACCGGCATGGTGCTCGGACTGCAGGGCTATGAGCTGCTCAATCGCTTCGGGGCTACCGAAGCACTCGGAACGGCCGCGGCGCTCGCGCTGCTGAAGGAGCTCGGTCCGGTGCTGACGGCACTGCTGTTCGCCGGCCGGGCCGGCACGGCGCTGACCTCGGAAATCGGCCTGATGCGCGCCACCGACCAGCTCACCGCCATGGAGGTCATGGCGGTCGATCCGCTGCGCTACGTGGCCGCCCCGCGCTTTTTGGGCGGCCTGATCGCCATGCCGCTGCTGACGGCGATTTTCAACGTCATCGGGCTGTTCGGGGCTCAACTGATCGGCGTGCAGATGCTCGGCGTCGATCACGGCACGTTCTGGTCCCAGACCCAGAGTGCAGTCGCCTTGAAAGACGTGACCGAAGGGATCGTCAAGAGCGTGGTGTTCGGAGCCGTCGTCAGTCTGATCGCGGTCAACGAGGGCTATCACGCCGATCCGACCGCCGAGGGCGTCGGACTGGCGACCACCCGCACCGTGGTGGCCTCCTCGGTGATGACGCTCCTGCTCGATTACGTGCTGACCGCAGCATTCATGTAAGAGGATTTTTCCAGCCATGCGCGCCAATCGCTCATTAGAAATCGGAACGGGCCTGTTCGTGCTGCTCGGGCTCGCGGCGCTGCTGTTTCTCAGCATGCAGCTGCCCGCCAATGGCCTGAAGTTCAGCTTCAGCAAGCCGGTCGGGTACGACGTCACGGCACAGTTCGACAACATCGGCAGCCTCAAGGTCGGTGCCCCGGTGCGCATGGCCGGCGTGCGCATCGGGCAGGTCACCCGGATCGACTTCGACACCAATACCGAGCGGGCCAAGGTGTGGCTGCTCATCAGCCCGCATTTCAACCAGATCCCGATGGACAGCTCCGCGAGCATCGACACCGAGGGGCTCCTCGGCGGGCAGTACATCAGCATCAGCCCGGGCGGCATGCCGACCTATCTGAAGGCCGGCAGTGAGATCATCCAGACGCAGTCGGCGCTCGTGCTCGAGAACCTGATCAACAAATTTTTCGCCAACTTCGCCAGCAAGAAAGGCTCTAAGAGCTCGAGCGGTGGCGCAAAGGAGCAGAAGTGATGAAGGCCGTGACTCTGATTGCCGTGGCCGCCCTGGCAGGTCCGTTGATGCTGCAGCCGGTGGCATATGCCGCCGCCCCCCAGGCGGTGGCGTTCGAACAGCCCTCCGTGATGGTGCAGTCCGTGGCCAACGAGATGCTCAAGGCGTTGAACGGCCATCGCGCCGAGCTGCGCGGCCATCCCGGGAAGATCGCGGCCATCGTGAACAAGTACCTGCTGCCGCATTTCGATGCGCCGCTCGCCGCCGATCTGGTGCTCGGCCGCTTCGGGCGCAATGCAAGCGCCGCACAGAAGGAGCGCTTCATCCAGGCCTTCAAGGACTCGATGGTCAAGAATTACGGCGCGGCGCTGCTCGACTTCCATTCGAACATGCTGACGGTCTACCCGACGCACGTGCGGCCCGGCACCCAGGTCGCCACGGTGCGCACGGTGTTCAAGCGCTCGAACGGTGCAACGATTCCGGTGCTGTTCTACGTGTACATGACCCCGTCGGGATGGCAGGCGTTTGACCTGAATGTCGAGGGCATCAGCTACGTCACGAGCTACCGCGCCGAGCTCGGTCCGCAGATCCAGCAGCACGGACTCGATGCGGTGATCGCGCGGCTGGCGGCCGGCGAGAAGCCGGACGCGCTGAAGAAGCAGCCCTGATGAGCGCGCCCGTGGCCGGCGGTGCCCGCGAGGGGAAGGGCGGGGCGTTCGAGTTCACCGTCAGTTCCCCGGAGCGCTGCGCGGTGCGAGGGGCGCTGACGTTCGCTACCGCCAAGCGCGCCCGCGCCCTGGGACTCAACGCCCAGCGTGCGGCGGCGAAATCGTTCGTCATCGATTGCGGGGACATTCTTCAGGCCGACAGCGCGGGGCTGGCGGTGCTGCTCGACTGGCTGGCCGAGGCGCGCCGCGCCGGCAAGGCGCTGCATTTTGAGCGCCTGCCCGACGGTCTGCTGCGTCTGGCGCGGATCAGCGCGGTCGACGGGATGTTGCAGCAGGGCGTCTGAAGCGGCGCATGCACGCGGCTTCAGACGCCCCACGCACTCGGTCAGTTGCCTCCGCCCTGTAGCGCCTTCAACTCATCCTCCGCGGCGTTCTGCCCGGCCTCTCCCTTGACCATGAACTTCCGCTGCGCAAGATACGCGTGGCGGGCGAACGTGTAGGGGTCGAGCGACTGGGTCATCAGGCGAACGGTCGGCTGAATCTGCGCGTCCGTATTGAGCAATCCGGCCCCGCGGGTGCCCCAGTCCGCCCAGGTGTTCTGCACGTAGTGCAGCGGATCGGTGTATTCGGCCGGGACCATGCCGAGTGCGTCGCGCAGATCCGAGGGTCCGAGGAACGGCAGGACCAGGTACGGTCCGGTACCGACGCCCCATTTGCCGAACGTCTGCCCGAAGTCGCGCTCCTCAGGCGGCATGTCCATGTGCGAGGCCGGATCGAACAGTCCGCCGAAGCCGATGGTCGAATTGACGATGAAACGCCCGGAATCGCGCGCGAAATCCTTCAGTTTCCCCTGCAGCAGGGCGTTCACGATGACGGTCGGATAAGTCAGATTGGCGAAGAAGTTACGAATCCCGGTGCGCAGCGGATGCGGCACCACATGCACGTAGGTCCGGGCCACCGGGGTGGCGACATGCTGGTAGAACTGCATATCGAAGTGGAAGGTCGCGCGGTTCATCCGCTGCCAGGGGTCGCGCGGGTCGCGTTCGGCGCGCGGTACCGCGGCGCAACCGAACAGCGTGAGCGAGACGACAGCGAGGGACAGAAGCGCGAGTTTCTTGCCGTATTTTTCCATGACGTATCCGTGTGCGATGCAAACACGCATTGTAGCAGCCCAATGATTCGGTCCCGCCGCCGCCCCGCAGGCAGCCTGCCGGCCGCCTAACTTCGGTGGCGCGCCTCGGCGCGCTCCAGATAATCCTTCACTTGTTCCATGCGCGCGCTGATGCGCTGGCGCTGCACGTAATTCAGATTCGGCATGCTGAGCGCGATCTGATATTGCTTGATTGCAAGCGGCAGGTTGCCCTGGCGCAGCTGGTATTCGCCCATGTAATAGTAGGCATCCCCGAGATCACCGGCAGCGCTCGCCGCGCGCGCCGTGAGCGCGATCTCGCGCGGTGTGGGGTCGACCAGGTTGAACAGGTTCAGCAGCATGCGGTGCGCCTGAGCGTCCTGGTGGTCGAGCATCAGAGTCTGCGCATAGCGTACGGTGACCGGCACGTTGAGCGGGAAGAGCCGCTTGGCGATGGCGAAGGTGGCGAGCGCCTGGTGCATCTCACCGGCCTGTGCCTGCGCCTGGCCGAGTGCGGTGTAGAGCAGGTGTAGATCTGGATGCGCTGCGAGCAGTTTGGCAAACACACGCACCGAGCGGCGCGCGTGGCCGGCGCGCATCAGCGCCAGACCGTAGCCGTAGCGCACGCCGATGCCGTCGTGGCCGCGCGCGATGCGCCCGGAATAGTACTGCACGAGATTTTCCGAGGAGGGCGCGGTGAGCACACGCACACGCTCCTTGATGATGTAGTAATCCGGCGAGCTGGTGTTCGGTGTGGGCGGAAACTGTGCGGCGCGGGCCCGGGCCTGCGCCACGCGGTCGACGGTGATCGGGTGGCCGATCAGCACCGCCGGCACCCAACTGTCCTGAATACCCTCCATGCGCATCAGCTTCTGGAAGATGTCGGCCATCGCCTCGGGGTCGAAGCCCGCGGCGGCCAGATATTCGATCCCGACGCGGTCGGCTTCCTCTTCCACGCTGCGGCTGTAGTCGATCTGCTCCTGGGCGGCGAGTCCCTGCGAGGCGACGATGCCACCCTCGATGGCCTGGCCGCTGCCGCTCGCTGCGCCGAGCAGGATGGTGCCGAGCATGGCGGCGAGCGACTCGATGCTGGTCTTGTGGGCGTTCAGCAGTTTGCGGGCAATGTGATTCTGGGTCTCATGCGCCGTTTCGTGCGCCATGACGGCGGCGAGCTCCGACTCGGTCTGCGTGAAGATGATCAGGCCCGAATTGATGAATACGAAGTCCCCCGGTGCGGCGAAGGAGTTCACCCCAGGGGTGTTCACGCAGTAATAGTGGAACTGTGCGGCGCCCTTGTCGCTCTGGGCCGCCAGGCGCTTGCCGATCGAGTTGAGGTATTCCTCGACCTCCGGGTCTTCGACCAGTTGATGCCGCGCACGCATCTGCAGCGTCATCGAATAGCCGATCTGGTACTGCTCGCGGGGCGTCAGCGCGACGGTGGCCTCGCTGCCAAGCGCCGGCAGCTGCGAGTCGATCGCCGAGGGCAGGTCGGTGGTGAGGGGGATCGGGGGCAGCGGGGGCGGTACCGCGGCGGGGGCCGCCACCGCCGCATTCATGAAGGCAGCCAGCACAATCCATACGAGCAAGCGCATGCAGCTTGGACCTTGGACGGCGTCCATCGGTTTCTCTTTACGAACAGAAACTTGCATTTCTTCAGCCGCGGAATCGCGTGCCGGTCGGAGCGGCAGCTTACAGGATGTCCGAGGCAAAATCCGCCAGGCGGGAGCGTTCGCCCCGCACCAGCGTGATGTGACCGGAGTGGCCCCAACCTCGGAAGCGGCTCACGGCATAGGTCAGGCCAGAGGTCGTCTCGGTCAGGTACGGCGTGTCGATCTGCGCGACGTTACCCAGGCAGGCGAGCTTCGTGCCCGGTCCGGCCCGGGTGATCAGCGCCTTCATCTGCTTCGGGGTCAGGTTCTGCGCCTCATCGAGAATCACGAAGCGGTTCAGGAAAGTGCGGCCGCGCATGAAATTCAGGGAGCGGATCTTGATGCGGTTGCGCAGCAGATCCTGGGTCGCCGCCCGACCCCAGTTGCCGCCTTCCTGGCTGCCGGTGAGCACCTCGAGGTTATCCATCAGCGCGCCCATCCAGGGCTCCATCTTCTCCTCCTCGGTCCCGGGCAGAAACCCGATGTCCTCACCGAGGGGGATCGTCACGCGCGTCATGATGATCTCGGCGAAGCGGTTGCTCTCGAGCGTCTGCATCAGTCCGGCGGCGAGCGTCAGCAGCGTCTTGCCGGTGCCGGCCGGTCCGAGAATGCTGACGAAATCGATTTCCGGATCCATCAACAGATTGAGTGCGAAGTTCTGCTCGCGATTGCGCGCGCTGATGCCCCAGACCGCGTGCCGCTCGCTGCGGTGATCGCGCAGCAGCTCGATGACCGCGCGCTCCCCCTCGATGCGCCGCACGATCCCCTCGATGCCCTGGTCGGTGGACTCGTAGAGTCCCTGGTTGATCTGCCACTCCCCGACCGCTGGGCCCTTGATTTCGTAGAAGGTGCGCTCGCCTTCCTTCCACGAGCGCATGTCCTGGCCGTGGCGTTCCCAGAAATCCGCCGGCAACTCGCTCATGCCGCCAAAGAGCACGTCGGCATCGTCGAGGGTCTTGTCGCTGTAGTAATCCTCGACGTTCACCCCGAGCACCGCCGCCTTGATGCGCAGGTTGATGTCCTTCGAGACGAGGATCACGGTCGCCTCGGGCAGGTCACGCTGCAGGCTGAGCGTCTGGGCGAGGATCGCGTTGTCGTTGCCCGCGACCTGCAGCGCTGGTGTGACACTGGCCGTCGGGCGCGTCTGGAAGTACAGCCGCCCGGAGCTGGGCTTTTTGCCGTGGTTGCCGCTGTAACCGCTCGGCAGCGCCAGTCCGCGCTCGATTTGCTCCTGGGTGGCCCCGCGGATGATGTCATCGAGGAAGCGGCTTGCCTGGCGCACGTTGCGCGAGGCCTCCGACATGCCCTTCTTGTGCGCGTCGAGCTCCTCGAGCACGACCATGGGCAGATATACGTCGTGTTCCTCGAAGCGAAAGATGCAGGTCGGATCGTGCATCAGCACGTTCGTGTCGAGCACGAACACTCGCCGTGCCCGGTGCTGCCGCGATTTGCCGTCCGCGTGTGCAGTCATCGTTGCGGTGCCGCGACTCGCGGCACCCTCAGGCTCAGAGCGCACGCGCCGCTTCAAGGACTTCTTCTGCATGCCCGGGCACCTTCACTTTGCGCCACTCCTGACGCAGCACGCCGCGCTTGTCGATCAGGAAGGTGCTGCGGTCGATGCCGAGGTATTTGCGTCCGTACAGACTCTTCTCGCGGATCACGTCGAACAGCTTGCACACCCGTTCGTCCGCGTCGGACAGCAACGCAAAGGGCAACTGCTCCTTGCTCTTGAACTTCTCGTGCGAGGCGAGGCTGTCGCGTGAGATGCCGACGATGTGCACGCCAGCCTTGCGGAAGGCCGCATGCAGGTCACGGAAATCCTGGGATTCGCGGGTGCACCCCGAGGTCATGTCCTTGGGGTAGAAGTAGATCACGAGTGCTTTGCCGGCCGCGCCCTTGAGCGTGAACGTCGCGCCGTCCGTGGCGGGCAGTGAAAAATCAGGAACCTTGGTTCCGACTTCGAGTGTGGCCATCGGTCAGGATTTCACCGGTTCGAGAATGGCATCCAGGTTGAGCGAGTCGCAGTAGTCCATGAATTCCTCGCGCAGGTGCGCCATGTGGATGCGGCTCGGCACGTTGACGATCATCTGTACGGAGAACATCGGCGCGCCGGTGTGGGCGGCCGGATAGCTGCGGGTCGATACCTCGGCGATGTCGATGCCGCGGCCGGCGAAGAATCCGGCGAGCCCGGCGACGATGCCGCCCTGATCGAGGCTGACGACGTCGATCGAATACGGCAGCATGTCGGTGCGCGACGGGCGCGGTTCGGTGCGCTTCATGTGCACGCTGAACGTGCCGGTACCGGCGAGGCGGGTCAGTTCGGATTCGAGCTTGGCGAGCGCATGCCAGTTGCCCGAGATGAGCAGCAGCATTGCGAATTCCGCCCCGAGCGCCACCATGCGGCTCTCGGTGATATTGCCTCCGCAATCGCTGATCACCCGGGTCAATTCGTGGACCATCCCGGTTCTGTCGCTGCCGATTGCCGAAACGGCCAGGTGCTGCTTCATCGTGTCTGTCGGTGCGGAGGGCATTGGGCTTGGCTGCTGAGTGTACCGGGAGCGCAGGGCGCTGGCGACCGCCCGCAGGTGGGAGGCAGGGCCTGCATGGAGCACCCCGATTGATCCCCGCGCACTGCTGTCCAGCGCAGCATACGCAGCGCTTCGGCCCCTGCAGGACTTGCGCCGCGTTTTGCGCTTCCTCGGCGATTGGACTGGGTTCGCGCGGCTCGATCGAGCCTCGTCTCAGATCCGCTCCACGGACATCACGTTTCGCCGGCTCGGGGATCGAGGCATTTCTCCCTCTGTCATTGTATACAAGTCAACGAACCGCTGTTCCTGGGGCGCGGGAGGCGATGCAAGGGCTGTAAATAAAATCAGTTGCGAGCGACAGGTGCCGCTGCGGTTGGCCAGGCTGCGGCGCACGCAGGACGCTGATCAATCCGCTCCAGAGCGGATATACTCCCGACCCGCCCCATTCGCGCTAGCCCACGATCGAAGATGCCCTTGAGCCCGCATGCATCCCCCGCGGCAGACCGTCGCGGCATCGCCGAAATGTTCACCGGGAGTCTCGTCGCGATTGTCACGCCCATGACGAGCGATGGCGCGGTGGATGTCGAGGCCTGGGATCGACTGATCGACTGGCACATCGACAGCGGCACGCGCGGCGTGGTGATCGGCGGGACTACGGGTGAGTCCGCGACGCTCGAGGAGCACGAACTCATCGCGCTCGCCGAGTGGACGTGCGAGCGCAGCGCGGGCCGGATCGCGGTCGTGGTCGGTGCCGGCTCGAGCAGCACGGCGGCGACGGTGGGGCGCGCGCGCAGTCTGGCGCACCTGCCGATCGATGCGCTGCTGGTTGTCACGCCAGCGTACAATCGGCCTACGCAGGAAGGACTGTACCGGCATTTCGCGGCGGTGGCCGAGGCGGCCACCAAGCCCTTGATTCTTTACAATGTCCCCACCCGCACCGCCGTGGACATGCTGCCGGCAACGACCGGACGGCTCTCGCAACTCCCCGGGATCGTCGCGGTCAAAGAGGCCGTGCCGGGTGCAGACCGGGTGCGGCAGATCCTCGCCTTGAGCCAGGACGGATTCCTCGTCCTGAGCGGGGATGATGCGACGGCCCGCGAGGCGATCCTCGCTGGGGCGCGTGGGGTAATTTCGGTGAGTGCGAACGTCGCGCCGAGAGCGATGTCCGAGATGGTCACGGCGGCGCTGTGCGGTGATTCGGCTGCGGCGATGCGTCTGGATTCGCCCTTACAGGGGCTGCATCAGGCGCTGTTTCTCGAGGCCAACCCCATTCCGGTCAAATGGGCCCTGGCGCAGCTGGGGCGCATCGGCGCGGGGATCCGGTTGCCGCTGACGGAACTGTCCGAGTCCCACTGGCCGGGGGTACTGGCCGCGTTGCGGGCCGCGGGCCAAATGGCCTAAAGCCCCGTGAGGGGTCGGGCCGCCATGAATAGTCGAGGAGAGTCGTTGATGAAACTCAGAGCCGCATGGGCTCTTGCCGCCGTGTTGCCGGTGCTGTCCGGTTGCCATGCACTGCGTGCGGTGACGGCCGAGTCCTGTCACAAGCCGCAGCCCTACCAGAAGGCGGTCAGTGTCCCGCCGCTGAAAGTCCCGTCCGGATTGAACCGCCCGAACACCGCTAATGCGCTGGCGGTGCCGGTGCTGAAGGGGCCGACGCCGCCGCCGCCGACGGCGAAGGATCCGTGTCTGGATGCGCCGCCGTCCTATGTTGTGCCGCATCCCCTCCCGGCGCCGAAGGACTGAATTTGGCAATTCGTGCGGTCGGTCTGGCGTGGTGGGCCGAGCGTAGTATTATGCGCGCCCCGTTCGGTGCCGGACGGGGCGTGCTGAAGCCCCGCCGAGCATGGCGGGACGGGACGCAGGACGCGGAGAGGTGGCCGAGCGGTCGAAGGCGCTGGACTGGAATTCCAGTAACATCTTCACGGGTGTTCGTGGGTTCGAATCCCACCCTCTCCGCCAGTTCAGTGTTTCCGGGTGTCGCGCAGTGAGGCGGAATATAATAAAAACAAGAACT
>JAKCDC010000067.1 GCA_021838635.1 Pseudomonadota bacterium
AGGGTCGTGTCCTCCTGCCCCGCGGGGATCGTTACGGACCATTCGAGCAATTGGAGGCGCCGACGGATGGCCTCGTCGACCGAGCGCAACCCCGGTTTCGTATTGGCGAACACGGTGAGGGTATGGCTCGGCTCGAACTCGAAGAAATCTTTCCCCATGTATCGCGCCCGGATCGGATCGCCACCAGTCAAACGCTTGACCCGGGATTCATTCCAGCGGCGCCCGCTGTCGATCTCCGATGCGACCACGAAGCGCGCGCCGCGCAGGTCGGCAAGCTCGGTCGGATGGCGGTCGTTCTTCGACTCCATCAGGATCTCAGGCGCGATCTCGAGGCCATAGTCCCCGAGCGCTCGGCGGATGGCGTGGGCGATGGTGCCCTTCCCGTTGCGACCTCCTCCGTGCCAGAAGGGGAGCACATGCTCGCGAGATGAGCCAGTCATGCCGTAGCCGGCGAGGCGCTGCAGGTAGTCGCGCACCGCCTGATCCGGCTGCGCGTGCTCGAGCGTCTTCAGAAACAGGGGGCAGTCGCCGCCGGGCGTGGCGGCCGTGATCTTCGTGTGCAGCTTCGCCGGGGCATGGGGATGCAGCAGGCCGGTCCGCAGGTCCATGATGCCGCCCGGGGTATTGAGTGCCCATGGGTCGGCGTCCAGGTCACTCGCGCTGATCGCGTGCCGCCGGTCGCTGCCGGCGAGCCGCACGACAGCGTAAACGGTAGCCGCTGAACCCAGGCGCTCGCGCAGGCGTTTCTCCTGAGCCTCCGTCAGAACTTCGGCCGAGAGGCGCTCGGCGAGAACATCCCGGCACAGAGCGCGAGAGAAGTCCCAGACTCGCTTTCGCTCATCGTGCGCCCATCGCTGGCCGTCCCAAATCAACCAGCGATCCCAGGCCGCCACATACCGCAGATCATCGGCATGGCGCGAACTGAATTTGAGCGCCAGTTCATCGTCGGATGTTCCGGCCGGAATATCAGCCTCGGCAGGCGGTGCGGCGGGCATCGCCGGCAAGTCTTTCGGGTCTGCGCTCACGCGGCCCCCTTCGGTTCGTTCGGTTTGTATCGGCTCACTGAGCCCGCGATGTGCCGCAGTTCGGCGTCCTCGAGCGGCGGGTCGCAGTGATCGATGTTGACGGCGCGCAAGGATTCGAGAATGGCGTTGTAATCGACGCCCCAGCGCCGGAGAGCCGATCCGACGCGCATCAACGTGTCATTGCGGCGCGAGTCGGGAATGACCATGTGTCCGTCCTGGTCGCGCTCGATTTTCCGCGTTTTGCGAGTCGCCTCGATGCGCTCCAGGAGTGAGCGCGGAGCGGCGGCAATTGGCAGATTTTTCGCAACCGTATAAAGAGCGCCGCTGACGACACTGCCGGCCGCGACGACATAACCATGGGCTCCTCTCCAGTCGATACCGGGGAGCAGGTCCGTGCCGATAGTTATTTTGCATGTCGGTGGCATTGCGAGGTACAGATGCCATCCGCCCGACCACGTGCGCACGGTGAAGGTCTGAGGGAGCGCCAGCTCGTGCAGCGATTGCAGCCATTTTTCAGTCTTTCGAGGATCAACGTCGATCACGAGCAAGCCGCGTCCGGTAGCAATTCCAACATTCGCGTTCGGATACGCGCGCCACCAACGTTCGATTGTCTCTATGTTTGTTGTCGCATCGAGACACCCGTTGCCGCCGTCGCGCTTCGCAATTGCCGGCACTTTCCGGTCCGGCAAGAGGGGAAAGACTCGATAGCCCGCGCGGGTATGATGTAACGCAAGATCAATCATGCTCGCCTCCCTGCCGGCGTCCCGGCAAGCGCATCGGTGCGCTGCTGGTGCCGCTGCCATGCAACAGTACCGCAGCGGTGAACACGACGGCCGTCGTGGCGCCGGGGTAATACCAGCTCTGATCAAGGAACTCCGCTGCAAGCCCATGCTCCGCGGCGAAGGCCAAGAGCTGCGCTTGCGGTGCGTATGAGTGGCTCAGGATCGCGGCCGGGCGCCAGGGGCGTGTTGGGAGCCGGTAAAACTCGGGGTGATCGATCTCAGGATGCCAACTCTCACCGCGATAGTCGTACCAACTTCGGCCATGCGTCGCAGTCAGTAGCTGCCTGAGACTGAATCCGTGCTTTGCGATGATCCAGCCGCGACTTGCGGCGAATAGCTTGCGAACAACTGCGACGTGCCCGTTGTAGACATCGAGCGCGAGGCGAAACTCCCGATCAACCGCCCGATATGTTGGGTCGTGCCGGCTGGAAATTCCGGGAGCCAGCGCTCGCCTAGCCCGATCCAGGCGGACCGAAGTGCCGTGCACCGCGGCACTCGATGCGCATGCCGACTCGACTGCGGCTCGCAGGGCAATCACGGCCGCACCTCCGCGCGCCGCTCGCGCGCGATGCGTTCAACGATGGCAATCGGTTTGTGTTTCCACGAGTCCGGCTCGCTGCTGGCCGTCACGATCCGGCCGCGGCGAATGTCGGGCAGACCGGCGCGAAAAATTGCGGCGGCGGACGGCTCGCGCGGGGTGAAAGAATGTGATAGGTTTCGCATGGTTGAAGTCCTCAGCGAGAGGCGCGTTTCCGTGGTAGGGGCGCGCCTTTCGCGTTTCTGGATGAAATTAGGCCGCTTCGCCGGGCAGCGTGCTGGCGCGGATGATTTCGGAGCCAGGCACAAACGTCCGCCAGCCGGACTTGATTACGCGCAGGCGGCCGGCCTTGATATCGACGTAGGTTTTCGCGACCGACTGCCGCAAGTACGCGGATGCCTCGGGCACCTCATATCGCTGGCGTGGGTCAACAGGGGGCAGGGTCGCGAGCTTGGCGCGGCGATTTTCTCGTGGGGATGGCATCGACGGCTCCAGAAGTTTGCCGTCGGTTTGTCTCGACGGCGTTCCTGCATTTCGCAGGGCCGTCACGGATTATCTACGCCTATCGGCGCGCAGCAATCAACATCGACTCCAGCATTTCCGCGCCGAATTACTGGAGTGAGCGCAAATACTCGATAAATGCAGCGCGGCGAGCGCGTGGCGTCAGGTCCCGATGGGTTGCTCTGAAGCGCCGTAACTCGAAGGCGGCCCAGTAGCGCCAGCCGCCGAGAGTTCGGTTTGCCGCGATCCGAGCACCGCTGACGCGCTCGGCGGCGAACAGAGCGGAGCGGCTCATGCGCCAAATGCCCGCAACCTCGACGGCAACGAGTTCCGCTTTGGCCTCCCGGCGCCGGCAGTGGAACTCAAGCAGCGCCAGCCAGACGCGCGGCCGATCGGCCTTCGGGCCTCGCGGTGCGCGTGGCTTCGTTGCGGCGACGAGAGCCTTGACTGCGCGGGGGTCGCCCGCGAGGCGCCGCAGGTATTCAGCGATCGCGCGGCAGTCATCGGATTCGAGTGGCCGCATTGGCAGTTCGAGCCCGGCCTCATGAGCTCCAGGCGGAACGCCATCGAGCAGGTCGGCCCATCGCTCGAGGCGCGCCGCTTCGAGCTTCGCCGCCCACTCAATTGCTGACGGGCGGGTCGGGGGCCGGCGCGTCATGCGGACTCTCGCACGCTTGCGAGCTTCTCGCGCATGACGCTCGCAATGAAACGGTGATATGCCCGCTCGATCATTCGCAGCCCCGTCCCGGTCTGCGCCGCAACGGTGAGCGGGTCGATGCCGTGGACTTGCAAGAGCTCGCTGATCCTCGCGTGGCGGAACGAGTAGGCGCTGGCTGCCGGCGGGATTCTGTCCTTCCCGCGTGCTTTCGAGTTCACGGCAGCAGCCGCTGCGCGGAATGCCTTGGCCCAAGGGCTGCGCTCCCATGGTCGAGAGCCGTCTCGCGTGAAGATCAGCGTCTTCGGCAGCTTGCCGCTTGTCTGCTCATCGAAGAACCGGATGCCCTCGGCGGAGAGCACGACATGGCGCACGCGCAGCTTTGGCGGCCGCCCCTTACGGTGCGCGAGCCGGAGACTCTCGCCGTCGTAGTCGCCTACGATGGCGGTAGCGAGTTCCTTTGGCCTGGCGCCGGTCAATTCGAGGCCACGAAAGAACGCGGCCGCATGCGGCTCTGCGGCGGCTATGAGCGCCGCGCGCTGCGCAGGCGACAGGAAAACAGCGGTTTCGCCTTCATCATCTTCGTCTGCGAGCGGCTTGAGTCGCCACGTTGCAGGATTGCCGACGTGGCCGAGTTCGACCGCGCGATTGAGTCCTGCGACTACGGCCCGCACCAGTCGGTTGAGCGATCGCGGCTTGCGTCCGCTGCGCAGCCGGTCGCGCCAGTCGAGAAAGTCCTCCTTGCTCGCACTCTCCAGCACCAGCGTCGCGAGCGGATCGGAGTAGATACAGACCTTGTATTGGCCATGCGCCACCTTCGCCGCGTCGTGCCGCCCGTGGCGTTCGAGGTCGGCGAGGTACGCATCGAGCGCGTCTTTGACGGTGCCGCGCACTGCGCGCCGCACTGCGGATGCGCCGAGGGAGGCGCACCAGCTCTCGGCGGCCTGCTTTGCGCCGTCGTAATCGTCGGCGCTGATCTTGTCGAGCGCGTGGTACTGCTGCCGGCCATCGCGGCCACGGTAGCGAGCGACCCACGTATCGGGGCCGCGTCTGAAGCCGAGATAACAGCCCTCTGCGAGTCTCTGCCAGTAGGGCTCCCGGCGCGCTGCGAGGCGTTCGCGCTCGCGTTTTCGTGACAGGTCGGGCAAGGCTGCAATACCTCCGTACGGAACGGTACGGAAATTGTAGCCTAGATAATCCTAGACAGCCAGCGATAAAGGCACTATATTTACCGCAGTTTCCAAGATGGCCGTAGAGAGTCGTGGAGAGAAATGCAACCTTGCCAAGGTTGAGGTCGCGAGTTCGAGCCTCGTTTCCCGCTCCAATAAATTCAAAGACTTGCAAAAAGCCTCCTAACTCCCGACTGTGCCGTAGGCGCGTCCTAACCGATGCCGGCGCATGTATCCCTCAGTTTCCCGGATTCGATGCTGCCGCGACACCGACCTGCGGTGTACAGACTCGACCGCGTGGCGCACGTCAACCGAACGAACGAGGTTTGAGCATGGACACTCCCGTCGGTGTCGCGTTGCTCGAGGCGCCGTCACGTACGAGGACAGCACCGATATCCGCTCAAGCTACGATCGGTTCTGCAACGGTACTGGTGGCGACGGACGCACCGTCAGCGGATCGGTGCAGCACCGAGCACGAGCGCGCGGCCTTCGGGCGGCGTATTCGTTATCCTCTCGCGCGGAGAGTTTCAATGAAAACAAACCGCGTCGCTCTGCTGCTCGCGTACGTCGCCGTGTCGCCGCTCGCCCACGCGCATTGGCACCGTTGGCATCACTGGCACCGCTGGCACAGTGAGCGCACTTGGACCCTGCCGCGTGGTGATGCGCTTCCGCAGCCGCAGCTCACCCCGGGTGCGATCAGCGGCGCCGTGACGCAGGCGAACATCCATCGCACTATCTGCCGCTACGGTTACACGCGCACCGTGCGACCACCCGAGGAGTACACCGAGCGCCTGAAGCGGCGGCAGATACGCGAGTACGGATACACCGACCATTGGCTGAGGGACTACGAAGAAGATCACCTGATTCCCCTCGAGCTCGGCGGCTCCCCGACATCGCCTGAAAATCTGTGGCCCGAACCGTTGCGCGTCGTGGGCGGATGGGGTGCTTATCGCAAGGATCGCCTCGAGAATCGGCTGAATCACCTCGTATGTCGCGGACGCCTGTCACTGCGTGCCGCGCAGCACGCCATTGCGACGGACTGGATCGGCGCATACCGGCGTTACATGAGTCCTGGCTGAGTGTCCTTGCGCCACCTGTCCGTTCGGTCGTGTCGGCGATCTGTTCGATCACGAGTGTGGATCGTTCGCCGCCGGCGGTCGACCCGTCACGGCCGATTCCTCGAATCTTGAGAACAAGTGCCGCTCGACAAGCAAGTGCAGGTGGCGCTGATCTCGAGGGAACGGCGCGAAGTAATGCTCCACAAAGCTGAACAACTCGCCTTCATCGTCGAAGAACGCGAATACGCCCTCGATGGTGGCGCCAAAGGGGTGTTCGCACACGATGAAGCGCCCCCGTTGCGCAGACGCAAGCCATCGTGCGTAGTCTGAGTTGACGTGCTGGAAGGCGATCTGCCGTAGTGTCCACAGGACGCCTCCAAAGTCAGGATGGTGTCGGTCCAAGATCCACAGTACGCGTTTAGGGATTTCCTCGGCACTCATCGGAACTCCTCGGCCCGGATCGCCTGGCCGTTCATACGAATGCGCCGGTGCGCGTCAGCCGGCGAACCGTGCTCCCCACGCTATCATTGCTCACCCCGTCGCGGCGCGGGATCCTTCATGCTGCCGCGCAGGCGCCTGCAGCCTCGTCTGCGCCGTGGGGGCAGGGCGAGCGAGAATGCAGCGCCATGCGAGGCGTGTGCGTGAGCGCAGGTGCAGACGGTGGGCAGTGCCGGCTTGCGCCGTTTGGCCGGCGGCGATAGCGTGTCGGTCCCGGATGGCCGCCCGCCAGGAGGCCGTCGGCGGGACGACGAGGTAGGGTTGCTGGAGAACGTCTTATGCGTGCCACGATGCTTTCTCTTTCCCGAGCGACGATCGTGATGGCCGGTGCGCTCCTGGGCGCCGTTCCGCTCGCCGCTTCGGCTCAAAGCGGTGTTCAGGCCGTGTGGGTCCACCGCCACGTCAGATTCATCTACCAAGGCTTCACGACCTATTACTCGTGTGGTGGCCTGCGCGAGGAGGTCGAGCGGATGCTGCAGAAGCTCGGCGCACGCGACTTGAAAGTGAACGAATATGGGTGCGTTGAGGGTTCGGGCGTGGAGACGTTTCCGGGAGTGCAGGTGCGCATGCAGGTGCTGGCGCCGGCATCCTCGAAGCACGGCAAGGCCGTCGGACCGGTGCTCTACGCGCATTGGCAGAACGTCGTGCTCCTGGCGGGTAATTCGAGTCTGCAGGATCAGGGCAACTGCGAGCTCATCGAGCAGTTCAAGGAGACGTTTCTGCCGCTGTTCACCACGCGCAATATTCGCTACGAGTCGAACTGCGTGCCGCATCAACTCTCCTACGGCACTTATCTGAGCACGGAGGTGTTGATGGCTCCGGCCCCGCCCGTGCGCGGACACTGAGTCGCACTGCGCGGGGCTGACGTCCGCGATGATCCGCCGCGGCTCGGGCCGCATCGCCTGTGGCGAGTCCTCGGTGGTTCTGAGCGCGGCGGGCGGCCGGCGCGCTAGCTCGGGAGCGTCGGCGATGCGGCTCCCACCGTGCTTGCGAGGAGTTCGTCGATGACCGCGAGGAACTGCTCGGCCTGAATGGGCTTGTTGACCATCCGCAGGCCGGTGTCGTGCACCAGCTCCTGCACTTTGTTCGAGGTGTCACCGCTGACGAGGATTGCGTTCAAGGGGGTGGCGCGTTTGGCGCGCAGGGAGGAGATCACCTCCATTCCGGTCGCCCCAGAGAGGTGATAGTCCGTGATCAGCAGATCGATGCGTGGTTGGGCGTCAAAGCGCGTGAGCGCCTCGGCGTAGGAGGCGGCCGTCACCACTTTGTAGCCCTCGGCCATGAGCAACATGCGCGTGGCATCGCGGACCCCGGCATCATCCTCAACCAGTAGGACTTGGGGGGACGCCGCCGCCCGTGGCCCCAGGCGCGGCGCGGCGCGGGCTGAGGCGCCCTCAGCGGTCACCCGTTCGTACGTTCCAGCCGGTATGTCCAGGCAGAAGCTCGACCCCTTGCCCGGTACCGAAGAGACGTCGAGTTTCAGACCGAGCAGCTTGACGATTCGATTCACGATGGACAGTCCGAGTCCGTACCCATCGCGCACGCTGTTTGCACCGTTGCTGACCTGGAAGAACTCGTCGTAGATGCGCGGCAGGAGCTCCGCGGGGATACCGATGCCGGTATCGAGTACCTCGAGTCTGACGGTGTGTGCGGCGCGCAGGCAGCGTACGAGCACCCGGCCGCGGCCGGTGTACTTGATGGCATTGGAGATCAGATTGCGCAGCACCTGGCCGATCAGCACGCGGTCGCTGCGCGCGACGGCCGAGGAGCGCTCCACTTCGAAACTCAAGCCTTTCTCGACCGCCACGCTGGCGAAATCGCGCTGTAACTCCTCGAACAGCGGCGCGAGCGGAAACTCCCCGATGTCCGGTTTGATCGCGCCGGCTTCCAGTCGACCGATGTCCAAGAGCGCATTGACCAGGCGTGACATGCCGTTGATCGACTGCTCCTGCTGCAGCAGGAGTCCGGCAACGGTCGGGTCATCGCACAGCCGTCGCAGCGTTCCGTTCAACAGCGACAGTGCCTGCAGCGGCTGTCTCATGTCGTGGCTTGCGGTGGCGAGGAAGCGGCTCTTGGCCTGGTCGGCGCGTTCGGCCGCTTCGCGGGCCGCAATCAGCTCGGACTCAAGATGCGAGTGCTCGGGCAGTTCGCGGATCACGCAGATCGTCAAGATGCAATCTTCACCGGCAAGCAGGCTGCGGCGCACATCGACCGGGATGTCGCGGCTGTTGCGGTGCAGCAGGCGCACCTGCGAGCAGGCGTGCCCCGGGTCGTCCAAGAGCGTGTCGATCGGTTGACCGAGCAGTTCATGGGCCTCGGACCCGAACAACTCGCAGACGCGCCGGTTTGCGAACGCGATGCGACCGTCGCCATCGCTGATCACAATGGCATCCGGTGCCGCTTCAAGCGCCCCGTGAATGAGATCGGGATAGAGCATGATGGCTCCCGTGGACGAGAATCGGGTTCCCGGCGCGTGCCCAGCGCGGGGCCATCGCCGCGGGACTCGTGGGGTGCGCGTGGCTGTAGCGGGCGAGCATCGTGCGGATCAGGGCTTCGAGATCCGCCGGTGCCAGGTGCATCCACTCCAGCGCGAAGCCCTCAGGCGTGTGCCGGACGAGAAAGCCCTCGAGGGCGCCGGTTTGACTGGCGCACGAATCCCAGGGTCCGCAGAGCCTGACGCGCGAGAGCAGCGCCGGGCGCGCATCAGCCCGCAGGCGCGCACCGCTGACGCTGAGATCGTAAAGCGTTGCGGCCGCCGGGCGCGTGGACGCCTCCCAACGAACCTGCACCTCCAGATCGGCCCGAACCCGGTATCCCCAACGATGGTCCATTGCCGCGCCTCCGGCCTAGCTGTCGCAGCGCCGATGCTGCGGCATCCCTACCCTAACGGGCCGAGGACCGGGAAAAAATCCCGTGTTTAGGGAAATTACGTACCGGGAAGCAGGTAATCCGGCCCGAATGCGCCCCTACAGAGGAACAATGCCCTCGCGCAAGGCGTACGTGGTCAGCTCGGCGACCGAATGCAGGTCGAGCTTGCGCATGATGTTGCGCCGATGTGCTTCAACCGTCCCGATCGAGATGCGCAGCTGCGCGGCGATGTCCGGCGACCGCTGACCCTGGGCGATCAGGCGCAGCACCTCGCGTTCGCGCCGCCCGAGCTTGCGGTTTTGCCCGTCCGACCCCTGGTCTCGAAGCTGTGAGACAAGATTGCCTGTGACATCGGGGCTGACGTAGTGCTGACCCCGTTCGACTGCGCGAATGGCCTGGACGAGTTCCGTCCCGGCGGCATTCTTCGAGACGTACGCCGCGGCGCCGGCACGCAGCATCTCGGTCACGAAGTGCTTCTCGGCATAGGCCGACAGTGCGACGATCCGGGCGGCGCAGCCGCTCTGGCGCAGCCGGCGGGTCAGTTCGATGCCGCTGAAATCTGGCAGTCCGATGTCCAGAATGATTACGTCCGGGGTCAGCGACTGCGCACTCTGGAGCGCCTCATGGGAGGAGCCGACTTCGCCGATGACGGCGAAGTCGGGTTCTTTGCGCAGCGCATCCCGTACGGCCTCACGGACCAGACGATGATCTTCAACGAGCAGGATGCGCGTGCTCATCGGGAGGGCGAGTGCCGCAGGGGCTCAGAGCGGCTCATGGGGATGCGGCGGCGTGCGGCCGACCGCTCGCGGCGGTTCCCGCATCGGTGCGCGCAGGACAGCCGTCGTGCCCTCGCCGGGCCGCGACAGGAGCTCGAACGAGCCACCGATGAGCCGAAGCCGCTGCCGGATCGTCGCCAGGCCCGATCCGGTGGGCGCGGCCGTGACCTGCACGTTCGGATCCAGCCCGATGCCGTCATCGATGACCCGCAGCACGATATCGCTGCCGTCGGCCTCGAATTCGACGGTCGCTCGGTCGCTTTTGGCGTGTTTGGCGGCGTTGATGAGCAGTTCGCGCGCGGCGCGGTAGAGAATTGAGCGGGTCACGTCCGTCAGCGACTGCGGATCGCCGAACTCGATGACCTCGATGTGAATCGGGAAGGTCCGCTCGACATCCTCGGCGAGTGAGTGCAGCGCCGCACCGAGACCGCGCTCATGAAGCGCGGCCGGTGCCAGATTCGCCGCGAGCGTGCGGGTGGCACTGTTGGCCCGGGCGATCAGCGCATCGAGCGCGGTTGCAGTCGCTTGGACCGCCGGATCGGCCGATTGCACCAGCGGCAGGAGGCGGATACGAGCGGCCGCGAGCAGCTGGCCAAGATCATCGTGCAGGTCGCGGGCGAGATTCTCGCGTTCGCGAAATTCAGTGTCCTCGAGTTCCGCCACCAGCGCCCGTAGCTGTGTGGTGCGCTCATCGATGTGCTGCTGAAGTTCCTTGACCCGTTTGTTACCCGAGACGTCCTCGGCGAGGATGATGATGCCGCCGATTTCCCCGCGATCATTGCGCCACGGGGTGACCGCCCATCGGATCCAAGAGTGTGTGCCATCGGGGCGGATCCACAGTTCCTCGTCGCGTTTGAGGAATTCCCCGGCCTGACCGCGCTGAT
Organism: Pseudomonadota bacterium; assembly: GCA_021838635.1. GTDB lineage: Bacteria > Pseudomonadota > Gammaproteobacteria > Steroidobacterales > Steroidobacteraceae > 13-2-20CM-66-19. The sequence goes on from JAKCDC010000067.1 coordinate 10,755, forward strand.
GCGCCTCGTGCCACGGCCCCGGCAGGTCCGGATACAGCTCATAGTGATTCAGACCGATCAGGGTTGCACGGCCGCGGCCGAAGTCGACGACCCATCGGTCGCTTGCGACGATGTAGCGCATCTCGCGATCGAACATGGCCATGGCGATCGGTGCCTGCGCGGCGAACTGCTTCAGTTCCAGGTAGGCCGACTGCAGATGAATGTGGGCCTTTTCAAGCTCACGTTGCAGCTGTCGTTGCTCGGTGACGTCATGAATGACGGTGGCGATCAGCATGTGGCCCGCCGCATACACCGGGTTCAGGCTGACTTCTACCGGAAA
>JAKCDC010000020.1 GCA_021838635.1 Pseudomonadota bacterium
CGATCTGCCGGATACCGGAGTGGACATGGGCATGCCTCCGCTACGGCGGGAGCGCGAACCCGCCGGCCATATAACGCAAGGGAGTATGCGCCGAACGCCAGCGACTTTCCCGCCAGGCCGCTCATCGCGGCGTTAGCGGCCACCACACTGTTCGAGTCGCGGAACATCGTCCGCCCTCCTCACCCCTGCTTCGAACGCGCCGCGGATGTGAACCGAGCCGGCGACGCGCTAGATTGCGGGGTTGCCCTCGCCGAGACGCGCCGTCGGCAGTTCAAGGTGAGCTTCGCCACCGGAGAGCCGGTGCGTCTCGGGGGACTCGACACAGACCTGGTTGCGGCCGGTGCGCTTGGCCGCATACAGCGCCTGATCGGCCCGGAACATCAGCGTTTCGAGCGTTTCGCCCGGCGCACCGGCCGCCACGCCGAGTGACACGGTGATCGAGCCGATGATCTCGCGACTTTGATCCCGACAAATCCGCCCGCGCTCGATGGTCGATCGAATCTGCTCGGCCACAATACGCGCCCCCTCGAGCGTCGTCTGCGGCAGCAGCAGCGCGAACTCCTCCCCGCCGATGCGCGCGGCGATGTCCCGACCCTTGATGCTGTCGCGGAAGATCCCGGCGATACGGCGCAGGACCTTATCCCCCAGCACATGCCCGAAGGTATCGTTGATCTGCTTAAAGTGATCGACGTCGGCGAGCACGACGGCGCTGCCGGCCAGCCCGCTCTCCGTATCCAGCACCGTCTTGGCCTCGCGCAGAAAGCCGCGCCGGTTGTGGATTCCGCACAGCGGGTCGATGACCGCCTCGGTCTGTGCCCGCTGCAGCTGCTGCGTGAGCGCCTTGACCTCCTGCGTGCGGCCCTCCAGCTTCTCGGTGAGGATTTGCGTCATGGTCTCCATGCGCAGCGCTTCGCTCAACAGACGCGAGATCACCTGTTGGATCTTGGCGACCGTGACCTCCTCGCCCAGATCCGAGCGGCTCTCGCGCAGTGTGCGGCTGAAGTGCCCGGTATCCTCGCCGGCGCTGTTGAAGGTCTGCGCGGTGTCATCGAGCAGGTTCTGTAGCCGCATCTGCAGATCATCCAGGACCGCCGCGTCGCGCTCGGACACATGGCGCATGTACAGCCCGTACACCTCGTCGTCGTTGAGAGGTTCGTTCGCCTCGACGCGAGCCGCGAGCGCAGTGCTCAGCGACGGATTGATCCCGGCAAGATGTTCGTACCAGATGGTGTAGCTGATCGGATGGTACGCGGCTGTCTGACGCGACATCAGCGGCAGTGTCAGACGCAGCAACTCGGCGCTTTGATCTTTGGTCTCGATGTATCTCATGGCGAAATCAATCGATCACCCCGCGCGGTGCGCGGCGCGTGATGTCGGTGCGTGAACCCCTGATGCCCGCCGCAGGAATGGCGATGCCTTTCTTCTTGTACCGGACGCCTGAACGAAACTTCACATAACCGTATGATCTTATTCCATTTGCACACGATTGTGAACGCACCCGTACCCGCAAGGCGGCCCCGCACCGGTGCGGCGGCGTCCATGACGAATATCATGGCAAGGTTCGGAACCCAGCGCTTCTCCCGGCGGTGCAGTCCGGTCTGTGGAGCCGTGCAAAGCGCCCGCGGATCGCGCCCGACCAGGCCTCGGGCGGTGAACGTCCCCCGGTTCGGCCGCTCCTCCACCACGGCAAAGCCGCTCTCGACCCTGCCCTGAGCAGCGGCGGTGCCGGCGCTGCCACGCACGGGAATCGGTACCGTGAAGCGCAGCGCACCGACACGGCCGTCCGCGGCTCAGCGCCGCGGACGGCGCCCCGAGGGTGGGGACCCTCGGGGCGCCGCCTCAGCTCAACGCACCTCGCCGTCGTTGGCCTCGTAGGACGCGAGCGTGTTGCCGTGTCGGGCCGCATAGGCGCGCAGGTAGCGCAGGAACGCCCCATAGCGGCGTGCGCCCTGACTCGCGATCCACTCCTGGCGCATCTGCTCCGGTCCCTCGACCGTCAGAATGGACGTGGGCGTATAGCGTTCGCTCGCCGTGAGCGTCATCCCGCCCCCATGCGGGTCGGTGTGCCGCCGCAGCCACCCGGCGCTCAGCGTATGCCCCGCCGCAGCGGCCTCTCGACGCAGGAGCTGCTGGTTGCTGCATTTCCCGGCATTGAACTGCACCGGTACCTGCATCGGCAGCACCGGCACGGACTGCTCACGGGGAGATTGAGTCCAGATGCCGGAAATCACCCGTGCATTGGCATCCCACTGTGACATCGGCGGCAGGTGGAAAACCGTCTCGATGGTGCGCACGATGTTCACCTGAGAGAGCGGATGCGTATCGAGAACGCCGGATTTGACCCACGGACCAATCGCCAACGCGAGCGTGCGGTGCGCATTGATATGGTCGGCGCCGCTTTGCGCATCGTCCTCGGTCAAGAAAACAGCCATGTGCCGCCACTGCGGCGTCGTCGACAAGTAGTGCAGCAGCTGCGCCGTGGCGTGATCGTTGTTGGCCACGTAGTACGGCGGGCTGTAGTAGCAGGGACTCCCTCCGGCCGTGTGGTCGTCTGGAATCCAAATGAAGATGAAGTGCGGGAACGCCTTGCCGGGGTGTGCCTTGAGCCAGCCAATCGCGGCGGAGACCCGCTCGGTGTCGCGAATCATCCGATTCCAGCCTGGGTAGGTCTGATCCACGTGCGCGAGCAGGGCGCGGCGGATTACCCCATCGCGGGCACGAGCGAGGTTTTCCCCGAAATCCTCGAACGAGACGTGGTGCGCGAGCAGGTTGTTGAACAGATACAGCCGCTGCGGATAACTAATCCAGGGATTGGTGAACGCACCGAGCTGCCGGTGGGCATATTGCAGCGCATCGTGGCTGGCGCGTGCCTTGGCGGTCAGCGCCCCGGTACCGCCCGGGCCGGCGTTCCAGATCAAACCACGGTTGGAGTAGTACTCGGGCCAGAGCCGCTGCACCACGTCCGAATCCGACGCGCCGTCCGTCCACTGATGCCCCTGCGCGGTGACTTCCCCATCCGCCATGAAGTTGGCGAACAGCACGTCATGGGCGGCCAAACGGTACAGGTTCGGCAGCTCCTTCGCCCCGTACAGGTCGAAATGGGCATTCGCCCAGGCGCCGGCCGGACGATACTCGCCCATGTCCTCATCGAACGTCTTGTTCTCGCGCAGAATGAACACCACGTAGTGGATGTGCCGGCGCACGAGTGCCGCGGTGCGCGCGTTGCTCTGCGCGAGCGTGGCCCGCTGCGCCGGCAGAAAGCCATCGTTCGAGAGGCTCGCGCGAGTCCAGGCGCCGAGGCGGTGGGAGAGTCCCCGCAGCGGCACCTGCTGCAGCAGACCGTGCATCATATTGCCGATGTACTGCCACTGCAGATTCGCTCCGCTCCCCAATCCCTTCGCCGCGACCACGTAAAGCATCTGGTGCGCGACGGTCAGTGCGCTTGGGTACCAGCCGGTGGGGATGAGGCCGAGCCGCCGACCGGTGGCCAGGTCATAGACCGCGACGTCATCGTTGCCGGCATTGGCAACGAACAATCGGCCGTTGGCCACCGCCAGCGCGTCGGGATAGCTGCCCGGGGGTGCGCCCGCATAGGGGCTGTCATTGAGGGTGCGCTCGGCCCGCAACGTGCGCGAGTTGACCTCGACGATCCGATCGTTGTTGGCATTGGCGACCCACACGTCAGGTCCCTCGGGCACGGCCACCATGGCCGTTGGATGCACCCCGGCGGCCACGGTGTGCGCAAAAACCCTCGGGCCGGTCGGCACCACGCCAAGCACCTTCAGGGTGCGCCGGCTCAGGACAGTCACGCCGCTGCCGGCCCAGTCGCTCACGACCAGGCGCCGCCCGCCATCGGCCAGCACGACCGCGAACGGATACGGACCGGCGTTGACGTAGCGTGTCCGCCCGGTGCGCAGGTCGATCCGCGCCAGGCTGTTGGCCAGCATCCCGGTCACGTAGAGGTGCGTGCCACGCGGCCCGACCGCCACGGCGTCCGGATAAAAATGATACGGCGCACGGCCGTGCGCGCCCTGGTAGGTGTACGGGTACTGCGTGCGCGGAAACGCCTGCCAGAGCAGCGGATATTCGCGCACCACGCGAACCGCGCCGTGGTGCATCTGTAGCGCCAGCACGCGATCGGACGCCCCGCCGGTGGCGTACACGATCCCGTGCGCCCCCGCGGCAAGACCCTGGAACAGGTCGCGATGCGACACGATGGTCGTGGCGAGCGCAGAGGGATTGCGCTGCGCCTGCTCGGTGGCGAGCGCCTGCGCTGCACGCGTCTTGGCCGGCTCGTTCGTGCTGTACACGGTGCCGGCCGCGCCGGTGTGGCGCGGGTCGATGGCGATGGCCGACCCGCCGCCGAATGTCTGCACGCGCGGCTTGCGTGGCGCAACGCCCGAGAAGGCCGCGAGGCGCGCCTCGCGGCGCAGCCGCGGGCTGTACCAGGTGACCGTCTGGAAGGGCGTCGCGCCGTTGGCGAGCACCAGCACGTGCGCACCGGTGCTGAGCACCTTGGTGGGGAAATTCGGCGTGCTGACCAGCGTACCGACCGGTGAAACCCGGCGCCACGTCGGCAACACCCCGATGTAGCGGGCGCGGTTGGCGGCCGTAACGGTCACCGGCGCCGGCACGAAATCGCGCGGACCGCCCACAGCGGCCGCCGCCAGCGCCGGCAGGCACATCCCCAGCACAATCCCGAGCAGTCCGGTGCGGCGGCGCGGGATGTCGATCTTCGTCTCAGGCATCGTGTCATCTCTCCAGTGGGACCCACCCTGGCACCGCGCCCGCACGGGGCGGTCGCGAAGCACTGCACGGCAACAGCCGGCGCAGCGGGAGGGTACGGACGATAGATGACAGGCCGATGACCGGCCGGTCCCTCCTGGCCCGCCGCTCAGCGGCCAAAGGCAACCAGAAACTCGATGAGCCGGTGCACGAAGGCGTAGAGCGGAACGGCGAGCAGCGGGGCGAGCAGCGCCGAGGTGGCCACACGCCGACCCGGGAACGCCCGAGCGCCTCTTGCCGGCGGCGCCAGCAGGCGCTTGATCCGCTGCTCAAGCCCGCTGACCTGTCCGCCGGCGCGCGCACTGCGCGCCGGACGCGGACCGGCAATGGCCAGGCGCGCCACCTTGATCAGGGCGGAGGCCAACGCGACGCGTTTGTGTGGATCGGCGCCGCTGGCGCGCTCATCCGCCTCGATCTCCGTGGCCGCCTGCCACTGGGCATTCAGCGCCCTGCCCGCCGGCAGCCACGCCAGCACATCCGGCACGGCGAGCAACGCGAGCCGCTTCAGATTGTCCCGAGCATCGATGTGTGCCGCCTCGTGCGCCACGACCTGACGGAATTCTTCCCCGTCGCACGCGGCCACCACGCAGTGCGCCGCGACGATCCGCTGCCGCCAGCCGCCGACCACCGCCACGACGGGTTCGGCCAGGTTCACGAGGTCCACCTCGGGGCCGTCTTCGAATGCCTCGGTCCGCAGCAATTCTGCCCTGCGCACCAGCGCACGCGCCGCGCGCGCCGCCCGCCAGGTCCGTCGAATGCCATCGAGAAACACCAGCAGCGCCAGCCCCGCCGCCAGCACCAGCAGCGGACCGGGCCGGTCATCGGCATGCGCCGGCTCGTAGAGGAGGAATGCCGGCAATACCACGGTGAGCACCGCCAGCGCCGCGCCTGCCGCCGGCAGCAGCCGCAGCGCGAGCAGCACATCGGCACGCCTGAGCCGCGCAAACCCCCCGGCCCGCCACCCGGCAGCCACCGTCACGGACAGCAACAGATTGGACAGACCGTAGCTCGCCAGGAGCACCAGCACGAGCGTGGTCGGAAAGCTCATTTCACCGGTCCCTGCAGCCGCAGCCGCTCGGCGTGCACCAGTGCCTCGAGCTCATCGAGCAGCTCCACATCGGCATGTCCGACCGCTTGCACGAGCGTGCAGAGCAGCGCCGAGCTGTCCGCGCAGGCGCCAAGCAGATCGATGACCTGGCCGGACATCATTTGACCGAGCAGCTCATCGCGCGTGCAGCGCGGTTCGTACCCGAAGGCCCGTCCGAGTCGGCAGCGGCGCAGCACTCCCTTGCGGTACAGACGGTCGAGCGTCGTCATGAGCGTCGTGTACGCCAGCTGCGGAAAGGACGCGTGCACATGGCGCACCGTCGATGCTCGACCGCGCTCCCAGAGCACCGCGAGCACCCGGCGCTCCAGAGGCCCCAGCTCGACTCGATCCTCCACGCGAACCCCCTGGCGCATAGCACTGCGGCCGACCGCCACAGCCGAAGCCTCGCAAGTTCCACGGCACTCTGCAATGGCCGGGCCGCGCGGGGCTGCCCGGGGCGCAATTACGATCCCTGGTAGTACTGCCGGGTCGCTCTTTAGACTTCATCTTAAAAGGCACACCCTCACAGCGCATGGGGGGGCCGTCTAGGCGCAGCCCTTAAACCGCTGCCACGGGATGCCGATCGCCGGGGCGACCTCCGACCACAAGCGTCCCGTCGGCGGAACCGAACCCCATCGCAGCATCCCGCGGAGGGCGAGAAGGTTCGCGCACCATGTCCGCCTTGAAGGGAGAAGATGAATGCCTGATGCACTCGGCGCAGAGCCGACCGCCGGAGCCGTGCACCGGCGGGGTTCCCCCGCCCGCGGCGCGGCGCGGCACCGTTCCCCCGCGGCAATCAGACACCGATTGCCGCTCGCGCTGTGCGCCGCGCTCCTGTCCCGCTATGCCGCTGCCGGCACGAAACAGCGACCCGCCGGGGCGCAAATCGGCCCGGTGCTGATCGAAGCACGCCAGCCACCGGTGCTCGGACTGCAGTCGCGTGCGCCGGTGAAAGTGCTCACCGCTACGGCGCTGCACGACCTCGGCGTGCAGAACCTCGGTCAGGCATTGCGGCTGATGCCGCTGTTTGGCAGCTCCAATGGACTTGGGACCGGCAGGACGAGCAAATTCACCAACGGCGGTGAACAGAGCGCGGATCTGTTCGACCTGACCAACTCACGGGTGGTGATCCTCGTCAACGGGCAACGCTGGATTGAAGGTTTCCAGGGTGATACGGACCTGTCGACCTTTCCCGTGGCGCTGATCCAGAAAATCGAGGTCTATCCGGCGCGTGGCGCGGTCGCCTACGGCGACGGAGCAATCGCCGGTGTGGTCAACATCATCACCGTACCCTCATTCACCGGCGTGATGGCCTCGGCGGGCACCGGCATATCGCACGGCAGCGGACATTGGGACGGACAGCGCACCTGGGCGAGTCTGGCGCTCGGGCGGCGCGGTAAATCCTCTGGTCTGATGGCGCTGCTCAGTTGGTCGAACCAGAGCGGCGTATCGAGCGCGGCGCGCGCGCTCACCGCCGCGCCTCTGGCCGGCAGCGGCACCACCCGCGAGAGCCCCATCACGCCCTACGGTCAATTCACGTTCGTGCCGACCGGCGGACCTTACGCGAACTCGAATCTCTGCCCGCTGCAGAGCAATGGATCGCGCCTGTGCAACTTCACCGCCTCGCCGATCGCCGGCGGCGGCGTCGTGCCGCTCGCCACCGCGACGGCCTTCAACACTCTGCCCTACAACGATCTGATCATGCCTCTGAAACAGTGGGGCTTTTACGTCAGCGGCTTTCATGTGCTCGGCGGCGGCGTGCGCGCCGATGCCACTCTGTTCGTCGGCCGGCGCACCGCGCGCCAGTCCGGCGCGCCGAGCACGATCACCCTCGGCACCTCCGGCCTGCCCATTTCCGTCAGTGCGAACCAGCCGTACAATCCGTTCGGCGTGGCGCTTGAGGCCAGCGGCCCGAATGCCAATCTGATCGCTCTCTCGCAGCGGCTGACCGGCCTCGGCCCGGTGGTGTTTCGCGACCGCTCAGACACCTACCGCGCCACCGTCTCACTCACCGGCAGTCTTGGCCGCGGCGCACGCTCGTCGTGGCGCTGGCATATGGATTATCTCTGGTCGGCGAGCCGCGTCAATGATCAGAATCAGGGTCGGGTCAACCTGAACAACCTCGCTTTGGCGCTCGGCAATCCACGGGTCTGCGCTTCGGTGCCACAGTGCACGCCCCTGAATCTGTTCGCCGGACCCGACGGCGAGACGCCCGCGATGCTCGCCTTCATCGGTCTACCGGAACAGAACCAGATCGCCAACTCACTCCAGACACTGGATGTTCGGCTTGCGCAACACCAGTTGCTCAAACTGCCCGCCGGTGCACTCGCGCTCGGTCTCGGCTACCAGTATCTGGCGCGCCACGGGGATTTCACACCCGACCCGGCGGCGAGCCAGGGGATCGACAGTGCCGTGCCGATGCTGCAGGTACCGGCCTACATCGGCGGTTACACCGGCAACGCCCTGTGGGCACAGAGCATCGTCCCGATCATCGGCGGCGTCCACGCACTGACGCTCGGTGCCGGTCTGCGCGTGTACCGCTATTCCGATACCGGCACGGGTCACGTCGCCGAGACCACACTCAGCTACGATGTCCGCACCGATCTGACGCTGCAGGCCGGCTGGACGCAGGGCTTGCGCACGCCGGATCTGCGCGAGCTCGGACAATCGATGCCCGGCGCCGCCGCCACCGTCAGCGACCCGTGCAGCAACTACGGCGCACCATCGGTCGCCACCGTGGTCGCGGCCGCCTGCGCTGCGGCCGGCGTCCCGGCGAGCTACATCCAGACGAACAACCAGGTGCAGAATCTGAAAATCGGCAACTCCGTGCTGCAGGCCGAGCGCAGCGAGAATGCCTGGCTCAGCGCCCGTTGGACTCCGCGCTCGGTGCCGGCGCTGTCGCTGAACGTGGCGTATTACCGCATCCAGATCAATAACGCCATCACTCGCCTCAGCGCACAGCAGACCTTGATCGACTGTTACGACCTAGGCTACGCGCCGACCTGCGTCGGCATCGACCGCGCTGCGGATGGACAATTGACCGTGATCTCGACCCAGGCGACCAACGGCCAGAGCATCTTCACCGACTGGCTGACAGGCGGCTTCCGATATGTCTGGCGCACGGCGCTCGGCCGCTTCAGCGCGCGCAGTGATATCGCCTGGACCCACCACTACATCGTTACGACCGTGACCACCGCCGGCGTGCAGGTGCAGGAGCTCGCCGGCGTCGAACTCGGCTCGGGCTCCCCGAGCGGCATTCCGACCTGGAACGGCACGGCAATGCTCGAATGGACGCGCGGTCCGTGGGATGTGGGCTGGCAGATCGCGGCCATCGGTCCGATGAGCGAGGCCTGCACCAACGGCTACGAAGGTACCCCGTACAGCTACACTGCACTCGGCCTGTGCTCGGCACCGAACCTGACCGATCCCAGCCGCTCGCTCAACCACCTCGGCACGACTCTGTACCACGATGTTTATCTCAATTATCGGTTCTCGCGCCGATTGACCGTGACCGCTGGGGTCGACAACCTGTTCGGCAAAGCGCCACCGGTGTCGGTTACACAGCCGTCGAACTACGATCCGTCGATCTACCGAGCACCCGGCCGGACGGTCTACGCCGGTATGAATTACGGCATTGAATGACATCGGGCCGCCGGTCACAGCGATCCAGCGCGCACCCGAGGAACGCTCAACCGCTCCTGCGCAGGCGCCGCAGACGAAAGTCGCTCATGATCTCTTGCGCCGCATTGTGCCCCGGAGCGCCCGTGACCCCGCCCCCGGGGTGGGTGCCCGACCCGCACAGATACAGCCCCTGCAACGGCCCGCGATAATTGCCGTAACCCAGCATCGGGCGGGCGGAGAACATCTGGTCGAGTTGCAGTCGGCCATGGAAGATATCCCCTCCGATGAGTCCGAATGTACGCTCCAGATCCAGCGGGCTCATGATCTGCCGCCCGAGCACGGACTGTTTGAAATTGGGAGCATGCTGATTCACTGTGTCGATCATCAGATCGGCGACTTTGTCGCGGTGATCGTCCCAGGACTCGCCATTCGGCAGCTCCGGCGCGACATGCTGACAGAACAGGCTTGCCACGTGCATGCCCGCTGGGGCGAGCGAATCATCAAGCGTCGAGGGAATGACCATCTCGACGATCGGTTTGCGCGACCAGCCGCCGATCCGCGCATCGAAATAGGCCTTTTCCATGTAGCCGAGCGTGGGCGCGAGGATGATGCCGGCTGTGTGGTGATCGGCCACGGCGGTGCCGGGCAGGCAGGTGAAGTCCGGCAGCTCCGACAACGCGACGTTCATGCGGAACGTCCCCGAACCGCAGCGCCACTGACCGATGCGCTCAAGAAACGACTTCGGCAGGACCGCCGGATCGATCAGACTGAGATAGAGCAGCCGCGGGTTGAGGTTCGAAACCACGGCCGCCGCCCGCACGGTCTGACCGTCCGCGCTCACCACCCCGACCGCGCGGCCCTTCTCCACAATCACCTCGCGCACCCCGCTCCCGACTCGGATGTCCACGCCGCGGGCGGCGGCGGATTTGGCCATCGCCTGGGTGATCGCACCCATGCCCCCTAGCGCGTGACCCCAGGTGCCCTTCTTCCCGTTCACCTCGCCGAAACAATGATGCAGCAGCACATACGCGGACCCGGGGGAGTATGGGCTCGCATAGTGTCCGACGATGCCATCAAAACCATACAGCGCCTTGATCGGATCGCTCTCGAACCAGTCCTCCAGATAATCGCCGGCGGAAGTCGCGAACAGGCGCAGCAGTTCCCGTCGCGAGTCCATGTCAAGTCGCCCGAGGCGCGAGCCGAGCCGGGCGGTACGGAGCAGCTCCGGGATCGCCTCGAACCAGTTCCCCGACACCACGTTCGGTGGCGTCTGCAGCACCAGTTCGCGCAGCACGTCAGCAATCCTCTCGAGGCGCTCCGCGTAACCCTCCAGACGCTCGGCGTCGGCAGCGGAGAACTTAGCCACTTCGCCCCGCGTTCGCCCCGCCCCGCTGCACAGATAGCGTCCGTCCGCCGTCGGCAGGAAGTTCGCCAGACGGCGCTCCACGACGCGCAGACCGTACTCGTGCAGCCGCAGGTCGCGAATGATTTTCGGATTGAGCAACGACACGGTGTAGGCTGCCACCGAGTTGCGAAATCCGGGATGAAACTCCTCCGTGACCGCCGCACCACCGACCACGGACCGGCGCTCAAGGACGGTGACCTTCAGTCCGGCGCGCGCCAGATACGCCGCGCACACCAGCCCGTTGTGACCGCCCCCGACGATCACGACATCGCGTACCTCAGCGGTCATGATCAGGATGACTCCAGCCCGGCAGCGGTGCCCGCGGAGCGCGCGCCTCGGGTATGGTCAAACGCATCCGGCGCGCGAAACTTCGCAGACAGACTTCGTTGGTCCCGAGCGGCCCAACAGTGTAGCTGTCCGAGGCCATACCCGCCTGGACACGCTCGATGAGCGCGGTGTCCTCGCGATTGACCTGACGGTTGATCCGCCAGTTCAGATAGCGCGCCGCGCGCATCTGGCGCCGCTCATCGGGGTGGACGTAGGCGATCTCGCGGATCAATGTCTCGCTCGGAGATATCGGCAGGAACTGCATGAAGTCGACCTGATCGGGATAGATGTCGAAAGCCAGATTGGGCCAGAGCTTAAAGTAGATCCACAGCCGCTGGCGCGACGCAGGCAGATGCGCCACGGGCGGTAACAGAGCCTGGTAACGTCCCTCGGACCAGTTGCTCGACGGCGTGGCGCGCACCTGACCCCACATTTTGTCGATCCACGGCTGCGCCTCGACGCCATAAGTGTCGCCGAAGAGCCGCGAGAGCCCCGGATGCGCCACGGGAATGTGCAGTCCATCGGCATAATTATCGGCGATGTTCTTCCAGTTCACGGCCCGCGGCCGCAACGTGACCCGCCGTTGGGGAATCAGCCCCTCGAGCCGATACTCGGCGAGCTCGTCCAGGTACGGCGCGGCCATCTCGCGCACACTCGGCGTACCGGACGCGAACCGCACGAACACGAATCCGAAAAAGATCTCCTGCTCCAGTGCGGCGAGCCCATGTTGCTGCCGGTCAAGCCCCAGGAAAGCGTCGCGTTGCGGCAGAGCCATCAGACGTCCGTCTGTGGCGTAGGTCCACGCGTGGTACGGACAGGTAATCCGACGTCCACAATGCCCCCTCGGACCATCGAGCAGACGGGCGGCGCGATGCCGACAGACGTTGTGGAAGCTGCGCACCTCGCCATCATCGCCGCGGACGGTAACGACACTCTGGCCGAGGAAATCGAAGGTGTGATAGTCCCCAGGCTGCGCAATGTCGTTGACGTGGCAGACGAGCTGCCAGCTGGTGCGGAAGATCTGCTCCCGCTCGCGCTCGAAGAATTCCGGATCGCGATAGATCCATGCGGGCAAACTGAGCGACTGCTCCTCGACTGCCGAGACGATGTCGGTCGCAGATGCGTTCACGGCCGGACTCATATGGCCCACTGTTGAACGACTGTACAGCAGTATTTTGAGCAGGGTCAAGCGAGTGCATCGTGCCCCGCACTCATCGCTGTGGGGCGCGCACCTGGGGAGCCGGGCGGATCGGCCACCCGGGGGTATCATGGACGCACCGCGCGGGCTGACCCGCTCGTGGCAATCGCACACTGAAAGGGAATGCATTGATGGCCCAAGCGCAACGCCAGCCGAAATTCCGTCGCGCGCCGCCAGAGGTTCGGCGCGAAGCCCTGATCGATGCGACGCTCGTGTGCCTGCGCACGCACGGCCATGCGGGGCTATCGGCGCGCCGCATCGGTTCGCTCGCCGGGGTATCCCCGGGGCTGATCACCCATCATTTCCCCAGCCTCTCGGCGCTGGTCGCGGCCGCCTACGAATCACTCGCCATGTCGCTGCTGCACTCCATCGAGCAACATGCCCGCGAAGCGAAGACGACGGCCCGGGAACGATTGCGGCGGTTCTTTCGAGCATCATTTGCCCCGAGACTCCTCGAACCCGGACTGTTCAACGCGTGGCTCGTGTTCTGGAGCATGATGGCCCATGACGCCAGGGTACGCGCGGTGCACAACCGCACGTACGTCGCCTATCGCGCCGTGCTCGAATCGATGCTCGGGGACCTGTCAGGCTGCGGCGGCATCCCGCCGTTCAAGCTGCGGCCGGCCGCAATCGCACTCGCCGCCCTGCTCGATGGCCTGTGGATCGAGGCGAGCATGAACGCGCGCACCTTCAAGCCCGCCGAGGCGGTCGCCCTGTGCGAAGACTGGATCAATGCGCTCAGCGAGGGGGCTTTCCCGAGTCTGCTGCGCTCACGCAGCCGAAGCGGCGGGTCCCGCCGCTTCACTCGTGTGTCTGTCCGTCGCGGCTGAAGCGTCCGTGGACTAGGGTTCGCGACGGTCATCGTCGACAAAGACCAGGCTGCAGCACGTGACCGCGCCTTCGGCTTTTTCCAGTTCCGAAACGTCGATCACGGAGACCGCCACACCACCGCGGCGCAGCCGCTCCGCGGTGCGCGGCTTGGACGCCGGGTAGATCACCTCGCTGTCGAGCAGCAGCGCATTGGCGCCGAGCGGCTCGGCAGAGTCGACTTCGATCCACTCGAGTCCCCTGAACGGCTCGGTGGCAACGTACTGCGGATTGAGCAGCAGAGTCTCCGGACCCACCCGAGTCACCGCGCTCTTCAAATGCAAACAGCCGTGCACCGGAACGGCTTCGACCCGATAGCCAAACGGCGCCACGTGCTCGGCCAGCTGCTCGAGGCCTGAACGGCTGCTGCGACCGGAAAGTCCGACGTAGAGGGTCCGGTTCACGCGCAACACGTCACCGCCATCGAGGGTCGCCGGCGCCGCAATCCCCGCGATCCGCCGGTAACGGCCGAGCACCTTCGCCACCGAATCGGTCTCGGCGCGCCGGGACGGTGCGCCCGGCCGGGTCACGACGGCGATTTCATCGAGAACGATGGCGGTGTCCTCGACGAACACCGAGTCGGCGAGCAGCGGCGCTTCGGGCAGCCGCTCGAGACGACAACCAACGCGAAGCAGCGCCTGCTCGTAGGTCGCGTGTTGCTCTCGAGCCCGGTCGATGTCGATCGGCGCCCGCGCCAGATGCGTCAGCTCGCACCGCAGCAACGCCGGGCTCACGGGGCGTGTCACCGCGATGCGCACCTGCTTCGCGCTGCTCGGCATGGCCACCTCGTGAGGGATGATATTCGGCCCGAAGAATATCAGGTACTGTGTACGGACTCGAATTCCCCGTCCCGCCTTCGGAGGAATCCGCGACATGCACCCCGGCAGTGAACCGCGACGCAGCCTCGGTCTGGCCACCACCACCTCCGTGGTGGTCGGCAACATGGTGGGCTCGGGAGTCTTTTTGCTGCCGGCCGCACTGGCAATGTACGGACGATACAGCCTGTGGGGCTGGGGGTTCAGCACCGCCGGTGCGCTGCTGCTGGCGTGGATGTTCAGCGACCTGGCACGGCGCATGCCCCGCTCCGGCGGACCGTATGCCTATACGCGCGAGGGACTTGGGGATTTTGCCGGCTTCCTGGTCGCGTGGATGTACTGGATCAGCATCGCCGCATCGGTGGCCGCGATCGCCGTCGCGTTCGTCAGTTACCTGGTCCCGTTCGCACCCGCACTGGCCGTGCACCGTTGGGCCGGCGCGGGCGCGGCTCTGCTCACGAGCTGGGTGCTCACGGGCGTGAACATCTGGGGCGTGCGCGCAGCCGGCCGGCTGCAGCTCGTCACCGTGATCCTCAAACTCTCCCCGCTACTGGTGCTGGCCGCCGTCGGCAGCTTCTATTTTGACCCCACGTTGATCACGGCAGGACCGGCCACCGTCAATCCGTTTGCCTCAATCAACACCTGCGCAGCACTGACGATGTGGGCCTTCGTCGGCCTGGAGTGCGCCACCGTCCCGGCCGATCATGTCAAAGACCCGGCAAGAACCATTCCCAGAGCCACGCTGCTCGGCACCACCATCGCCGCCGTCGTGTATATCGCCTGTACCACCGCGGTGATGGGCGTCGTGCCGGCCGCAACGCTCGCACACTCGAACGCGCCCCTCGCCGCCGCTGCGCAAGCGCTCTGGGGGGGCTGGGCCGGGGATCTGATCGCCGCGGCCGCGGCGATTTCCTGCTTCGGTGCGCTCAACGGCTGGACGCTCATGGCCGGGCAGTTCGCGCAAGCCGTCGCCCGCGACCAGCTATTCCCGAGCGTCTTCGCGCGCGAAATCCGTCGCGGCACCCCGGCGATCGGGCTGGTGCTCTCCGGGCTCATCGCCAGCGGTCTGATCGCGATGAACTACAGCCGGGGTCTGATCGGCACCTTCGACATCATCATCCTGATCGCGACATTCTTCACGCTCGTTCCGTACATGATGTGTGCCGTGGCGGAGGCGCTCGGTAGCGGCACGCACCCCCGACCGCTGCGCAACGTGCTGCTGGCATCGGCGGCGTTCGTGTTCGCGCTCTGGGCCGCGGCGGGCACCGGACGACGTTCACTCTACTGGGGCACACTGGTCATGCTCGCCGGCCTGCCGGTCTACGCGTGGCAGAAATGGTCACAGGTGAAACACGCTTGAGCGCCACACGCCGCAACCGGCGTAGCGCGCGGAGATCCGCGATTCACCCGCCTCACCGACAGACCCCCGCTGGTCTGCGCCAGAACAACCAACCCTTAAGCCGGGCCGTCACACCGCGACTCACTGCGCGCCGAGCTGAGCGGTTGCGCCAGTGAGGCACGCACCTTGCGCAGACGACGTTCACTCACACGGTGCCGCAGTACTTCCATACACTCATGCAGTCCTAGGCGAGGACCGTACCGCAGGCCGATCACGCTGCTGGCCGCCGCGGGTCACAATGGCGCGAAGCGCGCCTGGAAGAACCTGAGATACCGTGGCTCGTGGACCAGTTTGAGTCCCTTCGCGCTCAAGCGCTTGCCGTAAACTTCGATCACCGACTCTGCGGTCACGTCCATGTGAGCCTGCGTATAGACCCGCCGGGGAATTGTCAGCCGCACCAGTTCCAACGCCGGTCGGTAATTCTTGCCAGTCTCCTTGTCGCGGCCTGCTGAGACGATGCCGCGCTCCATGGCGCGCACCCCAGAATCCTCATAAAGATACGCCGCAAGCGCTTGGGCGGGAAACTGTTCCTGATCCAGGTGCGGGTAGAAGGCCTTGGCATCGAGGTACACGGCGTGACCGCCAATCGGGCGTACCACGGGGATTGCCGCCTCGATCAGCTTCCGCCCGAGATACTCGACCTGGCCGACCCGCGCGCGGATGTGATCGTCAGCGACGGACTCGACGATGCCTCTGGCCATTGCCTCCATGTCACGACCCGCCATGCCCCCGTAGGTGTGCAGACCTTCATAGAGCACGACGAGATTGCTTGCCTCCTCGTAGCGCCGCTCGTCGTTCAGCGCCAGCCAGCCGCCGATGTTGACCAGCGCGTCCTTCTTGCCGCTCATTGTGCAGCCGTCAGTGTATGAACAGAACTCCCGCAGAATCTCCGCCACGGTCTTGGTCGCATACCCGGGTTCTCGCTGTTGGATGAAATATGCGTTCTCGACCGCACGCGTCGCGTCCAGCATGACTTTGATGCCATGGCGTGTCGCAAGCTCATGTACGTCACGGGCATTCGCCATCGATACCGGCTGGCCGCCGGCCATGTTGACGGTGGCCGCAAGGCTGATGTAGGGGATGCGATTGGCGCCGACCCTCGCGATCAGGGCGCTCAGCGCATCAAGATCCACATTGCCCTTGAACGGCAACTCGAGAGTCGGATCATGGGCCTCGCGGACGACGACATCCGCGAAGGTCGCGCCGGCCATCTCCTGATGTGCCCGGGTCGTCGTGAAGTACATATTTCCTGGCACGACATCGCCGGGCTTGATCATGATTTTCGCCAGTATGTTCTCCGCGCCTCGTCCCTGATGCGTCGGAACTACAAATCGGTACCCGTAGTGATCGCGGATGGTCTTCTCGAGATGGTAGAAATTCCGACTGCCCGCGTACGCCTCATCACCCATCATCATCGCGGCCCACTGAGAGTCGCTCATCGCGTTGGTGCCGCTGTCGGTGAGCAGATCGATGTAGACATCCTCGCTGCGCAGGAGGAACGTGTTGTACCCCGCTGCCCGAATAGCAACTTCCCGCGCCGCCCGGGAGGTCATACGAATCGGCTCGACGACTTTTACCTTCCAGGGCTCAGCCCAGGGGCGATGTCTGGTCGGGGAACCGTTTAGAGATTCTGCATTCATTCGCGCCTGCCTTCCGCCGGCGCAGGCCCGACGGTTACCGAGTGATCGATGGTGGGGAATCCACGCACTGACGTCCGCGCCTTTCGCTCGCGTCGGCCCGAGAGTAAGTGGCGAGGTCGGTCAAAGAAAGCGTATAATTACGACAATATCAATCGATAAAATCGATCATGACGCGCCCCGATCTCGATGCGATACGCGCCTTGGATGCTGTGGTGCGCCACGGCGGGTTCGCCCAGGCGGCCGCAGCGCTGCACAGAGTTCAATCCACGGTGAGCTATCAGGTCGGTAAGCTCGAAGCACAGCTCGGGGTGCCGTTGCTGGATCGGACGCACTACCGTGTCCAATTAACCCCCGCGGGGGAGGCTTTGCTCGCCGAGGGACGCCGCCTGCTCGGCCAGGCGGATCGCATGGCGTGCATGGCTCAGCAGTTCTCGTCAGGCTGGGAGCCGCGCCTCACCGTGATTCTCGACGGGATCCTGTCGCTCGAGGCGACCTTGCGCGCGCTGAAGACATTGGCCGACGAAAAGGTGCCAACGCGGATTCAATTAAAGGTCGAGTATCTCGGCGGCGTCCAGTTCCGCTTCGAGAAGGACAACGCCGATATCATGCTGGTCAAAGATTATGTGGGTCGTTCGGATCTCGACGCGCATCCACTGCAGGAAGTGGAATGCATTTTATGCGTTTCGCCGCGCCACCCTCTTGCGAACCGCGCCCGCGTCGCGCTCTCTGAACTTCACGAGCACGTAGAGCTCTCCGTCCAGGATTCGAGCGACCGGGGCGACGATGAGCATATGTTCGGCGGCGATCGCGTCTTCTATCTCTCCGGATTCATTGCCAAGAAGCAGGCTCTGCGGATGGGCTTAGGCTTCGGTTGGATGCCGCGCCATCTCGTCGACCGCGAATTGCACACCGGCGCGCTCACCGAGCTGCACTACGCTGGTGGCTCCAGATATCGATTCACGCCCCAACTCGTTCATCGCGTCACTGCACCGCTCGGTCGGACCGGACGGCGGCTGGCGGAGTTGCTCGTCGGCGAATCGACGCCGATTCGCCAGCGGTGACGCCGCTCCCGGTCCCCAAAGGGCCGGGGCTGCCCGGTGGGCGCGTCCGTTTCCTGCCCGCAGTGATCGCCGACGCCACTCGCGCAAACAGTTTCCCCTCCGATCAAGAAGATACAGGCGGTTGTTCTTTCGCGGGCCGATTGCAGGGACCATTCAGGAACAATGTTCTTGAGCGACTGCTTAAGATCTCGGAACACGAGGCAAGGCCATACCGCTATGAAAACCATCATCGAGCCGTTTCGCATCAAGGCAATCGAGCCGATCCGGCTCACCACGCCCGCGGAGCGGCGCGAGGTGCTCAAGAGCGCCCACTGGAACCTCTTCGCGGTGCGTTCGGAGGACGTCACCATCGACCTGCTCACCGATTCGGGCACGAGCGCCATGAGCGCGCGGCAGTGGGCGGCCCTGATGGCGGGCGACGAATCCTACGCCGGCTCACCGTCATTCTACCGGTTCGAAGCGGCAGTGAAGGCACTCATGCCGTTCCGACACGTTATCCCGACGCATCAGGGCCGCGCTGCAGAGGCGATCCTCTTCGCCCTGATCGGCGGCGCAGGACGGGTGATTCCCTCCAATGCGCATTTCGATACGACGCGGGCAAACATCGAAGCGAGCGGAGCCGAGGCGCGTGATCTGCTCATCGAGGAAGGACGTGATCCAGCCTCGCGCCATCCGTTCAAGGGCAACATGGATACCGCGCGGCTCGAGAGACTTCTGGAGGAGCGCCACGCCGAGGTTCCCGCCGTGATGCTGACGGTGACGAACAACACCGGAGGCGGCCAGCCGGTGAGCCTCGAGAACATCCGCGCCACGGCGGCAATTGCCAATCGCTACGGCAAGCCGCTGTTCATCGACGGTTGCCGATTCGCAGAAAACGCCTACTTCATCAAACTTCGGGAGCCTGGCCAGCAGTCCCGCGCCGTACCGGACATCGTGCGCGACATGTTTTCGGCTGCCGACGGCATGATCATGAGTGCCAAAAAGGACGCGCTTGCCAATATTGGGGGCTGGCTGGCGGTGAACGACGACACACTGGCCCAAGGTGCGCGCGAGCGACTCATTCTTACTGAGGGATTTCCGACCTACGGGGGACTGGCGGGCCGAGACCTCGAAGCGATCGCCCAGGGACTCGCCGAGGTCATCGACGAGGATTATCTTCGCTACCGCCTGCGGACCTGCGAATACGTGGTCGAGCGCTTGCGCGCGCTCGGTGTACCGACCGTGGAGCCGAGTGGCGGGCATGCGGTATTCATCGACGCGCGTGCCTTCCTCGACCACATTCCGCCCCTGCAATATCCCGGGCAGGCGCTGGTGGCGGCGCTGTATGAGCAGGGTGGCGTTCGCAGTTGTGAGATCGGCACGGTGATGTTCGGCCGGCAGAGCGACGGCAGCGAACGGCCCGCCATGATGGATCTGGTGCGCCTCGCGATGCCGCGGCGAGTATACACGCAAGCCCATGCCGACTATCTGATCGAGGTCATCGGCGAGATCGCGGCACGGCGGGGTGATCTGCGCGGGCTGCGCATCGTCGAGCAACCGCAACGGTTGCGGCACTTTACCGCGCAGTTCGCGCCGTTATGAGCGAACGCGCGATTTGCCACGACCGTGCAGAGGAACATGCTCCCCTGCACGGCGATGGTTATCGGCGCTGTACCGTCACACACCAAGTTTCGGACACTGCCCTCGCGGACCGACGTACCGGGTCCCGACGCCAGGAACCGCACGCGCGATCGCTTCGTCATTCGTATTGGGCCGCATCAACGACCCGATACGAACGCTAACGGTAAGGTCGGCAGGCACAAGCATGGCGATTTTCACGCACCATGTACGAGCACCGCGCCTGGGCGGTAGCCGACGGCGCGGGCGACCGTAAGGCAACGGCCTCACCGCCGCTCGAGCTGCCACGCATCGATCTGCCGCCCCGGCACACCACCAGTCGGCACAAGGGGGGCTCGGCGCGCACCGGTCGGAGGAGCGGTCCAGAGAGCAGCCGCAGCGGTCGCCGGCCGAGAGCGAACCCTGCACGAGGCAGGAGGCCGGCATCAAGACGACCGGCATGCGATCCGGGGGCCACCGGCACAGGTGCCGGCAGCGCGGGAGCGTGGAAATCGACGCGCGCGCAGCGCAAAAAAAAATCAGGTCAATCCGCGCAGCGACACTCTCGTCATCCGTAACGTTACGCCCCGCAGCCCGCGCCACCACCCCGCGTCCGTCAGGACGGGCGCTGCGAACTCCACAGCACTCCTTTCGCCCCCCCAGTCACACCCTGTACCATTGCCGGCCTTCATCCTCCTGACCCTCTTTGCAGTGACTGAATAAAAAAAAACGTCCTGTATCTATCCTGATACATCCGACGTTGTTCCCACCGATGTCCGCCGATCGCCCCGCGCGCGCCGCATCACGGTACGGTGGGCTCAAATTCGAGCAGCCCGATTATCTCCTCGGCCTTGCGTCATAACTTTCGCCGGCGATCCCGACTAAAGGCGCTTCCGGGGCAACACGTAAGGGACCTCGCGTGCTACGTACAAGCCCCACTGTGAGCACGCCCGTCGTCACTATAGCGTGCCCCCGCATGCACGTGACATAAGAAGCTCTCCAGATGTCTCGGCGCGTCGTCGTACTGCAGGGTGCCGGATCCGCACTGGAACTGGACAACCTGATCGTTGCCCAGAATTGGGAGATCCGCCGTGCGACTCGACTCGACGAAGTACATGTTTCCGACGGCGCGTCGGATTGCTCCGTCGGCATTGCGGTATTCGACGCAGCGCTCCTCTGTAGCCCGGGGGATTTCATGCAAGCGGATGCGCCCAGCGACATGGAGTGGCTGGCGGTCATTCCCAAAGACGCGCCGCGAGACCCGCGCACGGCGCGCGCGCTCGCCTCCGTATTCTTCGACTTCCACACGCTGCCGCTCGACGGTGCGCGCCTTTTGCACTCGCTCGGACATGCGTACGGAAAGTCTCTGCTGCGCCGCGCCGCGTTCGCCCCCCCCGTCCGCAGCCGTGGCCAGTACGGCATGATCGGAGACAGTCCCGGCATGCAGACTCTGTACCGCCAGCTCGAGCGAGTGATGCGCGCGAGCGCGCCTTTGCTGCTGACCGGTGAGAGCGGCGTCGGCAAAGAGCTCGCCGCCCGAGCAGTGCACGTCGGTTCGGAACGAAACGCCGGTCCGTTCGTGCCGGTGAATTGTGGTGCGCTACCCCCGGCGCTCATCGAAAGCCTGCTATTCGGCCACGAGCGAGGCTCCTTCACCGGCGCACATGAGCGTCAGATTGGATCGATTGAAGCGGCCGCTCATGGAACGATCTTTCTCGATGAAATTGGCGATCTACCGCGTCCGGCGCAGGCGAGTCTGTTGCGCTTTCTGCAGGAGTCGACCGTTACGCGCGTCGGCTCGACGCGCGAACTGCGGATCGACGCCCGGGTCATTGCCGCGACCCACAAAGACTTAAGCACCGCGGTGCGCGCCGGGGAGTTCCGCGAAGATCTCTTCTATAGGCTGAACGTCCTGCACATCGAAATTCCGCCGCTACGGGCGCGGGGCGCGGACTGCGTTCTGCTCGCCGAGCACTTTCTGCATCGGGAAATCATTGGCTGCCCATCCGGTGTGCGCGGCTTTTCGGAAAGTGCGCTCACTGCGATCCAGCGTCACAGCTGGCCCGGGAACATCCGCGAGCTTCTTAACAAAGTCCAGCATGCCGTGGTGATGTGCAACGGTCCACTGATCACCCCGACCGACTTGCAACTCGAACGCCGCGGCGCCTTCTGCGTGAGCGGTTCTCTGGCCGATGCACGTGCAGGAACCGAGCGACAACTGATTGAAATCGCGCTCGATCGTAGCGGGCACAACATCGCCGCCACCGCGCGCGAGCTCGGAGTGTCCAGAGTCACGCTCTATCGGATCCTCAAGCGCCTCGGAATGTCCCCGCGAGGAGGATTCAGCGCGCTCGACTCCTGAGTGATCAGTCGCCATGCCATGGGAGCAAGAACAATGCACCGCTGCCATACTCTCGCCGCAAGCGCACTGCTCGCGGCCGCGCTGTCCCCCAATGCCCAGACACTCGCGGCCGATTCGCCGCCGAGCGCTCCGCCCACCCCGGTCGGTCAAGCGCCCGCGGCGCCGAAGGCCCCCGCCCCGGCCGCACAAGTTTTCGCCGAACCTACCGCATTGACTCCACAGGGAACTCTGGTTCTGGAACCGTCCATTCAGTATATCCACTCGACCAACAACCAAATCGCGTTGCTCGGATATACGGTGCTGCCGGCGCTGACCATAGGACTCATCGACGTTCAGCGCATCGAGAGCAATTTGACGACCTACAACCTCACTGCACGCTACGGTTTGCTGAGGCGCCTGGAAATCGAGATGCGAGTGCCGTACGTGATCGAAAACACCACCACCGAGATGCGCCCATTGGCCACTGCAGCTACGACGAATTCGTATTTCAACGCCTCCGGCAGCGACATCGGTGACGCGGAAGTGGCGCTACGTGCGCAGCTGAACGAGTTTCATGGCGATAACGTGGTATGGATCGGCTCCCTGCTGTTTAAGTCCCATACCGGCACCAGTATTTTTCAGGAGCCGGTCGATCCGAACACAGGTCTGCAGAGTACGCTCGCCACCGGATCCGGATTCAACGCGATTCAGCCTGGGATCACGTTCCTCATGCCGTCCGACCCTGCCGTGTTTTTTGGCGGTGCCGATTACACTTATAGTATCGGCCGGGACGTAGGCCACGGATACGGATACATCCATCCCGGCGCGATCATCGACGTGACCCTCGGTATGGGACTTGCGCTCAATGCACGCGCTTCCTTCAGTATCGGTTACCAGCACAGCATCGTGTTCCAGACCACGCAGACCTCTCCGGCCAGCGGCCTGGCGCTCGCCCGCGTGGGCACATTGCAGCTCGGCACGCTGCGCTTTGGCGTGACCTACCGTATCAACGCACGCACCCTGCTGAACGTCACGATTGGCGTCGGGGTCACACGCGATTCTCCCGATCTCGAGGCGACGGCCCGGCTGCCCGTCTCCTTCTGATCGGTTCCGCAACGACTCAATGGCTGATGGAGGCGGCCACCTGCGCCTGAATCGCGGCCGCCAACGACAGCGCATTGGCCACTGGCAGACCGCCCAACGTCGCGGTGATGGTCGTCTGAGTCTGGATGGTGGTCGCCTGCACGTCGTTCTGCACCGCCGTCGTGATCGCCGCGGCGTTCGGGAGGTTGCTGATCACGATGACCGGCACCACGCCGCCCCCAGCGGGCGCACTCATCACCTGCGGCGATGCTGCCGCGATGGGCGCAGCGGTGGCCGGTGCCGACGGAGCCGCCGGGATCGCAGCGACCAAGGGGCTGGACTGAACTGAGGGGTCCACCTGCGTCGCCACCGGTGTGCTCGTGGCGACCACTGGCTGCACGTTCGGCGCCGAGACCGATGGCGTCGGAGCCGAGGGAGCCGGCGCGCTGGCGGCGCCGGACAATGCGCCATTGGCCACCGCGACGGCATTCGTGAGTGCACTGGCGAATTGTGAGGTCGACCCACTCTGCACATCAGGAGAACTCACCGACCCGCTGGTCTCTCCTGGGGCACTCGAGGTGACCGCGGGCGCAGTCGCCACGGCAGGAGCGCTGATCGGCGCGGTCTGAACTGCAAGCGGGGTGGCCGACCCGGTAGCCGCCGGGGTGGCGACGGGCGTGGACATCAGGAGTCCCGCCGCGCCGCCCGCAGACACGCCCTGTCCCGAATCGAGCACCTGGATCAACTGGGCGAGCGGACCGGTAACGGAGATCTGCGGCAGGCCACCGGAGGCCAGATTGCCGAGATTGGAGATCACCAGCTGCATTTGCGCCACAACCTGGCCGTTCACTTCCACGGTGCGCGCGATGGCGAAGTACGCGACGAGGTTGTTTTGAGGGAAATCGAAGCCGCCATGCAACCTCGCCAGCTCGGCATCCGGCACCACCACCCAGGACGCTGCGGTCCGTTCTGCCGCTAGAATGTTCCCCGACGAGGCGACTGCGGCCGCACTGGAGCCGATGCACAGTCCCATGATCAACGGTTTGAGCATGCGCATACGGGCCTCCACTCGCTCAGAAGCGATTCCCGTTCGGAATTTCGAGCAACTCAAGGGCCAGGGAATGCCGATCCACGCCAACGAACAGCGGCGGCGGCGTTGCCGAGTTCCAGTCCGCCGGCAGGTTGAACCGGGCAATATTCAAATCGTTACGAATCACGAAGAACAGATTTCCCACACGCGCACGCGCAAACGCCTTGCGGGACATCACCCGGCGACCGAGCGCTGGATCACCGAGCACCACTCGGTACGCATTGGCACCCTTGACGACCACGAAGTGGCGATACCCATGATCGGTAATCAGGGCGATCGCCGGGATGCCAATCTTGATCAGCGTGCTCAGTGGAACGCGCACGCCGTCGGCAACGTAGCCCAAGCTCTGCAGATAGCGCTTCATATCGAGCAAAGAGAAGCCCTCGACGCGGATCTGTGCCTGGTTGCCTACCGCGTACATCGCTCTGAACACGGCCGTCTCGGTAGTCGGCCGTCCGTACTGGTAGGTCAGCAGCGTCGCCAACGCCGCCGAGCCGCAACTGAAGTCGTACTGCTGATGCACCGTACGGCGAAATCCCCAGTAAAAGCGCATCTGCTGCAGCGTGTGCACCGGCACCGCATACGACTCCCCGCCGCTCAGCTGCACCACGCCCTCGGCGAGCACGGCTCGGGCGGCCAGCAGCCCGAGCGCCATCGCGAGCATCGCCCCCAGGACTCTATTCACGGCGACGCCTCTATTTCTGACCAGTCAATTGCAGGTTCAGAATCGTCGAATTTTGAATCAGCACGTTGTTGCCGGTGTTCTGGATCACGATCGGTATCCCCGAGGCATTCGAAAACGCGCTGCTACTGATCGAATTCGAGCCGGTGGTCAGCTGCGAGGCGACGTTTCCGCTCACCGCCCCATTGGAGTTGTTCTGGCTCAAATGGGTATCTGTGCCACCGCGCTCCTTGGCGAGAACCGCATCCCCGAGCACCGCGGCGCTGAGCAGCGCAATCGACCTTATCGAGCGCCGGGCAGCCGCAGCGTGCGCTCTTGATTTCGGCGGCTGCGCCGCCGCAGTCCGGTGCGCCGGAGCGCTGTGCTCGGCAGCGAATTGGATGATCGGGTGGCGCTGGACCTTTGTAGCCGGTGGAGGCGCTTGGGGCGTCTCACCCCGCGCCGCAACAGCCCCGAGCGCACCCAGGGCCGCCAGCATGATGATCGGTACTATGGGGCGATTCATGGCAACCTCCGCAATGAGCGTCCGGAGCGTCGCGCCCACGGCGCGACGCTCCGAAGCGCTCCCCGGTGCTAATGACCGGTCGCTGAAAGCGACAGGTTGGCCTGTACGTTGACGCTCTGCTGGATCAGCGACGACATGCCGCTGTTCTGGCTCGCCACCGTGATGCCGGCCCCATTCGTGAAGGCGCTGCTGATGTTGTTGGACATATCGAACGTCCCGGCGGTGACGGTATTGTTCCCGCCCATGCCGCCTGCACCGCCGGCTCCGCCCACCGCACCATTGCCGACGCCACCGGTTCCGGTCGTCGTCGCCTGCGTGCCTCCGGTTCCGGAGCCGCCGCTGCCGCCGCTGCCGCCGCCGCCGCCGCTACCCGCATTACCGAGCGATGCCGTTGCACTGCCGTTCGCAGCATAGCCATTGGTGGCCGAACCGCTTGAGCCGCCCGATCCGCCCGTGTTGGTGCTGGCGACGGTGTTCGCCGCGCCACCACCAGTGCCATTTCCAGACGTTGCCGCTCCACCGCTGCCGCTCGTCGAGGAGTGATTCGACTTCGTGCTCGAGCCACTGTTTACCGCGGCACTCAGTCCGCCGTAGGCCTCTCCGCCCGACCCCATCCCGCCGCCACCAGCGCCGGTCCGGGTGAAGCCTACGTCGCCGCCGCTTCCTCCGGAACTGGCATCCGCGCTGCCGTTGCGAGCGCTTCCGTTAGTCGTGTTGCCGGCGGTCACTGAACCGCCCGATGCCCCAACGGCGCCCCGCGCTCCGTTTCCGCCGGATGTCGTCATGCTCGCCGACGAGTCGCCGCTCGCTCCGCCGTATCCGGCGCCGCCCTTACCGCCCGCCGCGCCGCTGGCTCCGTTGGCGTTGCCCATATTCCACGCCGTATTTCCAATGCCAGCAACCGTGTTTCCGGACACCGTCGCGTTCAGGTTCGACGTCGCCGCGACCGTCGTATTCCAAGTGTCGTTGGTGACTGTCTTGGTCACGGTCATGGTCGATGTCGTGTTCGTCGTCGGGTCATAGCTGCTGAGATTTGCCGACGAACCGAGGTTCGCTTGCGGGCTACCGTTGCCGCCCTGCGTGGCTGTACTGGTCTTCGTGACAGACGAGGATGGAGGATTCGCTCCTCCTCCGGGGGTCGCCATCGCCAGCCCGGAGGCCGACGCCAGCGCCATGGCGATTGCCATGGCAATCAGTTTATTCGTCTTCATTGAGGATTCTCCGCACATGGATGGTTTGACTTCGCGATGCATTGCGCCGCCGCTCACCACTGCACACAGTCGGTTCCTGGCCGCAGCGCTCTTCAAGCAACCCTCGTGCCACGCGGCGACCTGCTGCCAAGTGACTGATTGGAAACACTTGTGCGCCGTTCGGCATGGCGCGTCCGCCGCTGCAGCGGCGAAACATGTGTCCGGTACGAGTCACCTCTCGTACGGTGCCGGCCGTTGCGACTCGCGCAACCATCCATCACCGCAGCCGAGGTCGGCGCACCCGACGGTTCACCAATAAGTTCGACGCCAACCAGTCGCAGTGGACCGGTTCGGTCGCCCAACAGAGGCTGCGCGACCGCAAGGCGAAGGTGCGCGTGCCCGGCATCAGTCTGACCGTGCACCGCATCGCGGAACGCAGGCGGCACGATGATTCAGGGCGACCGGGGGGGGGGTGCGGGAGGCGCAACATCGACGGCGATGCGTCCATGTGACGACAGTCACCGAGTGAGTCCCCGCGGAAGTGGGCGGTCCTGGACGCCGGTCGATTCGGCGCGCTGCCATACCCTTCCGATCCGGCCTTGGCCGTAGAGCGCCGCCCTAGGAGACATCCATGTCCCGGGTGAACGTCGCGTGCCTCCCGGCGCAACGGACCAGAGACGCGCTGACCGATGCGATCACGGCGGGTGATGGCGCACCGGCGCCGACTGGTCCTCTGTCGTCGTGGCCACAATGGGTACGTCCTGCAGCGAAGGTGTCGCGGCAAACCGCTGTGTGCGCTACAGCGCAGCGCGCGACTGATCGCGGATCGGTGCTAGAATTCGTGCAACCCGTAGCTCAAGCGGTGGAGTGTCGTGAAAGTATCGATCATTGCCGGACTCATTCTGGCGGTTGGGGGCGTGTTTCTCATCCTGCGACCGCCGCATTACTCGTCACAGCAGCGCGTGTTCAAGATCGCGGGCGTGCAGGCGAGCGTGCGCCAGGAAAAGACGCTGCCGGGCTGGGTTGGGGGAACCGTGCTCGGTGCCGGATTCGTGCTGCTGGCGGCGGGACTGTTGAAACGCCTCTGACGCACCTCGCTCAGAGTCCCGCGCTGACCCCTCTTGACACCATTGCTGACAGTGCCACGGCGGGCTTAGCGCTCGCGGGCCATCGGGCCGATTCGCGATTCCACGTGGGGCGGCGCTGAGTGCCCGTGGCGAACACCCGGCGCGGGTTCTCCGTCGCGCCGGCCGCTCCCCGCGCGCGCCTCCCTCGGCGTCTGGGTCACTGCAAGCGATGAGCCTGCCAGGAGTGAGCGCAATCCTTCGGCCCGAACCTCAACACTGACGCCGGGCGCCAGTGATTTGAACCCTCGAAATCGCGAGCATCGGTGCTCGCTCCGTTGCACTGGCGAAGGCCGTGTCCTCGAGAGTTCTCGGACCGATCACACACGCCGACCCGGCACCTTACCCCAGAGCGTCTTCTGCGGCGTCGATCAACAGCCCCCCGTGGAATTCGCCGACCGCGGCGACGTATACTCGAGCCTCCTTCAATGCTGGAGACTGGCATGAGCAAAGGCATGGATAAGAAGAAAGAGGCCAAGAAGAAACCGGCGAAGACCCTCGAGGAAAAGCGCGCGGCAAAACGAGAGAAGCGCGAATCCCGAGGACGTTGAGAGACGCTCGGCCCGGCTCGCCGCAACGAGTGCCCCTCGCTTGCGGCGAATACGGGGAACGGGGCGACACGCTCGGCGCTTCGGATTCGGCGCGTCCGCGGTGTCTCGCTCGGCGCGGGTGCGGTGAGTCCCTCAGCCGGGAACACGCGTGCCGTTCACTCGCGCCCTGTGCGCGCATTGGCAGCCCTGCTCCACGGACATCAGCTCGCACCCGTACACCGCTGCGGCGATCAGTGGTTCACTGACACTGGAATCATTCAGATCCAGCACAAGAAATACGCGCAGAAATAATCTATAACTAATTGAATATTTTCGAAATTATTGTGCCACTCAGTGCCGTTCTCAGCTGAATGTTCTGGCGCAGCTGCGATGCGAGCGTCCTTCCCATGGGACGCCGCAATGGCAGGGTGATCCCGCAACGCTATTCAAACCACACCTGCACACCCTCAAGGCCGCAGTACTCGGTCATCACCACCGGCATCGATGCACGCACCGACCGAGGGGTAGGTGTGCGCCGCCGCTCACACGGATAGTGATGAGGTCGCCGGCGTGGTGCGCCGAAGCCAAACGCTACCGAGCACGGCCGCCACCAGTGCAAAGCCGGCCCCGGTACCGAAGGCCGCCTGATAGCCACCCGCAAGCGCTTGCACATGAGTGGCGCCGTCGGCGAGCAGGCCGCCACTGCGCGCCGCCGCCACACTCGCCAGCACCGCCAATCCCAAAGCGCCCCCCAGCAGGAATGCGGTGTTCACAATGCCGGATGCCAGACCGGACTCCGTATGCGCCACCTCGCTCATGGCCGCCATCAGCATGGGGTTGAAGGCGATGCCGCCGCCCACACCGAGCAGGAGCATGCCGGGCAGAACGTCACCGACCAGCGTGCCCGCCACCGGCGCTCGGGCGAATAGCGCCAGGCCAATCGCGGCAATGACCAGGCCCACGCCCAGCGGACGGCGTACGCCAAAGCGCATCACCAGCTTCGCAGACAGGCTGATCGAGAACGCCGCCATGACCAGATTGGCCGGCACGAAGGCGATCCCGATCTGCATCGGGGTGAACCCGAGTACGCGCTGCATGTACAGCGCCGAGAGAAAGAACCAGGCAAACATCGCCGCCGACCACAGCATCGCGGAAATGCTGGCGATGGAGAGATTGCGCAGCCGGAACAGACTGAGCGGCACGAGCGGGTGAGCAGATCTTGACTCGATGCGCAGGAACAGTGCGAAGAAGGCCGCGGCAAGTCCGAACACCCCGAGGGTGCGCATCGATGTCCAGCCCGCGCTATTGCCATCGATCGTGGCGTAGACCGCCAAAAGCAACGCGAGCGTGACGGTCACGGCACCCCCGACGTCAAGATGCCGAGCACCCGTGGCCTCCCCGGCATGGCGCGGCAACACCCGCCAGCACAATGCGAACACCACCGCCCCGAGCGGAACGTTGACCAGGAAAATCCAGTGCCAGTTGAAGCCGCCGGTCAGCACACCGCCCAGCACCGCACCGATGCACCCGCCTCCTGAGCACACGAGGCCGTACACACCCATCGCCTTGGCCCGATCAGCCGGCTCGCTGAACAGGTTCATGATGAGCGAGAGCGAGACCGAATCCACCACGGCACCGCCGAGGCCCTGCACCCCTCTCGCCACGACCAGAAGCACGCGCGAGTCCGCCAGTCCGCAGCTGAGCGACGCCGCCGTGAACAGCACGAGCCCGATCAGAAACACACGGCGATGACCGTACAGGTCTCCGAGCCGTCCGCCGAGCAGCAGGAACCCACCGAAGGTGAGCATGTAGGCGTTCACCACCCACGCCAGCGACGCCTCGCTGAAATGCAAATCGGCTCGGATCGAGGGTAAGGCGACATTCACGATGGTGATGTCGAGCACGATCATGAGCGCCCCGAGACACAGGATGCCCATGGCCAGCCAGCGGTCGTGCTCTCGGTGGACCATGTCTTTGGGTCAGCTCAAGTGGGGGCGCAACGCGGTGGCCAAGGCTTCCGGTGAGCGGAAGATTACACGGTGGATCGGATCCGTGTCGCCCCTGCCCCGCGGACCCGGTCCGCCTCGAACCGTCGACGGCCGAGGGTGCCGGTGACCGGCGCTTCGGGGTCCGAGAGAGGGCACCGCCGGACGCTCGGCCGACACGGAACATCTCTCCCCGCGCCGACAAGGTGCTCAGGCCCGCGCATCGGACCGGCGGACACCGTTCGTCCAGTTCCACCTTCCAGGACCGCAGCGCGGTGCGCCCTGACGCACCACTACGACAAGGCGAGATGCCACCCGAGGCCCGCCCGGAGCACCCAGAGGTTGACGATGAAGATCAGCCCTGCAACGCCCGCCACCACCCCCGGATATTGGCGAGCGTCAAGACCGCCGGTGTCTTCCTGAATTCCGATCGGCTCGAACACGATCGTGCCGACTCCGATCACCACCGACGCGAGCGGGGCACACCACGAACCGAGCCATTTCGGCATCCACCCGTCGATCACGCCCGCAGCTTTCCAATGGGTCGGGATGATTGCCGGGAGCATCGGATACAGTACCGCCAACATTGCGAACAGCGCGAGGACGAATGCGATCGCAAGCCGGAACCGCTTTACGTCTTCCACAGCGTCTGCCTCATTCCACTGATTCGGGGTGATTCGGTCAACACTCACGCCACTCTGGCACACACTTCACGAGTCGAATACATGCCCATCTGCGCGCGTTGCCCGTGCCGTGAATGCCCCCCGGTCCAGGTGCATGTCCAAAAGACCTCGAATGGTCACCCGCCTGAACTCACGGCACACGAGGATCGGCTTTGCAGAGATAACGCCGAAGTCTGCCAAACTCTGAATCGTACGTCGTCGTGGAATCTGTGAGTGCGCACCACATCGCGGAGTGCGCCAGAAATTCACAGGCGGCTTCGCGGCCAGCGAGACTTCGCGCGGAGACCTCCGCGAGCATGAAGGCGTGTGCGACACGGCCGTTGATGCCCCGTTCGAAGATCGGCCCGAACGGGCAACGATTTCACTGACGGTCTTCGACGGCCTCGAGCGCCCCGGAATCGGCGATCTCGATCTCCTCCTTGTGCCCTCCAGACCTCTCACGGGCCACCCCAGGATCCTGGACGCGACGGACTCGGCGCCGCTCTGCACACCTGGATCGCGCACCTTTCATCGTGATCGAGACAATTGACAGCGCTGGGATTCGATGGCGCACCCCAAGGGGTAGCGCTCCCCGCCGTATGCGCATAAACTGGATCCTTTGCGTCTTCATCCGGATCAGCGCATGACACAAAAACAATCCGCTTCGCGGACCGCAGGATTCGTCACCCTCTTTCTGATCGAGATGTGGGAGCGATTCGGCTACTACGGCATGACGGCCGTAGTGGTGTTGTTCATGGTGCAGCACCTTCACTACAGCGACGACCGTGCGAATCTCACGTTCGGCGCGTTCTCCGCCATGGCCTACGCCGTGCCCGCCATCGGGGGATGGATCGGTGATCGTGTGCTCGGCAGCCGCCGCACCGCGCTGCTCGGCGCCATCATTCTGGCGATGGGCTACGCGATGCTCGCATTGCCATACCCGGGATTGCTGTTTGTCGCGTTGAGCGTGGTGGCAGTGGGGGGCGGCATTTTCAAGGCCAATCCGGCGAACCTGATTTCCAAGCTGTACGAAGGTGAAACGGCCAAGATCGACAGTGCCTTCACCCTGTACTACATGGCCGTCAATACCGGCGCCACGATCTCCCAAATTGCTACACCGCTCATTGCCGTCTGGGTGGGCTGGCACGTCGCATTCGCGGTCTGCGCGACGGGCTTGGTCATCGGCATCCTGAATTATCTGCTCATGCGCCGCCACCTCGCGAATGTCGGGTCCGAGCCTGATTTCGCGCCGTTCCCGGCCAAGAAAATGCTGGCTGTTGTGCTCGGCGCCGCCATAGGCATCGGCCTGGTCGCAGTGATCCTGCAGAATCTCGCGCTGGCCGAGGCAGTCGTGTGGCTGGCGTTCATCACCTTGGTCGTGATATTCGCCGCGCTCATCTGGAAGAGCAATGCGCAGGAGCGCAAAGGGCTTTGGGCCGTCATCATCCTCACCGTCGAGACCATGCTGTTTTTCATCTTCTATCAGCAGATGTCGACGTCACTCACCCTGTTCGCACTGCGCAACGTCGATTTGCATCTGCACGTGCTCGGCATCCACTACACCGTACCGGCCGGCCAGGTACAGGCGCTCGATCCGATCTGGATCTTCGTCCTGAGCCCGGTGCTCGCGTGGCTCTATAACCGTTTGAGCCGCGGCCGCGGTGATTTGCACATTGCCACGAAATTCGCGATTGGCTTCGTGGTGTTGAGCGTAGGGTTCTTCGTCTACGGACTGAGCAGCATGTTCGCGGTACAGGGCAAGGTCGCCTTCGGATGGATGATCGGCGGATTTGGCTTACAGGCCCTCGGCGAGCTGCTCATCAGCGGCCTCGGACTCGCCATGGTCTCTCGCTACGTGGGTCCCCGGCTTCGCGGCTTCATCATGGGCGCGTGGTTTCTCGCCACCGGCATCTCGCAGTATCTGGGCGGTTTCGTCGCGAACTACGCCGCCGTACCTAACCAAACCACCGATCCGGTGCAGACGCTGCCACTGTACTCACACCTGTTCTACGGCCTCGGAATCGTTGCCATCATCGGAGCGCTGGCGGCGGTCGCCATTGTGCCCCTGATGAAGCGCTTGTCCGCCACAGCGCAGGACGTGGTCATCCCCGCGGGCATCCCAGGGACCATCCGCGCAGAGGAATAATAGAGAAAGGCCGCAGCGAACTGCGCAGCACCCGGAACACCGCTTGCCAGGATCCATCGCTTGCACCTTCCGGAGGTTCGGGCCGCGCTTGCACGCGGCATTCCGATCAGGCCGGGTGCAGCGAGATCTTAAGATGGAGTGCCTGCAGGACTTTCAGCACCGTTGCGAGACTCGGATTCCCGTCCTTCGACAGGGCCTTGTAGAGCCCTTCGCGCGTGAGCCCCGTGTCCTTCGCAAGCTGCATCATGCCGCGAGTGCGCGCCACCGTTCCAAGAGCCTGCGCAATGAAGGCCGGATCGTCGGGTGCCTCCTCCAGGCACGCCTGCAGGTAGGCCGCCATATCCTCTTCGGACTTCAGATAGTCGGCGCTGTCGTAGCGGCTGAAAGTCTCCTTCACTCGTCTTGGTCGTTTGGTTGCCATGATTCAGCGTTTCCAGTTTTTTGCAATCTCGACCGCGCGACGTATCGCCACCCTGAGTCCGCTTGTCTCCACCACAGAAGAGAAGCACGACGGTCGTGCCGCCCTGCTGATAAAACACACGGTAGCCTGGACCGTAGTCGATGCGCAGTTGGCTTATGCCACCCTGGGTGGGCTTCACATCCCCAGGATTGCCCATCGTCAGCCGATCTATGCGTGCTTGAATACGCACGCGGGCCTGACGATCCTTCAGCCCGGAAAGCCAGCGGTCGAACGTCTGCGACTTCACGACCGTGAACATGGGCAAGATGTATCCTATGGTTTACAGCATGTCAACTCCCGTTTGCCTCTCGGTGACAGGTCAGATCCGTGCGAAGGCACATCGACGCCGTGGGGCTACTGCGTGTTGACGAAGCACAAGTTGGCATTCGGTCCGCGACGCCGTCTGGCGGGCGGGCGGGCGGGCGGGCACTTTCACCGGCGGCGCAGCGGATCCGTGCGCCCTCTCATGGAGGCATTACGAGGGCCTCGATCTTGATGCTTGGGGGCATCAAAATAGCGGGCCATCGATGTGGTATGAGCTTGGCGCCTTCGCTGTTCCTCAAGCGTGTTGGCGGAGATTAGGAACTGTGTGATTCTGGGGGTGAGAGTCGGGTTCCTGAAGCAGCGCCAGGAGCCGGCCGTGACCTTGGCCCTGTGGACCCACGACTGCAGCCAGACTCGGCGGCAGTGAAATTAATATGTTGTTTGGCGAAGGCAAGGGACAGAGCCACGGAACGAGCAATTACCTCGCCAGAAATTCGCGAAAACGCGTCGAACATCAAAAGGAGGCGGATTTGGGCCCCCATCAACACTCAAGCGAATAGAACGCATGCATGGCACGCATCCAGTGCGTCCTCTCCGGCCCTACTAGCGCGCACGAGGACGCGCCATGCGCAACGAAGACGGTCTGCACAAGTGTTTCAGAGCCGATCTACCGCGTTTGGTGCAGTGGACCAGTGCCGACACACGCTGGAATACCTGGGGAAATCAAAGGCGGACCCAAACGCGGACACAGTCCACATCGTTACCGCTCGTTTTGATGGTCGGAGCGCCGAGATTTGAACTCGGGACCCCTTGCACCCCATGCAAGTGCGCTACCAGACTGCGCCACGCTCCGACGAGAGACTTTTGTTCTTCTGGACGGCACGAGCGGGGATCTCTCGTGCGCGCGGCAATGATACCCCGAATCCCGCCTCGTGCGGGAGAGGATCAGCGCCTGAGGATCTTCAGCAGCTCCTCGAGCTCCAGGCGCATCTGCTTGGCGATCTGCTGGCTCTGGAATACGTCCGTTCGCGCCTCGTCGCCCGTCAGGTGATTGCGCGCCCCGCCGATGGTGAAGCCCTGCTCGTAGAGCAGGCTCCTGATCTGGCGGATCACGAGCACATCCTGGCGCTGGTAATAGCGGCGGTTGCCGCGACGCTTGACCGGCTTGAGCTGCGGGAATTCCTGCTCCCAATAGCGCAGCACGTGCGGTTTGACACCGCACAGGTCGCTCACCTCGCCAATGGTGAAATAGCGCTTGCCGGGGATCGCCGGCAGCTCGGCGTTATTCTTGGGCTCCAACATACGCTTCGACCCGTGCCTTCAGTTTCTGTCCCGGACGGAACGTCACCACTCGCCTGGCGGTGATCGGAATCTCCTCACCCGTCTTGGGATTGCGGCCCGGCCGCGGACTCTTATCTCTGAGGTCGAAATTACCGAAACCCGAGAGCTTGACCTGCTCGCCGTTCGAGAGCGCCGCACGCACCTCCTCGAAGAACAGATCCACGAGCTCCCGCGCCTCCCGCTTGTTCAGACCCAGCTGGTTGAACAGTGCTTCGGCCATCTCCGCCTTGGTCAGCGCCATTATCTATTCTCGTATACTTGCGTTGAAGCTCACGCGCAAATCCGCCACCACTGCGGCGACGAGGCGGGCCACATCGTCATCAGTAAGCGTGCGAGAAAAGTCCTGAAAAATCAAGCCTAAAGCGACGCTTTTTCGACCATCCTCGATCCCCGGACCGCGATAGACGTCGAACACGCGGAGATCTCGCAACAGGCTCGATCCAGCCAAGGCTACACGCTCGGCGAGCCGACTTAAAGACACAGATTCATCCAAGACCACGGCCAAGTCGCGCCGGACTTGAGGCTGGCGGGAAATCTCGCGGTACGAGGGGCGATCAAGCGCCAACGCCGCCCAATCGAGCTCGAACAGCACAGGGGTGTGCACGAACTGCAGGTCGCGGACCCGCGAGGGGTGCAGCTCGCCAATCCAGCCGATCGGCGCCCCGGCGCGCAGCACACGCGCCGAGCGACCGGGATGTAGGCTCGGGTGTTCCTCCGGCACGAAACTGAACAGCGCGCCGGGCGAGACCGCCGCGAACAGCGCCTCGAGGTCGCCTTTGACGTCGAAGAAGTCCGCCGCCTCGCGCATCGGGCGCGGCAGGCCCCACTGCTCGGGCATCCGCGGCCCACAGGCCACACCGCTCACCGTTTCAATCTCCTGCGTCACGCCGTCGTGCTGCTCGAACCGTGCGCCGTGTTCAAACAGGCGGATCCGATCGCGCTGGCGGCGCTGATTCTCGAGCGCCGCGCCGAGCAGCCCCGGCCACAGCGAGACGCGCATGACCGACAGGTCGCTCGCGATCGGGTTGGCGAGGCGAGGCGCGCTCCGATCCCCAAAGAGCTGCTGCTGCAGCTGCGGATCGACGAATGCGTAGGTGATGGCCTCTTGGTAGCCGCGCGTCGCCAGCAGCTCGAGCACCGCCCGCTCCGCCGGCACGAACTCCGGCAGTGCGCGAATTCGCTCGGCGGCGAGCGCATCGCGCTCCTCGATGGCCTCATAGCCGACGATACGCGCCACTTCCTCGATCAGGTCCGCCTCCAGGGCGATATCGAACCGGTGAGTGGGCGGTATGACCTCCCAGCCCTCCGCCAGCCCCTGCACGCGCATGCCGAGGTTCTCGAGCACGGTGCGCACACGCTCATCCGGGATCTGTGTCCCGAGGAGCCGCGCGAGCTGTGCGCGGCGCAGCATGACCGGCGGCCGTACGGGACGGTCCTCCTCGGACTCGCTCAGCGCGAGCGGTCCGGCGCTCCCGCCGCAAATACTTTGAATCAGCTCGAGCGCTCGCCCCAGGGCGCGCTCCTGTCCTGCCGGATCGACGCCGCGTTCGAACCGCTGGCTGGCGTCGGTGCTCAACCCCCAACGCAGCGCGCGCCCGATGATGGCCTCCGGCGCGAAATAAGCCACTTCGAGAAAAACATCGGTCGTCGCGGCGCTCACCGCCGTTCGCTGCCCGCCCATGATCCCGGCTATACCGACAGGACCCGCCACATCCGTGATCAGCAACACGTCGGGTGACAACTCGACGCCGCGTCCATCGAGCAGCGTCACCGACTCGCCGGCCGCGGCCAGACGCACTCGAATCGGGCCTTGGAGCCGAGCCAGATCGTAGGCATGCATCGGCTGGCCGAACTCGAGCATCACATAGTTGGTGACGTCGACCACCGGGCTGATCGAGCGCACGCCGGACCGCCGCAGCCGCTCGCGCATCCAGAGGGGGGTGGGCACGGTGTTGTTCAGACCGCGCAGCACACAGCCGGCAAATCGCGGACACGCCGCCGGCGCGTCCAGTTGCACCGTCACGCTGTCCGCATGAGCGGCGCTCACCGCCTGAGGCGCGCGGGTCTTCAGCGCACGACCCGAAAGCGCCGCAACGTCCCGGGCAATCCCGAGGATCGAGAGCGCATCGCCGCGATTAGGCGTCACATTCAGGTCGAGCGTCGAGTCATCGAGCTGCAGGTACTCGCGCAGCGGCGCCCCGAGGGGTGCATCCGCGGGCAGCTCCAGGATGCCGTCGGAATCCTCCGCGAGTCCGAGCTCCTTCGGCGAGCACAACATGCCGGCCGACTCGCTGCCGCGCAGCTTCGCGGCCTTGATCTTCAGCCCCCCGGGCAGCACCGCCCCGATGACGGCGAGCGCGCTCTTCAGGCCCGCACGGGCATTCGGCGCGCCGCAGACGATCTGCAGCGGCTCACCCTGCCCGGTCGCGACCCGGCAGATGCGCAGTTTGTCGGCCTGCGGGTGCTTCTCGGCGCTGAGGATCTGCCCGACCACCACGCCGGAGAACGCCTGAGCCGCAGGCGTGATCGCCTCCAGCTCCAGCCCCGCCATGGTGAGACGCTCGCCGAGCGCCGCCGCATCCCACGGCACGTCGATCCACTCAGTAAGCCACGCGTAAGGTACCTTCATGGCCTCAGAGCGTCCTGAACTGTTCGAGGAAGCGCAGGTCGTTGTCGAAGAACAAGCGCAGGTCGTTCACGCCATAGCGCAGCATCGCCAGACGATCGATGCCCATGCCGAACGCGTAGCCGCTGAAACGCTCGGCATCGATGCCGCTCGCCATCAGCACGTTCGGGTGCACCATGCCGCAGCCAGCGATCTCCAGCCAGCCGGTGTGTTTGCAGGTGCGGCAGCCCTTGCCGCCACAGAACACGCAGGACATGTCGACCTCGGCCGACGGCTCGGTGAACGGAAAATACGAGGGCCGCAGCCGCATCGCCAGGTCCTGTTCGAAGAACGCCTGCAGGAAGCTGTGCAACATGGCCTTGAGGTTGGCGAAGCTCACCGCCTCACCGACCCGCAACCCCTCGATCTGATGGAACATCGGGGAGTGGGTCATGTCCGAATCGCAGCGGTACACGCGGCCCGGCGCAATGACCGCGATCGGCGCGCCGCGCTCGAGCATGGCGCGGATCTGCACCGGCGAGGTATGCGTGCGCAGCAGCTTCCCGTCCGGAAAATAGAACGTGTCGTGCATCGCACGCGCCGGATGATTGGGCGGGAA
The DNA here is from genome assembly GCA_021838635.1 of Pseudomonadota bacterium. Taxonomy (GTDB): domain Bacteria; phylum Pseudomonadota; class Gammaproteobacteria; order Steroidobacterales; family Steroidobacteraceae; genus 13-2-20CM-66-19. The sequence goes on from JAKCDC010000020.1 coordinate 38,429, forward strand.
ATTCAGCGCCTCGAAGTTGTGGAAATCGTCTTCGATTTCCGGCCCCGTGGCCACTTCGAAACCGGCCCGCTGAAACAGCGCCTCCATGCGCAGCCGGGCCTTGGTGACCGGATGCAGCCCACCGCGCTGCTCGCCCCGTCCGGGCAGACTCACATCGATACGCCCCGCGGCCAGCGCGCGCTCGATCGCCTCGGCGCTCAGTGCCGTGCGGCGCGCTTCGATCGCCGCCTGCACACGCTCTTTGGCCTCGTTGATGCGCTGTCCGGCCGCTGGTCGCTCGGCGGCCGGCAGGCCGCCGAGGGACTTCAGCTGCTCGGTGAGCGAGCCTTTCTTGCCGAGCCAGCGCACCCGCACCTCATCGAGTGCAGGCAGGCTCGCGCACCCGGCCACCTCGGCGAGCGCGTGCTCGACGAGGGAGGACAGCTCGTGCATGCCGCCCGGGCCGCCGCTCAGGCGGCGGCCAGCGCGACTTTGGCCTGCTCGGCGATCGCGCCGAACGCGGCCGCGTCGTGCACGGCCAGATCGGCGAGCACCTTGCGGTCGACCTCGATGCCGGCCTTCATCAGGCCGTTGATCATGCGGCTGTAGGACAGGCCATGCACACGGGCGGCGGCATTGATACGCGCGATCCACAGGGCACGGAACTCACGCTTCTTCTGCCGACGGTCGCGGTAGGCGTACTGACCGGCCTTGATCACCGCCTGCTTGGCGGTACGATAAACCTTGCTCCGGGCGTTGTAATAGCCCTTCGCCTTGCCCAAAACTTTCTTGTGACGGCGCCCAGCCGTCACGCCACGCTTGACTCGTGCCATTTGGAACCTCGCTCGTATTTATTTGTGATAGGGAAGGAGCTGCACGAGACGACCTACGTCGCTCTCGTGAACGAGGCTCGTTCCGCCCGAGCGGGCATGGCGCTTGACCTTCGGGTCCTTGTGCCCGAGGTTGTGGCGTCGCTTGGAGGCATACCGCTTGAAGCCCTTCGCCGTTTTGCGAAAGCGCTTGGCAGCAGCCCGGTTGGATTTCAACTTAGGCATATCTACTCCTCAACAATGACTGTAGCCCCGGTCGCAAGGCGCCTGGCGGCACCCGCTACGGGCGAACGATTGGCCGCCGTCCGTCGGCGGCCAATCGTCACTTCTTTTTGGGACCGAACACCATGACCATCTGGCGTCCTTCCATCGACGGATGCTGCTCGACCACGCTGCATTCAGCCAAATCGTTCACCACCCGATCGAGGAGCTTGCGCCCGATATCCTGGTGCGCCATCTCCCGGCCACGGAACCTCAGGGTCACCTTGGCCTTGTCGCCCTCGGTCAGGAAGCGGATCAGATTACGCAGTTTGATCTGGTAATCCGCCTCTCCCGTCCCAGGACGGAACTTCACTTCCTTGACCTGGATCTGCTTCTGCTTGCGCTTAGCCGAGTGGGCTTTCTTGTTCTGTTCGAACAGGAACTTGCCGTAGTCCATGATGCGCACGACGGGGGGCACCGCCGTCGGCGACACCTCCACTAAATCGAGCTCCGCGGCGGATGCCATCTGCAGCGCCTCGGCACGGGACATCACTCCTGCCTGCGACCCGTCGGCCGCGATCACGCGAAGTTGCGGCGAGTTGATTTCATCGTTCCGCCGAACCCGCTTGGTTACACTGGCTATGCGTCAATCCTCCAAAGTACGGCGCCCGCGGCTCTCGGCTTCGATGCGGAGCCGTTCACTGAACGACTCCAGACTCATCGTGCCGAGGTCCTTGCCGCTACGGCTGCGCACTGACAATAAGTTCGCGGCTACTTCCTTGTCGCCCGCGACCAATAGATACGGAACACGCTGCAGCGTGTGCTCGCGGATCTTAAAGCCCACCTTCTCGTTACGCAAGTCGGACTCGACCCGAAACTGCTGATTTTTCAGGGTTTCCGTTACGGAACGCACGTATTCGTCTTGCCGATCGGTGATTCCCATGACCACCGCCTGCACTGGGGCAAGCCACACCGGCAACCGCCCGGCGTGATGCTCGAGCAAAATGGCGAAGAATCGCTCCAGGGAGCCGAAAATCGCCCGATGCAGCATCACCGGGGTGCGCTTGGCGCTGGTCTCATCAACATAATGCGCCCCGAGCCGCCCGGGAAGATTCAGATCCACCTGGACCGTGCCACACTGCCAGTCGCGACCGATGGCATCCCGCAGCACGAACTCGAGCTTCGGGCCGTAGAAGGCCCCCTCCCCCGGATTGAGGATGTACTCGATGCCGGCCGCCTTCGACGCGGCCTTCAGGGCCTCTTCGGCCCGATCCCAGACCTCGTCCGCCCCGACGCGCTTCGGCGGCCGGTCGGCGAACTTGATGCGTACGTCCTCGAAGCCGAAATCCCGGTAGATCTCAAGGATCAGCCGGGTCACCGCCACGCATTCCTCGGTGATCTGATCTTCGGTGATGAAGATGTGCGCATCGTCCTGGGTGAACGCGCGTACCCGCATCAGTCCGTGCAGGGCCCCGGAGGGCTCGTAGCGGTGGACCTTGCCGAATTCCGAGAAACGCACTGGCAGCTCCCGATAACTACGCAGCCCGTGCTTGAAGATCTGGATGTGCCCGGGGCAGTTCATCGGCTTGATGGCGTACAGACGCTCATCGGGCGTCTGGGTGAGAAACATGTTCTCCCCGAACTTCTCCAGATGCCCGGACTGCTTCCACAGCGAAGCGTCCATCAGCTCCGGGGCATTCACTTCCTCGTAGCCGGCCGCCTGCTGGCGCTCGCGCATGTACTGGATCAGGTTCTGAAAGACGCGCCAGCCCTTGGGATGCCAGAACACCGCCCCGGGGGCCTCCTCCTGGAGGTGGAACAGATCCAGGTCCTTGCCGATGCGCCGGTGATCGCGCTTCTCGGCCTCCTCCAGACGGTGCAGGTAGTCCTCGAGCTGCTTCTTATCCGCCCAGGCCGTTCCGTAGATGCGCTGCAGCATCTCGTTGCGCGGGTCCCCGCGCCAATAGGCGCCGGCGAGCTTGGTCAGCTTGAAGGCCTTGAGCTTGCCGGTCGACGGCACGTGCGGCCCGCGGCACAGATCAACCCAATCGCCCTGTCCGTACAGGCTGATCGGCTCGTTGGCCGGAATGCTGGCGATGATCTCGGCTTTGTACCGCTCGCCAAGCCCCTTGAAGAACGTGACGGCCTCATCACGCGGCATCAGTCTCCGGGTGACCTTCTGGTCGGCCTTGGCGAGCTCGGCCATGCGCATCTCGATGGCCGCAAGATCCTCCGGGGTGAAGGGCCGCTGGTAAGCGAAGTCGTAATAGAAGCCGTCCTCGATCACCGGACCGATGGTGACCTGCGCTTCGGGGAAGAGCTGCTTGACCGCCTGCGCGAGCAGGTGCGCGGTGGAGTGCCGGATGACCTCAAGGCCCGCCGGATCCTTCTCCGTCACGATGGAGAGCGACACGTCATGGTCGATGACATGAGAGGTGTCGACCAGCTGGCCGTCGACGCGCCCGGCGAGCGCCGCTTTGCGCAGCCCGGCACCAATGTCCGCGGCCACGGCCTCGACCGTCACCGGATGGTCGAAGCGCCGCTCACTGCCGTCCGGCAAGGTGACCACTGGCATGTCGAAGCACTCCCGATCGAATCGGCTCTATAAAATAGCGGGGGCCGCTCCCGGGGGGTACCGGCAGCGACCGCCTTCAATTCTGGTAGGCGCGAGTGGGATCGAACCACCGACCACCACCATGTCAAGGTGGTGCTCTACCACTGAGCTACGCGCCTATAAAAGGAATTCTCCCGAAGGAGGGCCGCGAAAGATACAAGAGCGGCACGGTGCGCGCAAGCCAATCCGAGCCTGGCCAAGCGCTTACGCGCTCCCCGTCCGGCCGGTTCACACCAGGCCGAGCTCGAGCTGCTTCAGCCGCGCGATGTCATCGCGCAGGCGGGCGGCAACCTCGAACTCGAGGTTCCGCGCCCGCTCGAGCATCTCGGACTCCAGCTTCTTGATCTGGCGCGCCAGCGCTGCCGGCTCGAGGGTCTCCGGGGCGGGGGCTGCGCCGCGGCCGCGCTCCTGGCCGGCCGCACCCCGCCGGCCGCGCGCCGCCGGGGCGGCGCTGCGGGCCCCTTCCATGATGTCCGCGACCGACTTCAGGATGCCCCGCGGGGTGATGCCGTGCGCCTCGTTGTACTCGATCTGCTTGTGGCGGCGCCGATCGGTCTCGTCCATGGCGCGACGCATCGATCCGGTGATCTGATCGGCATAGAGGATGGCCCGGCCGTGCAGATGGCGCGCCGCGCGGCCGATGGTCTGGATGAGCGAGTGGTCCGAGCGCAGGAAGCCCTCCTTGTCCGCATCAAGGATGGCCACCAGCGACACCTCGGGCATGTCGAGCCCCTCGCGCAGCAGATTGATCCCCACCAGCACGTCGAACTTACCGAGCCGCAGGTCGCGGATGATCTCGGTGCGCTCGACCGTCTCGATGTCCGCATGCAGGTAGCGGACCCGCACCCCGTGTTCGTGGAGGTATTCGGTGAGATCCTCGGCCATCCGCTTCGTCAATGTGGTGATCAGTACTCGCTCGTTGCGCTCGACGCAGTGGTGGATCTCCGAGAGCACATCATCGACCTGGGTGGCGACCGGACGCACCTCGACCTGCGGGTCGAGCAGGCCGGTCGGACGGACCAGCAGCTCCACGGTCTGCCCGGCATGGCGAGACTCGTACTGCCCGGGTGTCGCCGACACGAAGATCATCTGCGGCGCGAGCCGCTCCCATTCCTCGAACTTCAGCGGCCGGTTGTCGAGCGCCGAGGGCAGCCGGAAGCCGTACTCGACCAGCACCTCCTTGCGCGAGCGGTCGCCGCGATACATCGCGCCGAGCTGCGGGATGGTCTGGTGACTCTCATCGATCACCAGCAGCGCGTTGCGCGGCAGATAATCGAACAGGCACGGTGGCGGCTCCCCGGGGGCGCGTCCGGAGAGATAGCGCGAATAGTTCTCGATGCCCGCGCAGTATCCGACCTCCTGGATCATCTCCATGTCGTACATGGTGCGCTGCTCGAGCCGCTGAGCCTCGAGCAGCTTGCCCGCCTCGCGCAGCTCGGCGAGCCGCAGGCGCAGATCGTCGCGAATCCGATCGACCGCTCCGAGCAGCCGCTCCTTCGGCGTGACGTAGTGAGTGCCGGGATACACCGTGAAACGCGGCACCTTGCGCGCGATCGCGCCAGTGAGCGGATCGAACAGCGCAAGGGACTCGATGCTGTCGTCGAACAGCTCGACCCGCACCGCTTCGCGCTCCGATTCGGCCGGAAAGATATCGATGACATCGCCGCGGACCCGGTAGGTCCCGTGCGTGAGATCCATATCGTTGCGCGTGTACTGCATGTCCGCCAGGCGCCGCAGCAGACGGCGCTGATCCAGGTGATCGCCGCGCACGAGGTGCAGGATCATCGCCAGGTACGCCTGCGGGTCGCCGAGACCGTAGATCGAGGAGACGGTTGCCACGATGATCGCATCGGGCCGCTCGAGCAGCGCCTTGGTCGCCGAGAGGCGCATCTGCTCGATGTGTTCATTGATCGAGGCGTCTTTCTCGATGAACGTGTCCGAGGAGGGAACGTAGGCCTCCGGCTGGTAGTAATCGTAGTACGACACGAAGTACTCGACGGAATTATGCGGGAAGAAGCCGCGAAACTCGCCGTAGAGCTGCGCGGCCAGCGTCTTGTTGTGCGCCAACACCAGCGTCGGGCGTTGCGCGCGCGCAATAACCTCGCTGATGACGTAGGTCTTGCCGCTGCCAGTTACCCCGAGCAGCGTCTGCGCACTCAAGCCGTCGCCGAGTCCCTCGATGAGCTGCTCGATCGCCCGGGGTTGATCGCCCGCAGGCTGAAATTCCGCTTCAAGTTTGAATGGAACGTGTTCCATGCTGCCGACGTTTTCCTCGTGAGCGCTGCCCGCCGGATGGTGGCGGTGACGCCGATGGCTTAATATAGCCGCGCCAGTTGCTTTGGCGCATCACAGGATTCCCAGTGACCGTAACCGTCTCGCGGCGCGTCCAGCGCGTAAAGCCCTCGCCCACGCTCAACGTCTCGGCCCGAGCGGCGCGCCTGCGCGCCGAAGGCAAGGACGTGATCAGCCTTGGCGCGGGCGAACCGGATTTCGACACTCCGGAGCACATCGCGCACGGCGGGATCGAGGCGATCCAGAAGGGACTGACCCGCTACACTCACGTCGAGGGAACCAATGAACTGAAGGATGCCATCATCGCGAAGTTCGCGCGCGACAACGGCATCCAGTACGAGCGCTCGCAGATCCTGGTCACCTCCGGCGCCAAGCAGGCGATCTACAATCTGTGCATGGCGGTGCTCGACAAGGACGACGAGGTCATCATTCCGGCGCCGTACTGGGTGTCCTACCCGGATATGGTGCTGCTCGCCGACGGTCAACCGGTCATCGTCACCGCGGGTGCCGCCCAGAGCTACAAGATCACGCCGAAGCAGCTCGCAGCCGCCATTACGCCGAAGACCCGCCTGGTGCTCTTGAACAGTCCCTGCAATCCCACCGGCGCGGCCTATACGCGCGCGGAACTGCGTGCGCTCGGCGAGGTGCTGATCGACCAGCCGCGCATCCTGGTCGGCGTCGATGACATCTACGAGAAAATCTACTGGGGGGCAGAGCCGCTGAGCAGCCTGCTCACCGTGGTACCGGAGCTCTACGGGCGTACGGTGACCATCAATGGGGTCTCGAAGTCCTACGCCATGACCGGCTGGCGCATCGGTTATTGCGGCGCCCCGAAGGAGCTGATCGCCGCCATGGCGACGATCCAAGGTCAATCAACCTCGAATGCATCGAGCATCTCGCAGCGTGCCGCCACCGTGGCGCTCTCAGGCGATCAGAGCTGCGTCGCTCGGATGAACGAGGCATTCAAGACACGCCACGATTACCTGGTCGGCACGCTGAACGAGCTGCCCGGCGTGAGTTGCCTGCCGGGCGCCGGCACGTTCTATGCGTTCGCGGACGTCACCGGAGCGATGGCCGCCATCGGCTGTGCCTCAGACACGGACTTCGCCGAGGTGCTACTCACCGAGGGCGAGGTCGCGGTGGTTCCGGGTTCGGCTTTTGGCGCACCGGGTCATATCCGCCTGTCTTTCGCCTGCAGCCTCGAGACGCTGCAGAAGGCCCTTGAGCGCATCGGCCGGGTGCTCTCGAGGGGAAGTGCGGCACGGAGCACCTGAGGCCATGTTCTGGCGGGCGCTGGCGAACGGGGTGGTGCTCCTGCACCTCGCGTTCGTGGCGTTCGTCGTTTTCGGCGGGTTCCTCGCCTGGCGCTGGCCGAAAGTGCGCTTCTTGCACGTCCCGGCACTGGCCTGGGGACTCTGGGTGGAACTCTCCGGACAGATCTGCCCGCTGACGGCCCTGGAGAACCATCTGCGGCGCCTCGCCGGCGAAGCCGGCTATCGCGGCGGGTTCATCAGCCACTACCTCCTGAGGGTCCTGTATCCGCCGGGCCTCACCCGGCCCGATCAGTGGGGACTGGCCGTCCTGCTCACCGTACTGAACGCACTCGCCTACGGCCGAGTGCTGCGCCGGCTCGCACTCGCCCCGCGCACCGGAACGGCGCGGCGGCCCTGAACCCGGCCGACCGAGGTCCGCAGGGGTGCTCGAAATCGCAAAAAATTTGCACCGCGTTTCTTGACGCGCGCGGGTTTGCACCGCAAAATTCGCGCCCTTTCGCGGATCTCGCGAATCGGTTCCCCGGTAGCTCAGTTGGTAGAGCGTCGGACTGTTAATCCGTTGGTCGTTGGTTCGAGTCCAACCCGGGGAGCCAATAAATCAATATGTTAGCGCGTGCGGCGCGAGAAGAACCTCTAACTTTCCGGTCCTCGCGTT
>JAKCDC010000068.1 GCA_021838635.1 Pseudomonadota bacterium
CGGCCAGTGACACGGCCTGCGCCTTGTAATCGGCCGTATATTGAGCACGAACCTGACGTTCCATAGTGACCTCCAAAGGGTGGGTTTAATCCATCCATTAGATGTCCGTCAACGGGGGACCACTTCATCCTGGCCCGGCTGCTGGAAGGCGCTGGGGGTCGGACGGCTGCGGCCCGTGGACTACCGGGGAAACCGTGCCACCTCAGGCCGCATCGTCCACTCAAAATTCAACAGAGCCTAAAAGTTCAACCTCGTGTTGGCCAACGAACTCATGCAGTTCTCTGTTGCCGGTCGATCCGTCGGAGGTTCAATGGAAGGCGTCTGATTGAAGGGGCCTCTCGAGGCGCTGGCCGGCCCGTACGATGCGCCGCAGAAGTTGGCCGATAGGGAGCGATCCCGGAGCCCATCGGGAATTGCTAGGGCGCGATCCTGGCGGCCGCGACGACACGATGCATTGGATGTGCGCGCATCTTAGGCGCGCGCCAAGTTATCGCGCGGAGTGTGCGCTCTGCGAATCGGACCGGGTGGCGGACCGTCGTGTCACGTTCGCCTCCTCCCACCGAGCCTGGTCAACCGGCGCCACGGCCCGCAGCGCCCATGACGAGTCCTCGCGCTGTTAGGACCCGCATGAGAAGCCGCCTGTGCATGACTGCGGCGCGCGCTCGATCGCTCACTCAAGGCCTGGTGTGCGAATGTAGCGTTGCGTGTTCACAACATACATCCTGTAAATATTGACTTATCGCATCGTAGCGGTGGGATGCCGGTCCGCATCCTTGCGTGACGTTCGATGACATCGATACCATTGGTATCGATGTCAATCGGTGAATTAAGAAACCAACACCGATTTCTTTAGCATTTTTGGGGGTAGTGCTCTTGATCGTCGGACTCGAATCCACGGCCACCCTGCTTTACCGCGGCGGACGGCCGGCAGCGTTTCCCGTTCTCGATGCGACGCGCCGGATGGGCAAATACCGATGCCGCTTTGGCGTAACAACAACACCCCAGCGCCGGGTGCAAAAGGCCACATCCCGCAAGGGAATCGGTCGCGTAACGCGCCTGGCGCACGTCTCGTCCCATTCACACTGAAGAGGCAATCACTATGAAATGTCGTCCGATGACGGCCATGGTCGCGGGTCTCCTGACGATCGCGGCAGGCAGCGTTCATGCCAAGACCGCTCAACCCGCTGACTCGGCGAGCCAATCTCATGGGGGAGCATCGAACGCCACCATACCCTCGCTGCCGACGCTGCAAACGGTGATCGTCACTGCTACGCCCCTGACCAGCGGCGTGAAGCTGCTGAACGCGAGCTTCTCGGTCACTACGGCCAATCTCAGCCAGATCCACGATGCGATGCCCTCGAGCGCCGCGGATCTGCTCAAGATCGTGCCAGGTCTTTGGCCGGAGGCGAGCGGGGGTGCCACCGGCGCGAACATTGAAATCGCCGGCTTTCCCGGCGGCGGCGATGCGCCCTACGTCACGATGCAAATCAACGGTTCACCGGTGTATGCGGCGCCGACGATTTCCTTCATGGATAATTCATCGCTGATCCGTCTCGACGATACCGTGAAGCGGGTGCAGGTCGTGCAGGGCGGACCGTCTGTGGTGTACTCCAGCGGCCAGATCGGCGCGACCGTCAACTACATCCTGCGCCACGGTACTGCGACGCCGCACGGTGAGATCGGCCTGACCGTCGGTACCGACGGCCTGTATCGACTGGACGGGTACTACGGCGGACCCTTGGCCCACCGGTGGTACTTCAGCGTCGGCGGCTTTTACCGCGAATCGAGCGGAATCCGCAGCAGTCAGTTTCCGGCCAATCGGGGCGGACAGATCACCGCCACTTTGTATCACACCTTCCATGGCGGCAATTTGCTGTTCTGGGGGCGTGAGCTGAATGACAAGAACTTGTTCATCACCGATATCCCGGTTGCGGTCAGCGCGAACGGCCAGAGCGTGTCCGGATTCCCGGGGTTCAACCCCAATACGGGCACGTTCGCCGGTGACGCAAACCGCAGCATCACCGTCCAGGAGTTCCCCTGCGTTGCACCCGGCGCCCCGGCGAACGGCTGCACTCCGGGCACCATCAGCGGTGATCTCGCTAATGGCCGCGGATCCAGTGTCCACATGTTCGGGACGGATCTGAATCTGCATATCGGCCGGTGGGCTCTGAGCGATAACCTTGGCTATACCGCCGGGCGCATGCCGACCAACGCGTTATTCAACAATTTGTCGCCCGAGACGTTGTCGAGCTTCATCGCCAGCCAGATCACCTCCGCCAATTCCAACTCATCGATCATGGACGCTACCGGCGGCAGCCCGTTCGTCAGCGGAACAGGGAGCCTGGTCAACGGCGCAACGCTCAATCCGGCCACCGAGGTGGCCTCGCTCGGCTTCTGGATCGTGGACAACAAGATCCAGTCGTTCACCAATGAAATCCGCCTGTCGCGTGAGATCTTCAAGGGCAATTCGCTCACGGTCGGCAGCTACTTCGCCAGCTATTCGGCCAACGACAGCTGGTTTCTCGGCAATAACGAGCTGATGCTGGCCGTTCCGAACGCGCCGCTCGTCAACGTAACGCTGTCGACCGCGGCCGGTTGCCCGACTGCGGCCACCGCCGGCGGCGCCTGTACGGGGTACGTCACCCAGAACGGCATCTTGGGCGGTTCGTTCTACAGCCTGCGCGACCATTACACCGGCCGTAACACTGCCGAATACCTGTCGGATCAGTGGCACACCGGGCCTTGGCTGTTCGATGCGGAATACCGTATCGAGAATGACGTGATCGACGGCAGTATCGAGGGCTTGCAAAACCAGAACCTAGACGGTAATCCGCTCACGTTCTACAACAACAACGTCAGCGTGCGCACGGGTCAGTGGACGCCATCGACCTATGATCACACGCTCGGCGCGTGGAGCGTGGGTGCGAACTACGACTTCAGCAGCCGCATGAGTGCGTACGTGCGCGTCAACGCCGGTTACCACTTCCCGAGCTTCGATGATCTGCGCAGCGGTACGCCCAATGCTCAGCAGGTGAAGAACTACGAGGTCGGATTCAAGGCGGAAGGCGATACCTTCTTTGCCTCTCTGACGCTGTTTCATCGCCAGTTCTTCGGTGTGCCGTTCCAGGCATTCCTGTTCAACGGTTCGCAGGTGAACTACTCCTACGGAGCAAATTCAAACGGCCTGGATTGGTCGGGTGACTGGCGTCCGTTGCCGAACTTGCAGTTGCAGTTTACCGGCGACTGGCAGGACTCGAAGTACACGCATTTCTGCACGCAGTTTCTGGCCACCGGCAGCTGCGCGCCGGGCGCGAACAACGATGGCTCATACCTGCAGCGCCAGCCGCGGTTGCAGTTCAGAATCACGCCGCAGTACACGCTGCCGATGAGCTGGGGTGCGCTCACGGTGTTCACCACCTTCACGCACGTCGATCAGCGCTACTCCAATCCGGGAAATCAGCAGATACTGCCCGCCTATGACACGGTGGACGCGGGTATCGTGGGCGATATTGGCTCGCACTTCGAGGTGCGCATCGAGGGCTCAAACCTTACCAACACCATCGGACTCACCGAAGGCAATGCGCGCATTCTGAGCTCTGGGATCTCGAATGGATTTGAGATGGCGCGGCCTATCTTCGGACGCGAGATCCAGGCGCAACTGAAGTACCTGTTCCATTGAAAATGTAGAGAAAAGGGCGACACTGCTGTGACGCGCGCGTAGTCCCGCATACCCGCTCGCCGAGGCGCGAGGTGGCGATGGACTACAGGTGAGCATGGCGGTCGCTCAGGCGCCGCCGCACGCCCCGGGGGTGCGGCGGCTGCGACAGGAGGTGTGAGCGCAGAGGGGCCGGCGCGTGCCGCGCTGTCACGCGCCGGCTCTTCGTGTCCCTCGGTTCCTCATCCTGCGGCGAGGGGTGCCATGGTGCTCATCCGGGCGGTGAACACGGGTGCGCCTGTCGAGAGCGCCTCAGGTGCGCAGGCGGAACGGGTCACGGACCCAGGTCGCTCGGTGGTGGTCTCGCGGGCGCGCGAAACGGGGGCGGGGCGCGGATCCCAAAGCGCGGTACCATGACGCCAAGGGAGGTACAAGGAGCCCTGCGATGCGCGAGCGAGCAGATCGGTGGAATGATCGGGGAGTCGGTGGTCACCCATGATCGGGTGCTCGACCGCACGGCGCAGCGCCAATGCGGTGCGATACGGTCGCGGGCGCAGGCAGGGGCGGCTGTGTTGCTGGCGCACCCCCAGACCCGGCAGGTTGTGGCGAGCGAGGTCACGCGCGCGGCAGCCGGTGCGCAGCCGTTGCGCGCTGAGAGCCCGACGGGCGCGTGCGCAGGGCGAGGCGCGGATGAGCTCCGCGCGGTGCGGCAAGCAATCGACGTTCATCGCGGAGTGGTGCCTGCGTGTCGGTACGCTCTGGTGACCCGGGGTGCGGCGCTGTGCGAGGCTGAGTGATGCGCACGCAGTTCGCGATTCTCGGACCCGGTGCTCTGGGATCAATTTTGGCGGCGCATCTGGCGCACGCCGGACAGCGCGTGATCGTGCTGGCGCGCGGGGAGCGCGCCCGGCGCATTGAGCGCGAGGGGCTGCGCATCAGCGGACTTAACGAGCTGACCGTCCCGGTCACGGTGCTCACCGATCCGGCGCGCCTGGAGGCGGCCGAGTGCCTGATCGTGGCGACCAAGACGCCCGGCACGCAAGCGGCTCTGGCCTCCCTGCGACACGTGACGGTCGACGCGGCGTTCTCGGTGCAGAACGGGGTACTGAAGAACGAACTGCTCTCGGCGGTGTTCGGTGCCGAGCGGGTGTTCGGCGCACTCGCCAACACCAGCGGGGAGCTGCGCGCCGACGGGGAAGTGCTTTTCACGCGCAACGTCAACCTGTTGCTCGGGGAGCTCGACGGGCGCGAGAGCGAGCGGGCCCGATCGCTCGCGGCGAGGATCGATGCGGCTGGCGTGCGCGCCTGCGCCGTGGCGCACATCCTCAGTTGGGAGTGGAGCAAGTTCGTGGCCTGGCTGCCGCTGATGAGCCTGGCGGTCACGACGCGTACCCCGACTTGGCAGTACCTGAGTGACCCGGGCAGCGCCTGGGTGCTCGTGCGCATGGCACGCGAGGCGGTACGGGTGGCGAGTGCCTGCGGCGTGGAACTGCTGCCCGAGGGAGCGATCCTCCCGCTGCAGGCGATCCTCACCGGTTCGCAAGCCGAGGCGGTCGAGTCGGTCCGCGCCGCCGGGGCGCAGTTCGCCGCTCAGGCGAGCGGGCACCGCATGTCGGCGCTGCAGGATCTGGAGGCGGGCCGACGGCTCGAGGTCGAAGAGACCTTCGGCGACGTGGTGTCCAAGGCGCACCGGGCAGGCCTCGAGGTGCCGCTGCTTGAGGCGTTCTATCACCTCGTGGCCGCGATCGACCGGACGCGCGTTGCCGCGCCGTGAACCGGCGAGGCATACCGTCCGCTCGACGGGTGTTGCTGGCGCGCCTGCCTTCGAACTGCACAATGGGGCCGCAGCCGTGCCCGCCGTGGGCGAGGAATGGCGGCGGCGTCATGGTCGGGTTGCGCAGCCAGCGGATGAAGTTCCCGCTCAGCCGACGGATGTGGCGGACCCCGACCGGCCACTCCTCGCGCCACCGGGAGGCCCCGCAAGCCGACCGCATCCTGCCCCGGATGCTCTGGCGCGGATCTTTGCGGCGTATTCGGCGCTGCGGGCAGGTGGTACGCCGGCCGATCCGCGAGCACCACCGGATTCGGTGGTAAGTGGCGAAGCGGATCGAGGGCGTTATCGCAGCAGCAACTGCAGGCGCACGCGGTGATGCCAGGGCGTAGCCGAATGCTTCGTAGTGAGCAACACGCGCTTCGGATTGAGCGTGCCTTTCGCAAGGAGCGCGTTCTGAACGGCCTGGGCGCGCGCGAGCCCGAGGGCCACGAGCGCCCCGGGGGCGAGGTGCACAGTGGGACGCAGGTGCTCACGTAGCCAGCGGATCTGGCGGTGCATACGGGCGAGGCGCTGCGCGGCGGCGGTCTTGGCGGTGGCGCCCGCCGTGGGGGCCTTCACGGGCGGCGCCGGATAAATGGGCCGCCGGTGCAAGCGGGCGCGGTACAGTGTCTCGAGTGCCCGGCGTTGCTCCCGTGCCGCCAGCGCGGCGAAGCCGCCGGGTGGGGCACGGTGAAGATGCGTCAGGGCGAGAGCCTCGATCCGCTCGTTCTCCAGGGCAACGGCGTCGGCGGGGCCGGCGGGGCCGGCGGGCACCTCGACTCGCAACGCCGGACGCGCCGCGAGCGCTCTCGAGAGCGCCGCGAGGCTCGCACCGGCCGCATGCGGCAGCGCCGCCGAGCCGGGCTGGAACGCGATGTACTGTGCTTGCGCGGCGCCCGCAAACAGCGTGCCGATCAGGTCGAATGGGGCGAGCGCAGCCTTCTCCAGCAGATGCAGCAGCATCATCCAGACGATCGAAGCGATGTGAAAGTCCGGATTGTTCAGCGAGCCGGTGACCGGCAGGTGGATGCGGATCACTCCATTGCGGTCCTTCAGCAGCGCCGTGGCGAGCCGAATCGGCCAGCCGACCCGATCGCGGCTCGTACTGGCCCCGCCCCACTGCAACTGATCGACCACGATGCGGTGATCGGCGTTGAGCTGGCCGTTGTCGATGCGGTAGCGGAACTTCGCACTGAGAATGCCCTGGGCGATCGCGTAGCCGGCGTAGCGGTCCGAGTACGGGTCGAAGATCGGCAGCTGGATGTTCTGAAAGCCGGCACGAATGTCGGTGTCGCGCCCGAGTCCGTAGGGGTTGAATGCACCGCTGATGTGCACCGGCGAGTAGCGGTTGATCACCTGACCGGTGAGCGCGACTCGGGCGATCGCGGTACGGGCGGTCGAGACGTTGGCGATGCTGCCGTGCAGATCGTTGATCGGTGCATGGAAGTGAGGTGAGATCGATTCATCGGCGAAACGGATCGAGCCGTTGACGATCTGCAGCCGCCGCAGCAACATCGCGAGCGCCGCCGGTCTCGGGACCTTCGATCGCGGTGGCGGCGCGGGCGGCGGCTGTGCGCCGGCCTTCACCGGCGGGAACAGTGCCGCGAGATTCAGCGTGCGGTTCGGCAGGATGACGATGCGACCCACCGGCGCATCGAGTCGGGCGCCATCGACGACGAGCCGCCCGGGCCGGTAGTCGATGCCGTTCACGTTCAGGGCGCGCCAGCCGATCAAACCGATGCCGCTGGCGCGCGCGATCAGTTGCAGGTCATTCAGTGCGGCGCTGCCGTGCAGGCGCATCAGGTGCCCGCCGGCGAGTTCCGCGAAGCCGTGCACGCCGAGTGAGCCGGAGTGGACTTCGGCGGTGCGGGCGAGCGGAAGGTAGGGCACGAACGGTGCCAGGGGCAGGTGACTCAGCGACACCCACAACGCGGCGCTGCGCCGGCCCGGGACGAGGCGTCCGTCGAGCGCCAGATACGCCCGCGGTGCGATCCCGGCGCGCAGCGAGAATGGCACGGCCGTCTTGAGGTTGGAATCGAGCGCCCGGGCAGTGAGGGAATACAGCCGCACTTCGAAGTGCGCCGCCGGCGTGACCGATCGATCACTCACCGGCAGCGTGACGTTGCTCACGGTGAGCTGCGCCAGGTGCACGCGCCACGGCGAGGCCGCGGGCGGCGCCCCGCGGGGCACAGGGTGCGCGGCAGGCGCGGTCGAGTGTTCAGGCAACAGGCGCAGCAGCGCCAAGCGCCCGTTGCGCTCGCGTTGGATAGGCAGCTGCAACCCGCGCAGCGCAAGCGCCGCGATCGCGATTCGGCGCGCAGCCCACTGCAGCTGCACATGTTCCAGCGAGAGCGCCGCGAGGCGCGCATGCTGTCCGTGGGCCGCGCCGGTGCCCTCGAGGCGGATGCCGCGCAACAGGAGGGCATGCAGGTGTGCCGCGGGCGCGGCGCCGGCGGCGAGCTGTATGGCTGCGCCGGAGAGGTGGATCGAGTGGGCCTGGATGAGACCGTGCAGCACCGAGCCGCCGTCAAGCGAGAGGGCGCGCACGGTCATGGTGAGACCGGCGAGCGCGAGCGCCAGACCGTGCGGATCTGCGCCGAGCGTGTAGCGTGTGTTCAGGCTCAGCACGCCGGCGCGCGGTATGACGGGCAGGTGCGCTGGCGCGAAACGCGTCAGTGCCGTCAGCGGCTCACCGCGGACGGACACTCCGCCGCGGATGGCGAGCGGTGCCATCGACACTGCGCCCCACCAGGCGATGTGGGTGCCGTCGCCGCTGATGGCCTGCAGGGCGAACTGTCCGCCGCCGGCCCAGGACCGGAAGTGCACCAGGCGGAACGTGATGGGCGAGAGCGACTCGCGTGCCGTCGGGGAGAGTTTGTGATCGCTGAGGCGCAGCGCGCCCCGCTTGATGCGCAGATCATCGATGCGGATCTGCGGCGGCCGGCCACTCGGGGCGTGATGTGTGCCCGCGGCGAGTGCCGCGAGGTTGAGCTGGCCGTCGGCGCCGAGGCGCACATCGAGGCGCGGCGCGTCCAGCTCGAGGGTGCTGATGTGATAGGTGCCGACGAGCAGCGCCAGGGGTTTGAAGCCGATGAACAGACGTCCCACGGTGGCGATCGGCTGGCCCCGCTGCCGGAGACGGAGGTCGCGGATCGAGACGGTCAGGTGCACCGGGTCGACCCGGATCGTGCCGAGTGCGAGCGTCACTCCCGGGTGCTGCCGAGCCCAGCGCGTCGCCTCAGTCCGGATCAGGCGCGGCGCGAGTGCGTAACCGGCCCACAGGTAGCCGAGCAACACCAATGCGATGAGGCTGAAGGTGATGAGCCAGCGTCGCCCCAGTCGACGGATGCTCGCTCGCAGGCTCATCGGTGTCTCGCACGCTCGGCGGCGCACGTCAGGCGATCGGCGCATCGCGCAGCGCTCATCCAGCGGGTCGGTCGTTCGGGGAGCGTGCGCATCGGCATCTCTGACATCCCGCACCGGGTTGAAGGTCGCCTGCCCGGTGAAGTCTACAATATACTACGGACTGGCCGCACCGCGCCGGCGCGCAGCGCATTCCCTGACAATGGAGGGTGAAATGAATTCGATAACCCCGCTTTACACCGCCCATGCCAAAGCCACCGGCGGGCGCGACGGCAGCGCCGCAACGGATGATGGCCGCCTGAGGGTGAAGCTGTCGGTGCCCAAGGAGCTCGGCGGGCCGGGCGGCGAGGGCACCAATCCGGAGCAGATGTTCGCCGCCGGCTACGCGGCCTGCTTCATCGGCGCGATCAAGTTCGTCGCCGGCCGCGACAAGGTCGCCGTACCCGCCGACACCTCGATCGAGTCATCGGTGGGCATCGGGCAGATCCCGGCGGGCTTTGGCATCAACGTGGAGCTGAAAGTCTCGCTGCCGGGTGTGGCGCGCGAGACTGCCGAGCGGCTGGTGAGCGAGGCGCACAGGGTGTGTCCGTACTCGAATGCGACCCGCGGCAACATCGACGTCACGCTGATCGTCGTCTGATGCAACTGCCCGACCGCGCCGGCGAGGCGCGTGTGCCGAGCCTCGGCGTGCGCACAGCGGCGCGCTAGATGGAAGCGTTTCTCGCCAGCCTCTCGACGGTGGCAATCGCCGAGATTGGCGATCGGACGCAGCTGCTGCTGCTGATGCTGGCCGTGCGGCACCGGCGCCCGTGGCCGATTCTGGCCGGGATGCTCTGCGCAACGGTGCTGAGCGCGGCGCTCGCGGCCTTCATTGGCGAGCGGCTCGGACACGCCCTCAGTCCCCGGCTGGTCAATCTCATCGTCGGCGTGAGCCTCGTCGTCATGGCCGCCTGGGAGCTGAAGCCGGAGCGGGCGGACGGACCGCCGGAGGATGCGGCGCGCGGGGGACTCTTCTGGACCACGCTGCTGACGTTCACCGTGGCCGAACTCGGCGACAAGACGCAGATCGCCACCGCGGTCCTCGCGGCCGCCTATCGCAACTTCGCCGCGGTGGTCGCCGGCAGCACGGCCGGCATGGTGCTCGCCTGCGCCCCGGTGATCTTCATCGGCAAGCTGCTCGCGCTGCGCCTGCCGCTGCGCGCGATTCGGATCACCGCGAGTCTGCTGTTCCTGGGTCTTGGGGTGTTGTTCCTGGTCCGCGCCGCCCTGGGTGTGCCGTAAGGGCGATGCTCAGGCCGCGCCGAGCAGTTGCGGCTCCTCGCCACCGAGTGCTTTCAGGATGGGGCAATCGGTCGGATCGCCGTGGCCCGGGCAGGCCTCGATGAGCATCGCCAGCCCATCGCGCACGCGTTGCAGGGCGGCGATGCGCTGCTCGACGTCGGCGAGCTTGCCCTGCGCGGCGCGCTTCACGCGCGCCACGTCGCGGCCCTTGGACAGGGCGAGCAGGTCGCGGATCTCCTTCAGGGAGAACCCGAGGGTCTGGGCGCGGCGGATGAAGCGCAGACGGGCGAGCTCCGCGGCGCCGTAGCGGCGATAGCCGGACTGCAGGCGCATCTTCGGGGCAAGCAGGCCGCTGCGTTCGTAGTAGCGAACGGTGTCGACGCGTACGCCTGCGCGCCGGGCGAGCGCGCCGATACCCAGGGTGTCCATGGTCGCTCCCGCAGATGAATCGGGCTGCAGTCTACGCCCTGGAGCAAGGTCCAGAGTCAAGGCCGGGGTCCGTTACCGTCCCGGTACGACCTCACCCCGCACGGCGGCCCGCTGAACTGCTATGATGGCCCCCTCCCGGCGATCATCCTGGGCACTGCCTGGCCGTGGGCGCATGCTCAGGGGCGGGTGAGCCCGCAGATGCGGGTACGAGTACATTTGGCTGTGGTGGCCCGCATCGGCTACTCCGCGACGACCAGTCGTGAACCCCGTCAGGGCCGGAAGGCAGCAGCGGCAGCGGCGATGTCGGGTGCCGGAGCACCCGCTGGTGCGGGCCGCCTCCC
>JAKCDC010000069.1 GCA_021838635.1 Pseudomonadota bacterium
GGTAATAGAGCCGCTGATGTTCGAGGATGGCGTAACGATCCGTCATGCCTGCAATGTAGTCGGCAACGGCTCGGGCGCGCCCCTCTGTGCCGTGCGTGGCTTCGGCGCGAACCGCCAGCTCATGATGCTCGGGCGGCATCAATTCTGTATTTCCGAAGAATGCGCTGAATAGCGCTTCGATCACCCGGCGCGCCTTGGTGGTCATGCGCAGCACCTTATAATGCCGATAGACCCGCTCGCGCAGAAACTGCATCAGCTCCCGATGCTCTTCTAACGTCGGCTCACTGAGGGTGATCAGCGGACGGGATTGCAGGCGAACCTCTTCGATCGACGCGGGCCGCGCTTCTTCGATGCGCGCCTGACTGGTGCGGACCAGATCGACCACGATGTGGTTGATCATGCGCCGTATCACTTCATGCACCAGGCGCCGCTCACCGAGCTGAGAGTATTCGGTGGTCACCGAGTCGTACTGCCGGCGGAATAGGCGCATTTCGTTGAGCTGCGTCAAATCGATCAGCCCCGCACGGATGCCATCGTCCACGTCGTGATTATTGTAGGCGATCTCGTCGGCGAGGTTCGCGATCTGCGCTTCCAGGCTCGGCTGCTGGCGGCGCAGGAACCGCTCCCCGAGATCCCCGAGTCTCTGTGCGTTGCGTACCGAGCAGTGCTTGAGAATGCCTTCGCGGCACTCGAAAGTGAGATTCAGACCCGGGAAGGCCGCATAGCGTTCCTCAAGCTCATCGACGACCCGCAACGACTGTAGATTGTGCTCGAATCCGCCATAAGGGCGCATGCACTCGTTGAGCGCATCCTGGCCGGCGTGCCCGAAGGGGGTGTGGCCTAGATCATGGGCGAGGCTGATCGCTTCTGTCAGCGTCTCATTGACCCCAAGCGCACTGGCCACCGAACGGCCGATCTGTGCCACCTCGATCGAATGCGTGATCCTGGTGCGGTACAGATCACCTTCGTGATTGACGAATACCTGCGTCTTGTAGACAAGGCGGCGAAACGCATTGGAGTGAATGATGCGGTCGCGGTCGCGCTGAAATTCGGTACGAAACTGCGGCTTCGCCTCGGGAAAACGCCGGCCCCGCGAGCATTCCTCGCGTGCTGCGTAGGGAGCGAGGGTAGCGCTGCCCACGTGCTCGGCTGTGACCGGTGTCCCTGTCAGCACAGATGAGCCTCCAGCGTGCGCTGCAGGTGCCGCGAGTCATAATCGGCAGTCACGAACGCATCACCGACCGCCCGCAGCAGCACCAGGCGAATGTGTCCGTCGAGCACCTTTTTGTCCATGCGCATCCCCTGGAGCATCGTCTGGGCAGAAACACCCGCAAGTCGCGTCGGCAGCCCCACGCGCTCGATCAACGTGGTGATGCGCGCCAGGGCAGCGGCATCGATCAATCCACTTTCGCACGACATGCGAGCGGCCATGACCATGCCGGCCGCCACCGCCTCGCCGTGCAGCCAACTTCCGTAACCGGTCGCGGACTCGATGGCGTGGCCGAAGGTGTGGCCGAAATTCAACAGCGCGCGTTCGCCGTGTTCCAGTTCGTCTCGCCCGACGATCCCGGCTTTGATCTGGCAGGAGCGCAGAATGACGTGCGCCAGCGCATCTTGATCGCCTGCGAGCAGCGCGCCGGCCTGCGATTCCAGCCAATCGAAGAACGCCGCGTCCCGGATCAGTCCGTATTTGATGACTTCGGCGAGGCCGGCGCGCAGCTCTCGCGGCGGGAGAGATGCCAGCGTCGCCGTATCGGCGAGCACGGCGGTAGGCTGGTGGAAGGCACCGATCAGATTTTTGCCGCCGGGGTGATTGACGCCGGTTTTGCCGCCCACCGCGGAGTCGACCTGCGCAAGCAAGGTTGTTGGCACCTGCACGAAGGCGACCCCTCGCTGGTAGACGGACGCGGCGAACCCGGCCATGTCGCCGACGACGCCGCCCCCTAGCGCCACCACGGCACAGTCCCGCCCGAACCGATTTGCGACCAGCACGTCGAGGATGCGTGCGACGGTATCGAGCGTCTTGTAGGACTCCCCGTCGGGCAGCAACGTCGCGACCGTACGCCGCGGGCGCAACGCACCTTCCAGGGCTTCCAGGTACAGCGGCGCCACGGTCGTATTGGTTACGATCAGCACGTCACGGGCGGGCAGGTGGTGCCCGATCAGCCCGCTCTCGCCCAGCACACCGTGGCCGATCAGGATCGGATAACTGCGCCTGCCCAGCTTCACGGTCAGTGTATGCGCCACGCTGCTCATGGAGGTCAATCTAGCGGATCAGCTGCAGGATGTCGCGCACCACTGCCTTGATCTGCCGACCGTCGGTGCTCACCGTCAAATCGGCAATGGATCGATACAGTGGGTCGCGGATTTCCATCAGTTCCTGCAGACGGTGTGCGGGATCCGCGACACCATTGAGCAGCGGCCGCTGGCGCCCCGGCTTGACCCGCTCGGCTTGCTGAGTAACGGACGTCTTCAGATACACCACCCAGCCGTTCTCGGCGAGCAGGCGGCGGTTCTCGGGGAGCATGACCGCCCCGCCGCCAGTCGACAGCACCACGTGCCGCAGCGACGTGAGTGAGGCAATCACTTCACGCTCGCGCTCGCGAAAGCCGCTCTCGCCTTCCTTGTCGAAAATGAACGGAATGTCGACGCCGGTGCGTCGCTCGATTTCCGTGTCGCTGTCGTGGAACGGCACGCGCAGCAGCCGCGCAAGGTTGCGCCCGACGGCGGATTTGCCCGAGCCCATGGGGCCGACGAGAAAAATATTGGGGGGTTTGCCTTGCATGATTCGGGCACGAGGATACCAAGGCAGACGACCAGAAAGGCGGCGTCTTGCGGTGCATTCTGCACCGCAACCCCGGACCCTACGTCTCCCCCCGGATGTTGATCGTGACGGCGCGGTACAGCGGCGCTCAGCGGCTGGTCGACGCTGGTATTGACCGTGCCTTTCGGGCGGTAAGGACCCGCTGGCGCGCTGTTCCGGGTGTTGGCGGCGAGTCCCGGTAGCCCAATGAATAACGATGTGCCGCTCTGAGACCCCGCAAATGTCACAGGTGCTCCCGGCCACCATCGAAGACGTCTGCGTGGCGCGCATCGGGCCGGGCGAGACCGGGCAATAGTCTTTTGGGATGTGTCGCTTATACGCCGGTGATCGACACCACACGACACCGTGATCCACGGGGTCGAGGTGCCATCCGAGCTGCGGGCGATCGGAGCGGATCGACCGTGAAGATCCGCCGAGCGCCGCTCGCGGGATGATCGGTTGCATCCCTGGCCTGATGCGAGCACGGCTGCCCATACGGGGTTGAGCTCACCGGGGTGAGCTTACCGCTGCTGCCTCGCGAGGCCACGGTGGTCCAGGTGCCGCCCCCCGGAGGGGGCCGGAGCGGACCCGGCGCTTGCGGCCACGGGCGCATCGGTCACGATATCGCTCAGCCCGTGCGGCGAGGTCACAACGTGGGCGCTTGCCTGATCCTCGGTGGTGATCGTTGCAGGGTTCGCCCGCAGATCGAGGGAGTCCGGCACGGGGGCCACGACGCTGATCGGATCTGCGCCGAGGCGCCGGTACCGGCGAAGCGCTAGCCGATGGTCACACTGAAGCTTACGCTGCCATCCGTCGCCCCGCTGAAAGCGGCGAGCGCGTTGCGCATCGGGGCGTCTTCACCGTTTTGGCCGACCATGCGGGGTGTCGCTGATGACGGCTACACCGGAGGGACGCCTCCCGGGGCGTATTCCCCATTCATCAGCTGGTGCTGGGCGCGTCGGTTCACCGACGGCGCCGTGGGCGAGTCTGTCCACGGCGCCGTCGTCCCGGAATCCTCAGGCTGATCGCATTGCGGGAACGGTCCCGATCAGCCTGCTCATCTCACCCGGCGCCGGTCAATACACCGCCGGGTTCTGATGGACGATCTTCGGCGTCACGAACACCAACAACTCATCCTTGTAGTTTTTGTGATCCGTATTCTTAAACAGATGGCCGATGATCGGGAGGTCCCCGAGCCACGGCACCTTGTTGATCGTATCGGTGTTATTGGTCTGCAGGATACCGCCAAGGACGACGGTCTGGCCGTCGTTGACCAATACCTGCGTGGTCACTTTGCGGGTGTCGATCGCCGGCACCTGCACGCCGCCGGAGGCCACGACCTCCTGGCCCACCTCGTCGTCACGTACTTCGAGCGTGAGGATGATGCGGTTGTCGGGGGTAATCTGCGGCGTGACTTTCAGCTCCAGCACCGCGCGCTTGAAGGCGATGGAGGTCGCGCCGCTCGACGCGGACTGCTGGTAGGGGATCTCGGTGCCCTGCAGGATGGTCGCCTGGCGCTGGTTCGCGGTGATCACCCGTGGGGAAGAGATGACCTTTGCCTCGGTCTCGGCCTGTGCCGCCGAGAGCTCCAGATCCACCAGGTAGTTTCCGCTCAGGATGCCGAAGGCGATCGAGCCGGCCGGGTTGCTCACCGGCAGGTTGACGTTGTAGCGGTTCGCCGCGCTCGGGCCGGTCGGGAAGGTGACGGGGTACGGTGTGTTGTTGGCCTGCACGTTGCCGATGGCCGAACTCACCATCATGTCGGTGCCCGCGGCGGTACCCGTGGTCGCGACGATGCCGTTCGGGCCGTTGGCCTGAACGTCGGTGAGTCCGAGTCGGGTGCCGAGCTGGCGTTCGAAGTCGTTGTTCACCAGCACCACGCGCGCCGAAATGAGTACCTGGCGCACCGGCACGTCGAGCCGATGCACCATGCGCTGGATCTGTGCCAGGCGCTCCGGGGTGTCCTGCACGAGCAGCGTATTGGTGCGCTTGTCCACCGTGACGCTGCCGCGCTTAGACAGCAGCGAGTGACCTTGCGACTTGATCAGTGCGGCGAGGTTCGCGGCCTTGGCGTAATTGATCTGGATGTACTCCGAGCGCAGCGGCTCGAGCTGCTGCACGGCTTGCTCGGCGGCGAGTTCGGCTTTCTCGCGCGCGGCGAGTTCAGCTTGCGGGGCGACCAGGATGACGTTGCCCTGGTGGCGCTCGCCGAGCCCTTCGATCTGCAGGATCAGATGCAGTGCCTGGTCCCAGGGCACATCGTGCAGGCGCAGCGTGACGGTGCCGTGAACGGAATTGGCAACGACGATGTTCTGGCCGCTCGCATCGGCGAGCAGCTGCAGCACCGCGCGCACCTTGATGCTCTGGAAGTTCAGGGACAGGCGCTGGCCGGAGTACTTCGGCTGCCGTGCCGCCATCTGACTCTGGGTCGCCGGCCGCAGCTCCACGACGTACTGCGTGTTGGCCTGGTAGGCCAACTCGGTGAACGCGCCGGTCGCATCGATGGTCATGCGCGCCCCGCGCGGCGTGCGGGTCACGGAGAAATCGCGGACCGGCGTGCCGAAGTCGGTCGCATCGAAGCGGCGTAGCAGGTTCTCCGGCACCGCCGCATGACTGAAATCGATCACGACCTGGTTGCCGACCTGACGCAGGTTGACCGGAATGTGCGAGTTCGAGAGGCGCACCAGGATCCGTCCGCCGCCATTGGTGCTGCGGCGGAAGCTGATGTGGCGGATCTCCCAGGGTGTGCTGATCCCGGCGCTGACCGCCGTGCTGCTCGCCGCGACGGTCGCCGCCGCTGCCGCGTGCGTCGCACCGGCACCGAGGGTGATCAGGATCTCGTCGCCGCGACGTTGCAGCCTGTAGGCCACCATCGAGTCGAGGTTCAGCACCACCCGTGCGCGGCGGCGGGTCGCTGCGGCGAGCACCGTCTCCAGTCCGCCGGACTTCACGCGGACCCGGTTCGAGGGCAGCGCGAGCTGCGTGCCGGGCAGGTCGATCACGATCCGCGCCGGATGGTCCATGGTGAACGACAGCGGCTTCGGGGCCGGACCCGACAGGTGCAGCGCGAGCTGCATCTGCGCGTGCGGCAGCTGTTGTACCTGGATCGATTGCAGCGCGACCTGGGCTGCGGCCGCCCGCGCTGGGCGAGCCGCCGTGAGCGCCAGCAGGGCGAGCAGGGACAGGGCGGCTGCGTCCACGACGCGCGGATTCCGCGGAAAGGCTTTCATTCTCGAACTCCCTGCATGAGCGTTCGCTACCGGTTTGTTCACTGACTGAGTCCCAGGGCTGCCGGCCGTTTCATGAACCCGCCGAGACCGTCAGGGACGATTTCGACCAGCCGGATTTGAGTCGGGGTAATCTGGATGATGCGGCCGTCGTTCTGGCCCATGTAATTGCCGATGGACACGCGGTGCACCACGCCGTCCTTGGTTTCGACCAGGCCATAGACCTGGTGATTGAGGCGCAGTGTTCCGACCATCTTCAGCGTGTCGAGCGGGAAGCGCTCGAGGTACTGTTGTGGCCGTGAGGCGTCCGGGCGCACGGTGCCGGCGCCGGTCGGCTCGCTCGGCACGAACGGCGAGCGCATGGCCTGATCGTCGTAGGTGAAGGTCTCGTATCTCGGCACCGTCGGCAGCGGTGCGACGCGTCCGCCGGGCTGGTGCTCGACGCGCGTGATGAAGCGCTGCACGCTGCTCTGGCTGCCCGAGCATGCCCCGAGGGCGAGGCAGGCGAGCGCCGCGCCGATGCGCACCAGTCCGCGGATGTGGCTGTGAGTGCTCATTGCGTCCTCTTGCCCGTTCAGCCCGGTCCGCGGTGCGGCGGACGGGCGAACTTGTGCTTGCTCGCGCGCTGCGCAGCCATCTCGTTCGCGGTGAGATAGCGGTATGTTTTGGCGGTCAGTGTCAGCGTAAGCTGGTCATACGCGCTCTTGGTCACCGGCTTGATCCGGATGTCATGCAGCGTAACGATGCGCGAGAGCGCGGCGATGTCGCTGACGAATTCGCCGAACTGGTGGTAGCTGCCGGCGAGCTGCATCTTGATCGGCAGCACCGCGTAGAACTCCTTCTTCGCTTCCTTGCCGGGCTCGAACAGGTTCTGCTTCAGGCCCGCAGCGGTTGCGGTGTCGGAGATGTCCTCCAGCAGACTCGGCACCTGGGTCTTGCCCGGCAGCTGGCGCAGCAGCGCACCGAATGAGCGGCGCAGTTGCACCAACTGCGCTTGATAGATGTTCAGGTTCGCCGCCACGGAGTGTTTAATCACGAACTCCTGGCGCAGCGACTGCTCCTGGAGAGCCCGCTGCAGCAGCTGCGGCCGCACCGAATTCCACACGAGCAGATACACCAGGATCAGCGTCAGCAGCACGAATGTCAGTCCGACGGCTCCGGCACGCACCGCGAACGGCCAGCGGCCGGGGTCGCGCGGGTCAAGATCGCGCAGCTCCTCGAACAGCTCCTGCACGTTGACGTTCATGCGCCGTGACCTCCGCGGACCGGACCCTTGCCATGCTCGGCGTGTTTGCCGGATTTCGGCGAGATCACCTTCGCGTCGAGCGTGAAAGTCGAGCCCGGCGAGCCCTTGCTCGCCTGGATGACTTCGAGCTCGGCGTTGGCGAGCCAATGGGAATGATCGATGTTGCGCATGAAGTCCGACACGCGGGTGCTCGATTGCGCCACGCCCTTGAACTGGATCTGCGCGCCCTTCTGCGTCACCTCGGTCAGGTACAGTCCCGGGGGTACCGTACGCACGATCTGATCGAACAGATGCACGATCTGCGGTCGGGAGCGCTGCAGCTGCTCGATGATGCGCATGCGCGCGAGGAACTTGCGCTTGGTCTTCTCCAGGGAGTTGATCTCCCCGATCTGGTGATTGAGCACCTGGATCTGCGCCTGCAGCATCTCGTTACGTCGCACTTGGGCGCTGATCAGCCCGGTGTAGACCAGCCGAACGCCGAAGGCCACGACGAGGGCGGCGAGCGCGGCGGCGGCGAGCGCGATCAGGAAGGCGAGCTTGCGCTCTTTGCGCTCCGCTTCACGCCAGGGCAGCAGGTTTATGCGCGGCATGTCAGTCGAAGCTCCTCAGCGCCAGTCCGCAAGCGGTCAGCAATGCCGTGGCGTCGCGGTGCACGGCCTGGGTGCGCGCGCGCGCCGAGAGCTTCATCTGGCCGAGCGGATCGCCCTTCTCCGCAGCGATGCCGACGCGGCTCGCGATGACGTCGGCCACACCCGGGATGTTGGCGCAGCCGCCGCACACCAGAATCTTCTCCGGCTGTTCACGGCCGGAACCGGAGGCCAGATAGAACTGCAGTGAACGATTGACCTGCTGGGTCATGTCGTCGATGAACGGGTCGAGCACCTCGGACTGATAATTACCCGGCAGCCCGCCCT
This sequence comes from Pseudomonadota bacterium, assembly GCA_021838635.1. Taxonomy (GTDB): domain Bacteria; phylum Pseudomonadota; class Gammaproteobacteria; order Steroidobacterales; family Steroidobacteraceae; genus 13-2-20CM-66-19. The sequence goes on from JAKCDC010000069.1 coordinate 8,191, forward strand.
CTTTCTTGGCGCGGCCGGCTTCCTCAAGCGACAGACCATAGGTGCGCATGATCTCCTCGGTGAGCTGCTGCCCGCCGAAGGCGAAATCGCGGGTATAGGCGACCTTCAGACTGCGCAGCACGCTGAAGGTCGTGCTGCTGGCACCGAAGTCGACCACGGCGATGGTGCGGTCGGTGCCCCCGTCGGGCATCTGATGGGTGAGCAGCCGGCAGGCGTTCTCCAGCGCGAACGCCTCGACATCTACGACCTTTGCCGTGAGCCCCGCAGACCGCACCGCGGCCTGCCGCTGCTCGACGTTCTCGGTGCGCGTCGCCACGAGTAGCACGTCGTTGGCGTCTGGATCCTTCTCCGAGGGTCCGATGACTTCGAAGTCGTAGCTCACTTCGTCCATCGGGAAGGGGATGTACTGATCGGCCTGCATCTGTACCTGCGCCTCGAGGTCATTGGCGCGCAGTGTGCGAGGCATCTGGATCACTTTGGTGATGGCGGCATCGCCGCTGATCGCCAGCGCGACCTCGGTGTTCTTGGTGCCGGAGCGTTTGACCGCGCGGCGCACGGCCTCGCCGACCGCCTCCGCGTCCACGATGCTCTTCTCATTGATCGAGTTCACCGGCGTCGCTTCCGCCGCATAACTCTCGACCCGATACTGCCCACCGGCCATGCTGAGCTCGATGAGCTTGATGGAGGACGTGGTTATGTCAAGTCCCAGCAGTGGGCGGTGCTTCCGCGGGAAGAGCAACATTGTTTTCCTTTTCAGGGTCTTACGCCTGAAAATAGCCACCCCTGTGAATATTCCGCGCACTATATATCAGCGCAAGGTTAAATTGAACGTGAGCCGCCTCACGGAAACGGGAGGCGCCGCGCAAGCCCTGTGAACCGGGTCGCAAAACTGCCAGTCGATGCCCGTTTTCGGGCCTCCCCGGGGGGACGGGCGGCTCGGAGGCGGCCGCCCGGGCGAACTTATCCACAATGTGCGCGGTCCGTGAAGTTGCGGGGTACGATTCGCTTCCGGGAAGCGCCGAACCTTGAGCGGAGCTATTCCTCCCTGCCACAGAGAGTTCTCATTCGGTGAATCTGAAGCAATTTAGAGTTCCGGCGATCGTGGTCGGCGTGCTGGCTCTGGCCCTGCTGGCCGGGCTGTACGCGTATCTGTGTACCTACGTCTACCTTGAGCCCTCGCTGCCGACCCTGGCGCAGATGCACCATGTCCAGCTGAAGGTTCCGCTGCGGATCTATACGGCCGACGGGCAACTCCTGGCGCAGATCGGTACCGAGCAGCGCACCCCGGTGCGCTACCGGGAGGTTCCCGCGATGGTGCGCGAGGCCTTTCTCGCCGCCGAGGACCATAACTTCTTCCACGAGGGCGGCATCAATCTGGTCAGCATCTTGCGCGCCGGCGTCATCGATCTGATCGAGGGACGCAAGGCCCAGGGGGGCAGTACCATCACCATGGAGGCGGCCCGCAACGTCTTTCTGACCCTCGACAAGACTTGGCGGCGCAAACTGCAGGAGTCGTTCGTCGCCTACGAGCTCGACCACGACTTCACCAAGCAGGATGTCTTCCGGCTGTACCTGAACGTGATTTTCTTCGGCGAGCGCGCCTACGGGGTGGCGGCGGCCGCGCAGACCTATTACGGCAAGACGCTCGCCCAGCTGACGCTGCCGGAGGCGGCGACCCTTGCCGGCATCGTGCAGGCGCCCTCGCTGTACAACCCGGTGGTTCACCCGCATCTGGCGGCCGACCGCCGCTCCTACGTCCTTACCGAGATGCTCAAGCTCGGTTACATCACCCCGGCGGCGGCGCAGGCGGCCGATCACGCACCGATCGATGCGCGTCTGCATGCGCCGCGGGTGAGCGTGCATGCCCCTTACGTCGCGGCCATGGTGCGCCAGCAGATGGTGCAGCGCTACGGTGCGGCGGCCGAGACCGCCGGATACCGGGTCTACACCACCCTCGACGGTCGCCTGCAGAACGCCGCCGACCGAGCGGTTCAGCTCGGGCTGATTTCCTATGACCGGCGGCACGGCTGGCGTGGCCCGATCGGGCATACGGTGCTTGCCCGCACGGTGAGTCCGGCCGAACTGCACACGCTCACCGCGCAGTATCAGCCGATCGGTGTGTTGCGGCCGGCGGTGGTGGTACAGGTCGGCGCTCAGAGCGCTCAGGTGTATGTGCGCGACCGCGGCTTCGGTACCATCAGCTGGAACGGCCTGTCCTGGGCCGGCAAGGCGCTCGCCGACGGTTTGGTCGGCGCAGCCCCGCAGACCGCCGGCGATGTCCTCTCGCGCGGCGATGTCGTCTACGTCGTGTGGCACGATCCGACGGACGTCCTGCTCGCGCAGGTGCCGCAGGCCGAGGCGGCCATGGTGGCGCTCGATGCCGATGACGGCGGCATCGCGGCGCTGGTCGGCGGATTTGACTACTACATCAGTAAGTACAACCGCGCCGTCTATGCGCAGCGCCAGCCGGGATCGGGGTTCAAGCCCTTCTATTATTCCGACGCACTGCACCACGGGTACAAGATCGGAA
>JAKCDC010000021.1 GCA_021838635.1 Pseudomonadota bacterium
CGCTCGCGCAGCCACCGTACGTCGTTCCGTAAAGATTTCCCGCGCTGTCGATGACCAGACGAGCGCTGGGATTCGCCCCATCCGCCGCGCCTCCGGCGAACGAATGCAGGATGCGCTCTGCGCCCGTGGCGCTCACCTCGAACACCGTGCCCAAGCCGCTCGCGCCGCCACCGTACGTCGTTCCGTAAAGATTCCCCGCGCCGTCAACCACCAGGCCTGCGGCAGGGTTGGATCCATCCGTCGGACCCCCGACGAAGGAATGAAGCACGCGCTCTGTGCCCGTGGCGCTCACTTCAAACACCGTTCCGAGGCCATCGGCGCCACCGCGACCGGTCGTCCCGTAGAGATTTCCAGCACCGTCGATGATCAAGCCGCCATTCGGATCCGCCCCATCAGCCGTACCACCGGCGAAGGAATAGAGGATGCGTTCGGTCCCCTTGGCGCACGCGACGGCGATGTCCGTCACATTCGATACGAGCGTGCCGCTCCCGTTACTCACTGAACACGCCACCGCCGGCGGGTGAGATGCGACCGTGACGTCGTAACTACTGCCCGCCGCTTGCGTGACGGGAAAGGTAAAATAATCATTGGCGTTATATGCCACGGTCAGCCTATCGCCGCCGTTGTTCTCGAGCTTCACATTCTGGTTGGCATTGAGACCGGCGACCGTACCGCTCACATAGCACGCGTTCGCACAAGCAGAATTGTTACCTTGAGAACCGGCCGCAACGCCCCCGCCGCACCCGGCCAGAGACAGCGCCGCCACACAGAGCGGTAGCCAAAAAATGGGGCGCCTGAGGGTGCTGCGCGCCGCATTTCTTTCCCGAGCATCGACCGGCGCCTGCGCGGAGCGATCGGCGAGTGAACCGCGGGTCTGCGGAAAATGAGTTTGATTCATACAGTCCATTTCCTCCCTCCGGCCCGCATTTTTTTGTCGCTATTGCAGGCGGCACGCTACGCGCTCCGCAATCCTGGCGCTCCGGCTCCTCGCGCGATCAAACATCGGCGTGACAATCAGAACTACGTCCCCGTCTACTATCGATCTCGGTAGACTCAACGCCCGACAATAAAGGGTGTGCTTGAAAATCTCAAGGCGTATTGAAGCGCCATCAGCGCTCGTTGCTGACGAGCAACAAATGGGGGCGATTGCGCCCTGGTCTGAGCCACGCCGCATCGGTTGACCGGCTCGACCGGTCCAAACGATCGGCGCGGCGAACTGTCCCTCGTCACCTGACCGCTGCGCAGGTGCTTGATGCGCCACACCTGACGCCTGGATCGCCAGGATCCCGGGAGACTGTTGCCGAAAACGACGATCACCTGCGCGCGTCGTCGCCGGCGGAGAAACTCGACACTCCTCTGATCTGACGATCGAGCGAACGGTCCGGTAGCAGCAGCGGGAGCGCCACGATGGCCGCGAGCAACACGATCAGACAGAGAAAAGAGCCCTCCGGCCCGTCACGCCCGCCACTCAAATACAGCCCGCCCTGCGGCTGCAGCGTCAGCAGTCGACCGAACGAGCGCATGCCGCTGTCGGCGCTGCCGTAGAAATAGCTCTCGGCCCAATCCCACGCGGCGTGCATGCCGATCACCCACCACAGCGTGCCGGTGCGGCGGATCGCCAGACAGAACAGCAGACTCGCCAGCGCCGCGGTGATCAACCCGGTGGGATTCTCCCCGACGTTCAGCCCATGGGCGGCGCCGAATGCGAGCGTGACCGCGAGCGCCGCCGTCCAGAATCCATAAGTCTCGCGCAACGTTGCGAACAAGTAACCGCGAAACGCGATCTCCTCCGCACATCCAATCAGCAGCGCCGCGGCAAGCCACGCGCCCCCCGACCGAACAACGAGCGCCACCGGCTGGGTCGGCGCGAACAGCCGCGCCCCACCGGACACGAGCAGCGCACCGACGAGCACGCTCAGTAAGGCGAACCCGACCGCAAAGCCGCTCGCCAGATCGCACACCCGGCGTCCGGGCTGCAGCCCAATCGTGCGCAGCGGCCGACCTTCCAGTTCAGTCATGATCGCGCTCGCGGCCAATGCACACGCCAACAGCAGCGCTTCCTGAAAGCTCACCAGCCAGGGCGGCATCTGTGAGCTCGCATGCGCGCGTGCGAATGCCGCCCGCAGCGGACGCTGCCATGCGGGCACGGCAGCAAGCACGGCGTGCACCAGTATCGACAGCCCAAACAACAGCAGCCCGAACACGAGGACATACAGCACCGCGCGCGCCCAGGCCCGCACTCCGTGAGCATCGAAGAGGAGGCGAACCAGCCCACGCGACACACCGCCAACGGGCCGCTCGATCGGGTGCAACAGACAGCCGCGGATGCGCACCGCACCGCCGCTCAGGTTGTGGAGCGAGCGGCGTGTACCGCCGTGTACAGCCTGCGCAACAAATGCCTCAGCAGGCCCTCTGCGGCCGCGCTCACCGCGGCGAGAGGCGTCAGGTCCGCCAACCGAGTCATCTCCAGGCCCGCGTAGCCGCAGGGATTGATCTGACGGAAGGGCTCCAGATCGTTGCACACGTTGAGCGCAATGCCGTGGTAGCTCGCCCCGCGCCGCACGCGGATGCCGACGCTGGCGAGCTTGCGACCCGCGACGTAGACCCCCGGAGCACTCCGGCGGCTCTCGGCTTCGATGCCGAGCTCGGCTGCGTAATCGATCACCGCGCGCTCGAGCGCGGTGACCAGATCGCGCACGCCGAGCGCGGCGCGCCGCAGATCCACCAACGGATACACCACCAATTGTCCCGGCCCGTGGTAGGTCACCTGGCCGCCGCGGTCGATGCGCACCACCGGGATCTCCCCCGCCTCGAGCACATGCGCCGGATCGGCGTTCATCCCGAGGGTGAACACCGGGGGATGCTCGAGCAGCCAGATCTCATCGGCGGTCGTGTCGCTGCGCTCATCGGTCAAGCGCTGCATCGCCCGCCAGGTGGGCTCATAGGGCTGAAGACCCAGACGGCGCACCACCGGAGCCGGCGGCGCCGGGGGCTGCACCGCAGCGAACGCCGGCCGGGTATTCACCGCAGCGGCGCCGCGAGGCGCGCGTTGTCGAGTCCGGCGTTGTTGCGGTTCAACGCCTGTTCGGCGCGGTAGCTCGAGCGTACCAGGGGACCGGAGACACACTCGAGGAAACCCAGACCGAGCGCGTACTGGCGATGCGCATCGAACTGCGCCGGGGTGACGAATCGCTCCACGGGGAGGTGGTTCGCAGTCGGGCGCAGATACTGGCCGAGCGTGATGAGGTCGACGCCGGCGGCACGCAGGTCGCGCAACGTCTCTTCGATTTCCTCCTCGCGCTCCCCCAGGCCGAGCATCAGACCACTCTTGGTGAGGATCTGGGGCCGATGCTGCTTGGCGTGGCGCAACACCTCGAGCGTGCGCTCGTAGCCGGCACGCGGGTCGCGCACCGGATGAGTGAGCCGGCGCACCGTCTCGATATTTTGGGCGAACACCTCGAGCCCCGCGTCGACCACGGTTTCGACGGCGGCCGCCTCGCCCTGGAAGTCCGGGGCCAGCGCCTCGACGGCGGTGTCCGGGCTGCGGCGCTTGATGGCGCGGATGCACGCCGCATAGTGAGCCGCGCCGCCATCGGGCAGATCGTCCCGGTCGACGGACGTCAGCACCACGTATTTGAGCTTCATCAGCTCCACGGTTCGGGCGCTGTTCTCGGGCTCCTCAGGATCGAGCCAACCGCGCGGATTGCCGGTATCGACCGAGCAGAAGCGGCAGGCGCGCGTGCACACCGCGCCCATCAGCATGAGCGTCGCGGTGCCGGCGTTCCAGCACTCCCCGATGTTCGGGCACTTGGCTTCCTCGCACACCGTCGCCAGCCGGTGTTCCTTGACGAGCGCCTTGACGGTCCGGAACCCGCTGCCGGTCGGGGCCCGGGCCCGCAGCCAGTGCGGCTTGCGCCCGAAGGCTTCGCGGGCAAGCGGCGCGGATCCCTTGATGCCGTCGCGGATCGCGGTAAAGCCCTGCGGGGTCACATATTTCTCGCCGCTGCGGGCCGCGCCCGACTCGGCAACCACGGGGATGTCTTTGAGGCTGGACATCTTCCTATTGTACGGCGCGTCCGCCCCCGGACCCTAATTTGCCGCCCGGGCGCGCACGTGCGCATCGAGCCAAGCCAGGCGCTGCGGGGAGCCGACGTCGAACCACTCGCCACGGTACACCTGCCCGCGCAGCCGGCCGGCGGCGATGGCTCGCCGCAGCAGAGGCAGCAACGCGAAACGCCCCTCGGGACAGCCGGCGAAGAACGCCGGCCGGTAGATCCCGATACCGGTGTAGGTCAAGCGCGTCTCGCCCTGCTCGAGCACCGCCTCCCCGCACAGCGCGAAGTCCCCTTGCGGGTGATGCTCGGGGTTCGGGGCGAGCACGATGCTCGCGTGCGCCTCGGCCGGCAACGGCCCGAGCGCAGCGAAATCCAGGTCCGTCCAGATGTCGGCATTGACCACGAGAAAGGGCTCGGGGCCCAGCAGCGCCAGCGCCCGGGCGATGCCGCCACCGGTCTCCAGCGGCACCGGCCCCTCCTCGCTGTAGCGGATCTGAAGGCCGTAGCGCGCACCGGTACCGAGCGCCTCGCGGATGCGCTCGCCAAGCCAGGACAGATTGATCACCACTTCGCCAATGCCCGCGCGCGCGAGCTTCTCCAGGTGGTACTCGATGAGCATCCGGCCGGCGAGCGGCACCAGCGGCTTCGGCACCGTGTCGGTGAGCGGCCGCAGCCGCTCACCGCGCCCGGCGGCGAGCACCATCGCCTTCATGGCTCTGCGCCCGCGCGGGCATTGGCACGCGGCAATTCGGCCTCGACCGGCCCCTCAAGCAGCGCCCCGAGCGGGGCGAGCTGCGGGTACTCGCGACAAGTCTGCTGCAGGTAGCGCAGCGTCAGCGGCAGATCGCGCAGGTAGCCGGCTTTGCCGTCGCGGTGCCATAGACGCGCGAAGATGCCGAGCACTTTCAGGTGCCGCTGCACGCCCATCAGGTCAAACCAGCGCAGGAACTCGCCCTCGTCGCGCCCGGCGAGCGCGCCGCCGGCAAGCAGCGCCCGGTGGCGGCTCACCCAGGCACACACCCGTTCACGGGGCCAGGCGATGTAACAGTCCTTCAGCAGCGAGACCAGGTCGTAGCCGACCGGTCCGCGCAGCGCGTCCTGGAAGTCGATCACGCCGGGATTGGCCGCGTGAGTGACCATGAGATTGCGCGAGTGATAGTCGCGGTGCACGAACACCTGCGGTTGCGCCAGGGCCTGTTCGATCAACCACTCGAAGGTCGCCTCGAGCGCTGCGCGAGTCTCCTGCGGCAGCGCCAGACGCAGGTGCCGCGCGAGAAACCACTCGGGCATCAGGTCCATCTCGCGGCGCAGCGCGGCGCGGTCGTACGGGGCGAGCTCGCCGGCCGCCTGCGCGCCGCGCAGCTGCAGCCGCGCGAGCGTCTCCAGCGCATCGGCATACAGCGAGTCCGCCGCGCCCGGCGCCCCGAGGCGCGCCAGATACGGTGTGGTGCCGAGATCCTCCAGCAGCACCCAGCCGCGCTCGACGTCGGCCGCATAGACGTGCGGCACGTGAATGCCGAGCGGCCCGAGCAGCTTCGAGACGCGCAGGTACGGACGCACGTCCTCGCGGCCCGGCGGCGCATCCATCACCACGTACGTGCTGTCGGCACAGAACGCCCGGAAATAACGCCGGAAGCTCGCATCGCTCGATGCAGGTTCGATGCGCGTGGCGCGGAGGTTCAGATCGCGCGTGAGCCAATCCTCGAGCAGCGCGAGGCGCGCGTCAGGTTCAACCATGGAGTGCTTTGGGCCGACGGGAATGCGGGCCTGCCATTATAATCCGCTCCCTCATGCCGCGTTGCAGCCTACTCTGGACCGCCCTGCTGTCGTTCGGCGGCCTCATCCCGCTTTGCGCTCAGGCCGCCCAAACGCCGACCCCGGTGCCGTCGCAGGCGCGGCCCGGGACGGTCAACGGTACGGCGCGCAAAGCGGCCGAGAAACACCTGGCGGCCGGCGGCGCCGTGCATGCCACAGCCGACCGCGCCATGTACGGCAAGGACGGACAGCTGAATCTCCTCGGGCACGTGCGGCTGCGCCAGGGCGAGCGCGAAATCCGGGCCAACGCTCTGCAGTACGACAACCGCACCGGCGCGCTCAGCACTCACGGCGGCATCCAGTACACCGACCCGCGCATCGAGGTCACCGGCAAGGGCGGTAGCTACTCTCCGCAGACCGGCGCGCTGTTCGACTCGGCACACTTCGTCCTGCGCGGGCGCATCGCGCACGGCACGGCACACCTGATGCGCCTGACGCCGAGCGGACTGCTGCAGATGCAGGGCGTGAGCTTCACCACCTGTCCGCAGAAGCACCCTTCCTGGGTGCTGCGGGCCAAGTCCATCACGCTGCACACCCGTGCGCACATCGGCTACGGCCGCGACGCACGCGTCGACCTGCACGGCGTGCCCATCGTGTATCTGCCGTGGGTGTCCTTTCCGCTCGGCAACGTGCGCAAGAGCGGCTTTCTGTTCCCGACGCTCGGCAACACCTCACGCGGCGGGCTGCAGATCTCGGCGCCGTTCTACTGGAATATCGCGCCGAACGCGGACCTGACCGTGGTGCCGACGGAGTACCAGCACCGCGGCGTGGATCTTGGCGGCGAGGCGCGCTGGCTCACACGCCGCCAGTACACCGACCTGAAGTGGGATTACCTGCCGAACGATGCGAGCTACCTCGGCGGACGCGCCCGCGGACGGATCTCGCTGCACACCGTGATGCGCCTGCCGCACCGCATGCGCCTGGTGCTGCAGGGGGAGAACGTCAGCGACAGCGCGTACTTCGAGGACTTCGCCACCGGGCCGCAGGGCACCAGCACGGCCTTCCTCGACCGGCGTGCGGTGCTCTCCTACCGCACCATGCACTGGAACATCCGCGGCCTCGCCCAGCAGTTCCAGACCATCGACAGCTCGTTGCCGCTGAACGAGCGGCCCTATGCGCGCGTGCCGGACCTGACGGCCGCGGCCCACTATGGCTGGGGACCGGGCGAGCTGCTGCGTTACGGGTTCAAATCCGAGCTGGTTGACTTCCAGCGCTCCGATCACTCCACGGCGGTGAGCGGCTGGCGCCTCGATGCGATGCCGCGGGTGTCGCTGAACTTCGGCGGCCCGGGGTATTTCATCCGCCCGGCGATCGCCTGGCGCTTCACGCAATACGAGCTGCGTCACACCGCGCTCGGCCAGCCCGCCGCACCCTCGCGCAGCCTGCCGATCGCGAGCCTCGACACTGGAATGACGCTCGAGCGCACCGCCGGGCGCAACGGGCAGCGGCTGATCACGATCGAGCCGCGGGTGATGTACCTGTACGTGCCGTACCGTAACCAGAACAACCTGCCGATATTCGACACCGGATTGCCGGATCTGGCACCGGTTGAGCTGTTTCGCACCAACCGTTACGTGGGCGCCGACCGTGTCGGGGACGCCAATCAGGTCAGTGCAGCGGTCACCACGCGACTGCTGGGCACCGCCACCGGCCGGCAGTACCTCTCGGCCACCCTTGGCGAGGCCTTTTACTTCCAGACCCCGCGCGTGACGCTGCCCGGGCAGGCGGTGCCAACCAGCCGGCGCTCGGACATCATCGCCGAGCTGTCGCTGACGGCCTTCAAGCACTGGAGCGCCCGGGCCGGCGTGCAGTGGAACCCGCAGGCCTCGCGCACGCAGCGCGCGCAGGTGACGCTGCAGTACCGGCCAGGTCCCGACCGTGTGATCAATCTCGGCTATCGGTACGAGCGCGACTCCTTCGAGCAGGGGAGCGCCAATACGCTGCTCTGCAGCACCACCCCCGGGGTGGCCGCCGGCAGCTCCTGCGGCATCCAGCAGGCCGAGATCTCCGCCGCTTGGCCGATCGGGCAGCACTGGAGCGTCTTCGCCCGCGGCATCTACTCGCTGCAGGACCACGAGGCACTGGAGAGATTCGTCGGCTTCGAGTACCGTGCCTGCTGCTGGAGCGTGCGGCTCGGCGCGCGACGCTACGTGGCCGTGCGCCCGACGCTGCAACCAGGGGGCGTGGTGCAGCGCACCGGCGCCCAGGACACTGGCATTTACCTGCAGGTGGAACTCACGGGCCTCGCCAGTGTCGGATCTGCGCCCGATGCTTTCCTATCCGAGGCCATCCCCGGCTACACTCCGGCGGCCATGACCTCCCCGGCAACCCATCCCTAAGACGAGCGATCGAGGACTGAAGCGCATGCGGCGGCACTTTTTCTTCTTCCCCCGGCCCTCTCGAAACACCTGCATGGCGGGTCCGACGCGCGGGGTCTGGTTCGCTGCGCTGTGCGCGACGGCGGCGCTTGCACTGCTGCCGGGCCGGGCCCTCGCCCAGACCCGCAACCTGTCGACCCAGGGCCAGTTGCTCGACCGCATCGCGGCGATCGTCAACAACGGCGTGGTCATGCAAAGCCAGCTCGACAGCCGCGTGCGCCAGGTGGTCGCGGAGCTCAAGGCCCAGGGGCTCACCCCGCCGGCCCAGAGCGTGCTGCGCAAGCAGGTGCTCAACAGCCTGATCCTGCAGAAAGTCCAGCTGCAGCAGGCCCAGCAGGACGGCATCACGATCTCCGATGACACTCTGAACGCGGCGCTGCAGAACGTCGCGGCGCGCAACGGCATCCCCTTTGCCGACCTGCCGACGGCGCTCGCGCAGCAAGGCATCAACTACGCCGATTACCGCGATCAGATGCGCGATCAGCTGATCATCGGCCTGCTGCGTGAACGCGACGTTCTGCAGCGCATCGTGGTCACCCCGCGCCAGATCGACCAATTCCTCGCCCACCAGACCGATGCGCCCACCGCCAATGAGGAATACAACGTATCGCACATCCTGATCGCCGTGCCGCCGAACGCCACGCCGGCGCAACTGGCCGCCGCGCAGCATCTGGCCGACAAGGTCGATGCGCTCGCCAAGGCAGGCAAGAACTTCGGCAAGCTCGCGGTCACCTACTCCAACAGCGCAGATGCGCTGAAGGGCGGCAATCTCGGCTGGCGCAAGGGCTTTGACCTGCCGACGTTCCTCACCAACGTCGTGCCGAAACTCAAGCCCGGCGAGGTCAGCGCGCCGATCCGCACGCCCTCCGGCTTCCACATCGTGAAGCTGAACCAGGTGCGCCGCAACGTGCACAAGGACATCGTCGCGCAGGTACACGTGCGGCACATCCTGCTCATCCCGAACGCGCTACAGGACAATGCCACGGTGCGCGAGCGCCTGGAGAAGATCCGCAAGCAGATCCTCACCGGCAAGGTGAAGTTCTCCGTGATCGCCGCCTCGGTCTCACAGGACCCGGGTTCGGCGTCCCAGGGCGGGAATCTCGGCTGGCAGAGTCCGAAGGCTTTCACGACCCGATTCGCCAAGGCGATCAGCAAGCTCAAGGTGGGCCAGATCAGTCAGCCCTTCCAGACGCGCTTCGGCTGGCACATCGCCCAGCTCCTCGGCCGCCGCCAGTTCGATGAGACCAAGGAGATGAAGCGACTGCACGCCATGGAGGCGATCCGCGCCAGCCGTGCCGACGAGGACGCCGAGCTGTGGCTGCAGCGGCTGCGCGATGACGCTTACGTGAAGATCCTCAGCGACTGAGCTCCAGGCCCATGACGCCGCGGATCGTGCTGAGCTCGGGAGAGCCCGCCGGCATCGGCCCCGACCTGTGTCTGGCGATCGCCGCGCGGCCGCTGCCCTGCGAGCTGGTGTGCCTGGCCGATTGGCAGCTGCTTGCCAAGCGGGCCGAGCAGCTGCGGCTCGCCGTGCAGCTTCAGCCCTATCGGCCCGGGCAGTCCTGCCCTCACCGGCCCGGGTGTCTTGTCGTCGAGCACCATCCGCTCGCGGTGCCCTGCACGCCCGGCCGGCTCGAGGTGCGCAATGCGCGCTACGTCACCGGGCTGCTCGAACGGGCCTGCGCCGGCGCCCTCGGCGGGGAGTTCGCGGCCCTCGTCACCGCCCCGGTGCACAAGGGCATCATCAACGAGGCCGGCATGCCCTTTACCGGCCACACGGAATTCTTCGCCGCGCGCACCGGGGCGAGCCCGGTGATGATGCTGGCCACCGGAACGTTGCGCGTGGCGCTCGCCACGACTCACCTGCCGCTCACGCGCGTCAGCGCGGCGATCACCCGCGAGTCGCTGTGCGCCACCCTCGCCATCCTCGATCACGATCTGAGACGCTGGTGGGGACTGGCGCGGCCGCGCATCGGAGTGTGCGGCCTCAACCCGCATGCGGGCGAAGGCGGGCATCTCGGTGATGAGGAAATCCGGGTGATCGGCCCGGCAATCGCCGCCATGCGCGAGCGCGGCCTCGAGGTCAGCGGCCCGCTGCCGGCCGACACGGTGTTCGTACCGCGCATACTCGCCCACTACGATGCGGTGCTCGCGATGTATCACGACCAGGGGCTGCCGGTCATCAAACACGCCGGCTTCGACAGCGCGGTGAATGTCACGCTCGGTCTGCCGATCCTGCGCACCTCGGTCGATCACGGAACCGCTCTGGAACTGGCTGGCAGCGGGCGCGCCGAGGCGGGCAGCCTCCTGGCCGCCCTCGAACTGGCGGTCGCGCTCGCCGAGCGGCGCGGGCCGTGAGCCGCCGTGGCGGCGCACCGCCGGGCCGCAGCGCCACCGCGCCGCGCGCCCGCAAGCGCTTCGGACAGCATTTTCTGCACGACCCGGCAGTGCTCGAGCGCATCGCCGCGGCGATCGCGCCGGGTCCCGCGGACCGCCTGGTCGAGATCGGCCCGGGCCGCGGCGCACTCACCGAGCACCTGCTCGGCACCCCGTGCCAAAGCCTCGATGCCGTGGAGATCGACCGCGACCTCGCCGCGCTGCTGCGCGAGCGCTTCGCCGCCGAGCCGCGCTTCACGCTGCGCGAGGCCGACGCCCTGCGGTTTGATTTCACGGCGCTTGCCGCCGAGCGCGGCGCGCGACTGCGCGTGGTGGGCAACCTGCCGTACAACATTTCCACACCGCTGCTGTTTCATCTGCTCGGGAGCTCCGCTTCGCTCCTCGACCTGCATGTCATGCTGCAGCGCGAGGTCATCGAGCGCATGGCCGCGGCGCCCGGGGATCCGGCCTATGGGCGCCTGACGGTGATGCTCGCCCCGTGGGTCGCAGTCGAAACGCTGTTCGAGGTCGGTCCCGGCGCCTTCCAGCCGCCACCGCGGGTCTGGTCCGCCGTCGCCCGCCTGACGGTGCGCGCCGCGCCACTGTTCCCGGTCCACCCCCGCTTCGCGGTGCTGGTTGCCGCGGCCTTCTCCCAGCGGCGCAAGACGGTGCGCAACGGCCTGCGCGGGCTGGTCAGCACCGAGCAGATCGAGCGCTGCGGCATCGACCCGGCGGCCCGACCCGAGACGCTCGCACCGCAGCTGTTCAACGCCCTCGCCCAGGTGTCAGATGCACCGGTTTGAGCTACGCTCTTGGCCATGAGCGAGGGGGCCTACCGCCGCATTCTCGTGGTCCTCGATCTGCGCGAGGACAGCCTGCACGTCGGCCGGCACGCCGCGGCGCTCGCCGCGCGCCTGCAGGCGGAAATCGAACTGCTGCACGTGGTGGATCTGCTGCCGGTCGAGCCGATGTCCGAGGCGCTGATCCCCAGCGTGAGCATCGAGGATGAGCTGGTGCACCGCGCCCGCACTCGCCTCGCCGAACTGGCCGCGCAGCTCGGCCTCGGCAGCGCCCCATGCTGGGTCGAGTCGGGCAACGTCAAGGCCGAGATCGTGCGCGTGGCGCGCAAGCGGCAGGCCGACCTGATCGTGCTCGGCAGCCGCGAGCGTCACGGCATGTCGATCCTGGTGAACTTCACCGAGGACACCGTGCTGCACGCGGCACCCTGCGACGTGCTGGCAGTGCGCGTGAAGCGCACGGCCGCGCCGCACCCCGAGTGAGCCATCCGCATCGCCGCCCGGGTCCTGCCCCGGTAAACTAGCGGCGTATGAACGTGCCGCACAAAATCCGCATCGACGTCGAGACGAGCTATCTCGGCGAGCAGTCCAATCCCCGCGAGCAGCGCTACGTGTTCGCCTACACCATCACCATCCGCAACGAGGGCGGACAACCGGCAACGCTGCTGCGACGGCACTGGATCATCACCGACGCCAATGGCGGGGTGAAGGAGGTGCGCGGCGACGGGGTGGTCGGGGAGCAGCCGCGACTGGAACCCGGCCAGGGCTTCCGCTACTCCAGCGGCGCGGTCCTGGAGACACCCGTGGGCACGATGCAGGGCACTTATCAAATGGTCGACGCCGAGGGCGAGTCCTTCGATGCGCCGATCCCGATGTTCCGCCTCGCCATGCCCGGAATCCTGCAGTGAGCCGATTCGCCATCGGCGACGTCCAGGGCTGCTACGAAGAACTGCGCGAACTGCTGCGGCGGATCGGCTTCTCATCCGACCGTGATCGGCTGTGGTTCGTCGGCGATCTGGTCAATCGCGGACCGCACTCGCTGGAAGTCCTGCGTTTCGTGCGCGCCCTCGGAGCCAACGCCGAGACCGTGCTCGGCAACCACGACCTCCATCTGCTCGCGGTGGCCGCCGGCTGCCGCCCGCAGCGCCGCTCCGACACGCTGCAGGCGGTGCTCGAGGCGAAGGACCGCGAGCGATTGATCGAGTGGCTCACCGAGCGGCCGCTCGCGCACTTCGAGGACGGCGACCTGATGGTGCACGCCGGCATCGTCCCGGCCTGGTCGGCGCAGGCCGCCTGCGGGTACGCCCGCGAGGTCGAGACCGAGCTGCGCCGCGGCCGCCGGACGCTGTTCGAACACATGTACGGGGATGCGCCGGAGCGCTGGTCCGATACGCTGGCGGGCTTCGAGCGGCTGCGCTTCATCATCAACACGCTGACGCGTCTGCGCCTGTGCGCGCTCGATGGCCGCATCAACCTCGCGCTGAAGGGCAAGCCGCCGGGGGCGGACTCGCCGTGGCGGCCGTGGTTCGACCTCGAGCGCCCGCTGAGCCGTGATGTGCGCATCGTGTACGGACACTGGTCGGCGCTCGGCCTGACGCTGCGCGAGAACCTCATCGGGCTCGATACCGGGTGCGTCTGGGGTGGGACACTGACCGCCTTCGACCTCGAGCGCGGCATCACCACCGCGGTCCCCTCGCGCGGCTATCAATCGATCGAATCCTGAGGAGATCCACCGTGGATACGCTCAAGCCGTTGAACTTCCCGCGCTGGATCGAGGAGCACCGCCATCTGCTGAAGCCGCCCGTCGGCAACCGCCGCGTGTTCACCGACGGGGATTTCATCATCATGGTGGTCGGCGGCCCCAACAGCCGTCAGGATTATCACGTCGATCCGGGCCAGGAGCTGTTCTACCAGCTCGAGGGCGAGATGGTGCTGAAGACCCTGCAGTCGGGCCGCGCGCTCGAGGTCCCGATCGGCGCCGGGGAGATGCTGCTGCTGCCGGCCCTGGTGCCGCACTCCCCGCAGCGGCCGGCCGGGACGGTGGGCCTGGTGATCGAGCGGCAGCGCCGGCCCGGTGAGCGCGACGGTTTCCAGTGGTACTGCCCGAGCTGCGCGACGCTGCTGCACGAGACGTACATCGAGCTGACCGACATCGAGGCGCAGCTGCCGCCGGTGTTCGAGCGGTTCTACGCCGATCGCGGTGCGCGCACCTGCAGGCACTGCGGCACGGTGCTCGAGCGCTGAGGGCGCCTGCCACGCGCAACTTCCGCGCCCGCTGAGATTTTCTTACACTCCGCGGCGACAGTCGCAACGGCTGCGGAGGGAGATCGTGATGGCACGTGTGCTCGGGGTACGGCTGCTTCTGACACTCTTAGCCCTCGGCTGCCTCGCCAGCGGCGTGCGCATCATGCTCGCACCGTCCTTGGGCGGGGGATTTCCGCTGCAGCTGCGCGCGCTGGCGAACGGACTGTACCGGATCGAGCCGCTGCAGGGCCAGCCGCTGCCGAGCGGACTGCAGGCGGGCGATCTGCTGCCACTGCGCCGCCTGAAGCCCGTCGAGCGCGCCAGCATTCTCGCCAGTTACAGCATCGCCGCCGGTACGGAAATCGCGCTGCCGATCGTGCGCGCCGGCCATCCGCTGGTCGTGGCGGTGCGGGCGATCTCCATTGCGAACACGACACTGGAGACCGTGGAGTTCATCGGCTTCCAGCTGGCCATGTTCACGATCGCGATGCTGACACTGTGGCGCGGCCGTGATGGCGCGGCGTGGGCCTTGTCGGCGGTATTTCTCGGCGCGCTAATCATGGCCGGACCGCTGCAACTGCCGATCGGTCCACACTGGGTGATCTGGCGACACACGCTGAGGGAGATGGTCAGCGTCGTGATGGTGCTGGCACTGTACGCGTTTGCCGACGCTCTGGCGGGCGCCAGCCTGCCCACGCGGCTGCGTAGCGTCGGGCGCGTCAGCTACACGCTCTGGGCGCTCGCCGTGGTGACGCTGTCGCAGGCGCGATATTGGGCACTCGTGCACACCGGCACCACGGTATTCGCGACGGATTTTGCACAAGTCAAGATACTGTTGAGTCTGCCTTACTTGATACCGCTGCTCGTGCTGATCGTCGGGTATCGCCGTGCCGCACACGAAGATCGGCTGCGCATCCGCTGGGTGTTGTGGAGCATCGGTCTGCTCCTGGGCAGTAACTTGATGCTGCTGGCCACCCCTGCGTCGTGGCAGACGGCGCTCCTGCAAGTCGCAGTCGTGCTGCAGGCAATGGCGCTGCTCGGCCTGCTGTACGCCGTGCTGCGCACGCGCCTGATCGACGTGGGCTTCGTCATCGACCGCGCGTTGGTGTTCGGCATGCTCACCGCGCTCGTGTTCGGCACGTTCTCCATTCTGGAGCTCGGTGTCCATCAGTTTGCCGTCAGCGATCGGGTGGGCTGGGCATTGCAGGCGCTCGCCGCGCTGGTCCTCGCCATCGTGCTCAGTCCGCTGCACAAGCGCCTGGAGAACTGGATCGAGCAGGCGTTCTTCCGCAACCAGCGCCTGGCCCTGAACGCGCTCGAGCGCCTGGCGCGCGAGTGTCCGTTCGTGGAACGCGAATCGCACCTGCTTACGATGACCATCGAGCGGCTGCAGCCGCACTGCGCCGCGGTGGCCATTTACGAGCGCGCCGGCAGCACCTACCGGCGCGGCGCAGCCTACGGCGGGGCCTGGCCCGAGCGGATCGACGCCGATGATGCCGCGTTCGTGACGTTACGCGCCACGCACGAGACTGCGCCGCTCGCCGGACATGGTTCGGC
Organism: Pseudomonadota bacterium; assembly: GCA_021838635.1. Lineage (GTDB taxonomy): Bacteria > Pseudomonadota > Gammaproteobacteria > Steroidobacterales > Steroidobacteraceae > 13-2-20CM-66-19. Next base: position 15,223 of record JAKCDC010000021.1, read on the forward strand.
GCTGGGGCACGAGGGGCTCGCGCTGCCGATGACCGTCGCGGAATCCATCCTCGGGGCGTTGGTCTGCCGGCCGCGCGATGGCGAGCAATTCGCCCCGGAGATCCGCGCCGCGCTGGCCAGCGTGGCGCATCACCTCGGCATGGCCCTCATCGGGTTACGGCACCGGGCACACGCGCAGCTGGTGGCTGATATGGCTGCGGGCCGCATCGATGCCGAGGCGGCCCGGCGCCGTGCCATCACCCTGCTGGAGGGCGAAGTGCCACCGGCCGGTGTCTCGCTCTGAGGACCCGCCGGCAGATCGCGTGCGCGAGAGCCCGCGGCGCCGGCGCCCGCTGGCGCGAGCCCAGAGGGGCACGATACGCATCGATCGCGCAACATCCCGCCTGACGCCGCCGCAGGCCGCAGTCGAATGCCCTGAAGCCGAGCACGCCTGCGCCGCCGCGGCGAGGCGCCGCGGCCCTCAGCGCCGCGGCGCTCCGGCGCTCGGTGCGGGTGGCCCCGACTCCGGGATGCCGATGCGGTGGGTCGACTTCACCTCCTCCATCACGAAGTAGCTGTGGGTCTGCTGCACGCCGCGGATGGCGGCGATGGTCTCCCCGAGCAGCGTGCGGTAGCGCTCCATGTCCTTCACGCGCACCTTCAGCAGGTAGTCGAATCCACCGGCCACCATGTGGCATTCCATGATGTCGTCCTGCGCGGCCACCATTTCCTTGAAGCGCTCGAACGCCTCCGGGGTCGTGCGATCCAGCGTCACCTCGACGTACACCAGCAGCCCGAGCCCAAGCCGCCGCGCATTCAGGTGCGCAAAATATCCGTTGATGAACCCGGCCGCCTCGAGGCGCCGGATCCGCTCGAGCGTCGGCGTCACCGTCAAATTCACTTCACGGGCGAGCTGAGATACCGGCACGCGGCCATCCTGCTGCAGCCGCACCAGCAGCTTGCGGTCAATCCGATCGAGCGCGCGAAATCCCGTCGAAGCCGCTTTTTGCCTCATAGCCAGTCAATTTTACTTCTAATGGCGCCAAAATATAAAAATATTCTCTGCCTATACGAATAGCATGAGCACAATCTTCTAGCATCACTGATCGCACCGCATGAACGCCGTACCCGCGCCCGAGGCACATCCTCGGGACCGAAACGATCTGCACCGTCTGCGCGAGCAGCTGCGCGCCGCCACGCTGCGCCCGGAGGCGCCCGCCGTGGAAGCGCTGCGCGCCGAGCTGCTCACCGTGGCCGAGCCGCTCGGTGCGGCGCGCGAGCACGCGATGCGCTGGGTGGGCGCCGCCCGCACTCAGGCGCGCGCCGGCTCGCTGGTCGAGTCCCTGCTCGGCCAGTTCGCCCTCGACAGCGCCGAGGGCAAGGCGCTGATGAGTCTCGCCGAGGCATTGCTGCGCACCCCGGACGCGTTGAGCGCTGATCGTCTCATCGCCGAGCGCCTCGCGGCGCTGCGCACCGGGAGCACGGAGGCGAACCTCAAGGTGCGCCTGGGCCTGGCGCTGCTGCGCACCGCCGGGCGAGTGCTGCCCGATGCGCACGCGCTGCTCACCGCAAGCCCCGCGCCCCGCCATGTGCTCGCGCCCACGACCCGGCGGGTCATGCGGCGCGCGATGCGCTTGATGGGCCATGCGTTCATCCTCGGGGAGTCCATTGAGGCGGCGCTCGCGCGCGGCACGCAGCACCCCGAGCTCGCGCTGTGCTCCTTCGACATGCTCGGCGAGGGCGCCCGAACCGACGCGGATGCGCAGCGGTACTGTCAGGCCTACCAGGAGGCCATCGAGGCGCTCGGCCGTCAGCCGCCCGCGGCCGTGCACGCCCGCTCGGGGATCTCGGTGAAGCTCTCGGCGCTTGAACCGCGCTACCAGCTGACGCAGCGGCCCCGCGTGCTGGGGCGGCTGGTGCCGCGGGCCATGGCGTTGGCGCGCGCGGCCTGCCGCGCCGGTATCGGCCTGACGCTCGATGCCGAGGAGGCCGATCGGCTCGATCTGTCGCTCGATGTCATCGAAGCGCTGGCCCGCGACCCCGAGACCCGGCACTGGGAGGGTCTTGGCCTTGCCGTGCAGGCGTATGGACGGCGGGCGCCGTGGGTCATCGACTGGGTTGCGGCGCTGGCGCGCGCCAGCGGCCGGCGCATGAGCATGCGGCTGGTCAAGGGTGCCTACTGGGACGCGGAGATCAAACGCGCCCAGGAGCGGGGCCTCGCGAGCTTTCCGGTCTATACCGCCAAGTCCTGCACCGACGCCAGCTATCTGGTGTGCGTGCGGCGGCTGTTCGCCGCACAGGATGTCATCTACCCGCAGTTCGCCACGCACAACGCGCTCACCGTCGCGGCCGTCGCGGCGCTCGCCCCGCCCGGGGCGCGCTACGAGTACCAGCGTCTGCACGGCATGGGGCAGGCGCTGTACGCGGTGGTGCGTGCCGAGCGGCCGCAGCTCCCCCCGGTGCGCGTCTACGCCCCGGTCGGCACACACCAGGAGCTGCTGCCGTACCTGGTGCGCCGCCTGCTGGAGAACGGTGCCAACACCTCCTTCGTCCATTACTTCCTCAACAAACGCATTCCCGTGGAGCACGTCGTGGGACAGATCCTTCCCGAAGCCACTCAGCGTCCCTCCGGCGTGCGCGAGCCGCCGCACCTGTACGGCTCGCGCGCCAATTCCCGCGGGGCGGACCTCGGCAACCCGGCGGAGCTCGCCGCGCTGCAGACGGCGCTGAAGAGCGAGCAGGGGCGGCGCTACGCGGGCGGACCGATCCTCGCGGCCGAGGCGCTCGCGCCATGCGAGACCCCGGTGCGCTCGCCGATCGACGGTGCGGTCGTCGGCCTCAGCCGTGATGCCACCGAGACGGAAATCATCGCCGCCATGGAGGCCGCGGCAAAGGTCCAGCGGGCCTGGAACGACACGCCCGCTGAGGAGCGCGCTGCCTGCCTGGAACGCGCGGCGGATCTGCTGGAGCAGCGGCGCGCAACGTTCCTGCATCTGCTGGTGCGCGAGGCGGGCAAGACGCTGCCCGATGCGCTGGCCGAGATCCGCGAGGCGGCCGACTTCTGCCGCTACTACGCCGCCGAGGGCCGCAAGCTCTTCGGCGCCGCGCAGCGGCTGCCCGGTCCGGTCGGGGAGCGCAATGAGCTGTGGATGCAGGGGCGCGGCGTGTTCGCCTGCATCAGCCCGTGGAATTTCCCACTCGCAATCTTCACCGGTCAGGTGGTCGCGGCGCTCATGGCCGGCAACACTGTGCTCGCCAAACCCGCGCCCAACACCCCGCTGATCGCCCACGCCATGGTGAGCCTGCTGCACGAGGCGCGCGTGCCGCGCGCCGTGGTGCAGCTCGTCACCGCCGACGGCCCGCCATTCAGCCGCGCCGCACTGACGCACCCGGCGCTCGCCGGCGTCGCCTTTACCGGCTCGACCGCCACGGCGGCCACCCTCAACCGCACGCTCGCGGCGCGCGATGGGGCGATCGTACCGCTCATCGCCGAGACCGGCGGCGTCAACGCGATGATCGTCGATGCCACGGCGCTGCCGGAACAAGTGGTCGATGACGTCATCACCTCAGCCTTCACCAGCGCCGGCCAGCGTTGCTCGGCGCTGCGCATGCTCTACCTGCAGGAGGAACTCGCCGAGCGCACGATCGAGATGTTGATCGGCGCGATGCGCTGCCTCACGATCGGCGACCCGGCGGATCCGGCCACCGACGTAGGCCCGGTGATCAACGCCGAGGCCCGCGCGCGGCTCGAGCGGCACGCCGAGCGCATGCGCCACGAGGCGAAGCTGCTGCATGCCTGCTCGATCGAACAGTGCCCGACCGCCGGACAGTTCTTCGCTCCGCACCTGTTCGAGCTGACGCGTCTCGATCAATTGAAGACCGAGGAGTTCGGCCCGATCCTGCATGTCGCACGCTACCGCGCCGAAGAACTCCCGCAGGTCCTCGCGGCCGTGCGTGCCACCGGCTTTGGCCTGACGCTCGGGGTGCACAGCCGGCTCGAGACACTGGCCGAGCACGTGTTCCGCTCGCTGCCGGCCGGCAACACCTACGTCAACCGCAACATGATCGGCGCGGTGGTCGGCGTGCAGCCCTTCGGCGGCCAGGGGCTCTCGGGCACCGGCCCGAAGGCCGGCGGTCCGCACTACCTGCAGCGCTTTGCCACCGAGCGCACCCTGACAATCAACACCGCGGCGATCGGCGGAGCGGTCGAGCTGCTCGCCTGACTTAACTGCGCAGCGCCTCGGCGAGCGCCGCGAGCGTCTCGATCGGCTCGCCGCAGATGCTGCCGCGGCAAAGGTAGGCCGTGGCAGCCCCGCGCGCCGGCTTGGCGGCGATCGCCGGCGGCAGGTCCTCGGCATCGGCCGCCGCGGCGAGCACCAGGCGCCGCGGCGCGTACAGCCGGGACAGCTCGCGCTGCCAGGCGCGCAGCGTATCCGGCTCGCCGCGCAGGATCACGATTTCAGGCGGATCGAGCAGCTCCTCAAGCGCATTGAGCAGCGTGGCATGCGACTGCGGGTGCTGTGTCAGGGGCGCCCAGCCGGCCCGCACGATGGCCTCGGCCGCCTGCAGGTAGCGCGACTCGCCCAGCAGATACCCCAACCGCAGCAGCACCCGGGCCGCCACTGCGTTGCCCGCCGGCAGCGCCTCGTCGGCGAACGTGCGCAGGCGGTGCAACAGCGGCTCGTGATCGTCGGAGGTGAAGTAGAACCCGCCCTCGCCGGCAGCAAAATGCCTCAGCACGACGTCCATCAGCTCGCACGCGAAGCGCAGCTCCGACGGACGCAACCGCAGCTGCTGCAGCTCGAGCACCCCATCGGCGAGGAACACGTAGTCGTCGAGGTAGGCATTGAGTCGCGCCCCGCCGGCGCTGTCGGTGGCCGCGAGCCGCCCGTCGCGCCAGAGCGTGCGTTGCGCGAACGAGAGCGCGCGGCTCGCCGATGCCTCCAGGCTTTCGCACTGAAGCGCGTGCGCGGCTCGCGCCAGACCGGCGATGGCCAGCCCGTTCCAGGCGGTGAGGATCTTCTCGTCACGCGCCGGCCGTACACGCCGCTCGCGCACCGCGAGCAGCTTTGCGCGGGCGCTCTCGAGCCGCGCGGCGAACGGCGCGATCTGCAGTCCGAGCTCGGCGGCGAGCGGCCCGGCGGCGCGCGCCACGTACAGATGCCAGCGCCCCTCGAAGTTCGGCCGCTGATCAAGCCCGTAGTACGGGGCAAATGCGGCGTATTCGTCGGCCTCGAGCGTCGCGCGCACCTCCTCGCGGTCCCAGACGTAGTAACTGCCTTCGTGTCCGTCCGAATCGGCATCGAGACTGGCGTAAAAGCCGCCTTCGGCCGACTGCATCTCCCGGCGCATCCACTCCCCGGTGTCGCGCGCCACCGCGGCATACAACTCATCACCGCTAGCGCGGTACGCGTCGGCGTACACCCCGAGCAGCCAAGCGTTGTCATAGAGCATCTTCTCGAAGTGCGGAATGCCCCAGCGCTCATCGACCGAATAGCGGCAAAAGCCGCCGCCGAGCGCATCGTGGATCCCGCCCTCGGCCATGCGCGTGAGCGTCAGCCCCGCCATGTACAGCGCCTTGAGGTCCGGCGGTTCGTGCTGCGCGCTGGCGCGCCAGTGGCGCAGCAGCCGCTCAATCGAGCTGGGATGGGGAAACTTCGGCGCACCGCCGAAACCGCCCCAGCGCGCATCGAAGCTGCGCTCAAGTCCCGCGCGCGCCGCCTCGAGCGGCTCGGCGCCAAGGACCAGATCCGCCTGCGCGGCCGGCGGATCGATGCTCGCGAAGGCCGCCGCGAGCGCCTCGCGCTGCCCGTCGAGCGTCTCGCGGTGCGCCGCGTAGTACTCGGCGACGCGCCGCAGCAGATCCGGGAAGCCCGGCAGTCCGTGCCGCGGCTCGGGCGGAAAATACGTGCCGCCGAAAAACGGCAACCGCTCGGCGGTCAGAAACATCGTCAGCGGCCAACCGCCCGGTCCGTGCGTGAGCATCTGCTGTGCGATCTGGTAGATCCGATCGACGTCGGGCCGCTCCTCGCGGTCGACCTTGATGTTCACGAACTGCTCGTTCAGCAGCGCAGCGGTCGCCTCGTCCTCGAAGCTCTCCGCGGCCAGCACGTGGCACCAGTGACAGGCCGCATAGCCGATGCTCAGGTGCACCGGGCGATTCAGTTCCCGGGCGCGCCGGAAGGCCTCATCGTCCCACGGATACCAGTCGACCGGGTTGTGCGCGTGCTGGCGCAGGTACGGGCTCGCTGCGGCGATCAGGCGATTGGTGTAGCGCGGCGTACCGTGCGCGGTCAGGTGTCGGCTGTCCATGAGGCTCCCGCGGGCACACCCGGCGGACCAGTGAGGGGGGCGCCAGCATAACGCGCGGCGCGGCGCGAGCGCCTGTATACTGCCGCCCCCTTTTTCACCACCCCGGCCCTCCCTTGAGCGACACCCTCGCCGATCCGCTCCATGCCCCGCCTGCCACGCTGCGCCTGAAGCGCGGGGAGGAGCGGCGCATCGTGGCCGGACACCCGTGGGTGTTCAGCAACGAGGTCGCCGACGAGACCCCGCTGCGCGCCTTCAGCCCCGGAGCGCATGCCCGGATCGAATCGCACCGCGGGCAGTTCCTGGGCCACGCCTACGTCAATCCGCACGCGCTCATTTGCGCGCGGATCATGAGCCGCGACCCGGGCCACCCGATCGACGGTGCGCTCATCGAGGCGCGCCTGCGCAGTGCGCTGCGGCTGCGCGAGCGGCTGCACCGCGAACCGTACTATCGGCTCGTGTTCGGCGAAGCCGACGGTCTGCCGGGGTTGGTTCTCGAGCGCTTCGGGGACGTGCTGGTCGGCCAGATCGCCACGGTCGGGATGGAGGCGCTGCGCGGTACGCTCGAGGCGGTGGTGCGCGAACAGCTCGCCCCGGCGGGCCTGTTCTGGAAGAACGACTCCGGCGCGCGAGCGCTCGAGGCGCTGGCGCGCACGGCCGAGACCGCCTTCGGCACGGTACCCGAGCCGCTGACGGTGCGCGAGGCGGGACTGAATTTCAGCGCGCCGCTCGCCGCCGGACAGAAGACCGGCTGGTTCTACGACCAGTGTGCCAACCGCGCTCGGCTTGCCCGCTACCTGGTCCCCGGAGCAAGGGTGCTCGATGTGTGCGGCTACGTCGGTGCATGGAGCGTGACGGCGCTGGCCGCGGGCGCCTCGGAGGCACTGTGCGTCGATGCCTCGGAGCATGCGCTGCAGTTCGTCGAGCGCAATGCCCAGGCCAATGGCGTGAGCGTGCAGACGCTGCGCGCTGACGCCTTCGATGCGCTCACGGCGTTACAAGAGCGCGGCGAGCGCTTCGACGTCGTGGTGCTCGATCCGCCGGCCTTCATCAAGCGCAAAAAGGATCTGCCGCGCGGTCAGGCCGCCTACCGCAAGCTCAATCAGCTCGCCCTCGGCGTGCTCGCCGAGGACGGCCTGCTGGTCTCGTGCTCCTGCTCGTACCACCTGACGGAAGCGGCGCTGCTGGAAGCCGTGCAGGCCGCCTCGCGCCATACCGGGCGCGAGGCGCAGATTCTCGAGGTGGGCGGCCAGTCGGCGGACCACCCGATTCACCCCGGGATCCCCGAGACGCGCTACCTCAAGGCGTTCTTCTGCCGCATCGACGGCCAGGTCGGCTAAACTTCACCGCCATGATCAAGTACCCCGACATCAATCCCATCGCGTTCCGGCTCGGCCCGCTGAAGGTCCACTGGTACGGCATTATGTATTTACTCGGCTTCGCCGGCGCGTGGGGCATGGCCCGCTATCGCGCCTCGCGGGCCGAGTCGACCTGGAAGGCCGTCGACGTCGATGACCTGATTTTCTACTGCATGCTCGGGGTCATCCTCGGCGGGCGCATCGGCTACGTGCTCTTCTACGGCATGACCTTCTGGACCGCGCACAACCCGTGGTACCCGATCGAGGTGTGGGACGGGGGCATGTCCTTCCATGGCGGACTGCTAGGAGTCATCTTCGCCATGACGATCTTCGCGATGCGCCGCAAGCGCAACGCCGCCGATGTGTTCGATTTCACCGCGCCGCTGCCGCCGCTTGGCCTGTTCTTCGGGCGGATCGGCAACTTCATCAACGGCGAACTGTGGGGCAAGCCGACGACGTTGCCGTGGGGATTTCTCTACCACGGCCAGGTGCTGCAGCCCTCGCAGCTGTACGAGGCGTTCTTCGAAGGCATCGTACTGTTGACGGTGATGTGGACCTTCACCACCAAGCCCAAACCGCGTCTGGCGGCCTCGGGGTTGTTCCTGCTGCTGTACGGTTTGTTCCGCTTTCTCGTGGAGTTCGTGCGCCTGCCGGACCCTCAGCTCGGCTACCTCGCCTGGGGCTGGGTGACCATGGGCCAGGTGCTCTCCTTCCCCATGATCGTGATCGGCGCCGGTCTGATGATCTACGCCTATCAGGTGCGCAAGACCTCGGGCAACTATCTCCCCGCCGCCGCGCGCTGAACCTCGATGCGCCCGTACCTCGACCTGATGCGCCGCATCCTCGAGCGCGGGGCGCCGAAGGCCGATCGGACTGGGACCGGGACGCTCTCGTGCTTCGGGGAGCAGCTGCGCTTTGACCTGGCGCAGGGGTTCCCGCTGGTCACCACCAAGCGCGTGCACGTGCGCTCGGTGATCTGCGAGCTGCTGTGGTTCCTGCGCGGGGACACCAACGTCCGTTGGCTGCGCGAGCAGGGCGTGAGCATCTGGGACGAATGGGCCGACGAGCACGGGGAACTCGGCCCGGTGTACGGCAAGCAGTGGCGCGCCTGGGCGGCGGCCAACGGGCACACCGTCGATCAGATCAGCGCGGCGATCGAGCTGATCCGGCGCGACCCGGATTCGCGCCGGATCGTGGTGAGCGCCTGGAACGTCGCCGATCTGCCCCAGATGCGGCTGATGCCCTGTCACGCGCTGTTCCAGTTCTACGTCGCCGGCGGCCGGCTCTCCTGCCAGCTCTATCAGCGCAGCGCCGATGTGTTTCTCGGGGTGCCCTTCAACATCGCCAGCTACGCGCTGCTCACCCACATGGTCGCCGAACAGTGCGATCTGGCGCCCGGGGAGTTCATCTGGACCGGCGGGGACTGCCACCTGTACACCAATCACCTCGAGCAGGCGCGCCTGCAGCTTCAGCGCGAGCCGTTCCCGCTCCCGCGGCTGCGCATCGGGCGGCGGCCGCAGAGTCTGTTCGACTATCGGCTCGAGGACTTCGAGTTCCTCAACTATCAATACCACCCGGCCATCGCAGCGCCGGTGGCCGTCTAGGGAGTCTCAGCATGACCGGCAAAAGCGCCGCACGCGGCGCGCCTTATTTCAAAGTCCGCCGCTCGCGCGTGCACGGTCGCGGCGCGTTCGCGCTGCGCCGCATCCGCAAGGGCACCCGCGTGACCGAGTATCTTGGCGAGCACGTCTCGCACGAGGAAGCGGACCGCCGCTACGAAGACCGGGACGAGCGCGACAACCACACGTTCCTGTTCATCCTCGATGCGCGCACAGTGATCGATGCCGGTGTCGGCGGCACCGACGCCCGCTACATGAACCACTGCTGCGATCCGAACTGCGAGGCGGTGATCGAGGGCAAACGCGTGTTCATCGAGGCGATCCGCACCATCGAGCCGGGGGAAGAGCTCAACTACGACTACCAGCTCGGGCGCTCGGCGGATGATCCACCGGACGTCGATGAAATCTATGCCTGCCGCTGCGGCGCGCCGAACTGCCGTGGCACCATGCTCTGGCCGGCCAAGCGAAAGCCCTCCCGGGCCGCGCCGGCCGCGACACGCGCGCGCGGAAAGACCAAACGCGTGCCGGCGAAGAAGAACACGCGCAGCACGGGCACCAGCAAGAAAACCCCGCGCCGCGCGGTGCGCAAGACCCAGCGTACTCGAGCCGCGGCGCGGTGATGCGGTGAGCACTCACTCAGGGCAGGCGCGCGGCTGGACGGTCGCAGCGGTGATCGGGGCGACCGGCATCGTCTACGGCGACATCGGCACCAGCCCGCTCTATGCGCTGGAGGAGACGCTCACCGAGGCCGGGCATTTCGACCATCTGGCCGTGCTCGGCTCGCTGTCGTTGATTCTCTGGGCGTTGACCATCTCGGTCACCGTCAAATACATCAGCATCATCATGCGCGCGGACAACGAAGGCGAGGGCGGGATCCTCGCCATGTTCGCCCTGGCGCAGCGCAACAGCGTCGCCGGCAGCCTGTGGGCGCGCGTGATCGTGGGCCTGGCGCTCGCCGGCACGGCATTTTTCTTCTGCGACTCGCTGATCACTCCGGCCATCAGCGTACTCAGTGCCGCGGAGGGCCTTGAGGTGTTGAGTCCGGATTTCACGCACCTGATCGTGCCGGTCACGGTGGCAGTGATCCTGGGGCTGTTCATCTACCAGCGACGCGGCACCGCCAGGGTCGGGGCGCTGTTTGGCCCGATCATGATCGTTTGGTTCCTGGTGCTCGCCGTCACCGGCGTCAATGCGATCCGCGCCGATCCGGTGGTGCTCGATGCCATCAACCCGATCTACGGCATGGAGCTGCTGGTGCACCGCCCCGGCGTGTCGCTCGCGGTGATCGGCGCAGTCTTCCTGTGCCTCACCGGCGGCGAGGCGCTCTATGCCGACATGGGACATTTCGGCAAGGAGCCGGTGCGCATCGCCTGGTACTTCCTCATCTGGCCGTCGCTGCTCATCAACTACTTCGGCCAGGGCGCGCTGCAGCTCGCCCACGGGCACTACATCCCGCTCACGCTGTACTACATGGTCTCCCCGACCGCGCTGCCGTGGATGGTGATCCTGGCGACCGCGGCGAGCGTGATCGCCTCCCAGGCGGTGATCTCCGGGGCGTTCTCCATGGCCCGCCAGGCCGTGCAGCTTGATCTGTTGCCGCGCATCCGCGTCCTGCAGACCTCGGACACCGAACTCGGACAAATCTATGTCCCGGCCGTCAATTGGCTGGTGTGTGTCGCGGTGGTCGCCTTCGTGGTGGGGTTCCGATCCTCGAACGCGCTGTCGGCCGCATACGGCTCGGCCGTTGTCGGCACCATGCTGATCACCACCGTGCTCGGGGCATTCGTGGCCCTGCAGCAGTGGAACTGGCCGAAGTGGTGGGTCACGCTGCTGTTCGGACTGCTATTCGTGGTCGATAGTGTGTTCTTCATCGGCAACATGACCAAAGTACCCAGCGGCGGCTGGATTCCGCTGGCGCTCGCGGTCGTGCTGTTCGCCGTATTCGTCACCTGGCGCAGCGGACGGCTTGAGCTGCGCGCCGCTCTGGTCCGCCAGGCGATCCCGCGCAGCGAGCTGCCGAACCTGCTTGCCAGCGTGCACCGGGTGCCCGGCACCGCGGTATTCCTCGCCAGCACGCCTGACCTCATACCTTCGGCGTTGATCCGCAACCTCGAATACAACCGCGTGGTGCACGAGCGGGTGATCATCCTGAACCTGGAGATCATGCGCACACCGCGCCAGGATCCGGCCAATCGCGTCGAGATCGACGAGACCCTGCCCGGGATCTACCTGGTGACGGCGCGTTTCGGGTTCATGGAAACGCCCGACGTCGGGGAGGCGTTGCGCGGCTGCCGAGCGCGTGGCCTGAAGGTGTTCATGGAGGACAGCTCATTCTTCGTCGGCCAACACGTGGTCCGCGCGCGCGACACCCCCGGCTGGCGCGGTATCCAGCGGCAGATGTTCGCACGCATGCAGCGGCACAGCACCCAAGCGGCGGAATTCTTCCGCATGCCGCAGCGCGGAGTCGTCTCGCTCAACACCGTGGTGGAAATCTGAGGCGCCGCGTGCCCGAGCGTGAACCGACGGCCCGAGGCGGCCGGTGAACCTCGCACAGCCGCAAGTCTCGCTGATCGCGGCCATGGCCGAGAACGGCTGCATCGGGCGCGACAACACGCTGCCCTGGCGGCTGGCCGATGACCTGAAGCGCTTCAAAGGCATCACCACCGGCAAGCCGATCCTGATGGGCCGGCGCACCTTCGAGTCGATCGGCCGGCCGCTGCCCGAGCGGCGCAACCTCGTCCTGACGCGCAACCGCCAGTGGCACAGTCCCGGAGTGCTCGCCGTGCACTCCCTCGGTCACGCCCTCGGTTGCGTGCGCGAGGCGCCGGAGCTGATCGGCATCGGCGGCGCCGAGGTGTACCGCCTGCTGATGCCGTTCGCGCGCCGCATCTACCTGACGCTGGTGCACGCCGAGATCAGCGGCGATACCTTCTTTCCGGCCATCGACCCGACCCAGTGGACGGATGTCGAGTGCCATCGCCACGCCGCCGACGCGCGCAACGCCTACCCGTTCACCTTCATGATCCTCGAGCGCAAGGGCGCGCCGCAGGCCCCCGGAGCCTATTGAGCAAGCGCCCGGGCAACCGCCTCGGCGAAATACGGAATGTTCTCCTGACGCAGGCCGGCGACGTTGATCCGGCTGTCGTCGGTCATGTAGACATGATGCGCCTCGCGCAACCGCCGCACGGTGTGCGCATCGACGCCGAGGTAGGAGAACATGCCATGCTGGCGCACGATGTGGCCGAAGTCCCGCGCCGGGCAGCTCGCCGCGAGCGCCGCGGCCGCCGCCTCGCGCAGCTTCAGGATGCGCTCGCGCATCGCGTCGAGCTCGCGCTGCCAGACCCCGCGCAGCGATGCGTTGCCCAGAATCTCCGCCACGATCGCCGCACCATGATCCGGGGGCATCGAGTACAGCCCGCGGGCAATGCGCACCAGCTGCGTAAGCGCCGCCTCGGCGGCCGTGCCGTTCTGACTGACCGTGATCAGACAGCCGACGCGCTCGCGGTAGAGGCCGAAGTTCTTCGAGCAGGACACCGCGATCAGCGCCTCGGGCAGCTGCTCGGCGAGCAGGCGCAGGCCGAAGGCGTCCTCCTCCACCCCCCGACCGAGGCCCTGATAGGCCATGTCGATGAACGGCAGCAGCTCACGCTCGGCGAGCAGCGCAGCGATCTGCCGCCACTGGCCCTCCTCCAGATCCGCACCCGTGGGGTTGTGACAGGAGGCGTGCAGCAGCACCACTGAGCGCGGCGGCAGCTTCGCAAGCGCGCCCATCATGGCCTCGAACGCCACGCCGCCGGTCGTGGCCTCGAAATACGGATAGCGTTCGAGCTTCAGGCCGCAGCCGGAAAGCAGTGGCACGTGATTCGCCCAGGTCGGGTCGCTCACATGCACCACCGCCTCGGGACGCGCCGCGCGAATCAGCTCCGCACCGAGACGCAGCGCGCCGCACCCACCCGGGGCCTGCACGGCCCGGACCCGCTCGGTGCGCTCGAGCGCGGAGTGTTCGCCGAGCGCCAAACGTCGCAGCGCCTCATTGAACGCAGGGTTGCCGGCGGGGGCCACGTACGTCTTGGTGCGCTGGCGCTCCAGGACGGCGCGCTCGGCCTCGCGCACCGCCTGCATGACGGGCGTCTCGCCGCGATCGTCACGGTACACGCCGACACCCAGATCGACCTTGCGGGCGTCTGTATCGGCGCGAAATGCGGCCATCAGGCCGAGGATGGGATCCGGCGCCAGCCGGTCGAGATGCTCAAGCACGGGGGTCTCCTCGCCGCAACCCTCTGGCGGCGTTCCGCGAGCAGTTTACACGGTCAGCGTCACAGTTCCGGCCGTCCGTGGTTCAAGATCATCCCGCTACCGCCGATACTCGCATCAGCACCGCTGTGCAAAGGACCGGATGGCCCGGATTGGCGCCTGGACTTCTGCGCGGCACTCTCAGTACAGGCGCTGCCAGCTCGTGATTCAGATCATCGGAAGCATTGTCGTCCTCGCCTGCGTGGCGGTAGGCTTCATGATCGAGGGTGGGAAGCTGCTCGCGCTGTGGCACCCGGCGGAATTCCTGATCATCATCGGGGCGGCCTTCGGCGCGTTCCTCACCAGCAATCCGATCAAGGTAGTCAAGGCGAGCTTCGCCGGCATCGTCTCGCTGCTGAAGCAGGAGCGCTACGAGCACGACGACTACGTGTCGATCCTGAAGCTGCTCTACGACGTGCTGCTGCGCATCCGCAAGGAAGGCCTGATGGCGATCGAGTCTGACATCGACTCGCCCGACGGCGGCCAGTTGTTCAAGAAATATCCACAGATCGCGGCCGATCATCACCTGCGCAACTTCATCACCGACAGCCTGCGCCTGATGGTGGGCGGCAACCTCAACCCGCACGAGTTCGAGAGCCTGCTCGATGAGGAGCTCGAGACCTTTCGCCAGGAGGTGCACGAGCCGGGCCACGCGGTACAGCGCATGGCCGACGCGCTGCCGGGCTTCGGCATCGTCGCGGCGGTGCTTGGCATCGTGAACACCATGGCCTCGATCGCCGGGGCCGACACCGCCAGCATCGGCGAGCGGGTCGCCTCGGCGCTGGTCGGCACGTTCCTCGGCATTCTGGTCTCGTATGGCTTCGCCGGCCCGCTCGCCGCGGCCATGGGGCATGCGGCCAACGATGAGGTCAAGGCGTTCGAACTGGTCAAGATGGCGCTGGTGGCGAACGTGCGCGGCTACGTGCCGGCGGTGGCGATCGAGTTCGCGCGCAAGCTGCTGTTCAGTGACGTGCGGCCGAGTTTCGCGGACCTCGAGGCGCAGCTGAAGAACAAAGCCGCGAAAGCCTGATGGCCGCACTGAAAGACGAACGGCCGCTGATCATCGTCAAGAAGGCGCGGCGCGGCAACGCCGGTCACCACGGCGGGGCTTGGAAAGTCGCGTATGCGGACTTCGTCACCGCCATGATGGCGTTCTTCCTGGTGATGTGGATCGTCACGGCGGTCAACAAGGCCCAGCGCGCGGCGATCTTCAACTACTTCAAGAACCCCAGCATGCAGACCGGGCAGAGCACGCGCGCGGCGCCCGGCCCGCAGGGCCCGGGCGGCGCGAGCACCAGCCCGATCAACCTGGGCGGCGGGCTGAACGGGATGAACATCAGCCCGCACCCGATTGCGGCGATCCATGCGCCGCAGAGCGGCGCCGGCAACAACGATTCGCTGCGCGCGAACCCGAAGCGGATCACCACCCAGCAGGCCCGCAAGCGCGTCGCCCAGGCCGACCACAAGCGCCTGCAGTCCCTGATGGCGCAGTTGCGCCAAGCGGTGGAGAAGAGTCAGGCCCTCAAGCCGTTCAAGAATCAGCTGCTGCTCGACATCACCCCGCGGGGGGTGCGCATCCAAATCGTCGATGCCAAGAACCGGCCGATGTTCGACCTCGGCAGCGCGAAGCTGCGCGGCTACACCCGCCGCATCCTCGAGACACTCGCCCCGTACCTGAACTCCGTGCCAAACCAGATCGCAATCATCGGCCACACCGATGCGCACCCCTATCCCGGTCACAATCACTACACGAACTGGGAGCTGTCGGCCGATCGGGCCAACGCGGCCCGCCGCGCCCTCGTGCAAGGCGGCCTGAAGCACGGCAAGGTCGCCCGTGTCGTCGGACTCGCCTCGACGGTGCTGTTCGACAAGACCAATCCGTTCGACCCCATCAACCGTCGCATCAGCATCATCGTCATGACACGCCGCGAGGCGGAAGCGGCCCTGCGCGCCGACACCGGTTCGGCCAACCCGATCGTCCCGAGCGAGCTGCCGCCCGCGGCGGGGAGTGCGCCGAGGCCACGCTAGGCCGGCGATTTCCTCACCGGCTGCTGACCGGGCGCGACGTACAGTGGCGGCGCTTGAGCGGCCTGTGCACCACGATGAACCGCGCGGCGCACCAGCGCGGTGCGGTTGCAACGCCCCGAAGCGCGCGGGTGCGGATTTTACCGGGAAATCCGCACCCAAAGACGCTGGCACGGGGCGTGCTAGCGGTGCTCTGTCCGCTCCCCACTGCGTTCACGAAAGGCTCAGCATGGCCACACGCTCCCCGACTCTGCCGCTCCTGGTCGCGGCGCTCGCCGCGCTCGCGCCGGTGGGCGCTCGCGCCGCCGACACCCCCGCCGCGACGCTCGAGACACTGCTCGCGAACTCCGGCATCACGGCCTCCGGGTATCTGGCCGCCTCGTACTACGCCTCCTCCGGCGGCAACACCTACCATCAGTTCGACACCGCGCACAATGCGTTCCAGCTCGACCAGGCCGGGCTCACCCTCGCGTACCAACCCAAAGAGGGCTTCGGCGCGCTCATGGATGTCATCGGCGGCAGTGACGCGAAGATCGTCAACGCCGCCGAGAACGGCACGGCCTCCAGCAACAACGCAATCGATCTGCTGCAGGGCTACGTGCAGTACGTCCAGGGCGCCCTCACGCTCGAGGCGGGCAAGTTCACCACGCTCGCTGGCGCCGAGGTCATCGCGCCGACGGGCAACACCAACTTCTCGCGGTCGTTTCTCTTCTATGCCGAGCCGATGACGCATACCGGGGTGCGCGCCAGCTATGCGTTCAACAGCGTGGTGAGCGTGACGCTCGGGGTCAACAATGGCTGGAACTACACCAACGTGACCTCTGGATCGAAGACCGTGGAACTTGGCGTGGCGCTCACCCCGACCGGAAAGTTCTCGCTGTCCGCCCAGAGCTATATCGGCAATGACCCGATCGATCTGGCTCGCCGCACGCTCATCGACACCGTCGCCACGTACAACCTCACCACCGCCTTGCAGTTCGTGGCCAGCTACGACTGGGGTCAGCAGCGCGCGAGCCGCGTGACCCTTGGCGGCCAGTGGAGTGGCGTGGCGCTGTACGTCAATTACCGCTTCAACCCTCGCTGGCGCGTCTCGCTACGCGGGGAGTCCTTCGATGACCGCAACGGGTTCATCACAGGGACCCGCCAGCGCCTGAAGGAAGGGACCATTACCTTCGGCTATGACCCGGCGGCGGATTTCGAGCTGCGCTTCGAGGGTCGCTACGACACGTCCAATCGGCCGAGCTTTCTCTATACCTCGGCCGGCGGCATCACCCAGGCCAGCACGCACCAGAGCGAACTGGCCGTGCAAGGCGTGTACTGGTTCTAGGCCGGTCGCTGCGGGCCGCTGCGCGCAGCGGCCCGTCATTTCACGCATGCCCCGAGCGCTCGGATCGTGCTAAGGTAAGTCCGTCTCTGTTCACCCGATCCGAGCGCGCACCGCCCATGCCGAACTCATCCGCCCCGGCTCCGTCCTCTTCAGTCCCGTCGGCACCGCCGATCTGGACGAATATCATATTGTTTTCCTTGACGTTTCTAGCTGCGGCAGTGCTGGTGCCCTGGTACGGCATCGTGCACGGGTACAGCATCGCGGCCTGGGTGCTGCTCGGGGTCTTTTTGACGGCGAACGAGCTGTCGATCACCGCCGGCTACCACCGGCTCTGGGCGCACCGCGCCTATGAGGCGCACTGGAGCCTGCGGCTGGTGTTCATGGTATTCGGCACCATGGCGCTGCAGAACAGCGCCTGGGCCTGGTGCAGCGGCCATCGCCGCCATCACCTGAACGTCGATGACGAGGAACTTGACCCGTATTCGGCGCGCCGCGGCTTCTGGTTCTCGCACATCGGCTGGATGGTGCGGGAGTACCCGAGCGGACTGGAAGACTTCAGCAACATTCCGGATCTGCGCCGCGACCGCATGCTCGCCTTCCAGCACCGTCATTACCTCGTCCTGGTGCTGCTGACGAACTTCGGTCTGCCGCTGCTCGCCGGCTGGCTGGTCGGGGACGTGTGGGGCGTGTTCCTGCTCGCCGGGGTGCTGCGCCTGGTGCTCAGTCACCACTTCACGTTCTTCATCAATTCGCTGGCGCACATGTGGGGTTCGCGCCCGTACACTGAGGAGAACACCGCGCGCGACAACCCGGTGTTGGCGGTGCTGACCTTCGGTGAGGGCTACCACAACTTCCACCACATCTTCGCGCACGACTACCGCAATGGGGTGCGCTGGTGGCAGTGGGACCCGACCAAGTGGCTGATCGCGAGCCTGCAGTACGTCGGACTGACGCGCAAGCTGAAGCGCACGCCGGTATTCCAGATCCAGCGCGCGCTGCTCGCGATGCAGTTCCAGCGGGCACAGACCGCGCTCGCGCAGGTGGCCCCGACCGCGCCCCCCTCGCGCATCACCGAGCTCCATCAGCACATCGCGCGCGAGTACGACAGTTTCCTCGCCGCCATCGCCGACTGGGCCAAAGTGAAGGAACAGTGGCTCACGGAGAAGAAGCGTGCCGTGGTCGAGCACTGGGAGCACGCCAGCTTCCAGCTGCGCTTCAAGGAACTCGAGCAGCGTCTGCGCCTGCAGCGCCGCCGGCTGCGCATGCTGCAGGCTCAGCTCGCCTGAGTCCGCAGCCCTTGCCGACAGCGCGGTAGTTTTCCATGGGACGTATCTTCGAAGTCCGCAAGGCCACCATGTTTGCGCGCTGGAACCGCATGGCCAAGCAGTTCGCGCGCATTGCCAAGGACATCACCATCGCGGTGAAGTCCGGCGGCGCGGACCCGAATTCCAACCCGGCCTTGCGGCGCGTCATCCAGAACGCCCGCGCGGTCAACATGCCGAAGGACAAGGTCGAGGCGGCGATCAAGCGGGCCTCGGGCCGGGATGCCACGCACTACCACGAAGTGCATTATGAGGCTTACGCACCGCATGGCGTGGCGCTGCTGATCGAAGCGGCAACCGACAACCCGACGCGCACCGTGGCCTCGGTGCGCAACATCGTCACCAAGAACGGCGGCAACCTCGCCACGTCCGGCAGCGTTGCGTTCCTCTTCAAGCACATGGGCGTATTCCGCCTCGCACCGACCGGCATCGACCAGGACGAGCTGGAGCTGTACCTGATCGATCACGGGCTGGAGGAAATGGGCGAGAGCACCGGGGAGAACGGTGAGCCGCAGCTGCTCATCCGCTGCGCGTTCGAGGACTTCGGCAAGATGCAGGAGGCGCTGGAGACGCGCGGCATCACGCCGTTGTCGGCGGAACATGAGTACGTCTGCACCGTGCCGAGCGAGTTACCCGAGGCGCAAGCCCAGGAGGTGCTCGGGCTGATCGACAAGCTCGAGCAGGACGACGACGTGCAGCGGGTGTTTCACACCCTCGCGTGAGCGGCGCGCCGCGCTGGCTAATCCGGCATCGGCGTCATGCGCGCCCCGAGCGCATCCTCGAATCCCAGGTTGCGCAGGTCCTGGACCCGCTGCGGGTAGAGCACGCCATCGAGATGGTCGACTTCGTGCTGCACGACGCGCGCATGAAAGCCATGCGCGGTCCGCTCGAACGGCACCCCGTGCAGGTCGAATCCGCGATAGCGCAAGTGCGTGTAGCGCGGCACCAGCCCGCGCAGCCCCGGCACCGACAGACACCCCTCCCAGCCCTCGGCCTGCTCGCGACCGAGCGGCGTCAGCTGCGGATTGACGAGCACCGTGTACGGCACGGGCGCAACGTTCGGATAGCGCGGGTTGTCGGCGACCTCGAAGATCACCACGCGCAGACTGACTCCGATCTGCGGGGCGGCGATTCCGGCGCCGTTCAGGGATCGCATGGTTTCATCCATGTCCTGCACCAGCGCCTGAAGTTCTGCGTCGAAACGCTGCACCGGCGCGGCGACCTGTGCAAGCAGCGGGTCGCCCATCTTCAACACCCGGCGTATGGTCATGGGTGTACAGTACAATATTTCCGAGCCTCGGGAGTGACGCCAGATGTGGAACAAGACTGACCCGGAAGAGTCCTTCCGCAACAAGGTCATTTGGGTGGCGGCGGCGGTCGTGGCGGCCGCATTGATCGGTGTCGGTGTCTACTACCGCTTCCACAAAGGCGCGCCAACGACCGCGAGCGGCATTGTCCCGCCCGCTCCGCAGGCCGCGGCACCGGCTGCGGCCTCAGCACCGCTGCCGAGCGCCGCACAAGCTCCCGTGATCGAACATCCGGTACCGGCGCCGAGCAGCACCGCCGCAGCGCAGCCGCTGCCGCCGCTGAACCACAGCGACTCGGTCGTGCTCGCCGCGCTCGATACGCTCATCGGCCACCCCGCGGTCGCGCGGTTCATCGTGCCGAAGAACATCATCCGTCGGGTGGTGGTGAGCGTCGATAGCCTGCCGCGCGCCAAGGTATCGGCCAACCTGCGCCCCATCCAGGCGACGCCGGGACAGACTATCGTCAACCGCCAGGGCGGCGTCGCGCTGCTCAGTCAACGCAATTACGCCCGCTACACCCCGTTCGTGGCGGTGGTCAGCCGGCTGAACGTGCACGGCCTGGCGCAGCTGTACTTTCGCCTCTATCCGCTGTTCCAGCAGGCTTATGAGAGCCTGGGCTACCCGGGCAAGTACTTCAACGACCGCCTAGTGCAGGCCATCGACAGCCTGCTCGCAACGCCCACGGTCACCTCGCCCGTCACGCTGGTGCGCCCGAAGGTGTTCTGGCAGTTCGCCGACCCGAAGCTCGAAGCGCTGCCGGCTGGGCAGAAGCTCATGATCCGCATGGGTCCGCAGAACGATGCCATCATCGAGCACAAGCTGCGTCAGTTCCGCGCGCTCATCGCCAACCCGCCGAAGTAACGCGCGGGGCCTCAGAGCCGTTCGAGCGCGCCGCGCAGCTGCCTCAGCAGTTCCCCGTGCGCGGCCGGATCGAACGGCTCGCCCGCCTGCCAGTCGTACGCCCAGGGATGGGCGGTGCGCAGCGACTCGGACTCCTCAGCGTAGCGCGGGAAGACGTGTGCGTGCAGCGCCGGCTCGAGGTTACCGAGCATGGCGTAGTTGACCCGCAGCGCACCAGTGACGGCGAGCAGCGCATCGCCGAGGCGGGCCATATCGAGCAGGAAGCGCGTCCGGTCAGACGCCCCGAGCGCATTGATCGTCGGCACCACCGGGTCAGGCAGCAGCAGCGCGTAGCCGCGCAGGAACTGCCGCTCGGCGAGCAATGCCCACCCCGAGGGCAGCCGCGCGATCAGCCGCGGCTCGAGCCCGGCGCGCAGTGCCTCGACTTGCCGGTGGATCGCTGTGCGCGGCCCGCTCAGCATGCCACTCCCAGCGCCCCGAGCGCGCTCACGGTCGAGGCGTAACCGGTGTGTTCGATCGCCTGCCAGCCGCGCTGGCGCGCCGCCTGGACGTTCTCGGCGCGATCATCGATGAACACCGTGGCCGCCTGTTCGAGCGCGAAGCGCCGTTCCGCCTCAGCGTAAATGCCCGCCTCGGGCTTCATAACACCCGCAAGAAACGAGGGCAGCGCGCCATGGCCGATGCGGTGCACACCGTATTCGCGCGACAGGTGTGCCCAGTGCAGATCCCCGATATTGGAGAGTAAAAACACCCGGTAGTGCTCGCTTAAACGTTCCGCGAGCCGCACCATCCGCGGCTGCAGCTCGAACATGCTGACCCAGCGCTCGTGCACGGCCTGAAGATCCATCGGCCGGCGCGCCAACCCAGCGAAGCGCTCGAGCAGTCCCTGCCCCGTGAGCCGGCCGCACTCGTGCTCATGCAGCGCAACCTGCGTGAGCACCGAGTTCAGGTCCCGGGCGTCAGCCCCATGTTCACGCAGGAACTGAAGAAAGGGCGCGGTGTCCAGGTGCACGAACACCCAGCCGATATCGAAAACAACATTGCGCAGCACGCGGCTCACTCCCGGCGCCTCAGAGGGGCGTATCACAGCGGAAAGGGCATGACCATGCCGGAGTCTCCCGGCGTAAGGTTCACCGCCACGACGGTGGCCTTGGGAAAAAAGTTGAATTCCGTGGCGCTTGCCCAGGTGTACGCGCCCATGGCGCGCCCGACGATCAGGTCGCCCGCCTCCAGCTTCGGCAACATCAGGTTCTCGGCGATGACATCGATGCTGTCACAGGTCGGCCCGGCGAGCACCGAAGGCAATCGCTCCTCGGAATCCTTCAGCGGCTCCACCGGGTAACGCGCGTGATCGAACAGCTGGCCGCTGTAGGAGCCGTACAGCCCGTCATCGAGGTAGTACCACCAGTGCCCTTCGCGGCGCGCCCGGCCCATGACCGAGGCGACTCCCAGTGCGGCTGGGCCAACGATGAAGCGCCCCGGCTCGGCGATCACCCGCACGCGCTTTGGCAGCGCCTCAAGTGCGCTGCGCAGCGGTTCGCAGAAGCGCTCGATGTCCTGCACCGGCTGGGTGTAGTCGATTGGAAAGCCCCCACCGATATCGAGCGTGTCGAGCACGCCGAGCTTGCGCCGCCGGCCGGCGGCCATCAACTGCGCACAGGCATCAAGCGCCTCGACATGTTTGGCCGAGTCCCCCGCCTGCGAGCCGACGTGAAAGCTCAGGCCACGCACCGTGATGCCAAGCTCCGCGGCCAGTCGCGCCAACTCCAGTGCGTCCTCCGGGTCGCAGCCGAACTTGCGTGACAGGTCGCACACCGCTCCGGGACTCCTGAACGAGACGCGCAACAGCAGCTCGGCCCGATCCGCGAAGCGCTCGAACTTGCGCACCTCGTCGGGATTGTCGGCCACGAACGTGCGCACGCCGAATTCGAGCGCGTTGCGGATGTCCTGCGGACGTTTGATCGGATGCGTGTGGATGCAGCGCGCCGGATCGACACCGAGCCGGCGGACCAGCTGCACCTCCCCGGTGGTGGCCAGATCGAGAAATCCACCCTCGGCGAGCACGGTCTGCACGACCGCCGCATGCGGCATGGGCTTCAGCGCGTAGTGCAGATCGACGCGCCCGAGCGCTGCGCGCAGCTTGCGGTACTGCACGCGCACACGCTCGCAGTCGAGGATGAGCAGCGGAGAACCGAACTGACGCACCAGCCGGCGGATCTCCGCGGGTTGGAATGGGTCGACAAAACGACTGCGACGGACGCTCATGGGGTATCTCCGGGCGCGGCGGCGCCGACGGCCGCACGGTGCAGTCGGTCGCGGATCGCCTCCCATTCATCGCCTTGCGGCACTTCCTGCACCAGGATGCGCTCGCAGCCGCTCTTGTCGAGGGCGCGCAGATGCGCATACAAGTCATGGCCATAGCGCTCGGCCTGCGCCGTGGCATCAATCCAGGTCACGGCCGGCAGCGCCGCCTGCGGGGCGCGCCGGGCCAACACCGCCACGCGCCGGCCCGCCCGCGCGAGCGCCGCGCTGCGCGCCTCGAGCGCATCGGCCGGCACGATCTCCACCGGGGTCGCCGGAGCGTAATGCGCCGCGGTGCTGCCCGGCACACGCGGCGAGGCCGCATCGGCACCGATCTGCACCGCGCCGAGCAGTGCGCGGATCTCCCCGGCGGTGATCCGGCCCGGGCGCAGCAGGCGCGCAACGCCGTCCTGGAACGCCACGATGGTCGACTCCAGGCCGATCGGACACTCCCCGCCATCGAGTACCACCTGCACCGCCGCGCCCAATTCCTCGCGCACGTGTTCGGCCCGGGTTGGGGAAACCCGGCCGTAGCGGTTGGCGGACGGCGCGGCAATCCCGCCGCCAAAGGCGGCGAGCAGCTGCTGGGCCACGGGGTGTCCCGGAACACGCACCGCAACCGTATCCTGACCGCCGGTCACGCTGTCATCGACATCGGGCGAGCGCGGCAGCACCAGCGTCAACGGCCCGGGCCAGAACCGCTCGGCAAGCCGCTCGGCCGCGGGCGGCACCTGCCGCGCCCAGCCTGAGAGCTCCCCGAGACTGCGCAGGTGCACGATGACCGGATGGCTCGTGGGGCGGCCCTTGACGGCGAAGATGCGCCGCACCGCAGCCGGATTACGTGCATCGGCGCCAAGTCCGTACACCGTTTCCGTCGGAAAGGCGACCAATGCCCCGGCGCGCAGTGCGCCAAGGGCGGCCTGCAGATCCGCCGGTGCAATGGGCCCCATCCGAGCGCTCCGCCCCTGCGCTCAGTGCAGCGCGCGCCGCACCCAGCCGTGCGCCGTGCGCAGCAGCTCGTAGGCGGGCCAGTAGTGGTTGTCGAGCGTCAACGTGATGACCTGCGGTGCATTGTTCCAGCCGAGCGCCGTGATGCGCACCGAGGCATGGTCCGGTCGGTGGGTCACCACATTCAGGAAGGCATCCAGATCAGGCGTCGGCTTGCCGTCCACCGCGACGATACGCAATCCCGCATACAAGCCATAGCGCGAGGCCGGTGAGCCGTATGCGAAGTTATCCACGTATACCCCGTACGGCGGCACTCCGCGCTGCGCCAGCATGGAGTGGAATGGACGCTGCAGCGTCGCGCCGGCCCATTGCACCACCCGCCGCAGCTGGGTTCCGGAGAGCACCACGGTCGGCACCGTGATCGTCAGCGCCTCTCGGCCCCGCCACACGGTCAGCCGCACGCTGCGCTGACCGGAGGTGGCCTGCTCGACCTGCTCGAAGCGCGTCACCACGTGGCCATTGATGGCGAGCAGCAGGTCGCCTGGCTCAAGCAGCCGGGACGCCGGAGAGCCGCCGGTGGTGCGAATGACCGTCAGCACCACGCGTCGCGTGGCGCTCTGGGCGGCGAGCCGCTTGGCCCAGAAGGGAGTCAGTCCGATCAGGCGCGCGCTCGAGAGCGCGGTGGGCGCGAACTCCACATCGAGCGAGTGCAGCGGCTTGCCGCTGCGCATGTGTGCGAGCATGTCGCGCACCGGCTCGATCGGCACGCCCTGCAGGTCCTGGCCGACGCCGTTGGCGGTGTCGAACGCAAAACTCGACCACAGCCCGAGCACATCGCCACGCCGGTCGGTGAGCACCCCGTCGAAGCTCTTCGGCGGATTGACCAGCTGAATGCTCTCGATGTTGGTGTCGCGGAAGCGCATCGTGCGCGACAGCGGCAGCTCGAGCGGCTCGATGCTCGAGATCTCGGTGTGACGGAAATGCAGATCGTTGTCATCGCCGATACCGACCACGTTGATCGGCTCCCCGGAGGTGAGCCGCTCGGGCCGCAGGCGCGCCGAGCGCACGGGGGTCGAACCGATGAGACGCGGATCGTACGCGACCACCGCGAGGTTGTGGATGGGACTGACATACACCACCCGGCCTGGCACCTGCACCGTGCCGGCGAAGGTGATCGTGACATCGCCGAGGGACACCGGCACCGTGTTGCGGTCCACCACCACCCAGCCGCGCTTGGCGTCCACCACGAGCCCGGTACCGTGATAGTAGTGTTCGGTCACCCCGGAAACCGAGTACGGCATGCTGAAGGTCACCGACACCAGCGAGTGCGCCAGGCGCGTCAGCAGCGGATTGCGGTAGACCGGAAAGCGCGTCGCGCTCACCGGGTGCGGCGGCCGCGGCGGTCCCGGCGGCAGCGCCTTGCATGGCCAGATACCCAGCGTGTCGTTGCGCACACAGTACTCGGCCGGGAACCAGCGCCGATCCATGCGGAAATAGGCGAGCTGGGTGCTGTTAGGATCGCTGGCAAGCGTGAAGCGCACGGTGGCGTACTCACCGTCGGCGAGCCGCGCGAGTGCATGGCGAAAATCCTGCAGATTATCGATCGGCCAGGAGTCGATGTCGTGGATCACCGCGCCGCGCGGCACGCCGGCGGCACCGAACACGAAGCCGGGATTGGCGACCCAGACACCTCGCGGCGGCACGTTCAACTGCAGTGCCATCTCGTACGAGAGCGTGTTCACCACGGCATTGCCGAACTGCACGTAGGCGCTCGGGGCGAGCGCATTGAGATCCCCGACCGGCAGGCGGACCGTAAGCCGGTGGCCGCCGCGCTCGATCTGCAGCGTCACCTGGCGGCCCACTGCGGCATCGAGCATGCGCTCGAGCGGCTCGAAGGTCGTCACGTAGTGCCCATCGAGGCGCACCAGGATATCCCCCGGCTGCAGCACCCGCGCGCTCGGCGAGCCGCCGAGCACGGTGCTCACCACAAGCATGCCGGTGCGCTGCGGGAACACCTTGCGCACCGCAGTCTCGACGTTGCGCGGCAGGCCGAGCCGCTCAAGCTCATCGAAGGGGGTGTAATGGAAGATCGTGTAGAGCGTGCCGCGCGTCACCGGCTTGCCCTGCTGGATCAGCCGCAGCGCCCGCTGCACCGGTGCGAGCGGCAGGTAGAAGCTCGAGGCGGCATTGCTCGCCCCACCGGCATTGAGCGCCACGACGTGGCCCCGGATATCGATGACCGGAGAGCCTGAGGAGCCCCCGGAAGTCCCCGAGGCGGCCTGCAGGTAGAACGTGTTGAAGTCGTTGTAGTTGCCGAACCCGTAATACGGCGCCCGCCGGTGCAGCCGCGCGAGGGTGCCGGCGAGAATCGACAGCTGCTCCCCGGCATTGTTGCCGATCACGCGAATCTCGCGCCCGACCCGGGCACCGGCTGGATCGAGTTTCAGCGCCTTGGGGTGAATGTAGCGCAGTTTCTTCGGATCAAAGCGGTAGAACCCGAAGTCATGCACCGGGTCGCGGTAGATCGGGTAGATCGGGATCTGTTCGCGGTCGAGGAACGTCGCGGTCGCCGTGACCGGTCCGGGCGTCACGACGTGGCGGTTGGTGAGGATGATGCCGCGCTTGGCGTCGACCACGAAGCCGGTCGCCTGCGCCGTCTCGTTCACGTCGGTGTCGAAGGCGCGGTCCTGGTTGAAGTTGATCGCCACCACGCTGCTGGCGATGCGCGCCAGCGTCGCGGCCCATGTCGGATTGGACTCGAGCGCCGCGGCCTGGCGCGCCAGGTGGGCCGCCACGGCCGACGGGAGGGCAGGATGCGCCGGCGGCGCAACAGGCGCGGCGCTCGCCAGCGCGGCCGGACCCACCGCCAACGTGAGCACGGACAGACAGAACACTCGCAGCACTCGCATCGTCCCCCCGGATGACATTGCGCTAGCGCCCCAGCAGCACCAGCAGCCACACGACCGCCAGCAATCCGAACGACATCAGCACGGCGGCCGAGCCAATGTCCTTGGCCAGGCCGGCAAGCGCATGACGCTCCAGCCCGATCCGATCGACGGTCGCCTCGATGGCGCTGTTGATCAGCTCCACGATCAGAATCAGCAGC
Source organism: Pseudomonadota bacterium (assembly GCA_021838635.1). Taxonomy (GTDB): domain Bacteria; phylum Pseudomonadota; class Gammaproteobacteria; order Steroidobacterales; family Steroidobacteraceae; genus 13-2-20CM-66-19. The sequence goes on from JAKCDC010000021.1 coordinate 41,978, forward strand.
ACCGGAGCGACGAGCAGCGCACGCTGGGTGCCATCATGGCCGAGCCACAGCGCCAGCGGCACGGCGAGAGCCGCGAACGCCAGCTCCTGGCGAAACGCCGCCTCCTCACGAAATGCCCCGGCCAGCCCCCGGCCGCTGGCGCCGAAGGCGCGCAGCAGCCGCTTGAGGCCTGTGGGTTTGTACCGTTCGATCGCTACGGGGCCGCTTTCCACGCCAGGTCCAGTTGCTTGGCCGCCCGGACATCGTCGAGCCGCCGTACCGGCATGGTATGCGGAGCGCTGCGGACCTGCTCGGGTTCTTGCGTCGCCTCGGTGAGGATCTGCGCCATCGCCTCCACGAACGCATCGAGTGCGGCCTTGCTCTCCGTCTCGGTCGGCTCGATCAACAGACATTCCGGCACCAGCAGCGGGAAATACGTGGTCGGCGCATGCTGACCATGATCGAGCAGCCGCTTGGCGATGTCCATGGCCGTCACCCCGAGCTCGCGCGCTTGGCGCTTCACGGTGATGATGAACTCGTGGCTGGCGCGCCGCTTCGGATAGGCGGCATCAAAGCCCGAGCGGGTCAGGCGCGCGAGCAGGTAGTTGGCGTTGAGCGTGGCGTACTCACCGACCTGGGCCATGCCGTCGCGGCCGAGCATGCGCATGTAGATATACGCCCGCAGCAGCACCCCGACGTTGCCCGCGAAGGTCGAGAGCCGCCCGATCGACTGCGGCCGGTCACGCTCGGTCAACCACACGTAGCGCTCGCCTTCGCGCGCCACGATCGGCACCGGCAGAAACGGCACGAGCCGCGCGGACACACCCACCGGACCGGCGCCCGGTCCGCCGCCGCCGTGCGGCGTGGAGAAGGTCTTGTGCAGATTGACGTGAATGACGTCGAAGCCCATGTCGCCGGGACGGACCTTGCCGAGGATGGCGTTGAGGTTGGCCCCGTCGTAGTACAGCAACCCGCCGGCGGCGTGCACGGTGCGGGCCACTTCCTCGATGCGCCGCTCGAACACCCCAAGCGTCGAGGGGTTGGTCAGCATGATGCCGGCGGTTTTCGGGCCCACCGCGGCCTTGAGCGCGGCCAGATCGACGTCACCGTCGGCATCGACCGGGACCTCGCGGACCACGCAGCCGCACATCGTCGCGGTGGCGGGGTTGGTGCCGTGCGCCGCCTCCGGCACGATGATCTCATTGCGCTCCAGGTCGCCGCGCGCCCGGTGATAGGCACGGATCATGGCCACACCGGCGTACTCGCCCTGGGCGCCGGCCATAGGACTCAATGCGACCGCCTGCATGCCGGTGACCGCCTTGAGCATCTCCTGCAGCTCGAACAGGCACTCGAGCACCCCCTGACCGGCGGATTCCGGCGCAAGCGGATGGCGCCCGAGGAATTCCGGCAGCATGGCGTACTGATTGCATGCCTTGGGGTTGTATTTCATCGTGCACGAACCGAGCGGATAGAAGTTCGTGTCGATCGAGAAGTTCAGCTGCGAGAGCCGGGTGAAGTGCCGCACGGTCTCGAGCTCGCTCACCTCGGGCAACAGGGGGGGCGTGCCGCGCAGCAGCGCGGCGGGCAGATCCGCCGTGCTCCCCGTCAGCGGCGGACTCGGCCACTGGTCCGCGGCGCCGCGCCCCGGCACGGAGTATTCGAAAATCAGCTTTTCCAGGCGGTTGGTTCGTTCAGTGCTCATCGGAGCCTCTTCGGATCAGGCGGCCTGCGCTTCGCGCAGGCATTCCTCGAGCACCGTCACGTAGCGCTCGATGTCCTCTTGGGTCTTGGTCTCGGTGGCGCATACCAGCAGCGCGTGCCCGAGTTCCGGGTAGTGCTCGGCGAGGTCCCAGCCGCCCAGCACACCGCGCGCGGCGAGTCGCTCCAGCAGCGGCGCCACCGGCCGCTGCAGACCGATCACCGCCTCGTGGAACACCGGCAACGGGAACACCCGGCGCACCCCAGGCACGCCCGTCAGTGCCCGCAGCAGCTCCCCGGTGCGCGCATGCGAGGCGACCGCGGTACGCCGCAGGCCCTCGGCCCCGAGCAGCGACAGATGGATGGTGGCCGCCGTGACCATCAGTCCCTGGTTGGTACAGATGTTCGACGTGGCTTTGGCGCGACGGATGTGCTGCTCGCGCGCCTGCAGCGTCAGCGTGAAGCCGTGCTGGCCATCGGCATCCACCGTGCGTCCGACGATGCGACCGGGCATCTGGCGCACGTAGGCCATGCGCGTGGTCATGAAGCCGAAATACGGCCCGCCGGAGGACAACGGAATGCCAAGCGGCTGACCGTCGCCGATCACGATGTCGGCACCTTCGTGGCCCCACTGGCCCGGCGGTTTCAGCAGCGCCAGGGAGACTGGGTTGACCACGGCCACGACCAGGATCTTGTGGGCATGCGCCCAATCGGTCAGCGCGTCCACGTCCTCCAGACGGCCGAACACGTTCGGCTGCTGGATGACGAGCGCGGTGATGTCCTCGCCGGCGTAGCGCTCAAGCGCTTCAAGCGCCGTACAGCCGTCTTCAGCCGAATACGGCACGTCTTCAAACGCCACACCCTGATAACCGGCGATGGCGAGTGCGGCGCGACGGTAGTAGGGGTGCACGGTACGCGGCACCAAAATGCGCTGCGAGCGCGAGTGCCGGTTGGCCCGCACGGAGATCGGAA